>CAZLKN010000004.1:0-108787 GCA_964560135.1 uncultured Actinomycetes bacterium | reverse complement strand
TCGGGGGCGGGGGCTGCGTCGCCGTCAGCGCGACCACACCGATGATGCAGACGGCAGCGATGCACAACACGCCATACACGAACCCCGGTCCCCGCGGACGTCGTTCCGGGTTGCCTGGATCCGTCACCGGCGCCTCCCAACTTCGTAAGCTTTCCTCACATAATAGCGGTCTGGGTCGGTCTGACAAGAGCCGCCTTCAGTGGATGCACCATGGCAACGGTGAAGATCGTGCCGTCCCGTCGACCGCAACGTCGACGTCGTCGTAGACATCGATGGGGATGTCTCCGAGCAGGTACTGGTCGGGCGGAGCCGCCTCGGGATCGGCCTCCTCGCCCGTCCAGCGGCGTCGCAACGGCCGGTCATCCGCGCCGCGCACGCGGAAGACCCGTGGTCCGTCGAGTCCGGGCGCCGGCTGCCAGCCGTCCGGAGCCACCATGAACGCCGTCCAATTCTCGATGCCGTCGGCGGCCATGAAGAGCGCCACCGGTCCCTCGACGTCCGCCGTCCAGGTGACCTCGCCGGCCGCCACCAGGTCGTCGGGGCCGACGGTGATCTCGATCTCGCCTTCCAGGAGGGTGCGTCCCGCGCGTCGCGGCAGGACGGCGCAGTGGTCCGGGGCCGCCGGGTGCAGCAGCGGATCGTCGGTGAGTCCGGTCCAATCGTCGCGCCCGACGAGGAACCGGTCCTCGTCGCCGAGGGCCGCCAGCCGCCAGCGCAGCGGCACCGTGCCCAGATCGCGTGCGAGGTCGTTGACGACGATCAGGGGAAGGTGCACCTGGGAGCCCGGGGTGATGCGGCCACCGTCCACGAGCGGTGAGAGGGGAAGGAGCGGCCGGTTGGTGGCTGCCAGACCCCGGTACGCGGGTCCGGTGGTGCGGTGGCGGTCGACCACACCGGCCCCGGCGGCGCCGAAGTGGTCAACGTAGAAGTGCCAGCGGTGGGCGGCGCTGGGACGGTACTTCGCGGCGCGGGCCTTCTCGATCACCGTCTTGGCGTGCCACCCCGCCCAGAGCTGTCCGGCGAAGCACCAGCGCTGGAAGTCCTCGAAGCGGTCGGGTCGCCCTGCGAAGGTGTTCTGGATCCACACGAGGTGGGTGTGCATGTGCCAGTCGCGGTCGGCCTCCGGCGGCGGGGGCCAGTCCCCCCGGGCCGCGCCGACCTCGGCGGCGGCCGAGAAGTTCGCCGCCCAGGCCCCGAACTCGCTGACGAAGGCCGTCCGTCCGGCGGTGGAGGCCGTGGCGTGGCCCCCGGACAGCGAGCCGGCGTAGTCGTGAACGTCACCGTCGGGACGCTTCCCGCCCATCCCGGACGCCTGTAGCGCTGGGCGGGTCGGGTCGACGCTCCGGAACAGCTCGACACGGCGGACGTCGAGCGCCTCCTCGTCGGGAAGCTCGCGCAGGTGCCGCAGCATCTCCCGGAACACCGACTCCGCGGGCAGGGTGTCCTCCAGTCCCTCGGGCGGGGCGAACATGTACGCGGGTTCGTTGTGGCCGCACCAGTACACGATGCTCGGGTGGTTGTAGAAGCGGTACACGAGCTCCGCGGTGAGGTGCAGCGACGCATCCGCGAAGTCGGCGCCGCCCTCGATCAGCGGTCCGCCGGTGGCGTCGTAGGCCTGCTGCAGCGGGAAGTCCTGATAAACGAGCAGGCCGCGCCGGTCGGCCTCCGGGTACAGCTGCGGGCAGACCGTGGCGTGGACGCCGAAGGAGTTGAGGTTGGCGGCGAGGGCGAGATCCACGTCGCGCTGCACCCGGGTGGCGGTCAGCTCCGGCCACCACATCCCCGGGATGTAGTTTGCGGCACGCACGTAGGTGCGGCTGCCGTTGAGATGCAGGATCAGCTGTCCGGGTCCCTCGGTGGCCATGTCCACGGAGCGGAACCCCACGGTTGTGCGGTCGGCGTCGCTGAGGACACCGTCGACGAAGAGCGCCGTCCGCAGCTCGTACAACGCGGGATCGTCGGGGCTCCAGGGCGACTCACCACCGGTGTCGAGCCGGACGGACGCACGTCCCGGGCCGGGTTCGAGTTCGACCTGCACGCGGACGGCCGCGCCGCCGATGGTGGCCATGATCTCCGCCTGCACCGGGGGGCCGAGGTTCTCGATGACCCACGACAGCCGCAGCGAACCTGGCTCCGCGGTGGCGAAGGTCGCCGCCACGCGAAGCGGTCCGGTTTCGTGGAGGACCACCTTCTCGGTGATCCCGCCGGTGGGCCACATCCGGACGGTCTCGTGGTCGTACAGGGGGCCGTAGGCCATGCCGCCCGGCCGTGAGTCGTGGTCCTCCTGGGTCCCCTTGATCTTCCGCGTCTTCTTGAGTCCGGGCTCCCGGGTGAGCCGGTGCTCCTCGACGGGATCGTCGAGCCAGACGGCGACGGGCACCGGCCGTCCCACGGGCAGCTCGACGGCCGCCGGCGCGAAGGCGCCTTCGTGGACGGCGGCCGTCTCGCCGTCCACGATGATCCGGGACACGTAGTCGAGTCCGTAACCGACGAGCCGGGCGTGGGGGCCGTTCGCCGTGACCTCCCGCGCGTACAGCGCCGGGCCCGGGTGGTCGTGCAGCTCGGGGTGGCTGCGGCTCCAGCAGTGCGGGACGGCGACGACATGCCCGCCGGTGAGGACCGCGTCGACGTCGACCCGGCGGGCAGCGTCGCCGGCGTCGAAGCGCCACGATCGCAGCGGGCGGCGGCGGGGCGCCGGCAGGACGGGGGCATCGACGATCTCAACCGACCGGATCGTCACCGGTGCCGCGTCGGCCACGGCGCGGAATGCGGACCCGGGCCCGACCGGTGCGGGCCGCGGCAGCGGATCCGGGTCCACGGGATCCGCGGGCACCGACATTTCCAGCATGCGGGCCACGGCGTCACTCCTTCGAGCTCGGATGATCGCGAGAGGATGTCAGGCCCCAGCCTAGCGCCGCATTCGGTACGCTAGTAAGGAATCTTTCCGAAAACCCGGAACGGCGGGACACGCCCGATCGGCTGAGAGGTGTCATGACAACGGAAGCGAAACGCAGACCACGGGGGCCGGGGGTAGCCTACGCTGCCCTGACGACCGTGATGGCCCTCGTCGTCGGGATCGTCGCCATGACCGCGACCCAGCCGCCACCGCCGACGATCGCGGAGTTCGCCCCGCAGGCCGTCGAACAGATCGACGAGGCCCCCTCGGAGCAGACAAGCGAATTCGGCTCGGGTGAAGGAGGACTCGGAACCGGCGGCGCCTTCGAGCCGACACCTCCGCCGGTCGCCGATGAAGTGGAGCGGGTGATCGACGTTCCCCGCATCCGGCGCTGCGTGGGCGATCCGCCGCGCCAAACCGAGGATCCCCAGTCCCCGCCGTGCATCCCCTACTGGGACGGTGACAACGGTGGAGCCACCACCCGTGGGGTGACGGCCGACGAGATTCGCGTGGCCTGGCCGGAGGTCGAAGGGGCCGACGCGCGCATGATGGACGCGGTGCTGGCCCACTTCAACCGCCGCTACGAATTCTACGGCCGACGGATCACACTCCACCCGTTGTCACCCACGGGCGGCAACGACGGGGACCCCGAGCCTGCACAGATGCAAGCTGATGCGCAGACCGCCGACAGCATGGAGGTCTTCGCGTCGCTCCAGTACTTGAACCGGTTGGGGGCCGAGCACCACTATTACGACGAACTCGCGCGACGTCGCATCGTGAGCGTCACCTCGCGTCCGACACAGCGCAGCGACAGGCACTTCCTGCGTCACGATCCCTACCAGTGGAACTACCTGCCGTCGTCGACCGAAATCCTCCGTGAGCTGTCCTCGTGGGTCTGTAGCGCCCTCGTCGGGCAAGCGCCGGAGCACGCCGGCGGCGCAACGGCGAACGAGCCCGAGCGCGTCTTCGGCGTCTTCTACGAACGGACGAAGGACGGGAACACCATCGACCTGCAGACCCTGCGGGACGGCCTCGCGCGGTGTGGCGTGTCCACCGAGGGCCGGGAGTTCGAAGTGGACTCCTCCAGCGGCCCCAACGCCCAGCAGTTCGCCACCATCGCGTTGGCCATGCGGCAGGCAGGCGTCACCTCGGTGCTGACGCTCAGCGGTGCCGCGTTCCTGGTCATGCGGGCGGCGTCGTCCAACGCCTACTTCCCGGAGTGGCTGGTATCGACGCTCCACAACCTCGACTACCATGCGGCCGGCGGATTCTTCCCCCGGGACCAGGCTGAGCGCACCTTCGGAATCACCTCCTGGAACAAGATGCTCCCGCGGACGGACATGCCCTGGTACTGGGCCCTCAAGGCGGGCGATCCGGGGGCCGGAGGTGGGAGCTACGTCCTCGCCTACGAGTTCTACACCCAGCTTCTCCTGCTGGCCTCGGGGATCCAGATGGCCGGTCCGGAGCTGACGCCCGAGAGCTTCCGGGACGGTCTCGTGAAGACCACCTTTCCCAACCCGCGATGTGGCCGGGCCCCCTACTTCCAGGCGTGCGTCGGGTTCTCCCCCGGCGACCGGACGATGATCGGTGACTCGGCGCTCATCTGGTGGAACCCCAACGAGCGACCGGCCTCCGGGGAGGAGCAGGTGGGAGCCTACTGCTACGCGCAGCAGGGACTACGGTATGCGGGGGCCCGTTGGGCAGAAGCCGCAGATGCGCGATTCTTCCAGCCTCCCTGTGCGTGAAGGTGCGTCGAGAGCGAAAAGGGGTGCGTTTATGACGGCACGGACGGCATTCAAGACCCTCGAGGTCGGCGACAATGCTCCGGAGTTCCGGCTGCTGGGCCTTCGGCGAAGGCCGCGAGCAGGCGGGCCTCGTGCGGCCACACGTGACGTTGGAGCCAGTCGATCCGCTCGTCGACGGGGAGCCGGATAAGGTCGGTGACGGCGCGGCGCCCGATCTCCGGATCGACCGGTCCGGAGGCTGGTAGCCGGCCGCCTCCGCCCCCCCCGATGGGCCGGGGGGCGGCATCGCCGGCGTCGAAGCGCCACGACCGAAGCGGACGGCGGCGGGGAGCCGGCAGGACGGGGGCGTCGACGACCTCAACCGACCGGATCGCCACCGGTGCCGCGTCGGCCACCGCGCGGAATGCGGAGCCGGGCCCGACCGGTGCGGGCCGCGGCAGCGGATCCGGGTCCACCGGGTCTGCGGGGACGGAGAGTGTCAGGTCGTCGGGCACGATTCCTCCTTGGGACACCGGATCGAGGTTACTTGGTTAGGAACGATGTCATATCCTCGTGGCAGGGAACGGGTCCAGACCGCGCCTGCAGGAGGGAGACAACGTGTCGACGTCGAGGATCGAAGCCACGGACACCGCATCGACGATGGACGGCCTCGTCGAGTCCTACCGCAGGGACGGGTACGCCGTCCTCCCGGGTGCGCTCAGCGCGGAGGAGATCGGCGAACTCCACCGGGAGACGGTGGCCATCTTCCGCGGCGAGCGGGGTGAGGTCGCAGGGCTGGAGCCGGGTGTCGCCGACGGAAGCGACGCGTCGGTCCTCGCGCACTACCTGTGCGTCCACTTCCCGCACAAGATCTCCGCTCTCTACCGGGAGACGCTGGCTCATCCACGGGTGGTGGAGGTGCTGACGGAGATCATCGGGCCGAATGTGAAGTCTATGCAGTCGATGTCGTTCGTGAAGGCCTCCGGGAAGCCGGGCCAGGCCTGGCACCAGGACGAGTACTTCATCCCGACCCGCGACCGGTCGCTGACCGCGGCGTGGATCGCACTCGACGACGCCACCCAGGACAACGGGTGCCTCTGGGCGATCCCCGGCTCCCACCGTCAGGGGGTGATCTGGCCTCAGCGCCAGCACGAGGATCCCCGCTTCGACTGCGCCGGCGAAGCGTTCTCCTTCCCGTACTCCGACGACGATGCCGTGCCCGTCGAGGTCGAGGCGGGGTCGGTCGTCTTCTTCAACGGCTACCTGCTCCACCGGTCCCTGCCCAACCGGGCGGCGTCCGGCTACCGCCGGGCCGTGGCGAACCACTACATGAGCGCAGAGTCGCTGCTCCCGTGGCTGTGGCCCGAGAAGAGCACGGGGATGGGCATCCACGACTTCCGCGACATCGTGATGGTGGCCGGGTCAGACCCGTACGCCTACAAGGGCATCGAGGACCGCTCGCGGCCCCAGATCCGCCCGACCGGTGAGGGCGGCTGCGGGAACGAGAAACGCAACGTGCGCCCCGCGTAGGGGAAGTTCCGGATCCTGCGGGATCCTACGACAGGGGTTTCCAGTCGGGGTCCGGGTGGGCCGCGACGTAGTCGTGGTCGAGCTCCGCACCCAGCCCCGGACGGTCGGAGAGACGCAGGCGACCGTCGACGACGTCGAGCTCCGGGGTGATGCACGCGTTGTACATCTCCATGAACATCCGGTGGATCTCGAGCCGGTAGAAGTTCGGGACGGTCATCATGGTGTGGGCACCCGCCAAGATCTGGATGGGCCCGAGGGCGTTGTGGGGGCTCATCGGGATGAAGTACGCCTCGGCCATGGTCGAGATCTTCTTGAGTTCGCTGATGCCGCCGGTCCAGCAGACGTCGGGCATCAGGTAGCTGGCCAGACCGCGTTGGAGGATCGGCAGGATGTCCCAGCGCGTGAACAGGCGCTCACCGACGCACAGGTCCACGGTGGTCTGGGCGCGGATCTGGGCGAGAGCGTCCACCCCTTCCGGAGGCACAGGCTCCTCGAACCAGGTGAGGTCGAAGGGCTCGAGCGCGCGGATGCACCGGAGCGCGGTGGCGACGTTGAAGTTGCCGTGGGCGTCGATCAGGATCTCGACGTCCGGCCCGACGGCATCGCGGAGCGCCGCGATCGCCTCCGCCCCTTCGCGGATGCCGCGGCTGGAGATCTCGCCTCCCAGGAATGCGGTGTGCTTCGGTCCCTGCTCCCGGAACGGGTCGACCTTGAGCGCCGTGTAGCCTTCCTCGACCAGGCGGCGGCCACCCGCGGCGAGATCCTCGGGGGTCGCGCCGGCGGGGTGGGTGTACAGCAGAACGTCCTCGCGGACCGGGCCCCCGAGCAGGTCGTAGATCGGCTTGCCGGCAGCTTTGCCTTTGATGTCCCACAGCGCGATGTTGATCCCGCTGATGACGGTGGTGATGAGCCCGCGGTTGCCGAGGTAGGTGTACTGGCGGAACAGGTCGTTCCAGATCGCCTCGATGTGCGCGGGATCGCGGCCGAGGATCTCCTCCTTGAGGACCTCGAGGGTGTGGCCCACGAGCACGTCGCCCTGACGCGGCCAGTTGGAGCACTCACCGAGTCCGGTGATGCCGTCGTCGGTGTCGATCTCGATGAAGACCCAGCCCAAGCGGGCTCCTTTGGTCAGCGTGGTGCTCCCCATCGGCGACACCAGGTGTACGCGGACATCGGTGATCTTCATCGCATGATCTCCTCGCCATCGGAAGCCGACCAGGTCACCGGAGCGTCACCTGTGCCCCGTGCTCTGGCCCTCTAGATACTTAGATGATAAGTGTAGAGGCCGATCGGCGACCGCTCCAAAGTCGACACGGTCGGGACGATAGCTTCGATCGCGGAAGGGGTGCGTCATGGTGGAACGCACGGCGTTCAGGACCCTCGAGGTCGGTGACGAGGCTCCCGACCTCCGCCTGCCGGGGGTGGACGGGAACGACCACACGCTCGAGGATCTCACGCGGGACAAGCAGGCTCTGGTCCTGGTGTTCACCTGCAACCACTGTCCGACGGCCATCGCCAACGAGGACCGGATCATCGCCCTCCAGCGTGACTACGAGGCCGGGGGGGTGCAGGTGGCGGCGATCAACTCGAACGAGACGGCCGGTCACCCGACGGATGACTTCGCGCACATGGTCGAACGGGCCCGTGAGAAGGGCTTCGAGTTCCCGTATCTCCGGGACGAAAGCCAGGACGTCGCGTGGGCGTACGGAGCGTTGCGCACCCCACACTTCTTCGTGTTCGGACCGGACCGCACCCTCGCCTACCAGGGTCGGCTCGACGACAGCCCCAACGACCCGTCCAGGGTCGGCCGGCAGGACCTCCGGGAGGCACTCGACGAGCTGCTCGCCGGGAAGCCGGTGAGTGTACCCGTGACCAAGGCGGCGGGCTGCAACGTGAAGTGGTGGGGCAAGGACGCCCACTGGATGCCGGTGTGAGGTAGGGCAGTCGATTCAAAAGGTCGAGCTCCACTGACGGGACCTTTCCGCCGTGGCATCTGGTTGACGCCTCTTGGGAGGGTTCCTAGACTGTAGATGGTTAGTCCTGGTTAGGCCAAACGTGGGCGGGGCGGCGAGGATGAGCGACAGGGGAGCGCGGCCGGCGGGTCCGGGCGTCGTCTATGGGACGCTGACGGTGGGACTGGTGATCGTTCTGGCGGTGGTCTCACTGACGGTGGCCAGCCCTCCACCGCCGACGGTCGCCGAGTTCGCGCCGCAGGCCGTGGACCAGATCGAAGAGGCCCCCCTCGAGCAGCTCAGTGACTTCGGGGAGGGCCGCGGGGACGGAGGCGACGCCACGGACGAGGCGTCGCCACCGGACAGGCTCGCCGATGCGGTGGACGTGATCGACGTCCCTCGGGTGCGGCGCTGCGTGGGGGATCCTCCTCGACAGATCGAAGATCCCCAGTCGCCGCCCTGCATTCCCTACTGGGAGGGGGAAAATGGCGGCTCGACCTACAAGGGTGTTCTCAGGGATGAGATCCGGATCGCTGCGCCGGGCATGGACGGAAACCACACGATCCTCGAACAGTTCTTCAACCGTCGCTTCGAGCTCTACGGCCGGCGACTGCGGTTCGTGCCGATCGACCAACGCAGCGAAGGCACACCAGAGGAGGAGCGTGCTCGTGCGGTGGAGGCCGACTCGGAGAACGTGTTCGCGTCGCTGCACTATTTCTGGGGGAGTACGTACTATGAAGAACTCGCCCGACGTGGCGTCCTGTCGGCTGTCGACACGCCGTTCTTCTTCCAGGAGGTCCTGACCCGAACGCAGCCGTATGTCTGGCAGTACCCCATGGCCGTCGACAGGATCATGGCCAACATGGGTGAGTGGGCATGTGGCCGGTTCGCCGGATCCCCCGCCGAACATGCCGGTGACCCCACCCTCCAGGACCAGCAGCGCGTCTTCGGTGCCTTCTTCGACTACTGGACCTGGGAACGTCAGCCTGACACCCTCGCCGCGCTGGAGAGCGAGCTCGCCAGGTGTGGAGAGCGACTCGAGCTGGCCTTCGTCACCGACGGCCAGACCATCGAGAGCCGTGATGCCGATCCGCAACGCTCGAACGAGATGCTCCAGATGAAGGCCGCCGGCGTCACGACCATCTTCTGCCTCTGTCACCGGCTCGGCCGTATGCGGGCTGCAACCGCCCAGACCTACTATCCGGAGTGGCTTCTCACGACCTATAGCTGGAACGACAAGAATTCGGGATTGCGGACTGGTCCTAGCGACCAGGTCGCCAACTCCGTGGGCATCACCGTCCAGCCGCGCCAGGTGCGGAGCGAGGACATGCCGGTGCGCTGGGCCATGCGGGAGATCGATCCCACATGGGACGGCGACGTCGAGAACGTCTCCGAGCTCGTCTACCGGCCGCTGCTCGCTCTCGCTTCCGGCCTCCAGATGGCCGGACCCAACCTCACCCCCGAGACTTTCCAGCGCGGCCTGCACCAGACACGCTTTCCCAACCCCGACCATCCGATCATGGCCGGCGCCGTCGGGTTCGGGGCCCGGGACCACTCGATGACCATCGACGCCGCCGAATACTGGTGGAGCGATACCGCACCCAGCCCCTTCGATGGAACCCGAGGCAGCATCTGCTACGTGGACGGTGGCCTCCGGCACCAGAAGGGATCCTGGCCCACGGGCCCCGATGCGTTCTTCCGGCAGCCGTGTGACTCCGGCGGCTGACCGGCTATGCCGCGCCGGGTGAGGTTGCGATCTCCTGCAGGAAGCCGATCAACAGTTCGTGGACGCGCTCGGGTTCTTCGCGGAGGACGCCGTGGCCGGCGTCGGGGAACTCGTGCAGACGGACATCGCGGAGGCCGGCGGCGACCTCGCGGGCCGATTCGATCGGCGTGATCGGGTCGTAGCCGCCCGTGAACACCATCACGGGAAATTCGATCGCGGGCAGGCCGCGGCGGAGGTCGAAGGTCTGCCACTCGCCGGCGGCCCAGTGCATCCCGATCTTGGATGCGGATGGTACCGATCCGGCGGGGGAGTGCCCGTACCGTGCGGACCGCCGGGCGTGGGCCGGGACGCAGGTCCGGACATACTCCTCGAAGTCGCCGTGTCGTGGATCGGTCCAGAACCTGCCGGCCACCTCGGCTGCCCGGTCGCCGCCCGCACGCCGGAAACCCTCGACGACCCTGCTGTGCACGAAGCGGGCACATGGACCGTCGAGGATGAGCCCGGCCGCATGTGCCGGGTGCCGGGTGGCATAGGCGAGCGCAACCTGCGCTCCCCATGACCCTCCCCAGACGACCGGGCGGGTGATTTCCAGAGCGTCGCACAACCGAACGACGTCATCGGCCCACGTGGCCAGGTTCCAGTACTCGTGTGAGCTGTGATCGCTTCTGCCGTTTCCCCGCTGGTCGTAGAGAAGGATCTGGGCGTGGTCGGAGACCGGCCCGAAGGCGCCACGGAGGAAGACGTGGTCCGCGCCCGGCCCCCCGTGCAGGGTGATCAAGGTCTGCTTCTCGCACAGCGACGTCCCGTCGGCGGCGAAGCCGGAGCCTTCGGTGTCGAAGAAGAGCCGGGTGTTCCCGTCGATCCTGACTCGCATCTGTCGTATCGAGGGCTTCCCCCCCGTCAGCGCTGGTCCCGCGCGAAGCTGGACATGGCCTGTTCCTGCATCTCGAAGATCGACCCGCTCCTGGCCGAGTAGTTCGGGATCCGGATCGTCTGCTCGGTGACCCTCGCGATGCCGCTGCTTCGTCCCCGAACGATCATCTGCTCGAACCGCTCGAGGGTGACGTCCGTGTATGCAGTGTTCAGGCCCAGCGGGTACGCGTCGGCGGCTCCGTACTGGAGAAGTAGCAGCCGGCGCGGGCGATTCGATCGGTTGGGGGCCGAGGCGTGAAGCGTCTTTGCGTGGTGGATGGAGATGCCGCCCGCAGGGACGATGACCGGTTCGACCCGGTTCTCCTCGACCGTGTCCGGGGGCACGGCACCCACCATGACGCCGTTCACGTGGTGGTCGATGACGGGCTCCAAGTGGGAGCCGGGCACGACGAGAAGGCAACCGTTGGCTTCGTCGCAGTCGTCCAGCGCCACGCCGACCGCACACAGGTCCTCGTTGGTGTAGGGGTAGAAGGCCAGATCCTGATGCCACTCGACCGGACTCCCGCCCGCGGACGTCTTCGTATTCAACTTGCTGGCGTGGTAGCGGATGTCCGGACCGATGAGCTGTGCCACCCGGTCCAGGACGGCGGGCGAGCGCATGATCTCATCGAACACCGGATCGTTCTCCACGGGATTCTTGACCCGCCGGACCCGGGGTTCGTCGGCGGTGTGTGCGGGCTCGAGATCGAACACGTTGTCGCTCTCATACAGTTCCCGTGAGCGCTCGATGAATTCGTCGGTGACCGCACGCGCACGGGCGAGAAGGGTGGACGGGATGACCTCGCGCACCGACAGGTATCCGTGCTGCCGGTAGAAGGCAACGTGCTCGTCGGTCAAGAGCTCCTGGTGAACCGAGGTCCCCATTGTTCGCCTCCTCGCTGCGGAATCGACTCTCCGTGCCTGCTCAGGTCCGAACGGCCTGGGTGTAGGGGGTCATGTCCATCTCGGTATAGCGAGCCTTGACACCCGCGAGGGTTTCCTCGGTCCAGAACGGGTGCCCGGGTGGGGGGAAGCCGAACAACTCACGCTCGGAGGGGGTCGCCCGCTCCACGAAGCGCTTCCAGTCCTCCGACCCTCCGGTGCGGCCGGGCCACCCCGTGATGCCCACCCAGCGGCACTCCGCAGGGGCATACGACAGGAACTGGACGACCCGCGCGCCCGGCTTGGCGAACTTCGTGCCACGGTGGAATGTACGCACACTGTAGGCGAACAACGTGCCTGCCTTGATGGGGAGCTTTCGTTCCTGCTCGTAGAGGTCCGGCCGATCCTCGCGAGACACGATCGACGGCCACCGAACCTCGCCCCCAACCACTTCGTTCGAAACCACCGCTGTGGGGGCCTGGTCCGGGGCGACGTCGGTGTAGTAGACGATGAACAGCACCTGCCAGAAGGCAGGGTCGGCGGAAGGGTAGGTGAGCGTCTGTCCCAGGCTGTCGCAGTGGAGATCCTGATCCGCGTCCGCGACTCCGCCCGACTGCTTCAGCATCAGATTCGACTGCGTGATGGCCAGGTCATCGTGACCGATGAACCGTGAGACGAAGTCGCGGATCTCCGGTGCGGTCGTTATGGAGTTGATGGCATTTCCCACGAACGGGAAGACCTTGACGTTGAATCCTTGGTCCTCGGGTCGCGGAGCCGCGTCAGGGTTGTCGACGTACGCCAGCCATCCGGGGAACATCTCCTCGATCTCGGTCCGGGCTTGGGCGAGGTCCTGCTGGTCCAGGAAGCCCTCGATCACCGCATACCCGTGACGACGGTAGTGCTCGAGGTGCTCGTCGCTGATCTTGGAAGGCACTGGTCTCCTCCTTGTGTGCTCCCCGCAAGGGTGGACGCCCTTACACTTGTCTCCACCATTGGTCTAACCTACCCTGACCAGGATGCCAGATGCATGAGGGACCGCGCAACGGGAGGTTGGCACCCCGGGTAACCACAAGGAACCACTGGGTCAACAGAGGAGTGAGAGAGATGGCGCGCATCACGGACGAGCACCGGAACCACTATCTCGAACATGGTTACGTCGTTGTCGAGGGATTCCTCACCGCCGAAGACCTCGCCGATGCTCGCCGGGCCATCGAGGAGCGGATACCCGGCTTCTTCGCTTATGCTGCCGATCCGGGGAACACCCCCGAGCCGAAGCCGGTCGAAGGCGCTTTCGATGGTCTTCCCGTTGCTCCCCTGGGCAACGAGCCGCTCGATCGTGTGGTGTTCGATCCGGAGATCCAAGCCTTCGTGGCGCAGCACATCGGCCACGACGACCTGCTCATGGAGGGTGGCATCCTCCAGCTCAAGACGTCGGGCGACACCGATCAGGATCTGCACTGGGACTTCGGCAACCACACGCTGGCCTATCCATCCAGCGATCCTACCTACGAACAGATCCCCTGTATCGCGTACTACACCGACGTTACGGTGGACACCGCCCCCACCTACGTGGTCTCTCGTCGCCACTATTCCGACGAGATCTGCTGGCCGAGCTGGAAGTCCAGAGAGGATCGTCCCGATCTCTATGAGCACGAGCAGCCCGTCGAGGCTCCCGCAGGGTCGCTCCTCATGTACAGCGTCCGCACGTACCATCGTGGCTCGGCGTTCCGGGGGCCGGGCGCTCGGGCGGTCCAGTTCTTCACGTACTGTTCGAGCCGGTATCCGTGGCTGGGTATCACGGGTCATGCTGGGCGTGCTGCGACTCCGCAGATGATCGACTTCCTGCAACGAGCCACCGTCGAGGCACGCAACGCAATCGGGTTCCCGCCTCCAGGGCATCCCTACTGGACGGAGGAGACAATCGACGGAGTCTCCGCCAGGTACCCCGAGATGGATATGACGCCATACACCACCTCCCGGGCGAGCGTATCGACACGGTGATAGGAATGGGAGAAGACCACGTGTCTGAGATGACCGGAGAACTGGATGGAGGGCAGGTCGGCTTCTTCGAGGAGAACGGCTACCTGACCGTGCCCAGGATCACGACCGTCGAAGAATTGGAAGGCTTGCGTCAGATCTACGATGAGATTTTCACGAGGCGGATCGGGCACGACGAAGACCTGTATTTCGATCTTGCCGGATCCCGTGACGAGGAGGGGAAGGAAGTACTGCCGCAGATGCTCGCGCCCGAGCACAAGTATCCGCAACTCCGTGGGTCCGTCTACTGGAGCAACGCGATGCGGATCGCTGAGCAACTGTTGGGACGCTCCCGCGAAGAGCTGGTGATCACCAGTGACATGATTCTGAAGCCGGCCCGCTATGGACGCGAGACCCCGTGGCATCAGGACGAGGCCTACTGGGATCCCCAGTACGACTTCGAGGGCATCAGCATCTGGATGCCGCTGGAGGATGCATCTGTCGAAAGTGGCTGCATGCAGTTCGTTGCGGGGAGTCATCGGGTACGGGATGTCGCTTGGCACCGCCACATCGACGACGATCCGCTGGTGCATGGGTTGATGACGGATGACGTCCAGCCTGATAACGCGGTCGCTTATCCGTTGCCGGCTGGGGGCGCCAGCATCCATCACTGCCGGATCCTCCATTACGCCGGCCCGAACCTCACCGACACACCGCGCCGTGCGTACATCTTCCGCGCGCTCTACCAGACGCGGAAGCGCGATGTGCCTGCGCAGCGACCGTGGCTGGATGAGGAGTACGAGGCGCTGGCGAGGAGAGCCGAAGAGCGCTGACCGCCCGGCTGGACGGTCAGCATCAGTCGCGTCCGACCGAGGCCCGTATCAGTTCGGCGAACCGTTCCCATGGAAGGACATCGCAGCGGGAGGCCCAGTCTGTCCAGACGCCCGCGAGTTCTTCGACCTTCTGTGGGTTGCGTGCTGCGAGGTCGTCGAGTTCGGTGCGGTCTTCGGCCATGTCGTAGAGCTCCCATGGAACCCGGTGTCGTGAGACGAGTTTCCAGCGGCCCCAGCGCACGGCGCGGTTACCTTCGTGTTCCCAACAGATCGGGTCCCGCCGGCTCCAGGGTTCTCCGCGGAGCATCGCCAGGAAGCTCTCACCTTCGAGAGGAGTGATCGGCCGATTCTCATACTCGGTCGGATAGGGAGTGGTGGTTGCCTCCAGGCAGGTGGCCATGATGTCGGATACGTGGCACGGCTCGTGGAGGATCTGTCCGGGGGGGATCTCGTTCGGCCAGCAGGCGACGAACGGTGTGGCGATCCCGCCTTCGTGGACCCAGTGCTTGTACAGGCGGAAGGGAGTATTGCTCGCGTTGGCCCACGGCAGGTCGTAGCTCATGTACGTGTCGGCGTCACCGGGTTCGATCGAGGGATCGTTGCCGAGGCGGACGGGTCGCCCGTCACGGGTATGCGGGATCACGAGATCGATCTTGGTGAGGAAGTCTTCGTGGAGGAACTCGGCGCAGCCCCCGTTGTCGGACAGGAACATGACGAGGGTGTTGTCGGCGGTGCCCGTCCGCTGGAGTGCGTCGAGGATGCGTCCGATGCTCTGGTCCATGCTGTCGATCTGCGCGGCGTAGACAGCCATGCGGAGGTCTTCCCACTCGCGGTGTTCGACGTCCTTCCAGTCGGGGGCCTGAAGATCGCGGGGAGTGATGGGCCACGCGGGGTCCAGGATCCCGGAGTCGCGTAGGCGCTCGAGGCGGGCGGTCCGTACGGCGTCCCATCCGTCCCGGTACCGTCCGCGATAGCGCTCGATGTCCTGGGGGAGGGCGTGCAGCGGCCAGTGGGGAGCGGTGTAGCCCACATAGACGAAGAAAGGTTGGCTCCCTCGCGCGTACCGCTCGATCGCTCCGGCGGCCTGATCGCCGATGGCGTCCGTGTAGAAGAAGTCGGGGTCCACGGTGGTGACGAGCTGTTCGTCGCTGATGAGCGTGTGTGGATCGAAATAGCTGCCCGCTCCCTCGAGGGTGCCGAAGTGGTGGTCGAATCCGCGGTCGATCGGGCGGGGCCGGGTACCGGGCTCCCCTCCGTCGATCCATGCGCTGGGATCTGTCCCCCAGGGGCCACCGCCCACATGCCACTTGCCGGACATGAACGTGCGATAGCCGTGCGGCCGCAACGCCTCCGCGATGGTGACGCACCGGTCGTTGAGGAAGCCGCGGTAGGAGGGATGTCCGAAGTCCGAGATCATGTGGCCGACGCCGGTCTGGTGGGGGTGGAGGCCGGTGAGCAGTGAGGCCCGGGTTGGACAGCAGCGAGCTGAGTTGTACATCTGCGTGAGTCGCGCGCCCTGGGCTGCGAGCCGGTCGAGGTTGGGGGTGGAGATCTCGGCACCGAAACAGCCGATGTCGGAAAACCCCATGTCGTCGGCGAGGATCAGAACGATGTTCGGTGCGTCGCTAGCCCGAGGATCCGCTGGCGTGGTCAACGTATAGCCCTCCTTCTGCCCGAGGTGTCGCCGGCGGTCAGAGATCGAACAGGTTCGTCCAGGCTCTGCGTCCGCGGTTGTCTGTGACGGTCAGTCGAACCGGATGGTGGTTATGCTCCATCAACCAGCGAACATTGAGTTCGGTCTCGGTGGCCGGCCGCTTGTAGTTGCGGTAGGCGCTCGCTGCGCCCTTCGTCGACAGGCGGACGGCCTTGACGGGTGATGTGTGCACGTGAAGGATCCGTTTCCATCGGTCGGCCATCGGAGTTCGTGGAGTGGGTGTGCAGGTTTCCCTTGAGCCACACGCCACCACGACCGAACGGAAGAGTGCGCATCGTACCTCCAATGAGATCGGCCGTCCGGCCCGATCGGGTGCTTTCATCGATTTCGACCACTCCCAGCTTATGTAGATGGTTGACCCACCGAGCGTGCAACGGGCTTTGTGACCTGGTGCCGTCGAACAGCCGGTCACGGTTACCGGTCCTGATCAACCTGCCGCTACGGTGCTCGCTGCGTTGACGTGGCTGTGCCAGTTATCTATGGTGGCTTGGTTAGTCCTGGTTAGGCCAATCATGTCCGGTGCGATGCAGTCCCGACGGGGCGCTGACCGCTGGATCATGCCGTTGACGTCGATGAACACCGAGGGGTGAACGATGCGCGTCTGCATCCTGGGAGCTGGGGGGATCACGGAGCTGGGCCACCTGCCGGCCTATCTCGCTGCGGGTACGGAGATCGCAGGGATCGCGGATGTGGATGTCGTGCGAGCGGAAGGGCTGGCGAGCCGTTTCCCCGTCGGACGGGTCTACGCGGACTGGCGCGAGATGCTCGAGACGGAACGTCCCGAGATCGTCAGCGTCTGCCTCCCCAACGGACTGCATGAGGACGCCACCGTGACGGCCCTCGAGGGCGGAGCGCACGTGTTGTGCGAGAAGCCACTCGCTCCCACCGCGGAGGCGGCGGAGCGCATGTTCGCTGCGGCTCGGCGGCACGGTAGGCAGCTCATGGCTGCCCAGCAGTTCCGGTGGGCGCCGGGGATCCTGGCGGTCAAGGAGGTGATCGACGCGGGGGACATCGGAGACGTTTACTTCGCCGAGACGAGCTGGGTGCGCAGATTCCTGCTTCCGTCCCGTCCCGGCCAACACTCGCGGGCGATGTCGGGGGGCGGCGTCCTCATCGATCTCGGTGTTCACGCTCTAGATCAGACGCTCTGGCTGATGGGCAATCCGAAGCCGCTCACCGTGAGTGCCATGTCCGCACGCGCGTTCGGCAACCGACCGGAGATCGCAGCTCTCGGCGGTTGGATACCTGATGGGTTCGATGTCGAGGACTTCGCGGTTGCCTTTGTTCGGCTCGAGGGTGGGAGCAGCGTCGTCCTGAAGACGGCGTGGGCGGCGAACATGGATGCGGACGACTACCGGCTGTCCACCACCATCCTGGGAAGCGAGGCCGGCGTCGTGACCGACCCGCCAGCGGTGCACCGGCTCCGGAATGGCCGTCCCGCGACCGAAACGTTCCCCAATCTGGGTCGCCGCAACGCATGGGTCGACGAGATCGCGCACTGGGTCGAGGTCGCCAAGGGCAATGTGGAGCCGCTGGTGCGCCCTGAGGAAACGCTGAACGTCCTGAGGATCCTCGATGCCTCCTACCGCTCGGCCGCCGAGGGACGAGAGGTCGCTCTGGCATGAGCCGGAGGCCTCACTGGCGGCCCATCCGGTGCATCCCGACGTCGCCGAGGCGGCGGTCATCGCGGTTGCCGATGAGCGGTGGCAGGAGAGGCCGCTCGCCTGCGTCGTCGCCAAGACCGGCAGCGGGATCACGCCCGAGGCGCTGCAGGCGTTCCTCGCCGACCGGGTTGCGAAGTGGTGGCTGCCGGAACGGTGGGCGGTCGTCGAGGAGATCCCCAAGACGAGCGTCGGCAAGTTCGACAAGAAGGCCCTCCGTACCCGGCTCGGGGAGGGACAGCTCGAGGTCGTGGATCTGCGCAGCGCCGACGCACATTCCTAACGGGAGACGGCCGGAACGCCGTTGAGCGCCGGCGCGCTGTTGTCGCTCCACCAGTATTCGGCGGCGTCTATGGTCATCGCCGAGAACGTCAATCTAGGGGGGGTTGGAACGTGAGCCTGGACGTACCTCACGAGGACCTGCACGACCTGTTCTCGAAGCCTCCGGCGGACCGTTCGCCGGTTCCCTTGTGGTGGTGGTCGGGCGAACCCCTCGATGCCGGACGGCTGTGCTGGCAGATGGACCGCCTGATCGAGGGAGGCATCCACAATGCCGTCGTCATCAATCTCGCTCCCACGGGCCCGCTGTACGGATCCCGCTCCGACGATCCGGTCTTCCAGTCCGACGCATGGTGGGAGATCTTTCGTGGCGTCTGTGACCACGCCCGAAGGGTCGGTTTCAGGATCTGGTTCTACGACCAGCTCGGGTTCTCGGGTGCGAACCTGCAGGGTCACCTGGTCCGCGACCATCCCCGCTTCCGTGGTGAGGTCATCGAGCGCCTCACCGCAACCGGTTCGTGCGTGCTCGTCCCTCCGTCTGGTGCCCGGCCGATCGCCGCGTTCGAGTTGGGCGTCGAGCCGGTGGAGGTGCCGCTGGTCGATGGAAGGCTCGCGTACGAGGGATCCGGCCGCGTCATGCTCGCCTATGCCCGTCCGACCGGGTTCAACTACTTCGACCCGGCGGCCTGCGGTGCCCTCATGGATCTCGTTCACGGAGAGTTCGAACGCCGGCTCGGGGGGTACTTGGGCGACGTCATCGTCGGTTCTTTCCAGGACGAACTCCCGCACATGCCGTCCTGGGGGCCAGGTTTCGAGGATGCCTTCGCCCACGGCCGTGGATACCGGATCGAACGCCACCTGGCCGCCCTCTGGGAGGACGTCCCGGGGGCCGAGCAGGTGCGGGTCGACTATCAGCTCACCCGGGGGAAGCTCGCCGAGGATGCGTTCTTCAGGCCGCTCAATGCCTGGCATGCGGAGCGCGACATGGTTTGCGGGTTCGACCAGCAGGGCCTGAGCCGTGCCGGACAGCCCACGGCCTGCGTCCGCCTGTATGCGGACTATCTGCGTACACACCGATGGTTCGGTGCCCCCGGGAGCGACCACGGTGGCGACACAAAACCCCATTCGTCCCTGGCACATCTGTACGGACACCGTCACGTCTGGCTGGAGGCTTTCCACTCGACCGGATGGGGCGGCTCGCTGGAGGAGACCTTCGACTGGCTGCTGCCGTACCTCCGTGACGGCGCGACCTTGTACGACCCGCACGCCGTGTACTACTCGACGCTCGGCGGATGGTGGGAGTGGGCGCCGCCCTCGACCTGCTGGCGGCAGCCGTACTGGCGCCACTACAAGTTGTTCGCGGACACGGTGGCCCGCCTGTGTGCCGTGCTCTCCAGTGGCGTGCATCGCTGCGATGTCGCCGTCGTGTTCCCGTCGACCACTGTCCAGGCCTACACCACGCTGGACGGCGCCCAGGATCGGGCGCGACGTGCAGATGATCTGTACCGCCGGATCGTCGGCACCCGGGATTGGCCGCAGACCTATCCCGGTGTGCTCGATGCGGACGGACGCGATTTCGATGTCGTGGACGACGACTCGCTGGTGCGCGGAGAGGTGGCCGAGGGAGCCTTTCGGGTCTCCGGCGAGACGTATCGAGCGCTCGTCCTTCCCGGCTGCGAGGTGCTGGAGGCGGAGACCGCTCGGGTGCTCGTCGAGTTCGTGGAAGCCGGAGGAACGCTGGTGGCCGTCGGCGCCGAGCCGAGACTGGCCGCGGCCGGGGACCAGGCAGCCGTGGAGCGGCTGCGCCGGCTGTTCGGTGAGGGCCGGGCGATCCTGGTGCAGGAACCAGACGAGCTGCCCGGTACCGGTCTCGGTGGTCTGGCTCGCCGTGTGGAGGCGCCCGTTCCGACACTGTTGCGCCAGGTTGGCGATCGCCACGTCCTATTCGTTCCCGCTGTATATCCGCGTGCCACACAGGTCGACGCCGGCAGTCCGGGGCAGTTCACCTATACGTTCGATCCGCGACGGTATCTGGAGGCGGCCGAGGTCACGGTCGCGGACGTCGGCGGGCCCGTCTACCTCTGGGATCCGACGACGGGGCGGACGCGACGACTCGCGCACGCCATCGAGAACGGACGGGTTCGCGTTCAGATCCCGTTCGACGACGGCCCGGCAGCACTCGTCGTCTTCGGTGGAGACGACGTGGACGAGGGGCCCTCTCCTGTGACCGGCGGGATCCTCGAGGAGATCGATTTGGCCGAATCATGGTCGTCGGCGATCGAGCCGACGATGGACAATCGGTGGGGCGATCTGGACATGCCGCCCTACGATGGGCATCCACCCCTCGCGGTGTGGTCGATGGACCATCACCGCCGACCCGGATATGACGTCGATGACGATGGCGCTCCGGCGGCGGAATGGGGCCCCGTCCGCGCGACCTTCGGAACCGGGGGATGGACGACGGGACCGTGCGCGCCGGACTCGGCGCCCGAACCGCTGTCCGACGTGTCGGCGTTCCGGGCTGGAGAAGACTGGCACCCGGTGGACTGGTCACCTTCCCGCGGGATCCGCGGAGATCGGATCCTGCGGAGCCAGGCACAGCACGGCCAAAAGGGATTCGTCCCTGAAGAGTTTCTCGACCTCGGGGCGCTCGACGCGGGTCAGGCCGTCCAGTTCCGCACGGTCCTCCGCGCCGGACGGGAAGAGGACGCGTATCTGGCTGTCGGTGCACGGACCCGGCGTCGCGTCTGGTGGAACGGCCAAGAGGTCACCACCGACGACGACCGGTACCTGACGATCTCGCCGGTTCACGTCAGAAGCGGCGACAACCTGCTGGAGATCCGCATGATCGCGGACGCCGACTCGGTGACCGACGCTGCGCGCCTCCTGGGATCACCGGCGTTGGGAGCCCGTGGTTTCTACACGTTGGTTCGTGATCCAGAGGCTTTCGCGCGTCCGGAGGTGCTGGTCCCCGACGACGAGCCCGCCCGGGGTTCGACGTTCACGATGACACGGAGCATCAGCTTGTCTTCGGCCCCCGATGAGGTGACGCTGCACTTCGGCAGCGACGGACCTGCCACCCTTCTCGTGAACGACGTGGTAATCGCACGCCAGGGCGAGTTCTTCCCGTACGAGAACGCTCCCTTTCCGATGGTGATCCGATACGAGGCCACGAGCGCGTTCCGCGCAGGTCTCAACGAGGTGCGCATCGAGATCCACGACCCGGGTCGGGCCACTGGAGTCTTTCTCGATGCGCTCGCGCGGCATGCCGACGGCACCCGGACGACGATCGCGACGATGCCGGGCTGGGCCGGCGAACGTGACGGGAGGCCGGCGCCCGTCCGGGCCAGGCTCACACCCTGGTACGACCCGTCGTGGGCGCATCTGTGGCGACGATCGCACCCGCTCCCGGAGGCCGAGTGGTTGACCGGACCCGCCACACCGAGCGCCGATTACGTGAACGTCGAAACCCGTCCGGAGGCCAAAGAGCCGGCTGTGGAGTGGTTCCGTGTGACTGTGCCTCCGGGGACCAGGAGCATGGAGCTGCCGGTGTCGGGTTCGGTGTCCGTCCTGCTCGACGGCCGAGAGATACCGTGCGTCGAAGGCAAGGTGTTCCTTCCCCAAACGCAACGATGGGCCTGCAGGGCCGAGATCCGTGTGGAGACCGGCGGCGGCCGGTCGGGCGGACGGCTATGGCACGGTCCACCGATCTTCGAGACCTCTGAGGGATCGATCCTTCTCGGTGACTGGTGCACCCAGGGGCTGTCCGGGTACTCCGGTGCCGTCCGGTACGTCCAGGAGGTGGAGCTCTCCGAGGTCGACCGGGGATCGTGGACGCTGGATCTCGGGCACGTGCGCGGCACGGTTGAGGTATCCGTCAACGACCGGCTGGCGGGAACGCTCCTGTGGTCTCCGTACCGGATCGGCGTCGACGATCTGATCCGGGTGGGACGCAACAAGATCGAACTCCTCGTGTGCAACACGCTCGGGCCGTACCTGCAGGAATGGACGAACACCCCATACGTACTTCCCGGGCAGACGGTGTCCGGCATCCTGGGGCCCGTCCGGATGCTCCGCGTCGCCGCTGGAGAACGGCTGGAGATCTAGGTGCTTCAGGTACCGGCTGCGGGTCGTGTCACCTCCGGGCCGAGGTCATCGAAGAGCGCGAGCCAGCGGTCGATCAGGCCCTTGTTGTCCGGGTGTCCGCTTCTTGCGGGGGCTTCGCCCCAGTGGAAACCGATCCACCCGCAGGCATAGGGCCGGGTCTGCGTGATGAACTCGCGGAGTTCCTGGATCGAGCAGCGCAACGGAAACAGCTCTTCGACGATCACCGGCTTCCCGAGTGCGGCGAGGTCCCGGACGATCTCCACGGCGGCGGAGACCTCGCCGGGGTCGGGATAGACGTGCACCGCGAGCAGATCAAGATGCGGCGCCACGGCGACGGGGTCAACCCCGGCGGCAGCGGAGTTCGGCAACAAACCGATGGTCACCGATCGGTCGGGATCCGCCCCACGGATCGCCTCTGTCATCTTGTGGGTCCAGTCGGAGGCCACGGTGCTACGGTCGCGGCCGGCGAGGTCACGAACCAGGAATTGGCAGTAGGAGAACGGACCGAGCTTCCCCGCATACCAGCTGTCGGTCCTGGCCGCCGGCACGGCGGGCTCATTGATCAGGTCGAAGAAGGCAACAGCGCTTCGTCCGCGGACGGCGGTGGCGACCGCCGTCCAGAACCGGGCCTGGATCTCCCACCGTTCGCCTTCTGTCAGGCTGTTGAACCAGGACAGCCCGGGATCGTCGCTTCGGTAGCAGGCAAGGCCCGTGATGTCGAGGTACATGTCGAGCTCCTCGGCGACGGCGACGAGTTCCACGAGCCGGTCGAGAGCAGCGTGGCGAGGATGACCGTCCGCGTCGATGAACGCGGCGGTCTGGAGGTGGATGCGGACGATGTTCGCATCGTGGGAACGCATGAGCCGGAGATCGTTGACGACCTTGGGCCATTCGCGGTCCCAGTATTCCTCCAAGAGGCGCATCTCGCGGTCACGGTCGTAATTGAAGCCCCAGGCGACCACCGGCTGGCCCATCGTGGTGGTGAGGTACGTTTGGCTGCCTCCAACCACGAGCGGTTCCAGCGAAGACGTGCGGTCCAGGGACGTCATGGTGAACTCCTATCAGGTTGGCCTAACCAGGACTAACCATACCCGAGGGCATGGCCCGTGCACGAGCGAGAGCAGGACGCCCTTGTTTGGCGCCCCGTCTTCCGGCGACATTTCCTCGCCTGTACGCTGACCCTCATTCCGGTGTCGGTGGATGGATGTTCCAAGCGATGGGAGAGGTGCACTGTGGGAGAGAAGCCTGTTGTAACGACGATCGAGGCGATCGAGTTTTCGTTCACCAACCCTGGAATGGAGCGGGGCTCCCGATCCGGCTACGCGATCCGTATCGAAACCGACCAAGGCGTGACCGGGGAGTACGTGGGCGGATGGCGGGAGGACCACGTTTCGATCGACGAGTGTATCCGCTGGGTGCTCGGTCGCAACGCTCTGGACCGCGAAGGCGTCTACAACGCATGCAAGCATGCCATGCGCCAAGCTGGGCGTATTGGGTTCAGCGTGATCGATGTCGCGTTGTGGGATCTTGCCGGAAAGTGGTACGGGGTACCGGTGTACGAGCTTCTGGGGGCCGTGTCCCGACCGTTGCCCGCGTATGCCTCGACCGTACTGGCAGATGACGATCCCGACGGGCTGGGCACCCCAGAGGCATATGCGAACTTCGCAGAGCGGTGTCTGGAGCGCGGATACCCGGCGTTCAAGATCCACGGATGGTTCCAGGAGAACCTCCGGCGGGAGATCGAAACGGCACGGGTGGTCGCAGAGCGGGTTGGGGACCGGATGGACCTCATGGATGACGTCTCCAGCCTGCTGTCGACGTTCGGTGCGGCCGTGAAGCTCGGCCGCGTGCTCGATGAGTACGGCTACTTCTGGTACGAGGACCCATTCCGTGATGGCGGCATCTCGGCACAGGCGCACGCTCGGTTGCGCGAGCGCATCCGCACACCGCTTCTCATGACCGAACATCTCCGGAGTTTGGAGCCGAAGATCGACTTCCTTGTCGCGGGAGGGACAGACTTCCTTCGCGCCGACCCTGACTACGATGGGGGAATCACCGGTGTCATGAAGATCGCCCATGCTGCGGAGGGCCTTGGTGCAGATG
Organism: uncultured Actinomycetes bacterium; assembly: GCA_964560135.1. Taxonomy (GTDB): domain Bacteria; phylum Actinomycetota; class JAICYB01; order JAICYB01; family JAICYB01; genus CAZLKN01. The sequence goes on along the minus strand of CAZLKN010000004.1, from coordinate 84,491 downwards.
TTGAACTGCACTTCTGCGGGCCGGCGCATCGACACCTGATGTGCGCGATGCGGAACTCCAACTACTACGAGATGGGCCTGCTTCATCCGCAGTACGAGATCACATCGACCGCTTCGGCAGTGGCTCACGAGTACCGAGATGGGTTTGATGCCGTCGACAAGAACGGGTTTGTCTACGCGCCGGAGGGCCCCGGACTCGGCGTGGAGTACGACTGGGATCGCATCTTGGCGACCCAGATCGGAGGGCGAACATGGCGTATCTGACCTTCGAGCAGGTCACACGTGTTGAGGGCGGCGACCTGTTCCACGATGTGGCACAGAATGCGCCTGGACACGGCGCGCCGCCTGGAAGACGCCATCCTGGACTCGTATGAGGGAGCGCTCACGACGGAGTATGTTGCAAGTTCGTGGCGAGGGCAGGACGACATCGAGGACCCCCGGAAGGAGAACGAACAGATGCGCCAACAACTTGTGGATCTCATCGACGAGATCTGGATGGGGCCGGCCGTATGACGCAACGAAGGATGCGTCTCGACGGGATCACGCCCATCCTGTCCATGCCGTTCGATGACGACGAGGAGATCGACCACGAGGGACTTCGCAACCAGGTGGACTTTCTGGAAGGCACGGGGGTCAGGGCGGTGGGGTTCGGTTTCGGCAGTGAGATCCCGAAGCTGACCGAGGGTGAACTGTTCGACGCGATGCGGGCAGTGACGACGTATGCGTCGGGTCGATCCGAGGTCATGGGTACGGTCGGTGGCGCCAGTGTGGTTGCGTTGCTGAAGCAGGCCGACCTCGTGCGCGATTCCGGTGTTGATGTGCTGATGATGCGTCCTCCGACCGGTGCTACGTCGCTGGAGATGGTGTCCGGCTGCTGCGCGGAGGTGGCGCGACGGACCGGTTTGCCGTTGGTGATCCAGGATGCGCCGGGCATGACCGGTGTCCAGATGCCGCCGGCCTTCCTCGCTCGACTCGTTGAGGATGTCCCGGAGATCATCGCTCTCAAGATCGAGACGCCCCAGGCCACACGCAAGATCGGCGAAGTGGCCGGATTGCTCGGAGACGAAGTTTCCATCCTCGGGGGTTCGGGAGGTGTCGACTTCGTGCACGAGCTGAGGCGCGGTGGCCACGGGACCGTCCCCTTCGTCGCTTGGGCTGAGATGTTCGTCCGAGTGCAGAGCCTCTATCAGGACGACAGGATCCCGGAGGCGCGGGAACTGTTCTACCGGTACCTGCCACTGTTGAGTCTTGCCTTGCGGAGCATGGACGTAGCGTTCTTCGTCTTCAAGGAGTTGCTCCGGCGGGAGGGCATCCTGGCATCTGCGAAGCTCCGATCGCCGCATGAAGCAATCGACGAGGAGTTGCTCGCGGAACTCGACCTCGGCCTCACGGAGCTCTCGGAGAGGACTCCGGCATGAAGAGAGCCCGGATCGGGGTCATTGGCACCGGTTGGTGGTGTACTGGCTCGCCGTCCGGGTTGCTCATGTCGGTTGCCGCGTCGAGCTAGGAAGGGGACACGATGGCCAGGGTTGCCTGGATGATGCGCCTGAAGCCCGGGGGAGAAGAGAAGTACAAGGAGTTCCACGACAACATCTGGCCGGAGCTGGTCGAGAACATCCGGTCGTCAGGGGTGAGGAACTATTCGATCTTCCGGCGCGGGCTGGACCTGTTCGCCTATCTGGAGAGCGAGGGAGACGGTCCGAATCCGGCGGGAAGCGAAGGCCGGAAAGTCGATCCGGTGACACAACGGTGGTGGAAGGAGCTCGAGCCTTACATGGAGTGCGAACCGGACGCGTCCCCCAAGATGTGGCCGCTCGACGAGGTGTTCCACCTGGACTGAGGATCGTCGCGGAGCTCTATCTCCACACGCGTGGGCCCAGCGATCACAGGATCTTGGCGAGCGTCCGATAAGGGTCCAAGCGTACGTCTTCGGGATCCAGTTCGGTGACGAACATCGTGATGAGGTCCCATCCGAGCCCGACCGCGTTCGCCCGAGCGTCGAGCTTCGAGGAGTCGACCGCCAGGACGACCTCTCCGGCGACGCTCGCGAGCGCCCGCTTCACCTCGGCCTCCTCCAGGCAGGCTTCACTGGCGCCGATCTCGTGGTCGACGGCCGCCGCTGACACGAACAGCCTCCGGAGGAGCAGGTCGTTGGTTGGACGTGAGGCCAGCGGCCCGACGAGGCTGCCCGTGCGAGGGTCGAGTTCGCCTCCGGTGAGCAGCGCTGTGAGACCCTGTTTGCCCTGGAGGGCCTGGAACGTTTCGATGCTGTTGGTCAACACGGACAGGCCGCGAGCAGATTCGATCGTGGACGCCAGTCGCAGCATCGTCGAGGAGGCATCGATCCCGACCGCACCGGTTTCGGGAACCAGAGGTGCGAGCTTCGCGGCGATCTGCGACTTTGCCCGGGCGCGGCGGCGGTGCCGCTCTTCGAAAGGCAGAGGTCCGGTGGCGACGGCCCCCCCTCGGACGCGCCGTAAGAGCCCCGCCTCCTCGAGCTCCTGGAGATCACGGCGGATGGTCATTTCGCTGACGTTGAGTTCCGAGGCCGCAGTGGCGATACGCACCTTGCCAGCGGTGTTCAGTTGCGCCCGCAGCCAAGCCAGCCGTTCTTCGCCGTCGAGATTTCCGCTCACCGTCATGCCAGTTTCCTTACCACGGCGTAGGTCGTACGCGGGAAGCTCTTTCGGGGTGAGCTTGTCCCGCTCTCGTACGATGTGCTATATCGAGTCTATTCACAAGTTCGCACATCAGGCAGCGGGGAGGCGCGCGACTTTCTCGTGACGCATCTGGCTGGAGATTTCAGAGGTCGCTGGCGTCTGGGGTTCTCGTCCGATCTTCCGGGCGAAACCGGACCACGCGCCTTCGCGTCGGTGCTCCTGATGCACACGCATCTGGACGGTATCGACGCCGCGGATCTGCGTGCATGCCGGGAGTGCCTTGAGCTGGAAGCCGTGGCCGCCGCGGCAGCCTTCCCGGACGCTGATGCCAAGCGAGCGCTTCTCCAGCCGCATCTGCATGGGATGCGGTTCGCGCGCTCCTCTCGGGCTTTCACACATCACGATGCCCGTTTCCACATCGCACTCGTTGGGTTGTCCCGGAATCGAGCCACCGCCCTCATGCTCGAGGCGCTGTACGAGGTGTTCCAGTCGCCCTTGGCTGTGGATCATGGGTTCGCATTCACGTGTCCGGAGCGAGAGGATGTCATGGCCAGCGTCGCGTATCACGAGAGGCTGGCGGCGGCGGTGATCGAGGGAGACGTCGAGGCCGCGGTCGGCTGTGCATCGACCCGATTCGGGGACGTTACGCGGACCGGCTGCTGACGCGAGAGGGAGAGGAACAGCATGCAGCGCAAGCGGAACGTCCTGCCGGCGAAGGTCGGGGTCTTCGGGATCGGGCTCGCGGCGTACTGGCCGCAGTTCGACGGGCTCCGGGAGACCCTGGAAGGCTTCCAGCGCCACGTCGAAGATCAGCTCCGCAGCATGGGCGCGGACGTCGTCTCTGCGGGGCTTGTTGACACCCCACAGGGTGCCCGGGAGGCGGGAGACCGTTTGGCCGGTGCCGGGGTCGACCTCCTGGTGTGCTACGTGGGGACGTACGCAACGTCCTCACAAGTGCTGCCGGCGATCCAACGTGCCGGAGCGCCGACCCTGGTCCTCAACCTGCAGCCGGTGTCCGCGCTCGATTATCCGCAGACGGGGACCGGGAAGTGGCTCGAAGCCTGCTCTGCTTGCTGTGTCCCCGAGATCTCGAATGCCTTGGCGCGGGCCGGCATACGATTCCGGTCGGTCTCCGGGTTGCTCTTCGAGGAACACGGTGCCGCCGGGGCCCGGGCATGGGAGCGGATCGGGGAGTGGGTGCGGGCTGCGGGCGTCGTTCGCTCCCTCCGGGAGGCTCGCATGGGCTTCCTCGGACACACCTACCCGGGGATGCTGGACATGTACTCGGACTTCACCCAGCACCAGGCGCAGCTCGGAGTGCACGTCGAGGTACTGGAGGTCGATGACCTGATCGCACGGGTGATGGGGGCATCCGATGTGGAGGTCAAGGCCAAGCATGAGGAACTCCTGGACGCGTTCGTCCTCGCCGATCCGGGGTCCGATCCCATCGCCGCCGAGATCGAAGGTGCCGACCTCGACTGGGCGGCCCGTGTGGCTGTGGGGCTGGATCGCCTGGTCGATGACTTCGGGCTCGACGGATTGGCGTACTACTATCGAGGTCTGGACAACGAGGCCGAACGGGTGACCGCGGGCATGATCCCCGGTTTGACCCTGCTGACCGGGCAGGGGGTGCCGTGTTCGGGTGAGGGTGATCTCAAGAACGCGGCAGCCATGTTCGTCATGGACCGCCTCGGTGCCGGTGGCAGCTACACGGAGCTGTACGCGATGGATTTCGACGACGGCATCGTGTTGATGGGCCACGACGGACCGGGCCACATCGCGATCTCCGACGAACGACCGACCTTGCGGAAGCTGAAGCTGTACCACGGGAAGGCGGGTTTCGGGGTGTCGGTGGAGTTCCGGGTGAAGCTCGGACCGGTTTCGATCCTCGGGCTCACCCAGACGGTTCAGGGGCGGCTGAAGATGGTCACCGCGGAGGGTGAAAGCGTCGCCGGACCGACGCTGAGCATCGGGAACACGAACAGCCGGATCCGTTTCGGCGTCGATCCCGCAGAGTTCGTCGATACCTGGTGTCTGGCTGCTCCTACCCACCACGTGGCTCTCGGCGTCGGCTCCCAGGGAGCGGCGCTCCAGAAAGTCGCCGACCTGCTGGAGATCGAACTGGCCGTCGTTGCCGGCTGAGGTCTCGCGCCGGTGACCGGAAGGCGGGGATGGCGAGCAGCGTGTCGTCGCCGATGGTAAGAACGGAAAGGTTCCCCTCAGACTGGGGCATTCACGGTGTGCTGGCTCGCTTCTATGATCGGGGTTCATCGGCCGGGGTCGGACAGGTACGGGGTGAGTCGCAATGGATGCCGTCGGGGAGGGCCCTGGAGGAATGCAGCCGTCTTCACGGCCACGGGCCCCGGGCTTCGTCCATGTTCGCCGACCTCGGCAACTGGGCTTGTCGGCGGCTGGCGGGCGGGAACGACGTTCATTCCGGTGATCCTCTGCTGCAGGGCCGTCGACGAACATGGGGGATCCTGACGACCGATCCGGGTGGGGTAGACCCGTCGACGCAGACCCGCTAAAGCGTCAGCTGGAGCACTGTGGCGAGGAGGTTACCGAGCATGTCCACCTTCAACGTGGGCACTAAGCCCTAGGCGTCGTCCACGCCTAGATGCACACACGCGACGCCACCCCCGAGAAGGTTCGCTCCACGTGCGCTACGGTTGGCACCATGATCGCCGACGCCGCGCGGCGCTGGAAAGGAGAGCCTCGAAGGCTGGGCGATCCCTCCGGCGATCATGGAGCGTGCTCCCGCCTCACCCTTCGAGTTCCGCGCCGGAGCGGCGACCTGGGGTCTGCTGCTCCATACGGGGCGGGTGGTCGGTGTCGCCCCGAGCCGTGACCTGCTCGGGGCGTTCGCAGAGCGGGCCGAGCGATATCGCGTCGACCACACCGAGGTCACAAGCTGATAAATGTCGATACGATGTGGCGACTTCGAGACCAAGCTGGTTAGTAGCTCTCCTGTGGGGGTAGCGGGTGAAGATCACCGAGATCCGGACGTTGAGCCTGGCGTCGTTCCCGAACCTGCTGTGGGTTGAGATCGAGACCGACGAGGGCTTGCGGGGCGTCGGCGAGACGTTTTTCGGGCCCGAGGCCGTCGCCGCCTACATCCATGAGACGGCCGCGCCCTACCTCCTGGGCGAGGATCCACTGCGGATCGAGCACCACTGGCGGGAGCTCTACGGCTACTACCTCCGCTTCCGGGGACTGGGAGCCGAGACCCGCGGCGCTTCTGCCCTCGACATCGCCCTCTGGGACCTCTTCGCGGGGTCCTGTGGCAAGCCGCTGTACGAGGTGATCGGCGGCCGCACCCGGGAACGGGTCCGCGCCTACAACACCTGTGGCGGGTACGGCTACGCGCGCCGACCGATCGCGGGGACGCTCGACAACGACGAGTGGTCGAACACCGGTGCGGGCAGGGGACCCTACGAGGACCTCGAGGCTTTCCTCCACCGTGCGGACGAGCTCGCGCACTCGCTTCTCGAGGAAGGCTTCACGGCCATGAAGATCTGGCCGCTGGACACCTACGCCGTGCCCACCGACGGCCACGCGCTGCTGCCCGGCGACCTCGACAAGGGACTGGAGCCGTTCCGGAAGATCCGAGAGGCCGTCGGCGGCCGGATCGACGTCGCCCTGGAGATGCATAGCCGATGGTCGCTCACGGCGGCCAAGAAGATCGCCCGGGCCGCCGAAGAGTACGAGCCAATGTGGTTCGAGGATCCGCTGCGGATCGACAACATCGACGCCCTGGCCGAGTTCGCCCGCTCCACGCCGATTCCCACGACCGCCTCCGAGCTGGTGTCCGGGAAGTACGGGTTCCGCGAGCTCCTGGAGCAGCAATGCTTCGGGTACATCATGTTCGATTTCGGCTGGTGCGGAGGGCTCACGGAGGCGAGGAAGATCGCGGCGATGGCCGACGCCTACCACCTGCCGGTGGCTCCCCATGACTGCACCGGTCCGATCAACTTCGCGCTCGGGGTGCACTTCACGGTCAGTCAGCCCAATGCGGTGCTGATGGAGATGGTGCGCGCCTACTACTCGGATTGGTATCCGGAGATCGTGACCGAACTGCCGGGCTTCGAGAAGGGCTACCTGCGTCCACTCGAGGGCTCCGGTCTAGGGACCACGCTCCACCCGGAGCTCTGGAAACGGGAAGACGCCACTGTCAGGACGTCGAGCCTCCGGGATGAGCGGAGGTGAGTGACACACGGCTGGTGAGTGCGGTACACGTCCGGACGTGTGAAGCACTGGTTCATCGGCAACGAGACTTACGGGCCGTGGGAGATCGGGCACGGTCCACCTGAGGAGTACGGCCGCCGGTTTCGGGAGTTCTCGAGCGCGATGCGCGCGGTCGACCCGGAGATCACGCTGATCGCGGTCGGCATGCTCAACCCGTCCGGCGGCGTCGCCTGGAACGAGCCGATGCTGGCCGAGGCCGTCTCCGAGGTCGATCAGCTCTCGCTTCACCACTGCTTCCCGGATCCCGGGGTGCCCGGCCGTCGGGTCCGGGACGACGAGCACGACTACGCGCAGATCGCCGCGGCCAGTCACCGCTTCGCCGAGTCGCTGGGCGAGGTGTGCCGTTCGGTCCCGGAGCACGTCGGACTCGTGGTTCTGCCCCACACCGTCGGCGTGGTCCTGTCCGACGCCTGACGTAGACCTCGTTCAGGTCGACAGGGCCCGGCGCATCGCGTCGAGGGCCGGCCGGGCCTCCCCGGTCATCCCCTCGGCGCGGAACAGCGCCATCGGTGCCCACAGCCCCCACGCGAGGTCGGGGGCCCAGGGACGGATCCCGGTGACCCGGTTCTCCACCCCCCAGCGGGTCAGGTCCTCCAGCAGCCGCGCCTGGCCCTCCTCGGAGATCGGGTAGTCGCCCTCCGGGGTGTCCCAGTCGGCGAACAGGTGCTCACCCTCCATCGGTGCGGCTGCGTAGGCGTACTCGGCGACGAACGCCGGACGGTCGGTCGCCGCCGTGGTCCGGGTGATGGTCTGCTTGAAGGTGTCGAGCGAGGAAGCCGGGCTCGAGGGGTAGTAGGAGTAGCCGATCTCGTCGGGCACGTAGCCGCCGTCGCGCATCGCCTCCCAGAAGGCCATCGGCAGGGTGGTGTCCGACGCGCCGAGACCGGACAGATGGGTGGAGAAGCGCGCGTCGGGGACGACGGTGGTGATCCCCTCGGCGAAGGCCGCGAGCAGGCGGGCCTCGTGCGGCCACACGTGACGTTGGAGCCAGTCGATCCGCTCGTCGACGGGGAGCCGGATGAGGTCGGTGACGGCGCGGCGCCCGATCTCCGGATCGACCCGGTCCGGAGGCTGGTAGCCGGACGCCTCCGCCCCTCCGATGGGCCGGGGGGCGACGCCGGCGATCCCGAGGTCGACTTCGTTGCCGATGTCCCAGAACTCCACCTGCGCGCCCGTCTCCCGCACCTCCCGCGCGACCAGGGCACCGTAGCCGTGCAGGGCGCGGCACATCTGGTCGACGGTCAACTCCGCCCACGGGCCGGGGACTTCGAGCTCGGGGTACTGGGAGAAGTCCGGTCCGGGCTGACGGAGCACGTCCCCGTAGTTCGCCCACAGGCCGAACTCCGGGTTGAGTGCGAGTCCGAGGTCGGCGGCCATGCGGCAGCGTTCGAGTCCATCGGACAGGCTCTGCGCGTCCACCTGCGGTGCGGTCTCGCGCGCGGTGCAGAACCTGACGAACACCTCGGTGGCTCCGTGCTCACGGAACAGCTCCTGCACCTCACGGACGGACGCTGCGGTGCGTTCGCCGTCCGTGAGGCGCGCTCCCGAGGACAGGACCTGCTCCGTGAACGGGCTGACGGACAGTGCGACGCGGAACGTGGACATGGATCCTCCTCGGCACCTGGACGACGGTGAGCCGAGTGTAGGCGCTCGAAAGAGGGGTGTCTTCGGGCCGACGGGTATGCGAGTTCCGGTATCTTCAGCCTCGTGTCCTCAACTACCGCTTCGACGAAGCAACTCTCCACGTTCGTCCCGCGACGCAGCATCATCCACGCGCTCCGGCCCGGGAGCGAGCTGCGATGAGGAAGCGACCGTCCGGACGCCGCTCTTCGGCCGCCGAGTTCCGCGGACGCGTGGCGATCGAGCCCACCGTGATCGCCGCAGCGAACCGGATGGTGCTCGGCCAGACCGTCGACTGGACCTACCCGTCCGCCCATCCGGCGATGTGGAGCCAGCGCGGCCTGGCCCCCCAGGTCGTGGAGCTCGTGCGCCGTCTCGGGCCCGCGTCCATCCGCTTCCCGGGGCGTCACGCCCAGGGCTATGACTGGACGTGGGGGATCGGTGAGCACGGTGCACGGCCCAGCGTCCGTGATCTGCGCTCGGGACGCTCACTCCCGCACCGGTTCGGCACCGACGAGGTCCTGGAGCTCTGCGCGGCCACGGGGGCGCGTCCCTGGTTCCAGGGGGGCCTGACGGCGACCCCTGAGGACCTCGTCGGGTGGAGCCGCCACGCCCGCGCGCACGGGACGCCCGTCTGGCACTGGGAACTCGCGGATCCGAAGCCCGCTGCCTCCTCCGGGCCCCCGGACGCCGAGTCGTACGCTGCCCGCTCAGCAGCGCAGCTCCGCATGCTGCGGGCCGAGGCGCCCGAGGCCGTGGTGGGCATGCCGGTCTTCCCGGATCCGAAGGATCCTTGGAACGAGCGGATGCTCGTGGATCTCGGCGAGGGACTCGACTTCGTCGCCGTGCCGCTGGAGGTGCGGGTCGACGAACCGGAGGGCGACGACCTCACCCCCGAGGTCGTCCGGGACGCGATGCTGCGGACCGTGGCGGCGCCGCTCGTCCTCCGCGACCGGGTGCGTGCCCTGCTGGGCCTGGTCCAGACCGCGGTTCCGCTGCGGGAGGTCGGGGTGGCGGTGACCTCGTGGGGGGTTCGCGTCGGCGGGCCGGCCACCGGCTGGAACGGAACCATGACCGCCGGTCTGGCCACCGCCGGATGCGTCAACGCGCTGCTACGCGAGCCGCTGGTGGCGGCGGCGCACTACGCGGCCTTTCTGGAACCGGGCCCGGAGGCCTGCTTGGTGCAGGACCGCTCGGGGGCGTGGCCGAGCGTGCACCACGCACTGCTCTCGCTGTACGGACGCCACGTCGGGACGGAGCTCCTCGCCGTGCAGATCACGTCGGATGTGTTCCACACGAAAGCGGGGTCCGACGACGTGCGGGTGCCGACCCTCGATGCCGTCGCCACGCGGTCGGCCGAGGGGCGGATCGCCGTCTTCCTCGTGAACCGCGACCTCGAGCATCCGCGGGTGGTGGAGCTCGATGCGGAAGGACTCGACGTACACGCCCGTCCCCGGTCCAGTGGGGTGTGGTCGGGCCATCACCTCGACACCAACGGCCCGGCGGCGGGGGCTTCGGTCCGTGCCCTGCCTCGCGCCGAGTCGATCGGGGTCCGCGAAGGCCCGGATGTCCACGGCGACGGGCCGTGGCGGGTGCAGCTGCCGGCCTGCAGCGTGGTGGTCGTGGAGTGGGACCCGGCTCCGGAAGGCGCCCGCCGCCGCCGCCGCCGCCGGGGCCGGAGACGCTGACCTCACCTCAACCCTCGACGGTCAGCACGAGGTCGATCGCCTTCGTCTCCCCCTGCTCGAGGACGTCACCGCGCCCCGCCTCCAGCTCCGTGGGCCGGCCGAGCGGGAGACAGTTGGCGGGTTCGAAGCCGAGCGCGTAAGCGCCGGCCCCCAGGCTGCGCCACTGCGTGAAACGCTCCAGCTGGGAGGGACGCCAGGCCACCGTGAAGGTCGTCCCGCCCTCGAGGTGAGGGTTCACGAGGCGCGCGCGGGCCCACCCGTCCTCGGAGGGGGGCACGTCGTGGAAGAAGACCTGCTCGGTGTAGCCGGGCACGGGTTCGTGGATCCCGCGCCAGCCGTCCAGACCCTCGCGGGCGCGATCGTCCCGCGGTTCGGCCGTGCCTGCGATCTCCACCGAGCAGCCCTCGTCGAGCAGCGGCCATCCGAGGTTGACGTGGTACAGGACGAGCACCGGCTCCGGTGCGAACCCCACGTTGCGGATCTCGTCGCGCAGCTCGAGCCGTGAGGTTCCTGCCACCAGCCGCCAGGTCCTCCGGCACTCGAGGTGTTCACCGAACAGGCGCGCCTCCCGGATGGTGCCGGTGACCGTGGACACGAACGCGCCATCCTCCCAGGAGCCCGCCACGCCCACATCCCGTGCGGCCAGATGCCCGGCGCGGCCGTGCATGCCGAAGTGTTCGCCGTCGATGTCCGCGGGCGGGCCGACGTTGCGCAGACCGCAGGTCGCCACGAGCCCGCCGGGCCAGGTTCGCAGCCAGCCCATCCAGGAGGTTTCGTAGGCCGTCGGGTGAGCGTCGCCGGACGAAGAGGCGAATGCCAGCGGGTTCCCCTTCCACCAGGCGTCTCGCACGTCTATCCCCCGGTCGAGGTTGACCGTTGCCTCCAGGCCGGTCCCGGAGCGGAGGGTGACGATGCGGCATCCGTGTTCGGGGCCGCCGTCCAGCACCGACGTCCGGGGGCCGAGCACGTCGTGGACGCTGCCGATGCGCGCCTCCAACTCGCGACCCTGCAATCCTCGCATCGCCTCACCTCGCCGCTCGACGACCTCACACGGGTCTCAGTAGGACGAGATAGGCAGGGATGTGGTCAAATCCGCTGCGACGTCCGCCGTCGGTTGGAAGGACCACTCGTGGCAGCGGTGATCGATGCGCACCAGCACTTCTGGTCGCTGGAGGCCGAGGCGTACCGTTGGATCCGACCGGAGATGGGCGTCCTGTACCGCGACTACGCTCCGGCGGATCTCGAGCCGGAGCTCCGAGCCCTCGATGTGGACCGCACGATCATCGTGCAGGCGGCCAACGAATACGAGGACACCGAGCTCATGCTCAGGGCCGCGAAGGAGAACCCGTGGGTGGCGGGTGTCGTCGGATGGGTGCCGCTGGAGGATCCCGGGGAGGTGCGCCGCGCCCTGCGTCGCTTCACTGCCGACCGGTCCTTCCGGGGCGTGCGCCATCTGGTGCAGGTCGAACCGGACCCCGACTGGCTCGTCCGGCCGGCGGTGCTCGAGAGCCTGCGGATGCTGGCAGACCTCGGACTGGTCTTCGAGATCCCCGCGGAGTTCCCCCGGCACCTGGGGCTGGTGCCGGTTCTCACGCAGGCGGTGCCGGATCTGCGGATCGTGATCGACCATCTCGCCAAGCCGCCGATCCGGGAGCGCGCGATCGAGCCCTGGGCGTCGCAGCTCGCCGACGCGGCCCGGCACCCGAACGTCCACGCGAAGCTGTCCGGCCTCAACACCGCCGCCGACCACGAGCAGTGGACGGCGGCGGACCTGGCCCCCTACGTCGAGGTGGCCTTCCGGTGCTTCGGGGCCGACCGGCTCATGGTCGGCAGCGACTGGCCGGTATGCCTGCTCGCGGGCGACTACACGAAGGTGTGGACGGGGATGCGAGAGGCGATGGGGAGGCGGTCACCGGAGGAGATCGATGCCGTCTACGGTGGGACGGCCACCAGGGTCTACGCGTTGCGGGACCGTCTTGGAGAGGAGAAAACGTGAGCGACCGTCCGAAGATCACGAAGATCGAGGTGATCGGCTACGCCTTCGACGTGCAGGACATGGAGCGCTGGCCCGAGGAGGGGGTACTGCGGTTCAGCCCCGGAGCCACCGCGCGGTCGGGATCGACGGCGGTGCGGATCCACACCGACCAGGGTGTCACGGGCGAGTACGTCGGTGGGTACGGACACGAGCTCACCCTGGTGCCGGCGTTCCTGCACGCATTGCTCGGCCAGGACGCGCTCGACCGGGAGCGGATCTACCGCCGGGCCAAGCACGCCACCCGTCAGGCCGCCCGCCTGGGCGCAGGCATCATCGACGCCGCGCTGTGGGACATCGCGGGCAAGTACTACGACGCGCCGGTCTACGAGCTGCTCGGGGGACACCGCCAGCGCATCCCCTGCTACGCGAGCACCTACATCGGCGACGAGGTGCCCGGGGGCCTCGACACCCCCGAGGCCTACGCCGACTTCGCCGAGCGCTGCTACGAGATCGGCTACCGGGCGTTCAAGATCCATCCCTGGTACGTGGGCCCGGTGGCGCGGCAGGAGGAGGTCGTCCGGGCGGTGGGCGAACGGGTGGGGGACCGGATGACGTTGATGATGGACCCCGCCTGCGCGCTCGAGACCTTCGGCGACGCGTGGCGCGTGGGGCGGGCCTGCGACGACCACCGCTACTTCTGGTACGAGGATCCCTTCAAGGAGGGCGGCGTCTCCGCCCAGGCCCACCGCAAGCTGCGGGAGCTGATCTCCACGCCGCTGCTCATCGGAGAGCACATCCGCGGTATCGAGGCGAAGGTCGACCTGCTGGTGTCCGGAGGCACCGATTACGTCCGGGGCGATCCCGTCTTCGACGGCGGGATCACCGGCGTGATGAAGCTCGCGCACGTCGCGGAGGGGTTCGGCCTCGACATCGAACTGCACATGTGCGGACCCGCGTGGCGGCACCTGATCTCCGCGATCCCGAACACGAACTACTACGAGATGGGGCTCGTCCACCCCGGCTTCGGGACCCTGGCGGGGGTGGGACCGGTGTATGCCTGCGACTACCGCGACGATCTCGAGGCCGTCGGCCCGGACGGCTGCGTGGAACCGCCCTCCGGGCCCGGGCTCGGTGTGACCTTCGACTGGGACTTCATCGAGCGCAACCGCACCGGCGGAACCGAGTACGCACTCTGAGTCGCTATCCGGTCAGAAGTGGCAGGAGCCGATCGACCTCCGCGGCGGTGGCCTCGTTGCGGTTCTCCTTCCACCGGACGGTCCGGGTCCAGGGTATCCGTCCGGCCTACTTCTGTGAGAGGTGTTCGACGCCGGGGGCCCGGACGTGGGAGTCTTGACCCCCGGCGACGTCACAGGAGGGAAGCGCATGAGGGCCATGGTGTTCACCGCCCCGAGCACGGTCGAGCTGCTCGACGTCGAAGAGCCGGAGCCGCAGCCCGGCGAGGCGGTGCTCCAGGTCGCGGCCAGCGGGATCTGCGGCAGCGAGCTTCACGGGATCCAGACCCCGGGTTTCCGCCAGCCCCCGTTGATCATGGGTCACGAGTTCGCGGGAACCACCCCGGACGGCCGCCGCGTGGTCGTGAACCCCCTCGTGCCCTGCCGGGGGTGCGACCTGTGCCTCCGGGGGATGTTCAACCTCTGTCGTGAGCGCGCGATCGTCGGGATCCATCGCTCGGGTGGATTCGCGGAACGCGTGGCCGTACCGGAGGCGAACCTCTACGACGTGCCCGAGCAGATGAACTGGGAGCGGGCGTCGATCATCGAGCCGATCGCCAACGCCGTGCACGCATGGCGGATCGCGGGCGACCCGGCCCCCCGCAGGGTCGGTGTCATCGGAGCGGGGACGATCGGCCTGTGTTGCCAGCTCGTGGCCCAGGCCCGCGGGGTCGCCGATGTCGCTGTGGCGGATCTCTCCGAGGAGCGCCTCGAGGTGGCCCGACGGCTCGGCGCCACCACAGGTCCGGCCCTGGAGGGCGAGTTCGACGTGATCTTCGACGCCGTCGGGGTGAGCGCGACCCACCGCGCATCCGTGGACCGGATCCGCCCGGGTGGCGTGGCCGTGTGGCTGGGGCTCATCGGGGAGCAGGCCGAGTTCGACTCCCAGCACCTGGTGCGGATGGAGAAGCGAGTCCAGGGCAGCTTCTGCTACACGGATCCCGACTTCCGTGGGGCGATCGACCTGGCCGGCACCGTCGACGCCGGCTGGGTGACCAGCTATCCCATCGAGGAGGGCGTGGACATCTTCCTGGAGCTGATGCGCGGCCGCACCGACGTCGTGAAGGCCGTGCTCACGCCCTGAAGGTCTAGTCCGGAGGTGCGTCTTCTGGTGGTGCCGGGTCGCCGTCCCCGGCCGGCTCCTCCGGAGACTGTTCCTCCGGAGACTCCTCTTCGCGCTCCAGCAGCTCCTCGGCCTCCTCGGGGCTCAGCGGTGTGCCGCCCACGGCTTCGAACTGCCTGATCGCGAGATCCACCGTCGGCTCGGTGGACCCGGGCTGCGCGGTGCACGTCCTCACCTCGAAGGTCATGTTGTCCTGCGGGAACCAGGCCATGTTGCAGAACAGCGACGTGGCTGCCCCCGGGGTGCGGGCGTTGAGGATGTAGCCCACGGCACCGGGGATCCGGGCGATCGCGAACCTCTGGGCGCTGCGCTTGTCCTCGTGCTCGAGGCCCATGAACTCCACGAGCTCTTCGGCCCGGCGTTGGGTCAGGAACTGGAAGACGAGGACCGCGACGAAGTCGTCGTTGGCCTTCCGCCACACGCGAGAGTAGCCCTCCTGGAAGCCGGTGGTACTGAGCTGCCGCCGCAGGCGGCTGCCCCCGGCCGACGTGGCACTCGCCGCGGCGTCCAGGTTCATCGGACCGGAGGCCGGCGGCTCCACGACCTCGTAGCCGGTGCCCACGTCGGAGACGACGATGCGTCCCAGCCGGTGGTCGGTCTCCTCGGCGTTCGCGCAGCCGGCGACGAGCAGCAGCATGGCGATGAGCATGGTGAGCGGTCGCAGCGTCGTTCCCTCCTCGTTTCCTGCTGTCATCATCCTACGAGCACGACGATGACGTGTTTCGGCCCGTGCACGCCGACGGTGATCTGCATCTCGATGTCCCCCGACCGGCTGGGTCCGGTGATCAACACGAGTTGCGACGGGGGCCCCTCCGGATGGATCTCGGCCATGCGGCGGAACAGGTCACCGGCCGTGGGCACCAGACGCTGGACCGGGACGACGGCCAGATGCACCGGCGGCAGCAGGGAGGCGGTGCGGCCGCCGGCGCGCCCCGCCTCCGCGACGAGGGTCCCCGTGGCGGCGATCGCCCACGCCGCCCCGGTGACACCGAGGTCGGCGTCCGCGCAGGCTGCGGGCCCGTCGAAGGGCCGGATCCCCACCCCCAGGGCCTCGAGGTGTGAGACGGCGGCCGCCGTCTCCGGGTCGCCGGACGCCACGGCCGAGCGGATCCCGTGCTCCTCGGTGAGGCCGGCCAATACCTCCCGGAGCGCCTCGGTGTCGGCGATGCGCACCACCCGGACCCCCACGCGCTCGGCGGCGTCGGTGAACGCGGCGGGCAGGTCGTCGAGCTGCCGGACGTATCCGACGAGCGGGATCTCGGCCACCTCCACCAGCGGATGCGGGAGGTTCTCGTGCGGCTCGGTCGTCAGACGGGACCGCACGCGGTCGAGGAAGGTTTGCCGGTCGGTCACAGTTCCCCTCGTTCCCACCGGGCGCGGAACCCCCTGCCCTTCGGAGGGCGGGGGAGCGTGCGGCCGTCGGTCCACCGGTTCGGCGCGAAGCGCTCCGGCAGCAGCCGGGTGGCGCTCGCGGCCCCCGTGGTGCTGGCGCGGTACACGGACGGCCGGCTCCACGCCGCCGCCCAGGCACGCCACGCCGCACGCTCGGTGATCGAGGCGTCGGCGGACTTCTTGCGGCGCAGTCCGAGCAGCAGGTCCTGGAGCGGGATCTTGACGGGGCAGGCATCCCAGCACGCCGAGCACAGGCTCGAGGCCCCCGACAGCTCGCCGGCTTCCTCGGCCCGGTTCAGCAGCGGCGTGAGGACGGCACCCACCGGTCCCGAATACACCCACCCGTAGGCGTGGCCACCGATCTGCCGGTACACGGGACACACGTTCAGGCACGCCCCACAGCGGATGCAGTGCAGGATCTCCTGGAACTCGGTCCCGAGCACGTCGGAGCGTCCGTTGTCGAGGATCACGAGGTGGAACTCGTCGGGTCCGTCCACCTCGCCGGGCCGCCGGGGGCCGGTCACGGCGGTCATGTAGGAGGTGATCTCCTGGCCCGTCGCCGCGCGGGGGAGGAGGGCCAGCAGCACGTCGAACTCCTCCCAGGTCCGCAGGACGCGTTCCATGCCCATGATCGCCACGTGCACCTTCGGGATCGAGGTGACCATGCGGCCGTTGCCCTCGTTGGTGACGATCGCGACGGAGCCCGTCTCGGCGATCCCGAAGTTCACACCGGAGATCCCGAGATCGGCCCGGAGGAACGATTCCCGCAGCGTGGTGCGGGCGAATTCGCACAGCTCCTCGGGCACCTCGGACAGCGGCCGTCCGGCGACCTCCTCGAAGAGTCGCGCCACGTCCCCGCGGGTCTTGTGGATCGCCGGGGCGATGATGTGGGAGGGGGTTTCGCCCGCGAGTTGGATGATCCACTCGCCGAGGTCGGTCTCGATGACCTCCACGCCGCCGGACTGAAGCACATCGTTCAGGTGGATCTCCTCGGAGGCCATCGACTTCGACTTCGCGGCGAGCTTGGCCCCCGTCCGGGCGGCGACCTCGGCCACGTAGCCGGAGGCGTCCTCCGCGGTGGTGGCCCAGTGCACATGCCCGCCGCGCCGCTCCACATTGTCGGCCAGCTCCCCGAGCACGTCCGGCAGGTTGGCGAGCACCCTGCTGCGGATCCACCGTGCGGCCTCGCGCAGCTCCTCGTAGTTCGTGACCTGTTGAGCCCCGGCGCCGGTGCGTTTGGCCGCCATGTTGTCGGTGGCCAGCGCGAGCGCCCGCCGGAGGCCGTCGTTGCCGACGGCGTCGCGTGCCCGTCCGCGCAGTGAGGTTCCGCGCAGCATGTCGCTCATCGGCTCTCACCGTCCTGGGTCCCGGGGGCCGGTGTTCTTTCCCTCGCCCGCAGCGCCTCGTCCAGCACCTCGGCGAGGTGCCGGACCGGAAGATCCTCGTCCCGGCGCCGCAGGCGGCCCTCGAGGTGCATCAGGCAGGACTGGTCGCAGCCCACGAGCGCGTCGGCGCCCGAAGCGAGCAGGGAGTCGACCTTGTCGTCGGCCATCGCCACCGACATCTCGGGCTGTTTCACCGAGAACAGGCCCCCGAACCCGCAGCATCGGTCGGCCGAGGTCCAGCCGCGCCGCTCGCACCCGTCGAGGTTGTCCAGGAGCGACTCGGGCTCCTCGGCGATGCGCAGCTCACGGAACATGTGGCAGGAGTGATGGTAGGCAACCGTCCCCCGGAAGGTGCCCCCGAGGCGGTCGCTGCGCGCCGCGCAGACCTCCGAGAACTCCATGATGCGCCCGCCGAGACGCTCGGCCCGGCGGCGGGCGTCCTCGTCGCCGACCACGTGGAACAGTTCCGGCCAGAACACACGGATCATCGTGGCGCAGCTCCCGGCGGGGACGCAGATGGTCTCGGCGGGCTCGGCCTCCAGTGCGGCCAGCGTCGTACGGGCCACGGTGGCCGCCTCCTCGGCGAAGCCGGCGTTCCAGGCCGGCTGCCCGCAGCAGGTGGCCTCCTTCGGGACCGACACCTCGTAGCCCGCGGCCCGCAGCACCCGGACGACCGAGGCACCGACGTGCGGCGCGACCGAGTCGACGACGCAGGTGGGCAGGAGGCCGATCCGCTCTGTCATCGCCTAGGCTCCCTTCTGGGGGGCGCCGCGAGCCGGGCGGCCCGCGAACCTGTAGCTTGTAGGTTAACTAACCATAGAAGTTGACGTAAGGGTCCCCCGCCGTTGTCTGAGCGTTCCGCCTCCGAGCCCCCAGATACCACCTCCCCTTCCCCGGGATCGGTGAAGGCCGCCCGCAGACTGATCTTCGAGACGGTCGGACGTCAGCGGCGAGCCTTCGTCATCTCGCTGGTCGCGGCGTTCCTGTATCTCGCCGCACTGCTCGCGATCCCGATCGTCGGGAAGCGTGCGGTGGACGATGCGATCCTCGGCGGCCGTGTCGAGGACATCATCTGGTACGTGTTCGTGTTGTTCGGTCTCGGCCTCATGCGTGCGATCTTCGGCGGGATCCGCAAGTACCAGGCGGGCAAGATGATGGCCGCTGCGGGCAACGACGTGCGGGACCGAATCTTCCAGCACCTCCAGCGGCTGTCCTTCAGCTACCACGACCGCCTCGGAACCGGGCAGCTGATGTCCCGGGCGTCGTCCGATGTGACGCTGATGGAGGCCGCGGTGGCGATGATCCCGTTCCTCGCCCAGTCGGTCCTGCTGGCCGTCGGTGGCGTGGTGATCCTGTTCGTCCTCCAGCCCGCCCTCGCCGCCGCCGTGTTCGCCGTGGTCGTGGTGCTGTCCGCGCTCACCGTGAGTCAGGCCCGGCCGATCCACCGGGTTTCGGTCCGGATGCAGGAGGAGGTCGGCGTCTTCGCGCAGTTCGTGGAACAGCGCGTGGGCGGGATCCGCGTCGTGAAGGGTCACGGTCTGGAGGCCGTGCACGGGTCCCAGGGGGCCGATCTCGCCGGCCGGGTGCACGAGCACGGGGTCAAGGTGGCGGCGCTCCGCGGACGTTTCCTCGGCACGTTCATCGCGATCCCCGGCGCCGCGATGCTCGTGGTGATCGGGTTCGGCGGCTGGCTCGCGCTCGGCGGACGGATGACCCCCGGCGGCCTGTTCGCCTTCATGCAGTACCTGGGGGCTCTGGTGGCACCGGTGCTCATCGGCGCGCAGGCACTCGTGATCTGGCCGCAGTCGATGGCCTCGTCCGCCCGGATCGCCGAGGTGCTCGTGGCCAGACCCGACCTGACGAGCCCCCAACATCCGATGACGCTGCCCCCGGGCCCGGGTACCGTCCGGTTCGAGGGCGTGAACTTCGGCTACGAGCCGCGGGGACCGGTGCTGCGCGACTTCTCGCTCGAGATCCCTGGGGGGTCGTCGGTGGCGCTGGTGGGGATGACCGGCTGCGGCAAGTCCACCGTCGCGCGGCTGATCCCACGGTTCTACGACCCGTGGGAGGGCCGGGTGCTGCTCGACGGGGCCCCCGTGATCGAGCTGTCGGTCCGCGAGCTGCGGCGGAAGGTGTCGATCGTGTTCGAGGACACGGTCATCTTCTCGGGGACCGTCCGGGAGAACATCACGATCGGACGTCCCCACGCCACTGATGCGGAGGTGCTACGGGCCGCCGAGCTGGCCCAGGCCGACGGTTTCATCCGCGAGCTGCCCTACGGCTACGACACGGTCGTGGGGGAGCAGGCCGCCACCCTGTCCGGCGGACAGCGCCAGCGGCTGGCGATCGCGCGCGCGATCCTTCGGGACCCGCGGGTGCTCATCCTCGACGACGCCACGAGCGCCGTGGACCCGGCGACCGACGAGGCGATCCGCCGCGGCCTGCAGGAGGTGATGCGCGGGCGGACGACGATCATCGTCGCCCACCGCGTGGAGACCCTGGCCCTGGCCGACCGGGTGGTGCTGATGGAACGCGGACGGATCGTCGAGCAGGGGGCCCACCAGGATCTGTTGCGGATCCCCGTCTACCGGCGGGCCCTGGGCTTGGACACCACCGAGCACCGGCTGGTGACGTGACCGACTTCCCGAGGAAGCCTCCCCTCAAGCGGGTGCTGGCCGAGTTCCGGCCGTACCGACGCACCGCGGGACTCGGCGTGGGTGCCACGGTGGTCCAGACGGTCTGCGCGTCGCTCACCCCGGTTCTCGTGGGGGTCGCGATCGACCGCGGCGTGGTCGCCGGCCAGGGGATCTGGATACTCGGGTCCGCTCTCGCCTACCTCGGTCTGCTCCTGGTCCAGGGCGGAGCGGTCTACGTGCAGGTGCGGACGATGGGCCGCTTCGCGCAGGAGTACATGCGGGATCTGCGCAGCCGTCTCCTCGACCACCTGTTCGCGCTCGATCTCGACTTCTTCACGCGGGAGCGCTCCGGCCGGCTCGTCTCACGCCTCACCTCTGATGTCGAGAACCTCCAGCAGTTCGTGGGCGGCGGTCTGGCGCTGCTCGTGGAGGCCCTCCTCGTCCTGGTGCTCACGATCGTGTTGATGGTTACGCTCTCGGTCCCCCTGACGCTGGTGGCCCTGCTGATCGTGCCGCCGCTCCTCATGGCCACGATCGTGTTCCAGCGGCAGGCGTTCGCGGCCCAGCTCGAAGTGCGGGACAGCGTCGCCAACCTTCTGACCCGGCTCAACGAGTCGCTGATCGGGATCCGGGTCGTCCAGGCCTACAACGTGGAGGAAGCCCAGCGCCGGGCCTTCGGGGAGGTCAACGAGGACGCCTACCGCGCCCGGATGGGCATGGCCCGCGTGAGCGCCCGCTATTACCCGATCGTGGAGTTCCTCCACCCGGTGGCCCTCGCGGCGGTGCTCGGCTACGGCGCCCTGCTCGCGGTGGACGGACGGGTCCCCGTCGGTGTCGTGGTGGCGTTCACCCTCTACGTCGGACGGCTCTTCCAGCCGATCCAGCAGTTCACGGAGCTCGCGCACCTCCTCCAAGCGGCGGCGGCGTCCTTCGCCAAGGTGTTCGCCTTCCAGGACGAGCAACCACGCGTCTCCGACGCCGCCGACGCCCGGCCGCTGGAGCCCGGCCCTGGCGAAGTGCGCCTCGAGGGAGTCTCGTTCCGGTACGGGCCCGGTCAGCCACTGGTCATCCAGGACGTGGACCTCACGATCGCGCCCGGCGAGCGGGTCGCGCTGGTCGGCGGGAGCGGCGCCGGGAAGTCCACGATCGCCAAGCTGATGGCGCGTTTCTACGAGCTCACCTCCGGCCGCATCCTGATCGACGGCCAGGACGTCAGCCGCGTCACCGGCGAGTCGCTTCGGCGCCACTTGGCGCTCGTCCCCCAGGAAGGGTTCCTGTTCGACGGAACCATCGCCGACAACATCGCCGCCGCCCGTCCCGAGGCCGCGCACGAGGAGATCGAGGAGGCCGCTTCGGCGATCGGGCTCGAGCGGGCCCTGGCGTCCCTCGCCGGCGGACTGGACACCGAGGTGGCCAACCGGGGGCTGTCGCTCTCGGCCGGGCAGCGCCAGCTCGTGGCGCTTGCCCGGGCCTTCCTCGCCGGTCCCCGGATCCTGATCCTGGACGAGGCGACCTCGAGCCTGGATCCCGCCACCGAGGCCGTGGTGGAGGAGGCCCTGCGGACGCTGCTGGCCGGCAGGACGGCGGTCGTCATCGCTCACCGTCTCCGCACGGCGCTGCGCGCCGACCGCGTCGTGATGCTCGAGGGGGGCCGCATCCTGGAGGCCGGGTCTCCGGCGGAACTCATGGCCGCGGGGGGCGCGTTCGCCCGATGGGTACGGTCCGTGGACGACCCGATGCTGGCCGAGGACCTGCGCGCCTGAGGCGCCCGTATATGCCGTGTGGCTAGGCTCGAGGGCCGCGCGCGCGCCTCGCGGAACGGGATTGGGATGGTATATGAACTAAATCGGAGCGGGGCCGCTGCGGTGGGCGGAAGGTCGGACTCGCCAACCGCCGCGGGAGCCTATATCATCTTCTATCATTAGTGGACATGTAATCGGGGTCGGCAGGTCGTCTCGACGGGCGTCGAGAGGGCGGGCGGTCCCGGCGAGGGGAGAGGTGGCCGGCCTCGAAGGGCGCGTGCCACATGGGATCGGATCGGATCGTCCAGGATTCAATGGTCGAGAGGGTCGGGAGCTGTGAAGATGGGGTCGGACGGGGTTAGGGACCGATGGTCCAGGCGCTGAGGATCCTCCGGGAGCGCAACGACGTCCTGGCGCTCGTCGTCATCCTGCTGAGCATCCAGTTCTTCGAGGGCGGCGTTCCACCGGGGATCAGGGCACTCGGGGTCGTGGGAGGCGCGACGATCGCCCTCCACGCGATCGGTGTGGTCCTCGTCTACCGCGCGAACCGGATCATCAACTTCGCCCAAGTGCAGATCGGTGTCGTCGCCGCGACCTTCTTCGTGGTGATGGTCCAGTACATGCCGCTGTTCCGGCTGGTGAGGGCGGTCTGCCCGCCGTGCATCGAGCGGGTCACGCCGGGGCTGTACCGGTTCAACTACTACTTCTCCCTCATCCTGTCCTTCGTCCTCGCGCTCGTCCTCGCGTACGCGATCTACGTCTTCGTGGTGAAGCGGTTCTCCAACGCTCCACGCCTGGTCCTCACCGTGGCCACGATCTTCCTGGCGCAGCTCCTCGGCGGCTTCCAGGGCATGATCCCCAACCAGCTCACGACCGAGGAGCAGCAGGAGGCCGGCCTCCAGCTCGGAGCGGTGGGGGCCCCATTCGACTGGCAGGTCGAGATCTCTCCCGCGACCTTCCACACCCCCGACATCCTCACGGTCCTCATCGGGCTGCTGTTCATCGGCGGTCTGATGCTCTACTTCCGGCGGTCGAGCACCGGCATCGCGATCCGGGCCGCTGCCGAGAACCCGAGCCGGGTCGCCACCCTCGGGGTGAACGTCGACAAGGTCACGAGCCGCGTGTGGATCGCCGCGGGTGCGCTGTCGGCGACCGCGGGCCTGCTGACGGCGATGTCGGTGGGGGCCCAGGGCGAGTCGTCGCTGAACGTGAGCACGATGGTCAAGATCCTGGCCGTGGCTGTGATCGCCCGGATGGTGAGCCTGCCCATGACCGCGGCGGCGGCGGTGGTCTTCGGGGTCCTCGAGCAGTCGGTGCTGTGGTCGTTCGGGTCCACGGTCGCCCTCGACGGGGTCTTCCTGCTGATCCTCGCCACCGTGCTTCTGCTGCAGCGTTACCAGGCCTCCCGGGCGGAGATCGAGCAGGCGAGCGCGTGGAAGGCGGATCGTGAGATCCGGCCGATCCCTAAGGAACTGGCCCACCTGGCTGTGGTCAAACGATGGGTCCGCAACGGCTGGGCGGTCCTGGTGGTCGTCGCGCTCGGGCTGCCGTGGGTGCTGTCTCCGAGCCAGACCAACCTCATGGCCGTGTACATGATCTACGGGATGATCGGTTTGTCCCTGCTCGTGCTCACGGGATGGGCCGGTCAGATCAGCCTCGGACAGTTCGCCTTCGCCGCCGTCGGCGGCTACGTCGCCGCATACCTGGGCTGGCCCTGGCCCTTGGCCATCGTGGCCGCGGCGCTGGCGGGGGCCGTTGTGGCGGTGCTGATCGGTCTCCCCGCCCTCAAGCTCCGGGGCTTGCATCTGGCGATCATGACGCTCGCCTTCGCGCTGAGTACCTCCGCGATCCTTCTCAACCCCCGGTTCCTCGGCAAGCACCTGCCCGACAGCCTCGAGCGACCGACGCTCCTCGGCATGGAGATGGAGGACCAGCGGGTCTTCTACTACTTCACGATGTTCTTCCTCGTGGCGGTCGTGGCGGCCATCGTCGGCCTGCGCCGCAGCCGCACCGCCCGTGCACTGATCGCGTCGCGTGACAACGAACAGGCCGCCCAATCCTTCGGGATCAACCTCGTCCGGGCCCGGCTCGGAGCCTTCGCGATCTCGGGGTTCGTCGCGGCCCTCGCTGGTGCGCTCTTCGCGTACTCGCAGTTCGGCGTCCAGGCCACCGCCTACCCGCCGGAACAGAGCGTGACGATGTTCCTGATCGCGGTGATCGGTGGGTTCGGCGCCGTCGCCGGACCGCTGCTCGGGACCACCTATTTCGCCGCGCTGACGCTGTTCACCTCGAACCCGATCGTCATCTTCATCGCCAGCGGTGGAGGCGGTCTGATCGTGCTGATGCTCATCCCCGGCGGCCTGTCGTCGCTCGTCTTCGGACTCCGCGACTCGCTGCTCCGCCGCGTGGCCAAGCGGTACCGGATCCTCGTACCGAGCCTCGTGGCCGACCAGAAGGCCGAGGTGCTGCTGTCCGAGCGTGCCGCGATCGCTCCGAAGATGCGTCCCGGTGGAGGAGCGGTGTTCGTCCCCAGCAGGTACCGGCTCGAGGACCAGTGGGCGCTGGGCCTGACCGGAGAGACCGTCCTCCACGCGAACCTCCACCGCGACGGCACCGAGGAACGCAAGGAAGCCGAAGCAGAACAGGAAGAGCAGCGGACCTTCGGGCCATCGTCGAGCACGGAGACCGAGAGTGTCTAAAGGGAAAGAAGACCTGACTCGCCCGGTCGAGGAGACCGGCGGTCTCGGATCGGAGCCGCTTCCCCGACACGTGGAGGCCGACGCCCTGGCCGAAGCCGACACCGCGGTGACCGGGGGTGTCGACCAGGAGCTGGCGGCCTCGGTGCGGCCTCGCAACCTGGTGCCGTCGGAACGGGAGCAGGAGCTCGGCGTCCGGGCCGAGGACTACGAGTTCACGCCGATCGAGGGCGACGCGCCGCGGAAGCCGCTGAAGGAAACCATCGCCGGCCTCATCGCCGACCTCGACCCCCGGAAGATCGGCGGGCCCAAGATGCCGCTGATCCTGCTCGGGCTCATGGGGATGATCACCCAGTGGGACAACATCGCCCTGGACGTCCTCCTGCCCGAGATGCGCGCCGAGTTCGCCTTCAGCCTCCAGTTCCTCATCACGCTGGGATCGCTCCTCGGCATCGTGATGATCCTGCTCGCCCCGCCGCTGGGATTCATGGCCGACCGGGTGTCCCGCGTGTGGATGCTGCGGATCGGGAACCTGGTCGCCAACGCCGCCTCGGTCCTGCAGGGGGCGGCCGGCAGCGTTCCCCAGCTCGTGGCTGGTCGCACCCTGGCCGGCGTCGGAGCGTCTGTGGCGGGACCGGCGGGCTTCCCGCTGCTGGCCGACTACTTCCCGTCGCGCAGCCGCGCCCGCGTGTTCGCATTCCTCGGCCTGATGGGCGGTGTGGGTGCGCTGCTGGGCCCGACGATCGCCGGGAACCTCGCCGAGTGGTTCACCTGGCGGGTGTCGGTCATCGCCCTCGGTGCCATCGCGACAGCCGTGACCTTCGCGCTCTTCTTCCTCAAGGAACCGGTCCGCGGCTACCAGGAGCGCAAGGAGATGGGGGCCGACGAGGAGGTCGCCACCACCGAGCAGAAGCCCGTGAGCTGGGCGGAGGCCTGGCGCGCCGCGAAGTCGATCACCACCCTGCGGCGCCTGTGGTACGCGACCCCGTTCCTCCAGATCTCCGGGACGGTGATCGGGTTGTTCGTCGGGTTGTACTTTGCCGAGGAGTTCGGGCTCGGCCCCCGGGCACGTGGCTACATCGCCACCGGGTCCGGGCTCTTCTCCATCACCGGACTCCTGTTCGCCGGCCCGCTGGCCGACCGGCTCCTCGCCTTCAAGCCCGGTCGCGTGATGGCGTTCCTCGGCGGGCTGCTCGTGCTCAACGCCGGCACGGTGGCCGTGCTCGCGTTCTCCGGCAACCTCTGGCTCTCGATCATCGTGAGCCTGCCGATCGGCTTCATCGGCACCGCCTTCCAGCCCGCCCTGGCCACGCTGATCTCCCTGGTGGTCCCGCCCCGGATCCGGGGGCTCGGTCTCCAGACCATCGCGCCCTGGCAGATCATCGGGCTGCTGTTCAACATCATGTTCATCGCGCCGATGGTCGACAACTGGGGGCTTCGCCGCGGGATGCTGATGTTCATCCCCGTGTACCTGATCGGGGCGTTCATCCTCAGCACCTCGTCGTTCGGCGTCGATCGGGACATCCGGGCGGCCCGGGCGGCCAGCATGGCCGACGAGGAGGCCCGCCGGGCCAAGGCCCGGGGCCGGCGCAAGATGATCATCTGCCGCGACGTGGACGTCACCTACGACAGCGTCCAGGTGCTCTTCAGCGTGGACTTCGACGTGGAGGAAGGCGAGATCGTCGCCGTGATGGGAACCAACGGTGCCGGGAAGTCGACCCTCCTGCGTGCGATCGCCGGTATCCAGGAGGCCTCCAACGGCGCGATCTTCCTCGACGGCCACGACATCACCCATGTGCCGCCGCACGAGAACGCCGCCAACGGCATCGTCATGGTGCCCGGTGGCCACGCCGTGTTCCCCACGCTCACCGTCGAGGAGAACCTGCGCACGGCGGCCTGGATGTACCGCAGCGAAGAGTCCTACGTGAAGGAGAGGACTGAACAGGTCCTCGACTTCTTCCCGATCCTGCGCGAGCGGCTGCATCAGCCGGCGGGGAACCTGTCCGGTGGTGAGCAGCAGATGGTCGCGCTCGGTCAGGCGTTCCTGATGCGCCCGCGCCTGCTGATGATCGACGAGCTCTCCCTCGGACTCGCCCCGCAGATCGTGGAGCAGCTCCTGGACACCCTCCGTCAGATCCACGAGCAGGGCACCACGGTCCTGCTCGTCGAACAGTCGCTGAACGTGGCCGTGACCATCGCCGAGCGGGCGGTGTTCATGGAGAAGGGTGAGATCCGCTTCGACGGCTCCACCGAGGAGCTCATGCGGCGCCCGGAGCTCGTGCGTGCGGTGTTCATGGGCGGCGCGGTCTCCGGCACCGCCAGTGGAGGGCCCGTCCGGACATCCGGCGCTCACCAGCAGGCCAGCGAAGAGCGTGAGCGGCTCCTCACCGTGGAGGGCGTGAGCGTGAGCTTCGGCGGGGTGCACGCCCTCAGGGACGTGGGTCTCGACGTCGGCGCCGCCGAGATCGTGGGGATCATCGGTCCCAACGGGGCCGGGAAGACCACGCTGTTCGACGCGATCTCCGGGTTCGTCACGCCCGACACCGGCTCGGTCCTCCTCGAGGCCACCGACGTCACCACGCTCTCACCCGACGCCCGGGCGCGTCTCGGCCTCGGCCGGTCCTTCCAGAACACCCGGCTGTTCCCGTCGATGACGGTCCGGGAGAACATCGTGGTGGCCCTCGAGCGCCATCTGAAAGCCAAGAATCCCCTCATGGCCGCGGTGTGGGCGCCGAAGCTCCGCCAGGCCGAGCGCCGCGCCTACCGGCGCGCCGACGGATTGATCGAGTTGCTCGGCCTCCAGGCCTACGCCGACAAGTTCGTCAACGAGCTGTCCACCGGAAGCCGTCGTGCGGTGGACATCGCATGTGTCATGGCCGCCCAGCCCAGGATCCTGCTGCTGGACGAGCCGTCCTCCGGTCTGGCCCAGGCGGAGACCGAGGAGCTCGGTCCGGTGCTCGTCCGGCTGGCCAAGGAGACGGGGGCCGGGCTGCTGGTCATCGAGCACGATATGCCGCTGATCACCTCCATCTCCCACCGGATGATCGCCATGGAGCTCGGCGCGGTGGTGACCACGGGTCCGCCGCGGGAGGTCGTGAACGACCCGCGGGTCATGCAGTCCTACATGGCGGCGTCGGAGTCCGTGGTCTCACGGTCGGGCGGGAAGGGTCTGGCGGCGATGCTCGGCGTCGAGGCCCCCGCGACTTCCGGCAACGACGACGAGGACGACGAGCCGGCGGCGAAGGCGAAGAAGAAGAAGAAGAAGAACACGACCAGGTCGACCAACGACCGTAAGAAGACGAGGTGAGGTGATCGGTGTGGCTGTGAGTACCCGTAAGTCACCGAAGAAGGGGAAGGCCCAGGCGGGTCTGAGCCGTCAGGCGTTCCGGGACCGCTTCGAGTTGATCGTGGACAACATCGAGCAGGTCATCAAGGGCAAGGACGAGATCGTCCGGCTGGCGATGACGTGCCTGTTCGCCAACGGGCATCTGTTGTTCGAGGACCTCCCCGGCACCGGTAAGACGATGCTCTGCCGGGCGATCTCCAAGACGATCGACGCCGAGTACTCGCGGATCCAGTGCACCCCGGACCTCCTGCCCGGTGACGTCACCGGATCGCCCGTCCTCGACCGGAAGACCGGCGAGTTCGTGTTCCGGCCCGGCCCGATCTTCGCCAGCGTGTTCCTGTCCGACGAGATCAACCGTGCCACTCCGAAGACGCAGGCGGCGCTGCTGGAGGCCATGCAGGAGCGCAACGTCACGATCGACGGCATCACCCACCCGCTCCCGAAGCCGTTCTTCGTGCTCGCCACCCAGAACCCGGTGGAGCTCGCAGGTACGTTCCCACTGCCGGAGGCCCAGCTCGACCGGTTCCTGTTCAAGCTGTCCCTCGGCTACCTGGACCGGCTGGCAGAGGTCGAGGTGCTGGACGCGAACCGCAAGACCGAGGCCATCGAGGACATCGGCTCGGCGGTCTCCCGCGACGAGGTCGTGGCCATGGTCGATTGGGCCGCCGACGTCACGGTCTCCGAGGCCGTGAAGCTCTACATCGTCGATCTCGTGCAGGCGACGCGAACCGACCCGGGGCTGTTGATCGGGGGCAGTACCCGTGCCGCGCTGGCACTCCAGCGGGCATCGCGGGTCCTGGCCGCCTCGCAGGGCCGCGAGGACGTGCTTCCCGACGACGTCAAGAGCCTCGCGATGCCGGTCCTCGCTCACCGGTTGATCCTGACGCCCGACGCGATGCTGCGCGACGAGACCGTGGAGGCCGTCGTGGACCGCATCGTCACGCGGGTGAAGGTGCCGATGGGCTCTGGGAAGACCGCGCAGGCCGCGAGCGCCTGATGCAGGGAGCAGGGAGAGCATGAGCCCACCACGGGCCAAGGGACAGAAGCGATCCGGGGCAGCCGTCCTCGGATCCGGCATCCTCGCGTTCATCGAGCGGAAGCTGGGCCTCACCCCCAGCGGGCTGCTGGTGATCGTGTTCGCCATCGCCGGCTGGATCCTCGCGCGGCTGCTCGGGAGCCGGGCGATGTTCCTCCTCGTGTACGGCCTCATCGTGGTGCTCGTGATCTCCTGGGTGATGGGGCGGCGGAAGCTGTCCGTGGCAGCCGTCCGCTCGGAACTCCCCACCCGCGTGCGGCAGGGGCAGCTCGTTGACGTGGAGCTGACCCTCACCGCGAAGCGGCGTCTCAGCACCATCGTGCTGGAGGAGGAGCTGCACAACCATCTCGGCAACGACGTGCGGGTTCCGATCCCGATCCTGCCCTCGGGGCAGGAAGTGTCGCACCTCTACAGCTTCACGCCGCGCCTCCGCGGTGTGTACAGCGTGGGGCCGCTGATCGCGGCGTGGAGCGACCCCTTCGGGCTCACCCGCCAGACCCAGCGGCTGATCGAGCCGGAACAGATCATCGTGCACCCGAGCACCGAGCCCGTGCAGGACCGGGTCCTCAGCCGGGAATGGGAGGATCCGCCGATCCGTCCGCCCGTCTCCAAGCCCTGGCCGGCAGGCTTCGAGTTCTACGGGATGCGCGAGTACGTGCCCGGGGACGACCCCCGTCGCATCGTGTGGCGGGCCACGGCCCGGACGCTCGACCCGGACGACCCCGCCAACGATCGCCTCCTGGTGCGGGAGTCCGAGCAGGGGATCACCGACCGGGTGGGGATGATCCTCGATACCGACGGGTCCGAGCATTCCCCGGGTGAGCCCAGCGAGACCTTCGAGACCGCCGTGCGGGTCGTGGCATCGCTCGGGGCGAAGCACATCAAGGACGGTTTCGCGGTGTCCGTGGACACCAACGAACGGAAGATCGCCGAGCAGCTCCGTGGTTTGCGGAACCGGATCCGCCTGCTCGACGAACTGGCACGGGTCGAACGCGGCAAGAAGTCGCTGGAGGAGCTGCTGAACCGTGTCCTCACCGACCCCCGCCGGGACACCCACATCGTCGTCGCCACACCGCACCTCGATCAGGCGGCGGCGACCCGCCTCAGGCTCCTCATCGACCGGGGGGTCTCGATCCTGCTGGTGATGGTGGTCCACGACGATTCCGATCCGGCCAGCCTGCATCGCGCCGGTGTGCTGGGATGCAACGTCGTCGAGGTTTCCGCGAGCCAGGCGCTCGAGGGTGTCTTCCGGAAGGTGCTCGTCGGTGCGATCCGCAAGTTCTGACCACACCAAGGAACCATTCCGTGAGCAGTGGAGTTCGATGGACGGAGAGATGACGACGATGACGGCAAGGACACGATCTCGGTGAGTATCGAAGCCCCCGATCGCACCACCGAACTCCCCGTCACTCCAACGGAGACGGAGGAGGAGCCACGCATCCTCGAAGACGAGGAGCTGACGGAGGCCGAGCGCCGGGAAGCCCAGGAAGGACCCGAGCATCAGCCCGCCGACCCGTTGCTCACCTCGCTGGCGGTGTTCCTCTCCGCCACCGCCGCCGCCTGGATGTGTGCGGGGCTGTTCCGCGGCCTCTTCCCGAAGGCCGTTGCCCTCATCGGCCCCCTGCTGGGGGCCGGCATGGTCGCCTTCTCCTATCGCACCCGCAGACCCAGCATCGTGCAGTACCTGGCGCTGCCGGCGGCCCTGCTGGTGGGCGCGATCCTGATCATCCCGGATGCCACGGGGGGAACGGCCAACCTTCCCGGTCTCGTCGCCGAGGCGATCCGGACCGGAGGCGTGGCCCAGCCGCCGATCCCCTTCGATCCGGGCTGGAGGTTCATCCTCGTCGTCCTCACCGCCGTCCTGGCCACCGCCGCGGCATCGCTGGCCACCAGCCTCGACCGTCCGAAGCTCGGCATCTTCATGCCGGTGCCGCTGGTTTTCGCTGCGGCGCTGATCCAGCCGCAGGAAGGCACGATGCTCACCACGGGTGTGGCCCTGGCCCTGCTGGTCGGCTCCATGGCCGTGGCGTACGGGGTCGAGCTGGCCCGCGAGGGTGCCACCTCCGGACAGTTCGAGATGCGCCGTCTCGGCAAGGGCATCGGGATGGTTGGCCTCCTGCTGGTGGTGCTGTTCGCGCTCAGCCAGGCCGGGTTCCTGTTCCCGGAGACCGACCGCGACCAGGAGATCCCACCGAAGCGGCCGGAGGTGCAGCCTCCCCAGGAGGACCGGGTCATTTTCACCGTCGAGGCGGACCGCCCCGGCCCGTGGCGGCTGGGGGTACTCGACGTCTACGAGGAGGTGGCCTGGCTCCTGCCGCCGTACACCACCGCACGCCTCATCGACATCGAGCCGACGGGCGTGATCCCGCCGTCGATCGGCGAACCGGAGCAGCCGGTCGAGCGCGAGGACGACGGCACGTTCGTGGCCACCTTCGAGATCTTCGACGTCGAAGGGCACGTGCTCCCCATCATCGCCGACGCCAAACGGGTGCAGCGCGAGAGCGACTTCGAGCTCACCTTCGATCCTCGTACGCAGATGTTCCGGTTGCCCGACTCCCGCGCCAGGCGGGGCATGACCTACACCGTCGAGGCGCCGATGCCGCCATCGGGCGAGGAGCTGGCGGAGGCGCCGCCGCCTCCGCAGGAGATCCGGGAGCTGTTCCTCGAGGGCATGCCGCCGCCGCCGAGCGAGGTCGTGGCGATCCTCAACGAGGCGCCGGAAGACAACATGTTCGAGCGACTCCAGTTCGTCCGCAACACCTTCTACGAGAAGGTGATCGCCAAGGGGGCCGGGAACCCGGTCGACGTGCCGCCGGCGCGTGTCGCGGAGATGCTGGACGAAGAGCCCGCGACGCCCTACGAGATCACCGCCGCCGAAGCCATGCTCGCCCGGTGGGCGGGCATCCCCTCACGGATCGGATACGGGTTCTTCGCCGGCAACAAGGAGGATCCCGAGGCTCAGACCTGGGAGGTGCGTCCCCGCCACGGCTCGACGTGGCTGGAGGCCTACTTCCACGGCTACGGCTGGGTGCCGATCGTGGGGACACCTCCGCGGGCGCAGGCCAGCCTGTCCCAGGACGACGAGGAGCAGGATCCCGAGATCAGGCCCACCGAGGACCTGGCCCTCGTCATCTACGTCCCGATCCGCCTCCAGAGCATCCAGCTCCTGTTCGTCATCGTCCGCTACTGGCTGGCCGTCACGCTTCCGTTCCTGGCCGGCCTGTTGTTCGTGTACTCCCTGTATCCGGGCGTCGTGAAGGTGGCACGCCGGTTCCGTCGCCGTCGCTGGGCGGCGGACCAGGGCGCCTTCGAGCGGATCATGGTCGCCTACGGCGATTTCCGCGACGCCGCATCGGATCTGAACGTCGGGTACAACTCGGCGACCCCACTCGAGTTCCTGCAGGCGGTCGATCCGGATCTGGAGCATGCTGAGCTGGCCTGGCTGGTCACCCGTGCCTTCTGGGGCGACCTCAGGCGGGACCTGCATCCCGAGGACGCCGAGGTCGCCGAGGACATGGCCCGATCGGTGTCCCGCCGGCTGCGCCGTGCACAGCCCTCGATCACCCGGGTGATCGCCTTCGGGTCGCGGGTCTCGCTGCGGGACCCCTATACGCGGGAGATCCCGAACCTGTGGCCGCGCACGACCCTGCGGGAGCGGCTCCGTGGCCTCCGGCGGCTGTCGCCGCTGGGGAGGTTCCGCCGGGCCCGCCGCGCGCTCCCCGTCGGCGGGATGATCGTGCTCCTGCTGCTCACCAGCGGGGCCTGTGGACGGCTCAGCGCCGAGGACCGTCAGCCAACCGCGCAGCTCGTCGAGCCGGTGATGCCCGAGGAGGTCGCCCCCAGCGAGTTCGAGGGACTGCGCTTCCAGCGGGAGCCGGGGGCCGAGCGCGCCTTCGAGCTCGCCGGTGAGGAGAGCCTCGTCGCCGTCGGCCAGGTGTACACCGTCCGCGACGACGAGGGGGTCCTCGGGGCGCTTCAGGTCGGTGCGTTCAAGCCCGGCCTGGAGGCCACCCAGAAGGAGCTGCGCGAAGGTGTGCTGGGCAGCATCGGCACGGGTACCTTCGAGCTGACCCGGATCGGCAACGAGCGCATCCACGTGCAACGCCTCCCAGAGCAGCGGATCTTCCTCTGGTTCCCGCCGCGCATGGAGTACTACGAGATCTTCATCGCGAGACAGGGATTCGAGGACGCCGACCGTATCTT
The DNA here is from genome assembly GCA_964560135.1 of uncultured Actinomycetes bacterium. Taxonomy (GTDB): domain Bacteria; phylum Actinomycetota; class JAICYB01; order JAICYB01; family JAICYB01; genus CAZLKN01. The sequence continues at coordinate 51,513 of CAZLKN010000004.1, read as the reverse complement.
CGCTTCACTCCTGGCGTTCCAACGGGGGGAGGAGCTGCGTGGCCCCATCGCCGGGGCAACCGATCCGCGAAGGGGCGCGCCCGAATAACAGCCGTACAATGGAGGGTGAGATGAAGAAGAGCAGGGAGCATCGACGGTCGAATCGATCGAGGAATACCAGGCGGCGTCGTCCGACCGTCGGGCTCACGCTGCTACTCACGATGCTCCTGCTCGGGAGCGCATGTGCCGGCCCCCGGACCCCCGTGGCCGTGGGGGTCAAAGAGTTCCCGAGTGATGTGCTGCTCGGGATCCAGTCGTCGGACTTCGAAGATCCCGGAGCGCTGGTGACCGAGCCCAACCCCGTGGTCCGGGTGGTGCGGCGGGTCCAGCAGCCCGTGCAACCGCCGCCGCCTCCCCCTCCGCCTCCGGTGATCCACGACTGCCCCTCGGCCGATCCGCTCAGTGCACCTCGGGAGGTGGCCTCGAACCGCGCGTCGCAGCCGCCGGTAGAGGAGAGCTACGCGTTCCGGACCAGCGGACATACGTCGAGCGGTGACGATGTCGAACTCTTCCCGGAGGAGGTCACCCGGACGGTCCAGAACGTTGAGCCGCCGGACGACGACGGCGTGTACAGCTTCGAGGTGGTGGAGCAGATGGATTCCCGCACCACGACCACGAGCTACTCGGTGATCCCCAATCACGATGTCGCCGACCTGCAGGGCATCTACCTCACCCGCACCGAGGTCACCGAGGGTGACGACACCTCCGCGTTCAACTGGAACCCGCCGGTCAAGATGATGCCCTTCCCCGCCGAGTCGGGGGCCGAGTGGTCCGTGGCCTCGACGGCGAGCAACGGTCAGACGGTGCTCAGCTTCGACGCCATGATCGGAGAGTCCACAGAGGAGGACACGGGACCCATCCCCGACGATCCTCTCGGCGAGGAAGACGGCGACGACGAGCCGACGGTGGAGAACCACAAGGTCCGGGTGGACGCCTGCGGCGTGTTCATCGATGCCTGGAACATCCAGATCTTCAACGGCCGGTTGGTGTCGCCCACCAACGACATCTCCTTCGAGGAGAGCCACGCGTTCGCGACGCAGTTCGGGGGCCTTTCCGTGAAGGAGACGCGCCTGGCGGAGGGGGTCGTGGACGGAGCGGAGGTGGAGACGCAGCGTGAATCGATCATCAACACGGAGCCGGGGCTTCCCGGTGCCTGAGGGCCGGAAGAACCACGGCCGGTTCCGCCGCGCGATCGCTGCGGCCGGGCTGCTCTCGGTCGTCGCTGCGGCGTGCGCAGGCGACGAGGTGCTCGAGTTCCGCGAGGCGAGTCCCGAGGCGGCCCCGGGCGGGACGCTGCGTATCGGGATCAACGAGCCGTTGACGATCGACCCTCCGGCCACGGACGCGCTCGAACCCGCACAGAGCCTCCTCACGTCGACGATCTGCGACACGCTGGTCACCATCGACCCGGTGACCGGGGAGGTCCGTCCGGGGATCGCCGACTCCTGGCAGATCGGCGACGGGGGCGAACGCATCAACATCCGTCTCAAGAAGGGTGTCCGGTTCCACAACGGTCGCGAGGTGGTGGCCGAGGACGTCGTCTTCGCGCTCTCGAGGGTGGCCGACCGCGACTTCGCGAGCCCCGTCGCCTCCATCTTCCAGCCGGTGATCGGCTACGACCAGGTGCACGGCACGGCCGAGGTGGACGACGAGCGCCAGCGTCGCCAGTTCGCTGGGATGCGGGTGATCGAGCCGTTCAGCTTCGAGATCCGGCTCACGCAGGATCTCTCCGACTTCTTCCGGGTCCTCTCGCACCCGGCCTCCGCCCCGGTCCCCAAGCAGGAGATCGAGGACGATCCCGACGCATTCTCGCGCCAGCCGATCTGTACGGGTCCTTACCAGATGACCGAGCCGTGGACGCCCGGCGACGCCTCGATCCGCGTGGAGCGTTTCGAGGACTACTATGGGGCGAACATGGCCCATACCGAGGGTGGCGTGGGTTACCCGGATGAGATCGAGTTCAGGTTCTACGAGGACCGTGACGCCCAGGTGGCGGCCTTCGAGGCCGGAGAGATCGACGTCGCGCATGCCCCCCAGGAGCGGCTCGAGGAGCTGCGACGGCTGGGGGACGACCTCGTGGCCGCCCCCACTCCGACCCTCGAGTACATCGGGCTCCCCGTGAGCCAGGAGCCCTTCGACCAGCGGGGGGTCAGGATCGCGCTCAGCCAGGCTCTCGACCGGACCCGTATCGTCGAATCCGTCTACGGTGGTGTCCGGCAACCGGCGCAGGGCGTCCTGCCGCCGGCGTTGGGGTCCTTTCACCGCGACAACGCCTGCGCGGAACACACACCGCTCACAGCGGACGTCGCAGCCGCACGGCAGAGTCTGCAGGGAGCGGGTGTGGACCTCGAAGGCCAGACCATCAGCCTGACCTTCAACGACGAATTCGGCCACGCGGAACTGGTCGAGGAGATCTCACAGCAGTGGAACGAGGCCCTCGGGGTGGAGGTCGAAGCGGTCCCGCTGGGATGGGACAGCTATCTGGACGCGGGCCTGCAGCAGCCCGGGTTCGAGGGACCATTCCGCATGTCGTGGGCACCGCAGTACCCGGCTCCCAGCCGCTACATCGTCCCGCTGTTCGACTCGGGCAGCATCGGACAGAACAACTTCACCCGCTTCTCCGACCGGGACTTCGATCGCATCCTCGAGAAGGAAGCACGGAGGGCGATCGCCGAAGAGGACCAGATCGAGATGTACCAGGTGCTCGAGAACATGGTCTGCGGTGAGATGCCGCTGATCCCGATCGCCTACGGGGCCCGTCTGTACCTCGTGAACTCCACCACCGTGGGCTCCGCGGTGGACAGCGTGTCGAGCGTGGCCACCGGGATGGTGGTCCCGCGGGAGCTCTTCCTCAGATAGGAGCCCCCACTTCGCGGTATCGTGGGGACGTGAAGGCAGAAGAACACGCGCTGCAGGCGCCACCGAGGCCGCTGGAGATGCGCTACTACCTCTGGGAGATCCGGATCCCGCCGACCTGGCTCCCGTGGGTCGAGCGTGACATCCGTTCGACCGGCTGGCTCCTCCGGGAGGTCGCACGATTCCTCGTGACCTTCGTGGTCGTGACCGCCCTGTTCGGGCGGTGGAACTTCACGCTCCTGACGTTCGCGTCGCTGGCGCTGGGCGTGGGTGGGATCGTCGCGCTGAAGGAGTACCTGCGGAAGATCGCCATCGCCTACCAGCGGTACGGGTCCGACTGGGGCGAAGCGAGAGCGCTGGGGATCGGCTCCTACGTCAGGATGGGGATGGCGATCCTGTTCGCTGTGGTCTTCGTCCTGGTGACCCGCTAGCAGTCGCGCGCGGCGAGCACGACCGTCGAGGCCTGCAGCACGTCCTCGTCCGGAGGCGGGTCCTGCGCGACGACGACGCCGTCCGGGCAGAATACGGGGGGATCGGTCTCGAGTACCGGCGGGGGCGGCGTCGCACCCTCCGGCACCACCTGGACGATGAACCCGAGTGCTTCGAGCTCCTGGCGGGCCTCGCGGACCTCCATCCCCGACATGTCGGGCACGGGCACGAGATCGTCGGTGAACACACGGGGTTGGTTGAAGAAGCACGCCGAGGCGGCCAGAGCGAGGACGGCGGCCCCGGCGGCAGCCCGGCGGCCCGAGCCGACGAAAAACGCGATGGTTCGTCCGTACGTCGTCTTCTGCACGTTAAGATGATGAACGAAGATCGCCGGGGAGGAAAGTGGTTCCGGATCGGACCGGTCCATTTCCGGCCGGATCCAGGGAGGAGCAACCGCATCGCGCGGTGACCATGCCCAGAGAGCGACCGAAGACATCAGGTGCCGATCACAGCGTGATGCGGGAGTTGAACCGCTCCCTCATCCTGGATCTTCTCCGGCAGCAGAGTCCGATCTCACGCGCATCGATCGCCAAGGTGACGACGCTGGCCAAGCCCACGGTGTCGGCCATCGTCGACGAGCTCATCGGGGAGGGGCTCGCCCGGGAGATCGGTGTCGGCCGGCCCAACCAGGGCGGCGGCCGGCCGCCGATCCTGTTGGAGTTCAATGCGCGGTCGCAGTTTCTCGTCGGAGTCCATCTCGGCGTGCGGAGGACCACGATCGTCGTGTCCGACGCGGTCGGCGAGGAGGTCGGCCGGCTCCAGAAGCCGACGCCGCGCGGACGTCCAGGGGAGGCTCTGAAGAAGGTTGCCGGCCTGGTGACGGAGGCGATGGCGGCCACGGGGGCCAAGATGAAGCGACTCGCGGCCGTCGGGGTGTGTGTGCCCGGTCTCGTCGACATCGATGCGGGTATCTGCCGGCTGGCGCCGAACCTCGGCTGGCGGGACGTACCGATCAGCGTGCCGCTCGAGAAGCTCCTGAAGGTCCCGATCTACGTGCACAACGTGTCCCAGGCCGCTGCCGTCGCCGAGAACCTGGAGGGAGCCGCCCAGGAGGTCGAGGATCTGATCTTCCTCTACGCGGGCACCGGGATCGGGGCCGGCATCGTGTCCCACGGTCGCATCTACCGGGGCGGGGACGGCTTCGCCGGGGAGATCGGCCACTGCCGGGTCCCCGGATCCGAAGAGCAGTGCAACTGCGGCAAGGTGGGCTGTCTGGAGACCGTGGCCTCGGGTCCCGCCATCGCCCGGGCGGCCATCCGGGAGGCGGGGAAGGACGGCTCGGTCCTCACGGAGTTGGCCCACAGCGGACGGATCCAGGCCGAGGACGTGGCTGCGGCCGCCGCCGGCGGCGATGAGCTGGCGCTCCACATCCTCTCGCAGGCGGGACGTGAGCTCGGCGTGGCGGCCTCCTGGCTCGTGAACCTCTTCAACCCCCGGATGGTCGTGGTGGGTGGAGGACTCGCGGGGGCGGGGGAGCCGTTCCTCGGGCCGTTACGGGAAACGATCCTCGAACTCGCGCTTCCCCAGGCGGTCGAGGGCCTGTCGATCGTCCGGTCCGCGCTCGACCAGGACGCGGACGTGCGGGGAGCCGTCCTGGTGGCCCGGCAGTCTGCCGAGTCCTACTACCGCGTCGTCCTCCACGGCTGAGGAGGGTCAGCGGGCTCGATACCGTCCGCCACCCGGGTCTGTACGGCCGGGACGGATCGGTGCCCGTTCGGGGGCATCCGGCCGGGGAAGGATCCGTCCATCCTCATGCAGCTTGCGGACCCGTGGGATGCCGATCCCGAGGAACACGATCCCGAACAGCGCGAAGCTGATCAGCGACCGTCCGGGGTGGGGAAGGGTCCGGGTGTAGGCCTGCCACTCCCACGATGTCGTGGCCAGCGTGATGCTGAGTGCGATCGAAGCGGCGACGAAGCCCACGACCGTGGTCACGATGGCGAAGGCACGCTCGGCGATCCGTGGTTCCGCCCACCGGATCGCCGCCCAGCCCACTGCCGCACCAAGGCCGAGGGTCACCACGACCATGAACAGACCTGCTGCGCCGGCAGCGTTGATGAGAAGCAGCGCGAGGACGAACGCCAGACCGAGCACACCGGCACCGAGGAGCAGAACCCCGAGTCTGCGCGCCGCGCGCCTGAGCATCTGCATCCCCCTCGAGTGTTCCTCCCCTGACCCCACGTTGACATGAGGATACGACAACTTCTATTAAGAGTAGACCGTATCGCGAAGGAGAGATCATGTCGAGCGAACGCCCGTTGGTCGGGGTCCAGATCCACGGTACGGAGGTTGCCGACGCCACGCAGGTGGTGCGCGATCTCGGTGTGGAGATCACGGTGACCCATCTGAACTGGGGAACCGTGGAGTCCGACGCAGGCGCGTTCGACTGGTCGGCACTGGAGTGGTGGCAGCAGCTCCGGGAGGAGCTCGGGAGCCTCCCGCAACAGGTCTTCACCCTCTACCCGGTGCACATGAACGAGCGCGGGCCCCTTCCGGCCGACCTGCGCACTGTGCCGTTCGATTCGGCGCAGATGCTGGAGCGCTTCGAGGGGTTCGTGGCTCAGGCTGCGGAGCGGGCCGGATGGAAGGACTCGTCCCCCATCGTGGTCATCGGCAACGAGGTGAACATCTTCGCCGACTCCCATCCCGACGAGCTGGATGCGGTCCTGGGGTTCCTGGCCGCCGGCGCCGACGCGATCCGCCGGCACGCTCCCGGTGCCCGCGTCGTGAACACCTGCACGTACGACACGATCAGCAAGCGCCCCGATCTCGTCCGCGCGCTGAACGCCTCCACCGATCTGGCGGCGTTCACCTGGTACGAGCTCGGTCCGGCCCCCGATTTCAAGCTTCCGGGGTTGTCCGATATGGCCGAGGTGGTCGACCGCATGGAGGAGGCCGCGGGCGACAAGCCCGTCCTGATCAAGGAGATCGGGCTCCCGGCGGCGGAGATCCTCGACTCCTCCGAACAGATCCAGGCCCGTCGCGTGACCGAGATGTTCGAGGTCCTGTCGGGCCGCTCCCGCGACCGGGTCGTGGGGGCCATCTGGCTCTGCGTCGACGACTGGCCGGTGGAACCGCTGCGCGAGTACGTCCGTCACCAGTTCCCCTTCTTCGACGGCAATGAGGAGTTCCTCGCCTTCCTGACCTCCAACGGGATCCGTACCCACGACCGTCGTCCCAAGGCCGGTTGGCAGGCCTGGCGGGAGCAGCTCGCGGGCTACGTGTCGTCCTGAGGGACTACAGCTCCACGGCCCGGCCGGCCCGGGCAGAGGTGTAGATCGCGTCGCAGATCTCGACCACGAGGGCGGCGCGACCGCCAGGCGTCGCGGGCTCCCTTCCCTCCCGTACCGCGGCCAGGAAGTCGATGGCCGGTCCGTCGTGCATGGAACGCGGACCCGGTGCCTCGAGGATCTCGGTGCGACCGTCGTCGGTGGACAGGGTGAAGGTGGCCTCCGGTCCGGCGTCGAACGGGTTGAACGCCGCGCCGGCTTGCGTGCCCCAGACGCGCATCGTGTGCCGGGTTTCCTGATGCACCCGGGAAGCGAGCTGGAGGACCGCTGAGGCTCCGCTGCGGAAGGTCACCATGGCCAGCGCCAGCTCCTCGGCGTCCCGGACGAACCCCTCCGGCGGAGTGCGGTCGTCCATGCCGAGGAACGTCGACCCGAGCACGCTGACGGGCCGGTCGTCGGGCGGCAGGACGGCCATCACCATGTCGATCCAGTACGACCCCCAGTCCGCCAGCACGCCGCCGCCGTTCCAGCGCGAGTCCAGGAACCAGGGACTCTCGGGCTGGAAGGACAATCCCGGGACGAGATCCCGCCACTGGAAGTCGACGTGGACGTGGACCACACGGCCGAAGCCGCCGTCGCGGGCCGTGGTCACGGCGTTGTCGAGGCCCCACATGAACAGGTGCCGGGACGACCAGCATCCGAGCGTCCGTCCGGAACGCTGCGCAGCCGCCACCATCGAGCGGGCCTCGGCGGCGTCCATCGCGAAGGGTTTTTCGCACAGCACGTGACGTCCGGACTCCAGCGCGTCGATGGTGATCTCGGCGTGGCTCGCAGGGGGCGTGGCGACGGTGACGATCTCGGCGTCGCAGCGCTCGAGTGCTTCGCGGTGGCTGGCGTAGGCGTGGGGGATGTCCATGGCGTCGGCGAAGGCGCGAGCCCGATCGAGGTTCCGGGAGGACACGCCGGCCACGGTCGCGCCGCCGGCGCGGAAGCCGGCGACATGCCGGTCGGCGATCCCTCCGGCGCCGACGATGAGCACCTCGGTCATGCACGACCCTCCCGTCTTCTCATGCGTCACACGCCCGTCCAGGCGAGCATGGTGGCGTAGTCGTGGGCGAAGCGCATCCCGAGGTCCTGCTCCGTGGCCGAGGCGTCGACCCGGTACGGGGTGTTCTCCGAGCCCCCGCTGGGCGCCACGACGTACCCGAAGCGAGGCAGCGGCAGCCGTTCCATGGCGTGGATGTTGGCACGGACGACGTCCGTCAGGTCCACGACCGAGCCCGAGGCGCCCCAGGCCCACGGCACCGCGCCGTACCGCCGGCGGATGACCTGCGCGAAGCCGCCATAGCGCAACGCGACGACGTGCATCCCGCGTCCGGCGAAGGAGCGGAGCGCCTGTTCGGCCATGAGCTTCGTGACGCCGTAGGTGTCGGTGGTGGCGACGGGGTCGGTGGCGGGTCCGATGGCGGTCGGATGGGTGTCGCCGTAGACGCCGATCGTGCTCGAGTAGACGACCTTGTCCACGCCGGCGGCCTCGGCGGCTTCGAGCAGGTTCCACGTGCCGACGACGTTGGTGTCGAAGAATGCACGGGGCGGGGCCGTACGGAAGCCGTGCAGAGCGGCGGTGTGGAAGAGACCGTCGGCGCCGTCGAGGACACCGGTCAGCGTCACCGGATCGCGGAGATCGGCCCGCACGACGCCGTCGCCGGCGGCAGCGTCGACGAGGACGACCGCGTGTCCGTCGCGACGCAAACGACCGCCGAGGGCGCGTCCGAGCATGCCCGCTCCGGAGATCACGTACCGCATGGTTCGAGACCGAGATCGAAGGACAGCAGCTTCCCACCCTGGGCGTCGGTCACGAGCAGGGAACCGTCGGGGGTGATGGTGCAGTTCGTGGGCCAGGATCCCGGGCCGGTGGTGATCCGGTCGCCCTGCCGGCCGTCGGACTCCATGACCTGTACGAAGCCGGAGTCGAACAGACAGATGAAGCCGCGTCCGCCGGCGTCGAAGGCGAACCCGTCGGGTGTGCCTTCCAGCGTCCCGCCCCACGGCTCGGCTCTTCCGTCATGGAGCACGACCAGCCTGCGTGTCCGCGACTCGGCCACCATCAGGCGTCCATCCGGGTGGACACCGATCCCGTTGGGATAGCGCAGACCTTCATGCAGGAGCTCCAAGCCGGAGGAGACGACACGGTACACACGCCCCGGCACCGTATCTTCGGCGAACCAGGACTGGCGGGGGTCGGTGAACACCAGGCTTCCGTCGGTGTCCAGGCAGAGGTCGTTCGGTGCGTCGAGGTCGGCATGCAGCACGGTGGCGGTGCCGGACCCCGCCTCGAGACGGCGGATCGATCCGCGGGTCGTCCGGTCCGGTTCCCACACCCGCCCGTTGTCGGCGATCAGGATCGACCCGTCGGACGCCACAGCGAGCCCGTTCGGTCCGTCCACGTCCTCGGTGAGCGTCGACACCTCGCCGCCCGGAGTGATGCGCAGGATCCGCGCGAGTCCGACGATCGCGTAGGAGCCGTCGGGCAGCACGACCGGCCCTTCGGTGAATCCGAGCTCATCGGCGACCACCCGCAATCCCACACCTCCTTGAGCGACTTCGAAGGGAAGTTATCGTTCTGTGACGGCCGCCGTCACTCCGCCGCGTATGCGGCGACGAGCATCTCGAACACGTCTAGCTCCTCCAGGGTCGTCCGGAGTCGTCCGCCGGTGACCTCGAAGCCCATCGGGGCGCCGTCGGGGGCCCGGGTCAGGGACGTGAACCGCTTCCCGGGCCCGGCGTCCAGCTCGACCAGCACGTCGCGGACCGGGACGGCCGGCAGGTCGGCCTGGTAGTTGAGGAGGGTCACCGACATCCGGTCTTCGTCGGGATGGTCGAAGACGTTCATCCAGACCGCCGGATGCGCACGGGCCGAGGCGGACGGCTCGCGTCCGAGCAGGCGCCGGACGATGCCGACGAAGACCCGCTCGTTGACCTCGCTCGGGGTGGCCTCGAGGTCGATGGCCGAGTACACGCTCACGCCGTCGCCGGTGCGGTGCTCGACGATGACCGGATGGTCGGTGTCGGTGTGGGGCGGGGCGGAATGGATGCTGGACCAGTGTTCGTCGAGCACGGTGCCCGCCTCCGGATAGCCGTAGGGCAGGCTCAGGGTCGCGAGGGTCCGTCCGGCACCCGGGCGCAGTCGTGGAACCCGGACCGGGTTGCGGGACACGCTCATCCCCGACATCGGCGGCATCTGGCTGATGTAGTCCTGGGGAGCCACCAGGTCGGCGAGCTCGGTGTCTACCGGCTTCACGAACACCACGGGGCCCTCCTCCTTGCCGTCGAGGTGGCAGCCGAAGACGTCGGCGAGCCGGAGGTCGGGATGCGCGGTGCCGTCGGTACCGAGGATCGACGTCGAGCGGCTCGCGTAGATGCGGCCCCCACGGGCGACGTAGGATCGCACGGCCTCGACCTCCTCGTCGTCCATGCGGACGACCTCCGGGAGGATCACGACACGCCACCGGTCGAGTTCGCCGAGCTGCTTGCGGGTGATCACCCCGAACGGGATGTGGGCCCGCTGGAGCATCCGGACCGCCCCCTTGGCCGCTGCCTGGTGGGGCGGGGGCCTGAAGGTGGCGTGCACGTCGGCCACCGGCGTCCCGTTCTCGGCCGGGTCCATCCGGGACTCGCTGGAGTGGTAGACCGCCACGTCCTCCACGGGCTCGCCGCCGGCGAACCGCTCGTAGGGGGCCGTGCGCCGGTAGATCGAACCGATCCGGTCGTAGACCGCCTCGTTGACGGTGCCCACGGGATCGATGGCGTCGATGAACAGGAAGGCCGATCCGAGGGCGGTGGCGGCGAAGGCCTGGAGCTCCATCTCATGGTGGCCCTTGAGGCGCACGTGGTCCTTGAGGTTGATGCAGCGGCTGGTCATGAACTCGGGAGGCCGCCGCGTGCTGAGATGGGTCATGAGCTTGCTGGCGAAGAGCTGCTCGACGCGGTCACCGTACAGATCGCCACCGCAGAAGTCGATCTCGCGGGCGGCTGACAGCGGGAAGCCGAACGCCCACGTGTAGAAGGCGAGGGCGAAGTTGACGTACACGGGAAGGTCGGGACGCACTTCCTTGGCGTAGCCGACGATCGTGCGGACGAAGTCCAGGATCCAGTCCTCGCGGGCGGCGACGAAGGCGCACCAGGCGGGGTCGGTCCAGTCGACGATCTCGGGGATGTCGGCGCCGGTCTCCTCGCGGCACCGGGCCCGGCAGTGCCCGCAGCCGCAGATCCGCGGCCAGAAGGTCATGTCGTAGAACAGGCAGTCGAAGTCGTAGCGCCCGAGGAGATCCGCCATGCGACGCCTGGTGAAGGCGCGGTAGTCGGGATTGTTGGGACACACGAGTCCGTACCTGGAACCGGCGAACTGGAAGGCGCCGCCCTGGTCCCCGCGCGCGATGGGCTCGAGCCGCCATTCGGGATGCTCGAGGAACGCCCAGTTGTCGTAGACCACGCTGTAGTAGGCGCAGGTTCCCATGCCGCGCTCGCGCAGATGCCCGAGCAGCTCACCGACGACGTCGCGGCCGCCAAGCCCGGCGTGCATCTTCCCCTCGGAGCATGGCCAGTTGCACAGCCCGACGTGGGAGTTGCAGTAGAACATCACGCTGGTGAGTTCGGCGCGCTCGTAGAGCTCGGCCATCCGCCCGGGGTCGTAGGCGGCCAGGAAGGACGGATCGGAGTCGGTGATGTGCATGTCGACGAGCATCCGCCGGCGCCCGGCGATGTACCGTGACTCGGTCATGTGAAGCTCCTCCGTGCCGGGCTGGACCTTCGCTGCCTCGGCCTGTGATCGTGTCCCATGCTTATCGTATGGCGAGAGCCTATATCTTAAAGAGAAATCGACCGACGGGGATCGGACCGGCAAGATCCTCATCCACTGGGCGTGGTCGCTCCGAGGAGGGACTCGGCGACTCGAAGGGTCCGCGCCCCCGGCCGGACGGTGCACGCAGGTGTCGAGGTTGTCGATGTAGACCGACTCGCGCATTCCGAGCACCTCGACACCCGCCCGGCGGTTTGGGCCTCAGCGGCGAGCTTGTCGAGCGCATCGGCCGAGGCAGCGCCGGGGCACCCGATGAACCCGACTCTTATCTCAAAGCGTTCCGCTCGACACTGTAGACGTACGGCGGATCGAACAGCTTCCGCTGCCGCTCGGTGCATCCATCGAGGATCGCGTCGGGCCACGTGGCGCGACTGCTCCAGGCCATATGGCCTGGCGTGTACTTGTAGAGCAGCGCCCGACGGTTCCAGGGCGCGGTCCACGGCCATGCTCCGTGGGTGAGAGCCTCGGTGAAGATGAGGACGTCCCCAGCCTTCATCGCGACCTGCGCCACCGTCGGGTCGTCGCCTTCGAAGCGGGCGATGTCGTCGGGGCAGGGGAAGTTCGCTTTATGGCTTCCGGGGACGCACGCGAACGTTCCCTGGCCCGGAGCGTGATCGGTCAGCGCCCACGTGACGACGGTGAGTCCGCTGAAGATCCGTCCGTTCCGGACGTGATAGGAGCACGCCGGGATGTAGGGCGTCGCGCCGAGGTGGAGGTCGTGCCGGGGGGTCCCCTCAGCCGAGGCGATCCCGTAGCAGTGATCGACACGCAGCGCGTCGCCGAGCCACTCCTGGAGGTGGGAGAAGATCCGGGGGTGATCGAGGAGGTCCCGGAAGGCCTGATCCCACTCGAGGAACTGGAAACGGCGCCCGGGCTGCGAAGGCTCGGGCTCGGGACCCAGGTTCTGGTCGACGAGCGTGTTCAGCCGAGCAAGTTCCTCAGACGACAGGGCACCGCGGAGCACCAGGTACCCGTTGCAGTCGAACAGGTAGCGTTCCTTGTCCGTGATCATGAGGTTGTCATCCTTCCACTCCTGCGCGAGGTGGTTCACCGGAATCCCTCAAGCTCCAGAATCGCAGTTCCCATCGAAGAAGACGCCGTCGTCCCTGGTCATCGTGTGGCTCCCGTCCTCGAAGCCGACCCTGCCGGCCCCGGTTCCCTGGGCAGCCGGCGGACGCCGCCGCCGTAGGTGCCGGCGAGTACCGCCCCGTCGACGTCGATGTCCAGCGCCCAGACGTGGGTGGTGCTGAGTCCGTCGCGCACGGCCGTCCACGACCGGCCGCGATCCTCGGAGACGAAGAACCCTCCGGCGGTGTCCATGTGCTCGCCTTCCTCGGCCCCCGCGAGACCGACGTACACACGGTCGCCGTCGACGGCGATCCGGTACACGCCCCGCGTCGTGCCGGGTGGCACCTCCGGTCCGATCTTTGTCCACCCGGCTCCACCGTCGCGGGTCTCCAGCACCTCGGCGCCCGGGGTGCCCGCCAGGCACCGGCCGGGATCGGTGGGATCGGGAGCCACGCAGATGGCCGGCTCGCGGCGCACGACCTCCCAGCTGCGGCCCCCGTCCGGCGACCTGGCGATGCCCGCCGATCCGGCCGCCCAGATCGCGGCGTCGACCCCGGGGGCCAAGCACGTGGCGTGCAGGCCGTCGGCGGCGACCACCCAGGACTCGCCGCCGTCGGAGCTGTGCAGGAGGGCGGTGTGAGGTTCGGGGAGGAGGTCGAGCCGGCTGGCCACGGCGCCACCGGCACCGAATCCGACGGCTTGGACGACCGCCTCGTTGAAGATCCGACGGAACGTCCGACCGTCGTCGGTGCTGAGCCACAGACCCTGCCGGAAGGTTCCGAGGAGGATGCGGGACGGGTCGCCCGGGTCGCGTGCCACGCACAGCCCGTGCGCTCTGAGGCCACCGATCCGCTGCCAGGTCCGTCCGCCGTCCCGCGTCTCCGCCAGGGCGTCGGCGTTGCCGTCGGGGACGACCTCGTAGGTGCCGAGGAGGCTGACGACGATCCGCCCGCGTTCGGGCCCGGCGGACAGGCCGGTGATGTAGCTGGCGTGGAGCCCGTCGTCGGACGACGAGAAGGTGCCACCGCCGTCCTCGCTGCGCCAGGCGCCCGAGTTCGAGAACGTGCTGGCGAAGACCGTCCCGGTCTGGGGGTTGCGCCCGAGGCCCATCACGGTGGGGCTGGGCAGGCCCGCCGAGGGGTGCCACGTCTGCCCGTCGTCCTCGCTGCGGAGCACGCCCCGGCCCCCGAGGACGGTTCCCGCGATCAAGGCGCCGTCGGCCCGGATCAGATCCCAGACCACCGACCCCGCGAGGCCGATCGGCTCCCAGGCCTCCCCGTCGCGGCTGATCCACAACGCCGCCTCGGGGCGCGGGATCCCCGCGGCCACCATCCCGTCGCCGAGGTCCGCGAGGACGCTGATACCGGTCTGGTTCGTGAGGTCACCGGCGGGCTCCCACGTGCGTCCTCCGTCGGCTGATCTGCGCAGCCCGAGCACCGGGGCGTCCGGGCCTCCGAGCACGGTGGCGTAGAACACATCCTCCACCCGGATCAGGTGGGGGACCGTGTGCCCGGCGAAAGCGAGGTGTTGCCACGTGCGTCCGCCGTCCGCGGACCGCCAGATCCCGTCACCGGGACGGGGCTCGTTGAAGCCGGTCCCGACCAGCAGGGTGTCCGGGTCGTCCGCGGCGGTCGCCAGGCAGGACAAGCGTCTGGCGTCCGGCGACGGGAGGTCGGAGCCGAAGGGGGTCCACGTCTGTGCCCGATCGGTGGTGACCAGCAGCGGCCAGCGCCCGTAGTGGTCGACGGCGTACACGGTTCCGGGCCCGGTGACGAGCTGCCATCCGGTGGCGTCTGGGAAGCTCCCCGTGGTCAGGCGCCAGGTGAGGCCGTCGTCGTCGGAGGCCCAGATCCCTGATGAGTCGTCGCCTCCCGCGTACACGCGGCCGTCGTCGTCGGTCGCGAAGCTCTTGATGTAGCCGCCGCAGGGCCCCAGGGGCTGGAAGCGCATCGCTCCTCCGCTCTGTATCGTATAGCGAGATGCTATCTCAGATAAGGGAACCAGTCTATCGGGCGGAGATGCGTCGGTGAACGTCGGCAGCGGCGAAGCGATCGGGGTCGAGTCCGGTGCCGAGGCCCGGCCCCGGGGGCGGAGCGAACCAGCCGTCCACCGGTCGCGGCACGTGGGTCACGAGCTCGGTGTACCAGCCGGTGTAGAACGCCCGAACCGACTCCTGGACGAGCGTGTTGGGGGCGTTGAACGACACGTGCAGCGCGCTGAGGAACTCGACCGGGCCGAGGCAGTCGTGCGGTGCGACCGGGAGCTGGTAGGCCTCGGCCATCGCCGCGATCTTCCTGGCTTCGGAGATGCCACCGCACCACGCGGGGTCGAACATGATCACCGACGCTGCGCGCTGCTCGAGGAGATCCCGGAAGCCCCAGCGTCCGGCGAGGGTTTCGCTCGCGGTGGTGCGGGTCTTCGTGCGCAGGGAGAATTCGCGGAGCGCGCCGAGGTCGTGCATCCTGATCGGATCCTCGAACCAGTACGGCTCGTACTCCTCGGTGGCGTGCGCGATCTGGACCGCGCAGGGCAGGTCCCACAGACCGTGCATCTCGACCAGGATGTCGATGCGGTCGCCGACGGCCTCGCGGATGCGGCGGAACGGTTCGAGAGCCGTTCGCAGGGCGTTGCGTTCGATGCGGTGGCCCCCCGACTCCTCCGCCGCGGCGTCGAAGGGCCAGATCTTCATCGCGGTGATGCCCTCGGCGAGCAGCGAGTGGGCGAGCTCGTCGGCGCGGTGCAGGAACGCGTCGAGATCCTCGTAGGGGCCACCGTCCGCCTCGAGGCCGAAGTTGGCGACGGACTGCGCCCCCGACCGGATGTACCCGTACCCGGCGCACGTGTTGTAGGTGCGGATCCGATCGTGGCTCAGGCCGCCGAGCAGCTGGTACACGGGCTGTCCGGTGGCCTTGCCGAACAGGTCCCACAGGGCGATGTCCAAGGCGGACCTCGCCCGCATCTCGGCCCCCGTCCCGGCGAAGGCGACGTGCTGGACACCGGACCGCCAGTGACGATCGATCTGCAGCGGATCGCTGCCGAGGAGATACGGTGCGATCGTCTCGTGGATGTGGGCTTCGACGGGGGCCGGCATGAACGACGTCTCTCCGAGGCCCGTGAGACCGCCGTCGGTGTGCACCTGCACCCAGACGATGTTGGGGAACTCTTCCACACGGATCGTCTCAACGGCGGTCACGTTCATCGGCATGGAGCCTCCTCGTGATGTGGTTTTACGGTTCACGACACCGCCATCCTGCGCGTCTACCGGACGTAGCTGCGGACGGTCACGGCAGGGCCTCGCCGACGAGGCGGCCGACGCCCTCGAGCGTCAACGCCGTGTCGACGCCGAAGATCACGAAGGACGCGCCGGCCTTCATCCACCGGCGTGCCGCGGCCGGTGTCGGGGCGAAGACGCCGCTGGAGACCCCCGCCCTGCCGGCCTGCTCGATGACCCTCTCCACCGCCGCGATCACGGCGGGGTCCTCGGTGCGTCCAGGGATGCCGAGAGCATGCGAGAGATCGAAGGGGCCGACCAGCACACCGGTGAGATGGTCGACGCGCAGGATCTCGGGGAGAGTCTCGATGCCCGCGGGTCCCTCGATCATGACGACGACGGCGGTGGTCTCGTTCGCGTGGGCGTACCAGTCCTCGTTGCCGCGGTAGCCGGCGGCGCGCACGAACGGGTTCGCGCCGCGGGTGCCGCGGGGGGAGAAGCGTGCCGCTGCGACGGCCGCACGCGCTGCATCGACCGAGGAGATCTGGGGCACGATCACGCCGTCTGCCCCGGCATCGAGAGCGGAGGAGATGAGCGAGGCCTCGGCGGTCCGTACGCGCACCATGGCGTAGGCCCCGCGCGTGCGAGCGGCCAGGATCAGCGGCGGGAGGGCTTCGGTGCCGAAGGATCCGTGCTCGGTGTCGGCGACGACGACCTCGAAGCCCGCGAGTGCCAGCACCTCGGTCATCTCCGGCGAGGGCACGATCGTCAGCGTGCCGAGCAGCGGCGGACCGTCGGCCAGGCGCTGGGGCAACGGGGGTCGCGAACCGGCAGCTGTGGGGTCGTCCACCATCCTCTGAGCGTACACGTTCCGAGGGCATCGTTTTCCGCCATGTGTGATAGATTCTCGCTGCGAGATAAGGGCATCGGTGTCGGGAGATCCATGGAGAAGCTCGGCTGCGCGATCGTGGGTTCGGGGAACATCGGGACCGATCTCATGCACAAGGTGCTGCGGTCCGAGGCGCTGGAGCTCGTCGCGCTCGTCGGGATCGAGCCGGACAGCCGGGGCCTGGCCGAGGCACGCGAGCACGGTGTCGAGGCCACCCACGAGGGTGTGGGCTGGCTCCTGGACCATGATCGCGGCGCGCGGATCGTGTTCGAGGCGACGTCGGCCTCCGTGCACACCGCCAACGCTCCGCGCTACCGGGAAGCCGGCCTCACGGCCGTCGATCTCACGCCCGCGGCACTCGGGCCCGGCGTCGTCCCGCCTGTGAACCTCGAGGCGCATGCCGGCGTGTCCAACCTCAACCTCGTCACCTGTGGGGGCCAGGCCACGGTGCCCATCGTCGCCGCGGTACGGCGGATCTGCGACGTGCCCTACGCGGAGATCGTGTCCACCGTGGCTTCGAGGTCCGCGGGCCCGGGCACCCGGAACAACATCGACGAGTTCACCCGCACCACCGCCCGCGCTCTGGAGGAGATCGGGGGTGCGTCCTGCGGCAAGGCGATCATCGTCCTCAACCCCGCCGAACCGCCGATCGTGATGCGCAACACCGTCTACTGCGCGCTGCCCGACGGCGCCGACCGGAACGCGGTCGAGGCATCCGTACAGGAGATGGTCGCCGAGGTCGCCCGCTACGTCCCCGGCTACCGGCTGGCCGGTCGCCCGGTCTTCGACGACGGCCCGTTCGCGACCCCCGGAGGCGCGGCGGCGCGACGGGTGACCGTGCTGCTGGAGGTGACCGGCGCCGGAGACCACCTTCCGCCGTACGCGGGCAACCTCGACATCATGACCGCGGCCGCCGTCCGCGTCGGCGAGGCACTGGCGACCCGGCATCCGACCCAGGTGGGGTCGTGACCCCCGGGTTCCGGCTCACCGACTCGACCCTCCGGGACGGATCGCACGCGGTGTCGCACCGCTTCTCCCCCGACGAGGTGCGGCGGGTGGCGGCCGGGCTGGACGCCGCCGGGGTCCCGGTGATCGAGGTGTCCCACGGTGACGGCCTCGGGGGATCGTCGTTCAACTACGGTTTCTCCGCCCACGACGAGCGTGAGCTGATCCGGGCGGCGTCGGAGGCGATCGAGCGCGCCCGGCTCGCCGTCCTGCTGCTCCCGGGGATCGGCATGGCCGACGATCTGGTCGCCGTCCGCGACCTGGGAGCGTCGGTCGCGCGGATCGCGACGCACTCGACAGAGGCGGACATCTCCCGCCAGCACATCGCCACGGCCAAGCGGCTGGAGATGGAAGCCGTCGGGTTCCTGATGATGTCGCACATGACCCCACCCGACCGGCTCGCCGACCAGGCCAGGATCATGGAGGCCGCCGGTGCGGACTGCGTGTACGTCGTCGACTCCGCCGGCGCGATGACCATCCCCGACGCCCGCGCCCGGGTGGCGGCGTTGCGCGAGGCGCTCGACTGTGAGGTGGGCTTCCACGCCCACCACAACCTGGGCCTCGGCGTCGCCAACTCGTTGGCCGCGCTCGAGGAGGGCGCGACACAGATCGACGGCTGCACCTGCGGTCTGGGGGCCGGAGTAGGCAACTGTCCGACGGAGGTTCTGGTGGCCGTGTGCGACAAGCTCGGGATCCCGACGGGCGTGGATCCACTGTCCATCATGGACGTCGCGGAGGAGATCGTCCGGCCGATCATGCACCGTCCCCAGGTCGTCGACCGGGCCGGACTGCTGCTGGGCTACGCGGGCGTGTACTCCTCCTTCCTGCTCCACGCCGAGCGTGCCGCGGAGCGCTTCGGAGTCGGCGTCAAGGACATCCTCGTCGAGCTCGGACGCCGACAAGTCGTCGGGGGCCAGGAGGACATGATCGTCGACGTCGCCGTGTGCCTGGCCGACCGCTCCGGAGCGTGAGCAGCCGGCAGGAAGGCGATCTACAGCGCGATGCGGCCGTCGGGGGGGCCGAAGCCGGCGACCGCCTCGGAGGCATCGGCGGCGTGCCGCAGGGCGGCTCGCACGAACCGCTCCGAACGGGCTTCGAAGCGTGATCTGGGGGCCGAGACGCTGAGGGCCGCCACCGGGCGGCCGTCGGCATCGACGATCGGGACGGCCACGCACCACACGTCGGCGAGGAGCTCGCCGCGGTCGACCGCGTATCCCTGCTTCCGGACCGCGTCCAGCTCCTCTTTGAGCCGACGCTTCGACGTGATCGTCGCCGGTGTGTGGGCTGTGGGTTTGAGATCGGTGAGGTAGGCCCCCAGCTCATCAGCGGGCAGGGAGGCGAGGATCGCCTTCCCGAGCCCGGTGCAGTATGCGGGGACCTTGGCCCCCACCTGGATCTCGATCCGGAACAGCTCGTTGGAGTCGATCTTCTCCAGGTACACGATGTCGCCGTCGCGCAGCACCCCGAGGTTGACGGTCTCGTTGGTGTCCGCAGCCAGCTTCTCGAGCATCGGCCGCAGTGCGTCCCGCACCCCCAGGCGGCCGCGCACCTGCTGGGCGAGCACGAGGACCTTCGTCCCCAGGCGGTACCTGCGGGTGTCCGGGTTGCGCTCGACCAGACCGGTGCCCACGAGCGTGGAAACCAATCGGTGAGCTGTGGCGGTGGTGAGGTCGAGGCGGCGACCGATCTCCGATACGCCCAGCTCACCGCGTTCGGCGAGCAGGTCCACGACCCGGAAGGCGTTGGCGACGGAGGAGAGCACGGCGCAGTCTAGCATCTCGCAGAGCGAGAAACGCCACGTCGCGGGCTGTCAGAGGGCACCGGCGTGCATCGGGAGTCCGGCGGCGTCGGTCTCCACGCGCCACAGCCGCCCGCCGTCGAGCTTGCCGTCCTCGCCGACGTCGGTCACCCAGAGCACCGAGCCCTGGAACGCGCAGTTCGTGCAGGTGGCACGTTCGTCGAGCAGCAGATGGTCGAGGTGCTCCCCGCCGGGCGAAACGACGTCGATCCCGTGGGAGATGTAGGTCGCGACGAAGATGCGTCCGTCGGAGGCGACGGCGAAGCCGTCGGGGATGTGGCCGTCGGGTAGCGTGCACAGCTTCCGGCCCACGCCGTCCTCCAACACCATCACGTTGCGGGTGTAGGACTCCACCCAGCACAGCCGACCGTCGGGCAGGAAGCCGAGTCCGTTGTTGTACACGCGACCCGGTGCGTGGAACACTTCGCCGCCGTTGCCGCCGACGGCGAAGATCCGTCCGTCCTGCGTGTCGCCAGGATCGTAGGCGTAGGCGGGGTCGGTGAAGTACAGACGTCCGTCCGGACCGAAGCAGATGTCGTTGGGGGCCTCGAGTGCGATACCGGCCACCTCGGTGAGGATCCGCTCGACGGTCCCGTCGAGGGCGACGCGCTGGATGCCGGGCTGGATCGGCTGTTCGGACCTCCAGGCGCCGACCACGCCGCCGTTCTGGGCGACGTACAGGTGGCCGTCGGACCCGAGCGTGGCGCCGTTCGGGGACCCGCCGGTGTCCGCCACGGGGGCCAGTGCGGTTCCGTCGAAGACGCTGATCCGCCCGGCATACTCCTCGCAGACGGCGACGCGGCCGTCGGGGAGGACCACCGGGCCCTCCGGGAAACCGAGTCCGGTGGCGGCGACTTCAGCCTGCACGGCGCTCACGCTCCTTCCGATGTCTAGTTCTCTGATAAGTTAGCGCACTGGTCTTCGAGGCTCCAGGAGGGACAGGTGGCGGATCGGCTTGGCGTGGGGATCCTGGGATGCGGCGCAGCCGCACAGGCGATCCATCTTCCCGCGCTGGCGAGCCTCCCGGAGCTCTTCGGGGTCGTGCACTGCGCCGACCCCGACGCCGAGCTGGCCGCACGCGTGGCCGGCCGCGTCGGAGCCCGGTCCTCGGCGGACCCCGCGGCGCCACTCGACGACGCGGACGTCGACGTGGTCGTGGTCTGTTCTCCCGACCGGTTCCACGCCGAGCAGGTCGTCGCCGCATGCCATGCCGGCAAGCGCGCGGTGCTCTGCGAGAAGCCGCTGGCCGACACCATGGACGGGACCCGGGCCGTGGTCCAGGCTTCCGCCGAGACGGGGGTGCCGGTGATCGTCGCGACCATGCACCGCTACGACCCTGCCCTGCGCGCACTCGAACGACGCTGGGACGACCTGCCATCCCGTGCCCGCCTGATCCGGTCCACCATCCAGGTCATGCCCAACGCCGACCTCGTCGCGCTCGCCACCGAGCCGGTGGCCGCGTCCGCCGGCGCGGTTGCACCGTCGGCGCAGCCGTCCGGACAGGCCCCCCCGATCGAACTGCTCATGTTCCGCGGACTCATGCTCGGGCTGTTCATCCATCATGCCCCGCTCGTCCGTCTTGCGCTGCCGCATCCGGAATCCGTGGACGTCGCCCTGCCCCTCGGGGCCTCCGGATACGAGGCGAGCCTTCGTTCGGATGGGCGGATCGCGCAGCTGTCCGGGTTCCTCCACCGGATCCCGCGCGTGTCCTGGACCTTCGAGATGTGGTCGCCGGACGCCTACGCCGGGGTCGTGTTCCCTCCCGGGTACGTTCCGACGAAATCGGCGTCGGCCCGGCTCGTGCGCTCGGCGAACGGGATCGTCCACGAGGAGCGCTTCGGCGATGCCCACGAGACCGGCTACCGGGCCGAGTGGCGGCACGTCGCCGCCGTCGCCCGCGGTGAGGCGGAGCCGCTCACCCCGGCGCTGGAAGGATCCGAGGACGTGGCGTTCGCGCTGCGGGTCGCCGAGGAGGCGGACCGGCGGTGGGAGCCGCGGTGACGAGGCTGCGGGTGGGCCTGCTGGGGGCCGGGCCGTCCGTGCAGGCCGCCCACCTGCCTGCCCTCGTGTCGCTCCCGGAGCGCTATGCCGTCAGCGGCGTCTCCGATCCGGATCCCGCCCGGGCTGCCGCCGTCGCCGAGCGGTTGGGCGTTCCCGCCATGGAGCCACACGAGATCGCCTTCCGCTCCGATGTCGTATGCGTCACAGGACCGCCCCCCGATCGCACCGAGGCTCTGCGATCCATCGGGGACGGTGTCCGGGGCATCATGGTGGACGACCCTCCGGCGCAGGACGCCGGACAGGCCCGGGACCTCGCGGGTAGGGCCGAAGAACGGGAGCTCCGGGTCGGCGTGTGCAGCGCGCCGGCCCACGATCCGGCCCTGGCCGGCGGCATCGAACTGGCAGGCGACCTCGTCCGGGATGCGTCGCTGGCGACCCTCACGTTCGTGGTGGGGCCCCCGTGGGGGCTGGTCGACGCGCAGACGCAGCCGGTGGGCATCAGACCCGAAGAGCTG
Source organism: uncultured Actinomycetes bacterium (assembly GCA_964560135.1). Lineage (GTDB taxonomy): Bacteria > Actinomycetota > JAICYB01 > JAICYB01 > JAICYB01 > CAZLKN01. Next base: position 29,554 of record CAZLKN010000004.1, on the reverse strand, counting down.
TGGACGCCGTCCGATCCGGGAGCGGGCGTCCGCGAACGGCTCCGGGGGCCGGGGGCCGGGATCGCGGCCGTCCTCCGGTTGGTGTTCGGGGGCGTGGACGACGTGACGCACGCCGCGACGTTCGACGGTGGGGTCGAGGCCGTCCTGCACTGCGGGGAGGTATCCGTCCACGTGACGCTCGTCGCGCAGGCGGCCCCGCGCGCGCTGCGCCGTCTCGAGCTCGTCGCCCCGGACGCCTACGTGGACATCTCGTTGGCCGAGCCCATGCTCACCGGTGATACCGGCGGTGCGATGCGGATGGACGCCGACGGAGTACGGCACGCGATCGTTCCCCACGAGGGCCCGGTGCGCCGCGCCTGGCGCGACCTGCACGAGGCCGTGACCGGGGGCCGGGCCCCCACATCGGGACTGCGTGAGGCGGCCGCCGACCTCGAGATCCTCGAGCGCATCGCCGCGGATGCCGGCTGACGGCCCAAGCCCTGATCGTCGGTCCGATACAGACCACTTATCAGCTAACCTACACTCAGGGCTGAGGCGGGGCCAGCCTCGGGTGTCGAGGGACAAGGAGGAGCCGGTGGATACCTGGACCGACGTGGAACTCGTGGTCGAAGCGAAGGCCGAGCCCGGGGAGGGACCCCTCTGGGACGTCGACGAGGGCGTCCTGTGGTGGGTGGACATCATCGGTGGGGCGGTTCACCGCTACGACCCGCGGACCGGCGCGGACACCGTGCTCGACGTGGGCAAGCCGGTGGGCGCCGTGGTCAGACGCGCCTCCGGGGGTCTCGTCGTCGCCGTGGTGGATGGGTTCGCCTCCCTCGATCCCGGTGCGAAGAAGATCGAGATGCTGGTCGAGGTGGGCGCGGACGACCCCAGCGTCCGGATGAACGACGGCAAGGTCGACCCTGCCGGCCGGTTCTGGGCGGGGACGATGGCCTTCGACGCCTCCGCCGGCGCCGGGGCTCTGTACCGGCTGGATCCCGACCTGTCGGTCACGACGATCCTCGAGGGCGTGACGATCTCCAACGGCATGGACTGGACCACCGACCGCAGCACGATGTACTACATCGACAGCATGGCCCACGGGGTGGACGTCTTCGACTACGACCTCGATACGGGCGGCGTCACCAACCGCCGCAGGCTCGTGGACATCGCACCGGAGGACGGGCTCCCCGACGGGATGACCCTCGACGCCGATGGCTTCCTGTGGGTCGCGGTCTACAACAGTTCGTCGGTGCGCCGCTACGCACCCGACGGGACCCTGGTCGGCGTGGTGGAGCTCCCGACGCCGCACATCACGAGTTGCGCGTTCGGCGGTGAGGACCTCGGCGACCTCTACATCACCTCCGCTGCCGGCGCCGACGAGCTCGGAGGGTCGCTGTTCCGTTGTCGCCCCGGCGCCACCGGCGCCCCCGTGAACGCCTTCGCCGGTTGATCCGGGCGACGCGATGACACGCCGCATCCGGGCCGCGGTGGTCGAGCGGGCAGCGACCGGCCCCGTCCTCCGCGACGTCGATCTGGCTCCGCCCGGCCCCCACGACGTGTGGGTGGCGGTGGCCGCCAGCGGCGTGTGCCACACCGACCTGGCCTACGCCTCCGGGTCGCTGTGGGACGCCTTCCCCGCAGTGCTCGGACACGAGTTCGCCGGGACGGTGGAAGCCGTGGGCGACGCCGTGACGAGGGTCGCCCCCGGGGACCGCGTGGTGGTCGTGAACCCGCACTGCGGACACTGCGCGGCGTGCGAGCGCGGCATGCCGGTCCTCTGCCGGGCGCAGGACGACATCCCGCAGCCCTACGCCGACGACGGCCTGCTGTCGTCCAACGGCGGGTTCGCGGAGGTCGCCGTGGTCCACGAGCTCGGCTGCGTGCCGGTACCCGATGACGTGCCGATGGAGGTGGCCGCCGTCACCGGATGCGCGGTCACCACCGGCCTCGGTGCGGTGTTCAACGTGGCCCGGGTCGCGCCGGGTGAGACGGTGGCGATCCTCGGATGCGGGGGTGTTGGTGCGAGCGTGGTGATGGGCGCCCGGGTGGCCGGAGCCGAACGCATCGTCGCCGCCGACCCCGCCGCGGCGCGCCGTGAGCTGGCCTCGCGGCTGGGGGCCACCGACACCGCCGACGGCGCCGAAGCGGGGCTGCGGGAGATCGCCCCGGACGGGTTCGACCACGTATTCGAAGCATCCGGACGTCCCGAGGTGATGGAGGCGGCGGTGCGGCTCGCTTGCCGAGGTGGGACCGCCACGATCATCGGGGCGCCACCCTTCGGATCGTCGTTCCGGGTGGACGGCTTCGACTTCGTCGTGAGACAGCGGAGGATCCTGGCCTGTCTGCGGGGATCGGTCCGGCCGCACCGCGATCTGGATGCGTACTTCCGGCTGTACCGACGTGGCCTGCTGGACCTGGATGCGCTGGTCTCATCGCGCCGTCCACTCGAAGAGGTGGGGGACGCATTTCGCGCGGCTGCCGAGCCGGACGCGGGGATCCGCGTGCTGCTCACACCGGGCGGGGCACCGGCCCGCTGAAGCCTGAAAGGAGATCGAGAACATGCCGAAGATCGCGATCATCGGAGCCGGCGGTTTCGTCTTCCCGCTGCTGCTCATCAAGGACATCCTGGCCTTCGAGTCCCTCCAGTCGACCGAGTTCGCCCTCTACGACATCGACCTGGGACGGGCCCGCACGACCCTCGGAGGAGCCGAGACGCTCATCGACCTCCACGGCCTCGGCGCGTCCGCCTCGGCGACCGACGATCCGCGAGCGGCGCTGGACGACGCCGACTTCGTCATCTGTGCCTTCCAGGTGGGTGGCCACGAGGCGTACAGCACCGATGTGCTGATCCCCCGCGAGTACGGGATCGACCAGACGGTGGGGGACACCCTCGGGCCGGGCGGCGTGTTCCGGGGCCTGCGCTCGATCGGGGCGCTGCTGCCGCTCGTGGAGCTCATGCACGAGGTCTGTCCGGAGGCGCTCCTACTCCAGTACGCCAACCCCATGTCGATCAACTGCTGGGCGACCGAGGCCCTCGGCATCCGCACGGTGGGCTTGTGTCACAGCGTCCAGCACACCTCCCAGATGCTGGCGCGTGAGATCGGCGTCCCGTACGGGGACGTGACCTTCGACTGCGCCGGGGTGAACCACACCTCGTGGTTCACGACGTTCCGGAGCGGCGACGAGGACCTGATTCCCAGGATCCGCGAGGTCATGGTGGCCAACCACATCGAGGGGTCGGCATCCGGCGTGGAGTCCGACGACCTCCACGGCGGCGGAACCGAGCGCGTGCGGACCGAGCTCATGCGGCTCACCGGGTACTTCCACACCGAGTCGAGCCATCACGCCAGCGAGTACTGGGCGTGGTTCCGGCGCACCCCGGAGGTCGTGGCGCAGTACATCTCCAAGCGGTGGGACTACCTCGAGATCTCGTCGGGCTACGTCCCCGAGGACCGGACGCAGACGATCGTCGACGCCACCCGTGACGGGCTCGTCCCGAGCGACGAGTACGGCGCCCGCATCATCGACTCGATCGTGTCCGGGACCCCGCGGATCATCTACGGCAACGTGCCCAACGCCGGGGGACTGATCGACAACCTCCCCGGCGACGCGATCGTGGAGCTCGCCTGCCACGTCGACGCGAACGGCCTCCGTCCGATCCGCTACGGATCCCTGCCGGACGCGTGCGCGGCCCTCAACGCCGTGCAGATCAACGTGCAGCGCCTGGCGACCAGGGCCGCGCTCACCGGCGACCGGGAGCTGGTCCACGCCGCGGTTGCGCTCGACCCGCTCACGGGAGCCTGTGCGACGCTCCCGCAGATCCGCGAGATGGTCGACCGGATGTTCGACGCGCAGGCCTCGTGGCTCCCGCAGTTCGCGGAGCAGGTTATCCTCTTCTCTCAGAAGTAGGCGATTTGAGGTGCCCGGCACGGGTCCCTCTGGAAGGGCGGTTCATGAGCCGGACGGCGGAGACCCAGCGCACCCCCGATGTTGCTGCGGGCCACGTCCGCGGCGTCGCGGACCTGCTACGCACCGGCGGGTTCGGGGTGTTGCTCGGCGGCACGTTCCTGAGTGCCGTCGGGAAGTGGATCCATGTCGCCGTCACCTCCTGGCTCCTGTACGAGATCACCGGATCCTCGGCGATGGTGGGTCTCCTGGTCGTTGCCCAGTTCGTCCCGATCGTCACCTTCACGCTCCCGGCCGGCCTCCTGGCGGACCACCGCGACCGGCGCAGCTACCTGCTGTGGGTCCAGACCGCGATGATGGTGCTGGCGGTGGCGTTCGCCGTCCTCGTGTGGTCCGGGGTGGTCACACCCGTCGTGCTGATCGGTTTCACCGCCGCGCTCGGGGTCGGCGGGGCGTTCGTCGGTCCGGCGTGGCTGTCCTACGTCTCCGACATCGTTCCCCCGGAGCGGGCGCTCGTCGGCTTCTCCCTCAACTCGGTGGCCTTCCACCTCGCCGCCACCCTCGGCCCCCCGATCGGCGCGATCATCCTCGGCCTCGCCGACGCCGCGACGGCGTTCGCGATCAATGCGGTGTCCTACCTGGCGGTCATCGGCGCGCTGATGCTCACGCGGCCGCGGATGGTCGTCCCCGAGCCGTTCCCCGGGTTCCGGCGAGCCACCGTCGAGCTGTACCGGTTCGCCCGCGTGTCGCAGCGCGCCAAGCGGCTGCTGCCGACGTGTGCGGCGATCGCGCTGGTCGCCTTCGGACTCCCCGCGATCCTGCCCGCCTACGCGGCGACCGTCCTCGCCGGGAACGCCGGCGCCTACGGCAAGCTCATGGGCGCCGTTGGGGCGGGGTCGCTCACGGGGGCACTCACGATGGGGTACCTGTCGATACGGGTGGCGCGCCGGACGATCATCATCGCCGGGGCGTGGTCGGTCGCCGCGGGGGTCGTGCTGCTGGCTGCCGCCGGTGGAGGCCTTCCCCTGGCGATGGCCGGCTGCGTGGGGCTGGGGGCCGGGCAGCTGATGCTGCTGGTGACGTCGCGGACGGTCATTCAAATGGATGCACCCGCGTCGCTGCGCGCACGTGTGGTCGGCCTCTGGTTCCTGTGCGCGGTGGGCCTCGGGCCCGTCGGCGGCGTCGGGCTGGGGTGGCTCGCCGACGCCCTCGGGGTCCAGACCACGGTGTCGCTGGTGGCCGGCTACGCGGTGTTCGTCGCCGCGTTCCTCTGGGTGGCGGCCCGGACGGCTGCCGGCCGGATCGTGCCCTACCAGGAGACGCAGACGGTCTGACCGCTTCAGGTCTCCAGGCCGTTGGCCTCGATGACCGTCCGGTACCAGTGCCCGCTGCGCTTGATGGTCCGTCGCTGGGTGTCGTGGTCGACCCGGACGATCCCGAACCGCTTCGAGGATCCGAAGGCCCACTCGAAGTTGTCGTAGAGGGTCCAGACGAAGTAGCCGCGGAGCTTCACGCCCCGCGCGATCGCGTCGTGTGCGACCTCGAAGTGCCGGCGCAGGTAGTCCTCACGCTCGGGGTCGTCGACGTATCCGTCGGCGTCGGGGACGTCCGCGAAGGCGGCTCCGTTCTCGGTGATGTACACATCGGGTTCGCCGTAGCGCTCATGGATCATGTCGAGGAGCTCGCCCAGGCCCTCGGGATGGATCTCCCAGCCCATCTGCGTGTGGGGCCCGTCCCGGCGGACGGTCTTCGCGTCCAGGAGACCCGCACCGGGTTCGTGAACGACGACGGTGCGAAAGTAGGAGTTGAGCCCGATGAAGTCGATGGGAGCCGAGATCGCCTCGAGATCGCCGTCGGCCACCGGGAACCAGGCGTCGCGCAGCGCGGGTTCGAGCTCCTCGGGGTAGGACCCGAGGTAGATCGCGTCGGAGAACAGCCGGTTGTTGAGCGCATCCGTGCGCAGCGCCGCAGCCCGGTCCTCGTCGCCGTCCGTTTCGGGGTGGACGACGTTCATGTTGACGGTGATCCCGATCCGCCCGCCGTGGCCGGCCCGGTAGGCCTCCACCGCACGGGCGTGTGCCAGGAGCAGGTGATGCGCGGCCCGGGTGCCGGCCCACAGGTCGCGGATCCCCGGTGCATGGACCCCCAGGACGTGGCCGGCCCAGGCCGACACGAATGGTTCGTTGAGGGTGATCCAGGTCCGGACCCGGTCGCCGAGGCGGTCGAACACGGCTGCTGCGTATCCTCCGAAAGCCTCGGCGGTGGCCCGGTTCGCCCACCCTCCCTCGTCCTGCAGTGCCGCCGGCAGATCCCAGTGATAGAGGGTCGGGACGGGCTCGATCCCCGCTTCCACCAGAGCGTCGACGAGGCGGTCGTAGAAGTCGAGCCCGGCTTCGTTCACCGGCCCGCGCCCGCCGGGAACCACCCGCGGCCAGGCGATCGAGAAGCGGTAGGCGGTGAGGCCGAGATCCCGCATCAGGGCCACGTCGTCGGCCCACCGGCGGTAGTGGTCGCAGGCGACGTCGCCGGTGTCGCCGTCCTGGATCGTTCCGGGTGTGTGGCTGAACCGATGCCAGATCGACGGCCCCGCGCCGTCGGCCAGCGGTGACCCTTCGATCTGGTAGGAGGCCGTGGCGCACCCCCAGCTGAACCCGTCGGGAAATCGCCGCATGTCCGATCGTCCTCTCTCACCGGGATGCTCTTCCGGGTCCCAACCTTGTGGGGTGGGCCCACCGGATGGCAAGGTACGAACCATGGCGGTCCGCATTGGCGGGTTGTGTTATAAGTGTCCTTCAAGCGCGGGATCAGGTGTGGCCCGTTGTCGTTGTGAACGTGTGAAAAATGTGTGAAAGAGGAGGTACCCCCTGAAGCTCGCCAGCTACGACCGCGACGGTGAGGTCCGCGTCGGCATCGTCAGCTCCGACGGCCTCCGTGACGCCGGGACTTCCTTGTTCGACCTCGAGGCATCCGGCGACGTCATCCCACTCAGCGAGGTGCATCTGCTGGCACCCGTCGCCCGGCCCGGCAAGATCGTGTGCGCCGGCCTCAACTACCGCGACCACGCGGAGGAATCGGGGATGCCGATCCCCGAGACCCCGATCCTGTTCTCGAAGTTCGCGAACACCGTCGTCGGCCCGGGCCAGGCCGTCCGCATCCCGCCGATCACCGCTCAGGTCGACTACGAGGCGGAGTTGGGCGTAGTGATCGGCAGGACGGCCACCGCAGTCTCCGTGGACGATGCGCTCGACCACGTTCTCGGCTACACCTGTCTCAACGACGTGTCCGCGAGGGACCTCCAGTTCGCCGACAAGCAGTGGGTCCGCGGAAAGACCCTCGACACGTTCTGCCCCATCGGTCCCTGGATCGTGACGACCGACGAGATCCCGGACCCCCAGACGCTGGGGATCCGCTGCTATGTCAACGACGAATTGCTTCAGGATTCGTCGACGAAGCAGATGATCTTCTCGGCGGCGGAGCTGATCAGTTTCATCTCCCAGGGCATCACGCTCGAGCCCGGCGACGTGATCGCCACCGGCACGCCCCCGGGGGTGGGATTCGCCCGTACGCCCCAGGTATTCCTGCGGCCCGGGGACGTCACACGGGTCGAGATCGACGGCATCGGGTCGCTGTCGAACCCGGTCCAGGCTCGCTGAGGGGCATGGCTCAGGTCGCCGCCTCCGGCCGGGTCGCGGAGCTGGAGGCGGCCTTCCGGGGCCGGATCCGCGGCCGGCTTCTGACCGACCGGATCGGACGCCAGCTCTACGCGACGGACGCATCCCCCTTCAAGATCCTGCCCTCGGCGGTCCTGGTCCCGGAGACCGACGAGGACGTCCACGCAGCGATCGAGGTCTGCCGGGAGCTGGAGGTTCCCATCACCGCCCGGGGAGCGGGCACGTCGCTGTCGGGCCAGTGCGTCGGGGACGGCCTGGCGCTCGACTGCAGCCACCTCCGGCAGATCCATTGGATCGACCCCGAGCGCCGCCTGGCACGGGTGGAGCCCGGCGTCACGTGGTGGCGGCTGAACGCGGAAGCCCGCAAGCACGGACTCGAGTTCGGCCCGGATCCGGCCACCAAGCGGCAGTGCACCATCGGAGGGATGGTCGCCACCAACGCGGGTGGAACGCACTCGATCGTCTACGGCGCGTCGGTGGACCACGTCCACGCGGTCGATGCGATCCTTCCGGACGGACGCTCCGTCCGGTTCGAGGGTTCCGCCGACTCGACGCTGGCCGCGGCCGGGGCGCCCGGCGACCTCGCCTCCTCGCTGGAGGCGGTGCGCGCCGCCGCGACGCCGCTGCTCGGTCCCTCCTTCCGGGATCTCGCCCGGCGGTGCTCCGGGTACCAACTCGAGCATCTGTGCTCCGAACGACCGGACCTCGCAAAGGTCCTCGCCGGCTCGGACGGGACACTGGCGATGATGACCGCCGTGGAGGTCGAGCTCGATCCGCTGCCGGCCGTCCGGGTGCTGGCCGTCGTGGGCTTCGACGACCTGCACGCCGCCGTCGCCGCCGTGCCGGAGCTCGTGCAGACCGACCCCTGCGCCGTGGAGCTCGTGTCCAAGTCGATGCTCGACTGGGCCCGGGCCGACCCGCTGCTCGCCGCCAAGGTCGTCGGGGTGGACCCGGACGCCGGAGCACTGCTGTTCGTGGAGTACCAGGGCGACGGCCTCACCGAGGCGACGGCGGGGTTCGACCGGATGGACCGGGTGCTGCGCGGCACGACGGGTGTGCGGCAGGCGGCCAGATACATCGAGCCGCTGGACTGCGCCGCGATGTGGTCCTGCCGTGAGGCGGGGGTCGGGGCGCTGTCGTCGGTCGCGTCGGGCCCGCGCCTGCCGCAGGCGTTCGTGGAGGACACCATCGTCGCGGTCGACCGTCTCCCCGGGTACGCGCGGGAGCTCGATGCGCTGTTCGCCCGCCACGAGATGCAGGTGGTCTGGTACGGCCATGCCTCCACGGGCCTGCTGCACGTCCGACCGTTCCTCGACCTCACCGACCAGCGGGACCTGATCCGCATCGAGTCGATGATGGGCGACGTGGTGGACCTCGTCCGGGCCTGGGAGGGTGACCTCTGCGGTGAGCACGGGGACGGCCTGGCCCGCACGTACTTCAACGAGCGGCTCTTCGGTTCCGAGCTGTACGCGCAGATGCGCGCCGTGAAGGCCGCGTTCGATCCGACCAACCTCCTGAATCCCGGGAAGGTCGTGGAGGGACCGAAGGTCACCGAGAGCCTCCGCTACGGACCCGCGTATCGCCGTCGCGAACTCGACGTGCGGATCGCCTTCGACGACGTCGGTGACTTCGCAACCGCGGTGGAGAGCTGCTTCGGCGCGGGGGTGTGCCGCAAGCGCGACATCGGCACGATGTGCCCTCCCGCCGCAGCGACCGGACTCGAGGAGCACTCCACCCGGGCCCGCGCGAACCTGCTGCGCTCGGTGGTCTCCGGGGACCTCTCACTCGAGGATCTCTCGGCCGACGAGTCCCACGAGGTGATGGACACCTGCGTGATGTGCAAGGCCTGTAAGACCGAGTGTCCGGCCCGGGTCGACATGGCACGCCTCAAGACGGCCTGGGCCGATCTCGTGCGGCGCACCGACGGGCCCAGCCGCATCCAGCGCGTCATCGCGGGCCTGCGTCCGCTGCTCGCTGCGGGGACGTTCGCGGCCCCCTTGACGAACGCCACGATGGGGTCGAAGACGCTCAAACGGATCCTCGGGATCGCCCCCGAGCGCAGGCTCCCGTCGGTGGCGTCGCGTCCGCTCACCAGGCGACTGCCGCAGGGGAGGGGCGACGTCGCCCTGTACCCCGACTGCTTCACCACCTACCAGGAGCCGCGGGTCGGGGAGGCGCTCGGCGACATCCTGGGCGCGGCCGGGATCCAGCTCGGACTGGCGAAGGCGGGATGCTGTGGCCGGACGATGCTGTCGGAGGGCTATATCGACCGCGCCCGGGAGGCCGCCCGGAAGTCGGCCGCGGTCCTGCGACGCACCCCGACGACGATCCTGTTCTGTGAGCCGTCCTGCCTGTCGGCGGTCACCGACGACTGGCCGCACCTGATCGGGGATGTCTCCGACATCGCGCAACGGTGCCGTCCGGCCGAAGACCTGCTCCCGGAGCTCGCGCACCGGCTCAGCTTCCGGGGCGGGGGCCGGGTGCTGCTCCACGGCCACTGCCACCAGAAGGCGCTCTGGGGGACGGCGGGGACCGAGGCCGCGCTGCGCATCGTCCCCGATCTCGACGTCGAGGTGCTCGACGCCGGCTGCTGCGGGATGGCCGGAGGGTTCGGCTACCGCGCCGACCGCTACGAGCTGTCGGTGGCGATGGCCGAACGCGTGCTCATCCCCGCCGTGCGATCGGCCCCCGACGCCGACGTGGTCGCCACGGGGACCTCCTGCCGGCACCAGGTAGCCGACCTCGCTCACCGGGAGGCCGTCCACCCGCTCGAGTTCCTGCGGGACCGCCTCCAGGCCTGATCTCAGGCCATGGTCACGACGGTGCGGAGCCCGTCGCCGCGATCGGATGCGGCGAAGCCCTCGGCGACCTGCTCGAGGGGGATCGTCGCGGAGGTGAGCTCGTCGAGGGGCAGGAGTCCCCGCCGCCACAGCCGGAAGTAGGCGTCGAAGTCGATGTTGGGACGCAGGTTGCCGGTGAGACAACCCAGGATCCTGCGTTGGGCGGTGACGAGATCGAAGGCGTCGAAGCTGGCGGTGGCACCGCGGGCCGGCACCCCGATGAGGACGACGGTGCCGCCGCGCCGGGCCAGCGGCACGGCCATCTCCATCACCTCGGTGCGCCCCACCGCCTCGAACACGTAATCGAAGCCCTCGGGGGCGAAGGCGCGGAGCGCGTCGGCGTCGGACTCGACGGTGTCGGTGGCCCCGAACAGTTCGGCCCGCGCGCGCCGGTCGGGGTTCGGATCGGCGGCCACGATCAACTCGGCCCCCGAAACCCTGGCTCCCATCAGGATGCTCATGCCGATCCCCCCGCAGCCGAGGACGGCGACGGTGCTCCCCGGCTGCACCTGCGCGATGTTGACGGCGGCGCCGATCCCCGTGGCCACGGCGCAGCCCGCGAGCGCCGCGACATCCATCGGCACGCCGTCGGGGATCCGGATGGCGGACACCTCGGGCACGATCGACGCCTCCGCCAGGCCGGCGGTGCCGAAGCCCTGGATCACCTCCGTGCCGTCGAGCCGGATCCGGCCTTCCCGCTGGATCCGCTTCGTGCACAGCATCGGGGTGCCCGACTCGCAGGCGAAGCAGTGACCGCAGTTGTGGGTCAGCGCCAACACGACACGGTCTCCGGGCCGGACGCGTCCGACCCCCGAGCCGACGGCTTCCACGGTCCCGGCGGTCTCGTGGCCGAGCACGGCCGGGAAGAGGTCGGGGCCCAGGTCACCCGATGCCCACGCCACGTCGGTGTGGCAGATCCCGGTGGCCGCGACCCGGACCAGCACCTCGTCGGCGCGCAGATCGTCGAGGTCGACCGTCTCGATCGTCGGGCGGCCACCGGGGGCGGTGACGACGGCGGCTCTGACGCGTTCGGTCACCCGATCGTCCAATACACGGTCTTGGTCTCGGTGTAGAAGTCGACGGCGCCCTGTCCCTGTTCCTTGTGCTCGGATCCGGAGGCCTTCAGCCCACCGAACGGCGCCTGGACCTCGAGGCCGCTGGTGGGCCGGTTCACGGCGAGCGTGCCCGCGTCGACGCTGCGCAGGAACCGCCAGATCGCGCCGGCGTCGCGGGTGTGGATGCCTGCGGACAACCCCGTCGGCAGAGCGTTGGCCACCGCGACCGCCTCCTGGAGATCTTCGACCTCGGCGACCGGAAGGACGGGGGCGAAGAGCTCCTGGGTGCTGGCCGGATCGTCCAGCGTGACATCGCGGCGCAGGGCGGGTTCGGCGTAGAACCCGTCGCCGGCGCGGCGTGCGGCACCGAACCCCGCGGCGCGGTCGAGGGCGTCGGGCCGGATCAACGGACCGCAGGCCGTGGAATCCTCCGCCGGCGGGCCGACGGTCACCGCCGCCGCAGCGGCTTCGAGGGCGGGCAGGAACGCCTTCGCGGCCGCGCGCTCCACGAGGGCCAGTCCGGTCGCGGTGCACTTCTGCCCGGCGAAGCCGAACGCTCCGCCGGCGACCGCGGCGGCCGCGGCTGCGGGGTCGGCGTCGGCGAGGACGATCGCGACGTTCTTCCCGCCCATCTCGAGCTGGACGCGGATCCCGCGTTCGGCGGCGGCCCGCCGCACGGAGGCGCCCGCTTCCATCGAGCCGGTGAACGAGATCGCGTCCACACCCGGCGCTTCCACGAGGGCGCGTCCGGCCTCCGCGTCCCCGCAGACCACGTTCAACACGCCGGCCGGGAGTCCGGCCTCGAGCATGATCGACGCCAGCAGGGTGGCCATCCGGGCCGCCTCCTCGGCGGGTTTGAGGACGACCGCGTTGCCGCTGACGAGCGCGGGCCCCAGCTTCCAGGCGGGGATCGCCAGCGGGAAGTTCCAGGGCGTGATGAGCCCCACCACGCCGACGGGCTGGCGCATGGTGAGGGTGACGTCGCCGGTGTCCGAGGGGAGCAGGTCGCCGCCCGACCGGCGCCCGTCGGCGGCGAAGTACCGCAGGACCGCCGCGGTCCGGGCCACCTCGCCGCGGGCCTCCCGGACCGGTTTCCCGACCTCCTCGACCATGAGGTCGGTGAGGCGTCCGGCATCGCGTTCGACGAGCGCGGCGGCCCGGTGGAGCACGTCGCCGCGGTCCGGGGCCGGCGTGGAAGCCCAGCCGCCGGCGGCGTCGCGGGATGCGGAGACGGCGGCCTCCACGTCCCGGGGGCCGGACCGCGGGGCGGTCAGCAGCCGCCCCCCGGTGGACGGGTCGAGCTCGTCGATGGTCCCGGCTCCCGGGAGCCAGTCCTTGCCGATGAGGTTCAGGACGTCCACATCGTCACCCTCTTCCATCTCCGTGTCCGGTCGCACGTGTCCGCGCCGGGATACCCCGCGCCTGATTATGATACAAGTAGTCAGCTAACACGCGATCCGGCGCGGGATCCGTGTGAGGCGAGAAGGAAGGCGGGGACGTTGGCGGTTTCGGTCGCAGCCCGGGCGCTGGAGGCGCTGGAACGGGGTAACGGGATCCTCAAGCTCACACCGACCTGGGTGCCGCGGTCGTTCTGCGTGCCGGGACGCCGTCTCAAGCTTCATCCGGACGACTACTACGCCCTGGGGGCCGAGCGCGGTGGCATCGACGAGCGCTGGTTCGCGTCGACCATCCGCGCCGACAACGGACCGCTGACCGGTGAGCTCGAGGGACTGAGCCAGGTGGTGGTGGACGGGGACCGGATCACGCTCGCCGAGGTGGTCGAGGAACTCGGGGCCGAGCTCCTCGGGGAGCGGCTGTGGACCGATCACGGCGGCTGGCCGATCTATTCGAAGTTCTTCGACAACCAGGGTCCGCTGCCGTTCCACGTCCACCACGCCGACGAGCACGCGGCCCTCGTCGGGCAGCTCGGCAAGCCGGAGGCCTACTACTTCCCGCCGCAGCTCAACAACCACGGTGGCGCCTTCCCGTTCACCTTCTTCGGGCTGCATCCCAGCGTGACACCCGATGACCTCAAGGAGCGGCTCGCCGCCTTCTCCGGCGACAACCGCATCACCGAGCTGTCGCGTGCCTTCCGGCTCACCCCCGGGACCGGGTGGGACGTCCCCGCCGGCATCCTCCATGCCCCCGGGAGCCTGTGCACCTACGAGCCGCAGCGCGCCTCCGACGTCTTTGCGATGTACGAGTCGATCGCCGGTGACACCGTCATCCCAGAGGATCTGATGTGGAAGGACGTCCCCGCCGATCGCAAGGGCGACCTCGACTTCATGGTCGAGATCCTCGACTGGGAGGGCAACGTCGATCCTGATTTCTTCGCGAGCCGGTTCATGGCGCGCGTACCGTTGCGCGGGGTGCAGGAGATGGAGGCCGACGGCTACCGGGAGATGTGGATCGTGTACCGGTCGGAGTGGTTCAGCGCCACGGAACTGACGGTGCTCCCCGGCGCGACGGTCACGGTCCGCGACGAGGCCCCCTACGGCTTCATCGTGGTGCAGGGTCACGGCACGATCGACGATCATCCCCTGGAGAGCCCGGCCCTCGTCCGGTACGGGCAGCAGACCGACGACGAGTATTTCGTGTCCGAAGCGGCGGCGAAGCGAGGGGTGACGATCCGCAACCCGAGCGGGTCGGATCCGCTCGTGATGCTGAAGCACTTCGGCCCGGGACGGACGGACCGTCCCGGCGCATGACCTGGAGGGCGTGATGAGCGAGCAGAGCGTCCCACCGGACGTCCGGGCGTTGATCGAACGCTCGCGCGTGCTCGGCTCCGACCCCCGCGTGACCAATTACGCCGGCGGGAACACGTCCTGCAAGGTTCAGGCCACCGACCCGGTGACCGGGGGACCGGTCACCCTGATGTACGTCAAGGGTTCGGGAGGCGACCTCGGCACGCTCACGGTGGACGGACTGGCCGTCCTCGTCCTCGACCGGATCGGTGCGCTGCGCGACGTGTACCCGGGTGAGGAGCGTGAGGACGAGATGGTCGCCCTCCTCGAGCACTGCCGGTTCGGTCCAGGGGGCGCGGCCCCCTCGATCGACACGCCGCTGCACGCCCTGCTCCCGGCTCCGCACGTCGACCACGTGCATCCCGACGCCGTGATCGCGCTGGCCGCCTGCGCCGACGGCGAGGAGCTCGTGAAGGAGTGCTACGGCGACGAGGTGGGCTGGGTGCCGTGGCGCCGGCCGGGCTTCGAGCTCGCCCTCGAGATGGACGCCCTGTACCGGGCGTCCCCCGGGCTGCGGGGGATCGTCCTCGGGGGCCACGGCCTGTTCACCTGGGGGGAGACCTCTGCGGAGGCGCAGGAGGTGACCCTGGAGATCATCCGGCGGGCCGAAGAGTTCATCGCCGAGCGGAGTTCCCGCGAGCCCTTCGGCCCGGTCGTGGAGGCCAGGCGCGGCGCCGGCGAAGCGACCAGGCGCGCACTCGCCGGCCGGCTCGGCCCGGCGATCCGCGGCTTGTGCTCGACCGACCGGCGCATGGTCGGACGGTTCCGCGACGACCCTGTCGTGCTGTCCTTCCTCGAGGGTGCGGAGGCCGAGCGGCTGGCACAGCTCGGTACCTCCTGCCCCGACCATTTCCTGCGCACGAAGGTGCGGCCGCTGTTCGTGGACGTCGATCCGTCGACGGAGCCCGAGGCGATCCTCGCGCGGGCCCGGGAGCTGCACGCCGCCTACCGGGAGGAGTACCGCGCGTACTACGAGCGCCACGCGGTGGCGTCCTCGCCGGCGATCCGCGGCGCCGACCCCGCGATCGTGCTCGTTCCCGGGGTCGGGATGTGGAGCTTCGGCGCCGATCCGCAGACCGCCCGGGTGGCCGGCGAGTTCTACGTGAACGCCATCAACGTGATGCGCGGCGCGGAGGGCGTGTCGACCTACACGCCCATCCCGGAATCCGAGAAGTTCAGGATCGAGTACTGGGAACTCGAGGAGGCCAAGCTGCGGCGCCGGCCGCCCGCGCCGCCGCTCACCGGACGCGTCGCCCTGGTGACCGGGGCCGCCTCCGGTATCGGACGGGCCATCGCGCAGCGCCTGTCGCAGGAGGGGGCTGTTGTCATCGTGGCCGACCTCGACGCCGGCAACGCCGCAGCGGTGGCCGCCGATCTCGGCGGCGCCGATCGGGCCGCAGCCGTCGCCGCCGACGTGTCCGACCCCGGCGCCGTGGAGGACGCCGTCCGCACCGCTTGCGTCGCCTACGGCGGGATCGACCTCGTGGTGAACTGCGCGGGCCTCGGGCTGTCCAAGCCGCTGCTCGACACGAGCGTCGAGGACTGGGACCGCGTCCACGGCGTGCTCTCGCGCGGCTCGTTCCTCGTGAGCCGCGCGGCCGCACGGGTGATGGTCGAACAGGGCATCGGCGGCGACATCGTCTACATCGTCTCGAAGAACGCGGTGGCCGCCGGGCCCGAGAACATCGCCTACGGCTCGGCCAAGGCCGACCAGGCTCATCAGGTGCGGCTGCTCGCTGCCGAGCTCGGCTCCCACGGCATCCGGGTCAACGGCGTGAACCCCGACGGCGTGGTCCGTGGATCGGGGATCTTCGCCGGCGAGTGGGGAGACAAGCGCGCCGAGCTGTACGGGGTGGAGCGCGAGAAGCTCGGGGAATACTACGCCGGACGGACGCTGTTGAAGCGCGAGGTGCTCCCGGAGCACGTGGCGGCGGCGGTGTTCGCCTTCGTGTCGGGCGACCTGGAGCTCACGACCGGGACGATCGTCCCGGTGGACAGCGGGGTGCCGTCGGCCTTCCTCAGATGAGCGGGAGAGGAACATGATCGACCGCGACCGGATCGAAGCCGAGAACGCGAGTTCTCTCGCGGCCCACGAACGCGATCTCGAACACGCCGTCGAGGGTCGAGGTGTGGACGCCGACCGCGTGCTCGCCGCACTCGCCGCCTTCAGCGTGGCGGCTCCCTCCTGGGCCCTCGGGACCGGCGGGACGCGGTTCGGCCGTTTCCCGATCGGCGGCGAGCCCCGCACCACCGAGGAGAAGATCGACGACATCGCGGCGCTGAACGCGCTCACCGGGGCCAACCGCACCGTCAGCCTCCACATCCCCTGGGACGACCCCGACGATCCGTCCGCGCTGCGTGCCTACGCCGGGAAGCTGGGGATCGGGTTCGACGCCATGAACTCCAACACCTTCCAGGACAACCCGGCCACGACGGCCGACGGGAAGGTGTCCTACAAGTTCGGGAGCCTGTCCCATCCCGACCCCGGCGTGCGGGAGGCCGCCGTCGAGCACAACGTCGACTGCATCGAGCTCGGCGTCGAGCTCGGGTCGACGGCTCTCACCGTGTGGCTGCCCGACGGGTCGAACCACCCGGGCCAGGCGAGCTTCCGGGCCCAGTTCGAGCGGGTCGCGGAGGCGATGGGCCGGATCCACGACGCGATGCCCGGCGACTGGGAGCTGTACTGCGAGCACAAGCCCTACGAGCCCGGCTTCTACTCCACCGTGGTCGCCGACTGGGGTAGCTCACTGCTTCTGGCGCAGACGGCGGGGGAGCGCGCGAAGTGTCTCGTGGACCTCGGCCACCACCTGCCCAACACGAACATCGAGCAGGTGGTGAGCCGCCTGGCGATGACCGGCCGGCTCGGCGGCTTCCACTTCAACGACTCCAAGTACGGTGACGACGATCTGACGGCCGGCTCGATCAGGCCCTTCCAGCTCTTCCTGATCTTCCTGGAGCTGATCGAGGCCGGCGACGGCGCCCTTCCGCCGCTGGCGTACATGATCGATGCGAGCCACAACCTGAAGGACCCCCTGGAGGATCTGATCCAGTCCACGGACGCGATCCACATCGCCTATGCGCAGGCGCTGCTCGTCGACCGGCAGGCACTGACGGCGGCCCAGGAGGCCACCGACCCCTCGCTCGCCCAGCAGCTGTTGATGGACGCCTACCGCACCGACGTCCGCCCCCTGGTGGCCGAGGCGCGGCGCCGTAACGGCGCCGCCCTGCACCCGTTGGCGGCCTACCGGAACACGGGGTACCGCGAGGCGAGGGTCGCCGAACGCGGGACCGGGTCCGTGGCCACCGGGCTGTAGCCGTGCTGCGCGTCCTGGCCGTCGATCTCGGTGCGGGCTCGGCCCGCGTGGCCGAGGTCGACCTCGACACCACTCCACCGAGCCTCACGGTGCTGCACCGGTATCCGCACGGGCCCGTCCGGGCCCCCGACGGGTCGCTGCGGTGGGACTGGGACCGCCTGGTGGCGGAGGTCGAGACCGGTCTGCGGGCCGGCCTGGAGCGGGGGCCGGTCGCCTCCATCGGTGTGGACACCTGGGGTGTGGACTACGGGCTGCTCGACTCCCGCGGCGGGCTCTTGTCGCCGCCGTGGTCCTACCGCGACGACCGCACGAAGGGCTGGCGCGAGGTAGCGGAGCGGATCGGTTCCGAGCGGCTGTACGGCATCACCGGCATCCAGCTCATGGCCGTGAACACGATCTACCAGCTCGCCGTGCACGACCGCGACGAGCTCGCCTCCGCCGAGCGCCTGCTGATGCTCCCGGAGCTCCTCGTCCACGCGCTCACCGGCGCGGTCGTCGGGGAACGGACGAGCGCCGGCACCACGCAGCTCGTCGATGTGCGCACCGGCGGGTGGTCGGACGAGCTCCTCGAGGAGGTCGGGGTCGCCGCGGCGATCATGCCGCCGATCGCCGAGCCGGCTACGCCGGTGGGCTCCTGGGAGGGGATCCCGGTGCACCTCGTGGGTGGGCACGACACCGCCTCGGCGGTGGTGGCGCTGCCCGGCCCCCCGGCCCCCGGCGCGGCCTTCGTCTCCAGCGGTACGTGGACCCTCGTGGGGGCCGAACGGCCCGAGGCGGACACCTCGGAGGCCGCACGCCGTGCGAACTTCTCCAACGAGCCCGGAGCTCTCGGCGGGGTCCGTTTCCTGAAGAACGTCATGGGACTGTGGATGTTGGAGCGGTGCCGTGAGGCGTGGGGCGACCCGCCGGTGGAAGACCTGCTGGGGGCGGCTGAGGAGGCCGGCTCCGGGGGCCCGATGGTAGACGCCACGAGCGAGCGCTTCCTGGCCCCCGACGACATGGAGGCCGAGGTGCGCTCGGCGGCCGGCCTGCCGGCGACCGCAGGCCGGGGAGCGGTGGTGCGGTGCATCCTCGACTCGCTCGCCGCCGCCACGGCGGCCGTGGTTGCCGAGCTCGACGACTTCCTCGACGAGCCCGTCAGTGAGGTGCACGTGATCGGCGGTGGCGGACGCAACGACCTCCTGAACCGTCTCACCGAGGAGGCCTGCCGCCGGCCGCTCCGGGTGGGCCCGGCCGAGGCCACGGCCCTCGGCAACGCGCTCGTCCAGGGCATCGCGCTGGGCCGCTTCGACGACGTGAGCTCCGCACGGACCGCACTCGCAGGGGACTGACGGGCTACGTTCGGGCGAGCAGGTTGGTCCGCACGGCCGTCATCGTCTCGTCGGTCACCCCGCAGGCCCGCAGGTAGTCGCCGACGGAGCCGAACCGCTCACGCAACCCCGCCAGGAAGTCGCGCATCGACTCGGGTCGCGCGTACAGGACCTCTTCGGGCAGTTGCTGCTCCTGCACGAATCGGAAGGCGGCCTCCAGCGACTCCTTCGGCTGGCTCAGCCGGCTGAGCTCGGTCAGGGCGTAGTCGGCGACGATCAACTCATCGGGGACGCCGAGCGTGTCCAGCGCCAGCGCGATGGCGATGCCGGTACGGTCCTTGCCCCCCATGCAGTGCAGGACGACGGGGTAGGTATCGTCGCGGGCCAGCAGGTCGAAGAGGTCGCGGACGACGGCGTCGAGCCCGTCGATCATCCACAGGTAGATGTGGCCGAGCCCGTGTTCGGGCGGGTCCGGGTCGCCGCGGTCGTCCTCCCTGTTCAAGGAGAGGTGGTGGCGGGTGAGCTGTGCCCGTCCGGCCAGAGGGCTGCGCGCGGGGTCGCCCGCCTCGGTCGCCCGGCGCAGGTCCACGATCGCCCGTAGCCCGATCTCGTCGCACAGGTGCCGGATGTCGCCGCTTGTGAGTCCCTCGAGCTTGTCGCTGCGGAACAGGCGACGCCAGCGGACGTGTCCTCCGCCGTCGGTGGGGTAGCCCCCGACGTCGCGGAAGTTGCGGCACCCGTCGAGGCGGACCCAGCGGCGTTCGTCCTCGAGGATCGCCGCCATCGCTGTGGACGACGCGTCCTTCTCCGCTGCCCCGTCCTTCCTCATCACGCCGTCGATGGTGCGGCGACGAAGGTGTGGCGGAGCGTGCTCTGAGGACCGAAGACCCACTCTGTGCTCGTCAGCCCCGAAGCCAGACTGCGTACGAGATCCTCGTCGGAGATCTGCCGGACGACCGCCTCGGGTCCGTCGGTCGCCGGGGCGACCACGGTGTAGGCGAAGGGCCACTTCCCGGCCGCCGGCAGCTCGATCTGCGGGATCCGGGCCGCCCCGACCGTCGACACCGCACAGCGGTGGGTGTGCCCGACGAGAGCACCACGGAGATCGTGTCCGGACAGCGCGTCGAGGAGGGCGTCGGAGTGGGCGGGAAGCACGCCGCCGAGCAGGGCGGGGAACCCCGCGTACGGCTGGAGCTGGTGATGCGACACGAGCAGGACCGGCCGTTCGGGATCCACCCCCGTGCGGATGCGCTCGATCTGTTCGGCGTCGACGGTTCCCCCGATCACACCGATCGTGCCGATGCGGACGTCTCCGTCCCCGGTGGGGATCGCGAAGGTCCACGGGGTGGGGTCGGCGGAGTCGACCATCACTGCCTGGAGGTCGCCACATTCGAGGATGCGGCCCTCGGAGGCGTACCCGAACGCCTCCGCGAAGTGGTCCATGCCGTCGACGGTTGCCGTGGACTGCCGGACGACGTCGTGATTGCCGAGCACCGCGTGCCACGGCACGCCCAGGCCGGACAGGATCCGCTGCACCTCGCGGAACTCCTCGGGCTCCCCGCGCTCCGTGAGGTCACCGCCGACGATCACGAACGACGGATCGATCCTGTTGATGTCCTCGACCGCGGCCGTCAGCGCCTCGGCGGCGCCGGGGGCCCCGATGTGCAGGTCGACGAGCACGACGAAGCAGGGACCGGTGGGGTCGACCGGGGTGGAGTCCGCCGGCGGGATCCGGTCGATGACCGGGTCGACGGGCGCGGGTGCGGCTTCGGGTTCCGGCAATGCCTCCGACGGCCTGAGCTCGGATGGATCGAACCCCAGCCGCGAGGCGACGTAGGCCTCGAGGAACGACCCGGCATAGTCGAGGAAGCCGGGACCCGTCGGGATCTGGTCCGGGGTGGCGCCCACGAAGCTCCGGAGCCACGCCTCGTGCTGTGCGACCAGCGCGTCGGGGAGGTCCACCCCGTGCTCCCGGGCCCATGCCCGTCCGAGTTCTGCGCGCTCGGACGCGAGCCGCTCGCGTTCGGAGAACGCACCACCCCAGGCGGCGAAGATCCGCGCGCGCGCCGTCTCCTGGACCCAGACGTAGGAGGCGAGGACCTCGAGGAGCTCCCCACGGACGGGCACGTCCTCAACAGCGCGCGGCCGGCTCATAGGCAATCATCCTAACGAATGGGAGCGTGGCCCGCGTCTCCGGTGCGGAGGAGCACGCAGCCCCCGAAGGCATCCAGCCCGATCTGGATCCGTCCGTCCACCGTGGTGACCTCTGAGGTGCCGAAGCCGGGTGAGATCCGTTCCAACGGTCCCGTGTCCGCTTCGAGGGACACGGTTCGCGCAGCGTCCGAGCCGTTCACGACGACGATCACCCGCTGGTCGTCGAGTTCGCGTGCGAAGGCGTAGGTTGCGGCGTCGTCGTCCACGTGCAGCGTGCGGTGGGAGCCGGAACGCAAGGCTGCGGTGTCCCGGCGCATCCGGACGAGGGCGCGGACGTCGTCGAACAGCCGCGTGTCCTGCTGTGCCCCCCACAGCATCGGCATCCGGCTGAGGGAGCCCAGCGCGCCCGGCTCGGCCTGGCTCAGTCCGATCTCGGTGCCGTAGTAGAGGATCGGCACGCCCGGTGCGCTGAGCAGCAGCAGGTGGGCGAGCCGGAGGCGGCGGGGGTCGCCCCCGGCGGTCGCGGTGAACCGGTCCATGTCGTGGTTCTCGAAGAAGGTTCCGGGCACGAACCCGTCGGGCAGCTCGGCGCGCGAGGACAGCACCCAGTCGAGGTCGGAGGCTTTGCACGTTCCCGCTCCCGCGAAGGCCCGCAGGGCGCCGCACACGTCGAAGTCGAGGAAGCCGTCCACCCGTCCGCGGTAGCGTAGGCATTCGTCGAGCGGACGGGTGGCTTCGACGATCGTGAACGCGTCCGGGTTCGTGTCCCGCACCGCCTGTCCGAAGTGCGCCCAGAACTCGAGTGAGGCTGCGTGCGCGGAGTCCAGCCGGAACCCGTCGAAGCCCTGCTCCAGCCAGAAGCGTGCCGCGGCCAGCATGTGGTCGCGTACCTCGGCGTGGTCGTGGTCGAGAGCGATCAGGATCGGGCTGGAGAACCAGCCGTAGGGCAGTCCCGCGTCGTCGTGGTGGAACCACGCCCGGTAGGGGCTCGCCGGGTCGTGCCGGGCCTCGAGCACGAACGGGTGCTGGCTGCCGAGGTACGAGGGTTCGAAGTCGAGGATCACGCGCATCCCGCGCCGGTGCGCCTCACCGCACAGGGCCCGGACGTCGTCGAGCGACCCGAGCCGCGGATCCACGTCGAACAGGTCGCGGACGTCGTAGCAGACGTTCATGTCGGCGCGGAAGATCGGTGCCAGCCAGAGGGTGTTGGCGCCCAGATCCGCGATGTGGTCGAGACGGTCGATCACCCCTTGGAGGCGGCCACCTGCGAAGGCCAGGAACCCGAGCTCCTCCGGCGGGAGGAGCGGCTCGGGCGATCCGGTGGCGAAGCGATCGACGAGCAGGTGGTACACGACCGCGTCGCGGACCCAGCCGGGTGCGGGCCGGTCGGTGACGCGGTACGCGTACGCGCTGCGCGACGGTCTGGTGAACCCGACGTTGGGGGTCGGGAAGCTGTAGTCGGGGGCGGCGTCGTCCACGTAGCGGCCGGCGCCGCCCTGTACGGTCTCGATCCGGTACCGGACGACCGTCCCGGCGGGGCGGGCGGGGAGCCGTGCGCGGTAGCGCTGCTCTGCGTCCGGTTCCATCGCCACCTCGTAGCCGCGCTCAGCGACCCCCCGGTGTCCGCCGGGCTCGGACCCGTCGTCGGTCGCGTAGACCCACGCGGCGGTGAGCTCGGTGTCGGTGGTGATCCGCACCGTCGTCTGATCCTCGGGCCCGGGAGCGGCGGGCTCGATGTCGTAGTAGTGGTGGACGCCCCGGGCGGCCTCGGCCTCCGCGGCACGTCGCACCTCAGCGAAGTCCATCCAGCCCAGCCATCCGGGTTCGCCGGTGCCCAGGGCCAGGAGTTTCTCGCGGACGGCGACGGCGTATCGGAGGTCGGCGTCCAGGTCGTCGGTCCTCGCCTTGAGGACCGGCACCCCGTCGGCGAGCACCACGAGGTCGCGTTCCGGTCCTGTCACGAGGAGCCGGTCGGGTTCCAGCCGGAGTTGGGTGCCGTCGGGGAGGTCGAACGCGTCGCTCCCGCCGACGGCCACGTGCAGGACGAGCTCGGGCTCGTGTCGCCGCGGCCCCCAGGTGGGTACCACCGACCCCTCGCGCTGGAAGGCCACCTGCGGACCCCCCTCGACGGGCACCGTGGCCGGCCCCCGCACGCGCTCCACGCCCTCGAACCGGACCCACGTGCCCGCCGGCACGTCGACGGTTCCGGTGCCGGGATGCGCGACGATCAGACGGTCGCCGAGCGACCACCCGCCGTCCACCGGCTCCGCGGTCGCGAACTGCAAGCCGGAGGCCGCGGCCGAGGCGGCGAGATAGGGGAAGAATCGGCGGTGGAGCAGGAGCGCGTCGCAGATCACCGGCCACCGCTGCTCCCACACCTCCGGCGCCGCGGGGTGACCCTGCGGGGCCAGGCGCATCCGCGGGCTCAGTGCGGACGCGCGCCACCACTCGTCCCAGTTCTCGTCTGCGGGTTCGGGGGGAACGCCGAGGTCCCCGGAGCCCGGATCGGTCTCGACGGCGAAGCCCAGCCCGCTCAGCTTCGAGACGAGATCGTCGGACGCTCCCGGCGGGACGAGGATCGGCATGTTCATGTGTTCGACCTCCCGAACGTGAGGGCGGGCCGCCGGTCCCGGGTCTCCGGGCGTTCCTCCGGCGCACCCGTTATCGTGCTCGTCATCCGACGGCCGACGACGGGAAGGATCGCGAGATGGGATCGGGAGCCGGGGACCGAGGGGGCCGGGACGGGCGGCGCATCATCGCGCAGCTCACCGATCCACATTGCGTCGGGGCGGACGATGCACTCGCCAGGATCATCGACACCGATGCGGCCGCCGTGGCCGCTGTGGAGCATCTGAACGCCCTCGAGCCGCGACCCGACCTGGTGCTCGTGACCGGCGATCTGACCTCCGGCGGAGGATCCGCCGAGAACATGAGGGCGCGGGAGATCCTGGACGAATTGCGCATGCCGTATCGCGTCGTCCCGGGCAATCACGACGAACGCGCCACCCTCATCGAGGTCTTCGAGGGGCGTCTGGAGACCTGCGACGGGGGGTTCGTCCAGTACGTCGTGGACCTCGATCCGGTGCGGGTCGTCGCGCTGGACACCCTCGAGGAGGGGAGCGCGTCCGGCCGGCTCTGTGACGTACGGCTGGGATGGCTCGAGCGCGTGCTGTCCCTCGAGCCGGACCGTCCGACGCTGCTGTGCATGCACCATCCGCCGTTCGCGACCGGGGTGGGATGGATGGACGGGATCGGGCTGTCCGACCCGGCGCCCTTCGAGCGCGTGGTCGCAGCGAACCCACAGGTGAAGGGGATCACCTGCGGTCACGTGCACCGACCCATCCAGACGCTGTGGGCGGGCGCCCTCGCGACGGCGGCCCCGAGCAGCGGTTTCCAGCTGCATCTCGACCTGGTCCCCGGGGCCCCGCCCCGCCTGATCCTCGAGCCGCCCGCCTGCCTGCTGCACGTGCTGTCCGGCGACGCCCTCGTGACGCACACCACCTACGTCGGTCACCGGTCCGCGATCGACCCCTGGTAGGCGTCCGCTCAACGGCACGGTGGCTCGAACAGGGTTTGCTGCTCGTCGGGCCACGTCCCCACGCCGTAGCGGCGTCCGAGCTCGGCGTAGCAGTAGGTTCCGCGGGCGCCGTTCGTCGCGTAGGAGGACTCGTTGTCGCTCCACCAGATGACGGCAGCTGTGTTCACCATCGTGTGATCGCCCGCGAACCCGACGTGCGCCTGGAAATGGGGTGGGCCGTCTGCGTCCGGGTTGGGGAACTGCGTCCGGTGCAGTCCCTGCTCGAACGTGAACGGGGTCAGGTTCGGGCCCGCCATCTGGATGCCGGAGGCGAGCAAGAGCATCCCCGGGTACTGGTAGTAGGCGATCGTGTAGTAGTCCAGGTCGGTGCCGGCCATTGACGGTGTGTACGACGGGTCCGCCTCGCGGATCGCCCACGTCGAGGGCATGTCGGGGGGCGCCACGCTCTTCTGCCGAACCGTCTGTCCGAAGAGGCGGATGCGCTGCTGTCCGGGCGACAGCTGGCCTGCGACGTCCTGGTCCATGTACATGAAGGAGTTCACGACCCACTCCGGGAAGTAGCCCTGGTTGGTGGCCGCGATCATCAGCGTGGACAGGGGCCCAGAGTGGCAGGTGCAGACGATCGAGGTGACGTCGCTCGCCTGCATCTGCAGGACGACGGTCTGTGCGCTCTCGGCGTCGAACTGCTCGTTCAGCTCGGCCTCCCGGGCGAAGCCGCCGCCGCAGCTTTGCAGCCGATCGCGCAGCACGGTCGGATCGGCTCCGATCTGTTCCACCGTGGTGGTCACCAGACCGAAGACCCGTGGACCATCGTTGATCGCGCTCGGAGCGGTTCCCGGCCCCGCGTATTCCGGGGGGTCGCCGACGAGCTGCTTGCACATCCACTCACCGAGCAAGGTGTTGCCGACGTCGTCGGAGCCCGGGAGGTAGTTCCACTGGTAGGGCGCGTTCGCCGCAAGTCGCCTCTCCCCGGCCCACATCGGACGCACGTCCACGCCGATGACCTTGTGCCGTGCCAGCGCGTCGTAGTAGGCCGTCTGGCCGCCGTAGAGATCGGCGGCATAGTTGAGGGAGGCAAAAGCTTCCATCTCCCTGACGTTGGCCGCATCGGCATGCATCTCGGCCACGCTGCTCCCGGAGGTCGGGTGGGAAGGCTCGAGAATGATCTTGCGACCGTAGAACTCGAATCGGGAGTTGAAGAAATTCTGGAGGAGCCGATACTCGCGCTGGACTCCGTTGTCGGGGAGCGCCACCCTGATCTCGTCGCGGGTGACACCCATGCTGGTTGCGCCGCCGTTGTCCCCGTCCCAGTAGGGGACGCAGGGGGGCGATTGCGGGTCCTCGATCTGCCGGGGCGGGTCGCCGATACAGCGGCGGATCCGGGGAATGTCGATCGGTGGGTCGGTCGGCGCCGCCTCCACGGAGCCCGGTTCGTCCCCCGGGACGCCTGCACCCCCCTCTCCCGTCCCGAAGTCGCTCGTCTGCTCCTCGGGAGCCTCCTCGATCTGTTCGAGGGCCTGCGGGGCGAATTCCGCGATGGTCGGAGGCGGAGGCTGGAGGGTGGTCAGCGACACCACCGACAACACGATGAGAAGCACGAGAGCCAAGGCGCTGTAGAGCACCCCCGGCCCGCGGGGCCTAGCGCTGTGCGCCATCCCGGTCCTCTCACGGTTCATTTCGAGTCCCAGCTTCGTTCAATATATTAACAAGCTTCCGACGGCAGCGGCCAAAGGGCGGGCAGGAGGCTGTGCTGCGGTCGCGAAAAGGTCAGGTAACCGAACGAACAAGGGGACCGCGTGAGGACGCACGGGACGGCACTGGCGGTCGCACTCGCGCTCGTGGCCGGGTTGGCAGGTACCGGGCACGGTGATCCGCGCGAGCTCGTCCCCCGGGATGGCTCGATCGAGGCCGGGGTCGTCGCCCACGACACCCGGGACCCGCTGTACCGGCAGCCCTGGGGCGCGGCCCCCGTTGGCACCGAGATCCTCCTGCGTCTGCGGACGGCGGCCGACGACGCCACCGCCGTCCGCCTGCGGCTCCACGACGCGGTGGCCGGCCGCACGGAGACGGTGCGGATGGACCTCGCCGGCGCCAGCATCGCCTGCTACGAGGAGGCCCTGGCCGACCGGCGCTGCGACTGGTGGGAGGCGCGTGTGGTCACGGAGCGGCCCACCACCCTCTCGTACCGCTTCGAGGTGGCCGACGGTCCGGTCAGCGTGACCTACCGCGACGATGCCGGGTGGAGCGGGGGCCGGGGCACCGTGACGGGGGCCGAGCTCGGCGACCTCCTCGAGTGCTGCTTCCGCGATTTCCATGTCACTGTCCATGATCCCGCCTTCGAGCCGATCGGGTGGCTGTCGGACGCCGTCGTCTATCAGATCCTCCCCGACCGCTTCCGCAACGGGGATGCGTCGAACGACCCGACGGGCGACGAGCCCCGCTACGACTGGCCCTCGGACCCCATGAGCCGCCCGGTCATGAAGGACTGGGACGAACTGCCGGAAGGTCACTGCCGCTCCTACGTCGAGGGCTGCGACGAGCCGCTCCGCCACCGCGACTACTTCGGTGGCGACATCGCCGGCATCACCGCGTCCCTCGACCACCTCGCCGATCTCGGGGTCACCGCCCTGTACCTGAACCCGATCTTCGCGGCAGCCTCGAACCACGGCTACGACACCCGCGACTACACGAAGATCCAACCAAGCCTGGGCACCGATGCCCAGTTCGACGAGCTCGTCGCCCAGGCCGGCGCCAGGGGGATCCGGCTCATCCTCGACGGCGTGTTCGTGGCAACCTCCAGCGACTCGCTGTATTTCGACCGCAACCGCCGCTTCGGCGGTGGCGCCTGCTCGGACGCCGGCTCGCCGTACCGCGGCTGGTTCAGCTTCCGCGCGTATCCCTACGGTCCGTGCGCCGGCGACCTGGTCGATCACGCCGCCTACTACGAGTCCTGGCACGGCATCGATCTGCTGCCGCTGCTGGACAAGACCCACCCCGGCGTCCGGGATCTCGTCTACGGCGCCCCCGACGCGGTCGCGCGGCGCTGGCTGGAGGCGGGGGCCGCCGGATGGCGGATCGACTCGATGCTGCACGAGTCCTTCCCCGACGACTTCTGGCGCGGTTTCCGGACGGCGGTGAAGCAGACGGATCCTCAGGCCCCGATCGTCGGGGAGCTCTGGCACCGCGGCGCGGTGCTTCCCAAGGTCCGCGGCGACATGGCCGACGGCGCGATGAACTACCGGTTCCGCGGAGCCGTCCTGTCGCTGTTCGGGAACCTCAACCTGCCGCTCGAGCAGGCCGGAGCCGACGCCAGCCCCAGCCGCTTCGCGGAGCTGCTCCTGAACTCCCTGGAGGACGTGCCCCCGGCGGCGGCGCTCAACTCCTTCAACCTCCTCGACTCCCACGACTCCCAACGGATCCTCTGGCGGCTTACACCCGGACGTAACGGGCCCACGGAGAAGCAGGACCCGGCGCACCTCGCCGAGGGCGCCGCTCGGCTGAAACTCGCCGCACTGATCCAGATGACGACACCCGGCGCCCCCACGATCTACTACGGATCGGAGGCCGGGGTCACCGGCGACAACGACCCCGACAACCGCCGGACCTACCCGTGGGGCCGCGAGGACGCCGACCTGCGGGCCTGGCACGCCGACCTGATCCAGGCGCGGGCCGCGCACCCGGCTCTGCGGTCCTTCCCCCTGCAGATGCTGCACGCCGACGACGACGCCGGCACCGCGGCCTACGCCCGCGGGCGGGACGACGAGGTGGCGGTGGTCGTGGTGAACGCCCACGCATCGGAGGCACACAGTGTCCGGGTTGAGCTCGAAGGCGTGATGCGCGACGGCGTCCAGCTCGTCGATGCGCTCACCGGCGAGGCGGTCACCACCGCCGGCGGTGCGGTGGAGGTGGAGCTCGACGCCCTGTCGGGCGCGGTGCTCGTCCCCGTCGCCGGCCAGGACCTCGACCCGCCCGATGCGCCGTCGGCCCTTCAGGCCACGGTGCGCGATGGTGACGTGGAGCTCGCATGGGACGGCGACGCCGTGTCCTACCGCATCTACCGGAGCCCGCTGTCGGGGGCCGGCCACGAGCTCGTGGCCCAGACGTCGGAGGACAGCGCCGAAGAGGCGTCGCCGCCCCCGGGACGCTGGCACTACACCGTGCGCGCCGTGGACGCCGCGGGCAACGAGGGCCCGGCGGCTGTTGAGGCCGTGGTCGATGTCGGAGGTGGGCGGTGATCCCTCGGGCGGTGCTTGCCGCGTTCGCGGTGGCCGCGGTGCTCGTCCCCGGCCCGGCCTCTGCCTTCCACTGCTCGGGGCGCTCCACACCCCCCGAGGAGTACCGCGACGGCGGGACGAAGACCGAGGCCGGCGGGTGGTACCTGCACCACTCGGCCTCCGAGGGATGGGTGGGCGTCTACTACACCGACGGCTACCTGTACGCGGACGCCGGCGATCCGGAGTCGATAACCGTCCGGGCCTTCGTCCCCTTCTGGCCGCACTTCGCCGATGTGTCCGCCGATACCGGCGACCCGGAAGGACTCTGCGTGGAGTTCGGACACGGTCAGCCGTAACGCCCGAGTGCCGCGAGCGTCCAACAGGGGTAACGTGGACACGATGGCTTTCGACGAACTCTTCGACCAGCTCCCCGACATCGACCCTCTGGAGACCGCCGAATGGCTCCAGGCCCTGGGCGACGTGTCGGAGGCCCGCGGTGGCTTGCGGGCGTCCTACCTGTTGCGACGCCTGCTGATGGAGGCCCGCCGGCTGCAGATCGGGGTGCCGTCCATGGTCTCCACCCACTACGTGAACACCATCGCCCCCGAGGAGGAGCCTCCCTTCCCCGGCGACGAGGACATGGAGCGCCGCATCCGCCGGCTGATCCGTTGGAACGCCGCTGCGATGGTGCTGCGCGCGAACATGCAAGCCTCCGGTATCGGCGGACACCTGTCTACCTACGCCTCGGCGGCCAGCCTCTACGAGGTCGGCTTCAACCACTTCTTCCGTGGCAAGGACCATCCCGGGGGTGGCGACCAGATCTACG
>CAZLKN010000003.1:12933-124742 GCA_964560135.1 uncultured Actinomycetes bacterium | reverse complement strand
GAGGGTTTCAGCCTCCCGGAATCAGCCGCAATCCTCGTTGCTTGAAGTGGACGTCGAACCCGAACGCCTCCCCGCACCCCTCCCGCTCCATCAGCGCGAAGGACGTGGCGTCCACGTAGCTCCACCGCTTGTCGTCGTGCGTTTCGAGGATCCGCCATGCCTCGTCCTCGATCGCCTCGTCGGCTCGGACCAGCTCGACCCGCTGACCTGCACGGAAGGCCCGGCCCCAGGCGACCGCCTCGTCGCGTCCCACCCGGACGAGAAGGGCGGTGTAGGTCTGCGCGAAGACGTAGTTCGACGTGAACAGGGCAA
Organism: uncultured Actinomycetes bacterium; assembly: GCA_964560135.1. GTDB lineage: Bacteria > Actinomycetota > JAICYB01 > JAICYB01 > JAICYB01 > CAZLKN01. The sequence goes on along the minus strand of CAZLKN010000003.1, from coordinate 124,430 downwards.
CCCGCTCGTGGACCAGCTCGTCGAGCGCCGCACGCGCGCTGTGGTGTTCGCGCTCGCCCGTGTTGCGCAGAGCGACGAAAGCGCCCGTGTCGATGAAGACCCGCCTCAACGCCCGTACAGATCCTCGTCGAGGGTCACGACGGAGGTCGTGCCCTCCCCTTGGGCCGGTGGGGTCCTGAGGTACTCCATGAAGGGGTCGTCACGATCCACCCGCGCAGCATCCCGGGCGGAGTCGATGAGGCGACGGATCACACCGGCGATGCTCCCGCGCGCACCCGCCTGCCGCTTGAGCCACCGGTACTGGTCTTCATCGAGGTAGAGCTGAGTCCTCCGCCGCATGATGCATTACAGCATACAGCAACCCCGGGTGAGCTCCACAGTTGACGTGGACCGGGGACAGCCCCCTATCCCTGGCCGAAGAGCTGGGGCAGGTGCGCGGACAGCAGCTCCTGCGCCGCGGTGTACGGGTCGAGCTCGCGGGCGAGCACCCGGGCAGTGAGGTCGTCGATCGCGGCGGCGTCCCGTTCGAGCGCGGCCTTCAGCCGCTCCCCGGCGATCTCGCGGATCTCGGCGGCGAACCGGCCGCGGCGGCGCGCCTCGAGCCGGCCCCCCCGGGCCAGGTGCTCCCGGTGGTCGCGTACCGCCTGCCACAGCTCCGCCACGCCCTCGCCCGCCGAAGCGGTGGTCAGCAGGATCGGCGGGGTCCACTCGGGGTCATGGCCGGCGCCCATCTCGAGCATGTTGCGCAGGTCGCGTGCTGCGTCCCCGGCGCCGTCCTTGTCGGCCTTGTTCACGCAGAACACGTCGGCCACCTCGAGGATCCCTGCCTTGGCGGCCTGGATCGCGTCGCCCATGCCCGGCGCGAGCACCACGATCGTGGTGTCGGCCTGCTTGGCGACCTCCACCTCCGACTGGCCGACACCCACGGTCTCCACGACCACGACATCCGACCCGGACGCCTCCAGCACCCGCATCGCCTCCGGCGCCGCCAGCGACAGGCCCCCGAGGTGACCCCGAGTTGCCATCGACCGGATGAACACGCCCGGATCCAGCGCATGGGAGCCCATCCGGACCCGGTCCCCGAGCAGCGCCCCGCCCGAGAACGGCGAGGTGGGGTCGACGGCGATCACACCGACCGTGAGGTCCTCGTCGCGCATGCAGCGAACCAACCCGTCCACCAGGGTGGACTTCCCCGACCCGGGGGCTCCCGTGACGCCGATGGTCCGGGCGTGGCCGGTCAGCGGGTACACCTCACGCAGGACGGCGGCGGCCTCGGGGGCGCCGTCCTCGACCAGCGAGATCAGGCGGGCCGCGGCGCGCCGGTCACCGGAGCGCAGGCCGTCGACGAGCGAGGACACGTCGGCCACGGGACCTAACCCGGGTCCACCGCGAGCAGGCCGCGCATCCGCTTCAGGAGCTTGCCGTTGCGGACGGCCCCCCGCACCTTCACGTCGCCGCGCAGCGCCTTGGCCAGTGCCGCCCGTCCCGCACGCTTGAAGGGGTGCGGCAGGGGGCCGAGCTGCGGCACCGAGGACATCCCGGTGAGCGACTCGCTGTCGGCTGAGATCTCCACGTCCGCGGGCGCGGTCACGTCGCCGGAGTAGATCCGCAGCGTTCCATCGCGGAACTCGAGGGCCACGGCCACGCCGGCGTCGGTGGCCACGATGCGGACGACCCCCGCGCTCCCCTCCAAGTACCGGGCCCGGTCGGGACGGCGCTCCAGGTTCATCTGCGCGATCGCCCCGAGCATCTGTGCCAGGCCCGACGGCTCGGGCCCCATCACACGGACGAACTCGTTGTCGGCCACTCTCATCCTTCGCGTCCCGGCCCGCCGCGCACGTGCGGCGGGCGACAGCGAACATCCTAGGGCGGTGGGGTGACGCGGGGTCGAGCCGGCTCAGGTCCGTGTGGCGAGGCGCTCGCGGACGGCGCGCACCAGCGCCGGCAGCGCGGCGCCGGCGCCAGCCTGGATATTGAGGTCGGCGATCGCCGACAGCTCGGTCGGTTCCGGGTTCACCTCGACGAGGAATGCACCGTTGTCCTTGGCCTGCCCGGGAAGGCCGGCGGCGGGATAGACCACACCGGACGTGCCACACACGATCATCACCTCGGCCTCCCGGACCTCCTTCACCGCCTCGGGGAGGTCGTGGACCTCCTCGCCGAAGTGGACGATGTCGGCGCGGAACAGTCCGCCGCATGCGCAGCGGCGAAGCACGTGCGCCGGGTGGCTGACCAGGTAGGAGCCGAGCTTGGCGATCATCACGTCGAGGTCTTCGACGAACGCCTCCCGTGAGAGGGTCTCGCGCAGCCCGCAGTCCATGCAGCGCCGGCGCGTGAACGTGCCGTGGATCTCGATGACACGCTCGCTGCCGGCCTCCTGGTGGAGGCCGTCGACGTTCTGCGTGATCACCGCACGGAGGTGCCCCAGGCGCTCCAGCTCGGCGAGCGCCTCATGGCCGGGATTGGGGCGGGCGCGCGCGAACACCTCGCGCAACCCGGACAGGAACTCGATCGCCTCCCAGGGCTTGGAGATCAGGAAGCGCAGCCACCCGGACGCTGTGGCGACCTCGTCGGGGTCGAAGCGTTCCCACAGGCCCCCGATGTCGCGGAAGGTGTCGATGCCGGACTCCGCCGAGACGCCGGCCCCCGTGAGGACCACCACCCGGCCGGATGCGCAGATGCGCTTCGCGGCGGCATCGACTGCGGCTTGCGTCATGGGCCCTCCCCGGGAGCAGGATGCATCCGTGATGCTATCCCGGATCGTACGTTCGTGCGAGGGGTGACGGGCCCGCGTGGCCTCAGGCTCTGGCGAGTTCGTCCGCGGGGACGCGACGGATGCCGGCCCCCAGGGTCTGCAGCTTCTCCTCGAGCCGCTCGTAGCCGCGATCGACGTGGTGGATGTCCTCAAGGACCGTCTTGCCCTCGGCCACGAGCCCGGCGACCACGAGCGCGGCCCCGGCCCGCAGGTCCGAGGCGCGGACGGGCGCCCCGGTGAGCTCCTTCACCCCGCGGATGACCGCGTACTGTCCGTCCACCCGGATGTCGGCCCCCATCCTCGCGAGCTCGTCCACGAAGATGAACCGGCTGTCGAAGATGTTCTCGGTGACGATCGACAGGCGGGGGGCCCGGCAGAGGAGCGCCACCGCCAGCGGTTGGAGATCGGTCGGGAACCCGGGGAACGGCAGCGTGGAGATGTCCACGGGTTGCGGCAGTCCGTCGGAGCGGATCCTGACGCGGTCCTCGCCGACCTCCAGCTCCATCCCTGCCTGCCGCAGCTTCTCCAACACGATCTCGAGGTGCTTCGGAACCATGTTGGCCACGACGACGTCGCCGCCGGTGGCCGCGGCCGCGAACAGGAACGTGCCGGCCTCGAGCCGGTCGGGCATGACGTCCAGGGACGACGGGTGCAGCTCGTGCACGCCCTCGATCTCGATGCGCGCGGTCCCCGCACCGGTGATCTTGGCCCCCATCCCCTGGAGAAACGTGGCGAGGTCGGTGATCTCAGGCTCGCGGGCCGCGTTGTTGATCGTCGTGCGACCCTCGGCGAGGACGGCGGCCATCATGAGATTCTCGGTGGCCGTGTGGCTGGGCCACTCGAGGTCGACGGTCGTCCCGCGCAGACGCTGGGCGGAACCCTCGAGGAAGCCGTGGGACACGTGGATGTCGGCGCCGAGCTGCTCCAGGCCGCGGACGTGCACGTCGATCCCGCGGGGACCGAGGTTGCATCCGCCGGGCAGCGCCACCCGCGCCCGTCCCCGGCGAGCCAGCATCGGGCCGAGCATGGCGACCGAGGTCCGCATGCGGCTGCCGAGCTCGTAGGGGACCTCCTCCCCGACGGTCTCGGGGACCTCGACCGACAGGACCCCCTCGCCCGTCCAGGAGACCCGGCCCCCGAGATGGTTCAGGATGTCCGAGATCCAGTCCACCTCGATGATGCGCGGGACCCGGCGCAGCTCGTGGGTACCGGAGGCCAGGATCGATGCGGTGAGGAGTTTCAGGACGGAGTTCTTGGCCCCGCTGCAGCGGACCTCGCCGTGAAGCTGCGGACCGCCCTCGATCTCGTATACGTCGCCCATCGGGCCTCCTGCTCGTAAGGGTACCGGCGCTTCGTGCCCGGCCATAGGAAGTGACGTCTCTACCCTACCCTTCTCCGGGGGCCGGGACACGTCGCCGCAGGTGGTGGCCGGGCCCCCGTGGCCGGTACCCTGGGTCCTCGGCCAACCGACCCCTGTTCGCGATGGAGGAACCATGATGCCCCGACGCCTCATCGTCACGCTCGCAGGACTCGCACTCGCCTTCGGCGCGCTCGCTCCGGCTCCCGTCTCCGCGGACGCGAACCTTCCCTCCCTGCCCGGAATGGGCACGGCGATGCGCACGGCGGGCGTGGACGCCCCCGAACCCGAGCCGGCGCCGGCCGTCGCCGAGGACACCGAGCCCGCACCGGAGACGACGCCGGCACCGGAGGGCGCCGGCGCGCCCGCCCCCATGGGCGACGGCCTCGTCCCGAAGGTCGAAGTCGAGGTGCCCACGTCCACGGCGACCTCCGTCGACGACGACACGATCGATCCCGCGGACCGCTTCGGCCTCGTGGTCCGTGTCCACTACGCGGGCGCGCCGACCGCGTCGTCCCGCTCCCTGGGCTCGGCGCGTGGGTGCCCGTCGGCCCCCACCTGCGAGGCCTACGCGATCGGGAAGGCCCGCTGGCCCACCGACGCCTCGGGCAACGTCACCATCGCCTACGCGTACAACGACGCCGGACGCCCCTCGGGGGCCCCGTCGGCGGACGCCGCCCGCTCGCAGTTGCGGGCCTCCGCCGCGGAGTGGAGCCGGTGGAACCCGAAGGTGGCCTTCGCGGAGCAGGGAACGTCATCGGCCACCTTCGCCCGCAGGGCCGGCGACGGCTCGTGCGACGACGGCGTGAACGTGGTGACCTGGGCCCCCATGCGCTCCGGGGTGGTGGGGGCCGCTGCGATCTGCTACGACCGCCGGACCTACGAGATCCAGGACGCCGACCTCGTCCTCAACTCGAACCTCGACTGGGCGGTCTTCGGGGGCCCCGCGCTGAACAGCAGCGCCTTCGACGTCCGCTCGATCTACACCCACGAGCTCGGGCACTGGCTGTCGCTGTTCGACCTGAGGATGCGGATGCAGAGCGCGCAGACGATGTTCGGCATCACGGCCCCCGGTGAGACCCGCAAGCGGACGCTCGCCCTCGGCGACATCGCCGGCCTGCAGACGGCCTACCCCTGCACGGGATGTCCCCGGACGGGGATCGTCGACGACTGAGGATCCTCGGGTCCGGCCCCCGGACCGGGGCCGGACGGAGGCGAATCGCGACGACGGCGGTCGCGCACGACAGCCCGGCCGGCGAGGCCGAGCAGCACGATCGCGACCAGCAACGGCAGCCAACCCACGCGTCGCGGACGCTCGATGCCGAGGTCGGCGCTCCTGGTGACGGTCTCCTCGCCGTCGAAAGCCCGCAGCGTCATGGTGTAGCCGGCGCGCCGCGGGATCGTCTCCGGGTCGACGGGGACCCGAAGCCGGCCCGGGCCCGCGTCGAAGACACCGTCCGCCGAGGCGACCTGGTCGCCGTCACGGGTGAGCACCGCCTCCACCTCGGCCGCCTTCGGAAGGACGAAGGACATCTCCACCCCGTCGGCGTTCTCGGGTCCGATCACCACCCGGTCGGGGACCTCGAGCCCGGACAGCACCAGCGGCAGGTCGAACCCCTCCGGGGGAAGTACCCGCATCGTGCCGCTGCCCCCGGGCTCGACCCCCCAGGCGCCCAGGGTCGAGGCGGCGAGTTCGTCGGAGCCGGCAAGGACCGCGAAGGGGCCGTCTCCGAGGATGGCGGCGTCCGATGCGTCCCGCGCGAGCGCCACCCGCATCCTCGTGGGTCCTTCCCACACCCGGGGCTCCAGTCCCCCGTAGTAGGCGGACAGGATCTCGCGGTGGTCCTCGCCACGCTCGGCGCGTCCCTTGGCCCCCCACTGGCTCATGCCGACGCCGTGTCCGTATCCACGGCCCCGGAAGCGGAAACCGTCCCGCGTGGTCTCCACGTCGTAGCGGGACGACGGCAGCGTGAGCGGCATCAGCAGCCCGTCGGGACGGGGGCCCGGGAAGGCATCGGGGTACAGCCGCGGCGCATGCTCGCTGACGACCCGCCGCAGCCGCACGGTGGACAGCTCGATCTCGCCGCCCTCGGTCCGCACCAGGGCCCGGCGGGCTTCCTGATCCGATCTGATCTCGACGAGCGTCCCGGCCAGCCCGATGCCCGCGCGCAGGATCTCCTGCATCTGCTCACGGGTGAAGTCGACCTGCCAGCGGTGCAGCGGCGAGACCTCGTCGGCTTCGTCGTCCACGGCCACGAGGTAGGAGCGGGCGCCGGAAGACGGGTACACCGTCTCGTTGTCGAGGGTGCGTCCTCCCGAGGAGGCATGGTACCGGGCGAGGATCGGCTGGTCGCCGTCCAGGAGCACTTCGCCTTCCGTCTCCCGGACCGCCCGGATCCAGCGGTGCCCGTTGCGTCTCCGCTCCACGATCGCGCCCCCGTAGACCTGGCAGGCGGTGGTCGCGCAGACGTCGAAGCCGTGCCGGGCCCAGACGCCGTTCTCGCGCTCCCACAACGCGTAGGTGCGGGCCGCCACGGCCTGGGCCTTGAGCGCCTCCAGGGGCCAGGACGCGGGAACCTCGTTGATGCCCATCACGTAGGACTCGAGCTCGAGGTCGTTGACGACAAGCAACCCGCCGCTGGACCGCCGCACCTCGATGGCACCGTGATAGGGCCCCCGTCCCTCGACGCTGAGCGTGGTTCCGGGCCCGGGCTCGAAGCGGACGGTCCCCCCGATGGGGACGCCCTCCTGGGCAGACACAGCACCCGTCGACCACGCCGGAGGGCCGGCGAGGGCGACCAGGACGACGAGGACGAGGATCCGGCGCATGGGCTCCCGCCATGCTACCCGGGGCCGTTCAGATGTTCAGGAGGCCGGCCTCCGCGGCGGTCTTGATGCGGGTGGTGGCCCGCAGCAGCTTTTCGCGGTTCTCGTGGGTGTCCTCCTGCGCGATCTTCCGCTCCGCGTTCTCCTTCTGGCGGTGCGCGCGTTCGGCGTCGATCTCCTCGGCGAGCTCGGCGATCTGCGTGAGGACGCTCACGGAATCGTCATGGATCTCCAGGAACCCACCGTGCACGGCCACGTACTGGTGCGTGTCGCCGGACTGGATCACCAGCCGCTCGTGGTGCAGGGCCCCCAGGAAGGGCGCGTGGCCGGGCAGGACCCCGATGTCGCCGCCGGCGACCCGGGCAACGACGAAGTCGGCCTCGCCGGAATACAGCTCCCGCTCGGGCGTGACGACGGAAACGGTCAGCGGCATGACTACCCCGTCAGCTCCCTGCCGGCTTCGAGGACCTCGTCGATGTTGCCCTTGAGCAGGAACGCCTGCTCGGGGATGTCGTCGAACTCGCCCTCGGTGAGGCGTTCGAATCCGTCGAGGGTCTCCTCCAGCGGCGTGTACTTGCCGGGGATCCCCGTGAACTGCTCGGCCACGAAGAACGGCTGCGAAAGGAACCGCTGGACCTTGCGGGCCCGGGACACCACGATCTTGTCCTCCTCGGACAGCTCGTCCATCCCGAGGATCGCGATGATGTCCTGGAGGTCCTTGTAGCGCTGGAGGATCTCCTGCACCCGCCGGGCGATGTTGTAGTGGCGCTCACCGACGAACTCCGGCGCGAGGATCCGAGAGGTGGAGTCCAGCGGGTCCACGGCGGGGTAGATGCCGAGCTCGGCGATCTGCCGCGAGAGCACCGTGGTGGCGTCGAGGTGCGCGAAGGTCGTGTGGGGGGCCGGGTCGGTGATGTCGTCGGCGGGCACGTACACCGCCTGCAGCGAGGTGATCGACCGGCCGCGGGTCGAGGTGATCCGCTCCTGGAGCTGGCCCATCTCACCGGACAGCGTCGGCTGGTAGCCCACCGCCGAGGGCATCCGGCCGAGGAGGGTGGAGACCTCGGAGCCGGCCTGCACGAAGCGGAAGATGTTGTCGATGAACACCAGCACGTCCTGCCGCTCGACGTCGCGGAAGTATTCGGCGACCGTCAGCGCGGTCAGCCCGACCCGCAGACGGACCCCCGGGGGCTCGTCCATCTGGCCGAAGATCAGGGCCACCTTGTCGAGCACGCCGGATTCCTTCATCTCCAGCCAGAGGTCGTTGCCCTCACGGGTGCGTTCCCCGACCCCCGCGAACACCGACACCCCGCCGTGCTCCTTGGCGACCCGCGCGATCATCTCCTGGATGATGACGGTCTTGCCCACGCCGGCGCCGCCGAACATGCCGATCTTGCCGCCCTGCACGTAGGGCTCGAGCAGATCGATGACCTTGATGCCGGTCTCCAGCATGACGCTGCGGGGTTCGAGGTCCTTGAACTCCGGTGCCGGACGGTGGATCGGCCACCGCTCCTTCACGTCGATGCGCTCACCGCGGTCGATCGCCTCGCCGAGCACGTTGAAGATCCGCCCGAGGACCTCCTTGCCGACGGGCACCGCGATCGGACGGCCGGTGTTGATCGCCCGCGAGCCACGGACGAGGCCGTCGGTGGGCTGCAGGCACACCGCGCGGACGCGGTTGTCACCGATGTGCTGCGCGACTTCGGCGGTGATGACGGTGCGCTGGCCCTCACGCTCGGCGCGCCGGATCTTCAGCGCGAAATCGATCTCGGGCAGGGCGTCGGGGGCGAACTCCACGTCGACCACCGGGCCGATGACCGAGACCACCCGTCCGACGAGCTTCGGGTTCTGCTCGATCTCGGACTGGAGGGCGTCCCACTCCTCCTGCTCCTGGATCTCGACGGTCCACGCTTGGGTCTGACTCTCCATGATCTGACTCCCGTTCTCCTACTTCCGCAGGGCCTCGGCCCCACCGACGATATCGGCGATCTCCGCGGTGATCTCGGACTGCCGCGCCCGGTTCGCCTCGCGGGTGAGGTAGCGCATCATCTCGTCCGCGTTGTCGGTCGCCGCGCTCATCGCCCGGCGCCGCGCCGCGTGCTCGCTGGCCGCGGACTCGAGCAGCGCGTGGAAGACCTTCATCTCCACGTACATCGGCAGCAGCGACCCGAGGATCTCGGTGGGCGCCGGCTCGAACTCGTAGATCGGCGGGTACGCCCGGCCCCCCTCGACCTCCTCGGCCTGCACCGGCAGGATCTCCACCATCACCGGCCGCTGCACGAACATCGAGGCGAACTCCGTGTAGATCATGCGGGCGCTGGAGATCCGTCCCTCGACGAAGTCCTCGATCACGCTCTGGGCGACGCGGGTCGCGTCCTCGTAGGACGGGTTGTCGGAGAACCCCGCCCACTGCTCGGTCATCTGGATCCGCCGGAACCGGAAGGCGGAGATCCCCTTGCGTCCCACCGCGTACACCTCGGAGTTCCGGGGGCCGAGCTCGCGGCGCGTCCGCTCCGCGAGCCGCAGGATGTTGGCGTTGTAGGCGCCGGCGAGCCCGCGGTCGGCGGTGACCACGATCAGCCCGACCGGGCCCCCCTCCCGCTGCTCCAGCAGCGGGTGCGCGAGCTCCTCGGTGGTCGCGGCGAGATTGCGGATCACGTCGGTGATGCGGTCGGCGAACGGCCGCGCCTCCCGGACGCGCCGCTCGGCCCGCACGATCCGCGACGCGGCGATGAGCTCCATCGCCTTGGTGATCTTCTTCGTCGACTGGACCGACCGGACCCGTCGCCGGATCTGCCGGAGCTTGGCTCCCATCGGGGGTTACGCGCCTCCTCCCGTCCCGCTGGCAGCGGGCTCGCGGGCGGCGAAGCTCTCCTTGAAGGCGGCCACGGCGTCGCGCAGCTTGTCGCGGATCTCGTCGGGGAGGTCCCCCTTCGTCCGGAAGTGGTCGAGCACGTCGGCGTGGCGGCCGCGGACGTAGTCGAGGAGCTGCGACTCGAAGCGGCGGACCTCCTCCACGGGGATGTCGTCGAGGAACCCACCCGTCCCGGCGAAGATCGACACCACCTGCTCCTCCACCGGCATCGGCGAGTACTGCCCCTGCTTCAGCAGCTCGGTGAGCCGCGTACCGCGCTGCAGGAGGGCCTGGGAAGACTTGTCGAGCTCGGACCCGAACTGGGCGAAGGCCTCGAGCTCGCGGAACTGGGCGAGGTCGATCCGCAGACGGCCGGCGATCTGACGCATCGCGCGGATCTGCGCGCTCCCGCCCACCCGGGAGACCGAGATCCCCACGTTCATGGCCGGACGCACACCGGCGTAGAACAGGTCGGTCTCGAGATAGATCTGCCCGTCGGTGATCGAGATGACGTTGGTGGGGATGTAGGCCGACACGTCGCCGCCCTTGGTCTCCACCACCGGCAGCGCCGTCAGCGATCCGCCCCCGAGCTCGTCGGACAGCTTCGCGGCCCGCTCCAGCAGCCGCGAGTGAAGGTAGAAGACGTCGCCCGGGAAGGCCTCACGGCCCGGCGGACGGCGCAGCAGCAGCGAGATCTCGCGGTAGGCGTCGGCCTGCTTCGACAGGTCGTCGTAGATGATCAGGGCGTGCTCGCCCTTGTACATCCAGTGGTTGCCCATCGCCGAGCCCGCGTAGGGAGACAGGTAGCGCAGGGGGGCCGGGTCGGAGGCGGTTGCGGCGATGACGACGGTGTACTCCATCGCGCCGGCCTCCTGGAGCTGGGCGACCACCTGCGCGATCGAGGAGGCCTTCTGGCCCACCGCCACGTAGATGCACTTCACGGCCCGCTCGGTGCCCCAGTACTGGCGCTGGTTGATGATCGTGTCCACACCGATGGTGGACTTCCCGGTCTGCCGGTCGCCGATGATGAGCTGGCGCTGGCCGCGGCCGATCGGCGTCATCGCGTCGATCGCCTTGATCCCGGTCTGGAGCGGCTCCTTCACCGGCTGGCGGTCGACGATCGAGGGGGCCTGGATCTCGAGGGCACGGAGCGCCTCCTCGGCGATCGGGCCCTTGCCGTCCAGCGGCCGTCCGAGCGCGTCGACGACGCGGCCGAGCAGCCCGTCGCCGACGGGGACCGAGAGGATCCGTCCGGTCTGCTTGACCGGGTCGCCCTCCTGGAGTTGGGACGACTCGCCGAGGACGATCGCCCCGATCATGTCCTCCTCGAGGTTGAAGGCCAGACCGTTGAGCCCGTGCGGGAATTCGATGATCTCGTTGGCCAGGCAGTTCGGGAGACCGACCACGCGCGCGATGCCGTCACCGCTCTCGACCACGCGTCCGACCTCCTCGACCTCCATCGAGGGCTTCCACTCGTCGATGTGCTTGCGGAGAACCGACGCGATCTCTTCGGGTTGGATCGAAAGCTCAGCCATGGTCTACCCCTGTTGTGATTCGAGTTGTTCGCGGAGTTCCTCGAGGCGATGGCGGATCGTTCCGTCGATCACCTGATCGCCGACCTTCGCGTACACGCCACCGAGGACGCTCGGATCGACCAGCACCTTCACCTCGACGGTCTTCCCCGTCGCGCGGCGGAGCGCCTCGGTGAGGCCGGCCTTCTGCTCGTCGGTGAGCTCGATCGCCGTGCGGACCTCTGCGATCTCGCGATCGCGTTCCTCGGCCGCGAGGTGCGCGAGCGAGTCCACGATCTGGGGGAGTTCGCGGGCCCGGCCCTGGGACAGCACGAAGTCGATCACGTTGATCGTCAGCCCCGACGCGCGGTCCCCGAGCAGCTCGGCGACCATCGCCTGCTTGCGCTCGGCGGGGACCGCGATGTCGGTGAGGGCGGTGCGGAACTCGTGGTTCTGCTCGACGGCCTTGGCGAAACGGAACAGTTCGTCCGACACCCGCTCGAGGGCGTCCTCGGCCGCGGCGATCTGGAAGATCGCCGTCGCGTAGCCCCGGATCAGGTCGCGCTTCTCCACCGGCTATCCGCCTCCGCCGTTCTGGGTCCCGGCCCCCGCCTGGGCGATGAACTGCTCCACGAGCTGGCGTTGGGCGTCCGGATCCGACAGCTCCTTCTGGACGACGCGGCGCGCCGCCTCCATCGAGATCGCCGTCATCTCGCGGCGGACCTCACCCAGCACGCGGTCGCGTTCGCGGTTCGCGTCCTCGCGGGCCCGTTCGACGATCTGGCGTGCCTCGTCCTCGGCCCGGGACGTCCGCTCGCGGCGGATCTCCTCGGCCGACTCCGTGGCCTCGCGGATGATGCGGTCGGCCTCCGACCGCGCCTCGGCGAGGCGCCGCTTGTAGTCCTCCATCTGCTCTTCGGCCGCGATCCGCGTCTGCTCGGCCCGCTCGAGCTCGCCCTTGATCGACTGCTCCCGCTGGGCCAGCGCCTTGCGCAGACCCGGGAAGGCGAGCTTGGCCATGAGCAGGAAGAAGATCACGAACGCGACGATGCCGAAGATCAGCTCGTCCTGCTCGGGAAGCACGACCCTGGTCGCACCTCCCGCTTCTTCGGCTGCTGCCAGCCACACATACATGGTGTCTCTCCTCTACGCCTCGATGATCTCCGGCTCTGCCTTCCCTAGGAGATCAGGAAGAAGAGGACGAAGCCGAGCAGCGCGAGGGCCTCGGCCAGCGCGAACCCCAGGAACATGATGGGTCGCACCAGGCCGGCCGCCTCGGGCTGCCGGGAGATCGCCTGGATCGCCTGACCGAACACGTATCCGATCGCGAGACCCGGACCGATCGTGGCCAACCCGTAGACCAGACCCTGCCCGATAGGGGCGAGGTTGGCCGGCTCGGCTACCTGCGCCAGTAGCGTCATCCGTGTTGCCTCCTTCCGACGTGCTCTCGTTTCCTACTCAGTGCTCAGGGTGCAGCGCTCCGGCGATGTACACCGCCGTGAGGATCGTGAAGATGAATGCCTGGATCAAAGAGATGAAGATCTCGAAGCCGATCAGCACGATCGACATCACCAGCGGGAAGGGGGTCATGAACCGCAGGAACAGGGGCACGTCCGTGCCGTAGAGGAAGAAGGCGCTGGCGATGAAGAAGATCGCGAGCATCGTGTGCCCGGCCATCATGTTGGCGAAGAGACGGACGGCCAGGGTGAGGGGCCGGAAGATGAGCGTGGACAGCAGCTCCACGGGGGTGAGGATGATGTAGATGGGCTTGGGGACGCCCGAGGGGAACATCATGTCCTTGATGTAGCTCAGGCCGTGCTCCTTGACCCCCACGATGTTGAAGATCAGCAGCGACAGGATGGCCAGGAAGGCCGGGATCGCCATGCGCGAGGTGATCGGGAAGTTCACCACCGGGACGACGCCCATCACGTTGAGGGCGAAGACGAAGAAGAACATCGAGCACAGGAACGGCATCCACCGCTCCCCCTCCGCGCCGATCGTGGGCAGCACGATCTGCTCGCGGACGACATCCACGGAGCCCTCCATGAAGTTCTGGAACCCCGACGGGACCACCCTGGCCCGTCCGAAGGCCGCCACGAATAGCCCGCCGACGAGGAACACGAGCACGTACATCAGCACCATCGGGAAGGTCACGCGGAACTCGATCCCGGCGAGCTGGAACGTGGCCAGCGGCACGAACTCGAACAGCTCGGTGACCGTCGGGACGTGGAACTCCTCCGCGGCGACGAGGATATTCACGAGACCATCCTCCATGTGGGCACGTATGACTTCCGGACGTAGGCGAGGCACTCGGCGGTGAGCGTCACCACGAGCGCGGCGCAGAACGCGATCGCGACCAGGGTCCTGTCGACCCACCCCAGACCGGCGGCCCAGGTGAAGCAGGTGAGCACGGCGACCATCCGCAGTGCGAAGACCCCGTAGCCGACGGCGAGGACGCCGGGGGCGAGGGTACGGGCCCAGCCGGTGGACAGCCCCGCCACCGCCTGGTTGGCGGCAACGATCCCGGCCCCGAGGAGGACCGAGAGGGCGCCGTTACGACCGCCGGCGACGGCCCCGACGGCCACGAGCGCCGGCAGGACGAGAGCCAGGACGGTCAGCCCGCGGCGGACGAGGTGCAGCTCATGCCGCACGGTCGACCCCCGTCTCGCCCCACTGCGTCCGGCGGTAGACGAGGTAGATCCCGGCCGCGTTGCCGAGCAGCGCCCCCACGATCGTGAGGACCGGACGGGTCCCGAGGGTCGCGTCGAGCCACATCCCGACACCACCCCACAGCACGACCCCGGAGATGAGGTAGCTGACGGCCGACCAGGCATCGGTCAGGCCGGTCATGAGCTGCTGTCGGGGTCGGCGGGAGGGGACCAAGGCGCTACGGATACTAGTTGAGGGGTTTCCGGGGTGTCGAACCGGTTCGCTGCTGGTGGCCACAACGGACTCCTCGGGGGCCCACGTCGACTTTGTGAATTCTTGCACGAACTATACCGGTCCCCGGGCAAGATTGCCAATCCGAGGATCCGGGGGCCGGCGGCTCAGCCCCTCCACGGACGACGTTGCCTCCAAACGCACAGATGACGGCCAACGTCGTCCTCCAAGGGGTCCACAGCACCCCCCAGGGGACAACGTAGATCGACTTCTCCCCCGATCCGTACAACGTCGTCCCCCAGGGGGTCACCCCGCAGGCAAAGCCCGGCGTGGGCTCAGCCCCCGGCGTCGCTCGGCCCCCGGACGGGCAGAGCGGCCGGTGCCGGCGCGGTCGGCTCCGCGGCCTCCCCGTTGCCGTTGAGGCCCCGCAGGCGGGGTGCCACCGTGAGCAGGGCCACCGTGCCCCCGGCCACCGCGAAGGCGAGCAGGAAGCGGCCCCAGGGCATCACACCGGCCACCACCAGGCCCCCGGCGAGCAGCAGCGCCCAGCCGTACATCAGCAGCACCGCCTGGCGATGGGTGTGGCCGAGCCGCAGGAGGCGATGGTGGATGTGCTCCTTGTCCGGCGTGTAGATCGGCCGGCCCGTGGCCACGCGGCGCACCACCGCAAACAGCAGATCGGTGATCGGCAGAGCCAGGAACACGATCGGCGTCAGCACCAGGGGCAGGGCCAGCCGGCCCCCGGCGGCACCGGGCCCGCTGAAGCGTCCGATCATCGAGATCGTGGCCCCCGCCAGCAGGTAGCCCAGCGGCATCGCCCCCGAGTCACCCATGAAGATCTTCGCCGGGTTGAAGTTGTGCGGCAGGAACCCGAGGCACGCGCCGACCAGCGCCGCCGCCACCAAAGGGGCCAGTGGGTCGGGTCCGAGGAACTCGGCCGGGAGGCGGGTCGAGTAGACGAACAGCGCCCCGGCAGCGATCGCCGTCATGCCGGCGGCGAGGCCGTCGAGGCCGTCGATGAAGTTCACGGCGTTCATCAGCAGCACGATCCACAGGATCGTCAGGATCGCCGAGACGTCCGGGGACAGCGACAGGACCCCCATCCCCGGCAGCCAGAAGAACGACATGTGCACGCCGGACAGGTACAGGATCCCGCCGGCGAAGATCTGGCCCGCCAGCTTCACGGGCGCCGCGAGCTCGTGCCGGTCGTCGGCCATGCCGAGGGCCAGCGGGACGAATCCACCGACCACGAGACCGAAGACCTCGCTGAAACGGAATGCCGCCCGCAGGGACGGGAACGCCAGCGCCACCGCGAACCCCACGGCGAACGCCACGTAGATGCCCAGGCCCCCGAGCGTCGGGGTCGGGGCGTGGTGGACCTTGCGGTCCTTGGGGACGTCGAGCGCGCCGATGCGCAGCGCCAGCCGGCGGACCACCGGGGTGAGCAGGTAGGCCACCGCGGCGGCGACCGCACCGACGACCAGGTACGGGGTCACAGCCGCGCCCCCCGCCTCAGGATCAGCGGGCGCCCGAGGCGACCCCGGGGCCGTCCAGGAGCCGGACCGCGTCCGTCACCAGCACGCGGACGGCCTGCGCCAGGTTCCGCCACGCCGCGTCCCCCTTCCCGTCCGGTTCGACGAGGTTCAGGTCCTGGGGGCGCAGTCCGCCCCAGAAGCCGTGATCGGCGCGGGCCCGCTGGCGTACGGCATGGGCCTGCGAGACCTTGTCCCTGATCGCCTCGACCCTGTTGGGGAAGAGGATCGGGGGCCGTCCGGGTGCCTGCTTGGCCCAGTGGACGAACTCTTTCACGGTGAAGCAGCGGCCCCAGGCGTCGGGGACGAGACTCCAGATGTGCGACACCTGGTCCCAGGACATCCCGAGGACCAGATCGGAGTCCCGGCAGAGCTGCTCGGTGAGGACCACCGGCTGGTGCCCGGACAGGTCGACGCCGAAGCCGTTGGTCACCCGCAGGATCTCGGGCCGCACGGGATCGCCGTCGACGACCTGCGTGCCCGCAGAGGATACGACCCAACGGACGTCGCCGTCGCCGTTGGAGGCGACGATGCTCCGGGTGCACGCCGCGGCCAGCGGGCTGCGGGCGGTGTTCCCGGAGCAGACGTAGAGGAGTTTGAAGTGTTGGGTCGAGGACATGGGTTTCCGTGTGTTCGGGCGCAGGAAGTCTACCATCCCGCCCGGAGCTCACGGCGCCCCCCGCCCCCAGACCACACGGACACGTCCGGTGTGGTCGTCGCGGGTCCCGTGCCCGTCCCACGCCGACAGGCGCTCTGTGAGGCGGGCGGCCTGCTCCGGCGTGCCGATCTCGCAGACGAGCGCACCGTCGGGGCGCAGCCATCCCGGCGACTCGGCGACGAGCCGCTCGAGGACCTCGTCGCCGGTGGGCCCGGCGTACAGCGCCTCGGTCGGCTCGGCGTGGACGTCGGAGGCCACGAGGTCGCTGCGTCCCTGCGGGATATAGGGCGGGTTGGAGACGACCACGTCCACACCTCCCCGGAGCATCTCCGGCAGGGGGCCGAAGAGGTCGCCCTCCCACAGCCGGACGCCGAGCCCCGTCCGCTCGATGTTCGTCCTCGCCCACCGCAGCGCCCCGGGTGAGCACTCCGTGGCGTGCACGTCGTCGGACGGACGGTGCCGCGCCACCGCCAGCGCGATCGCACCCGTCCCGCAGCCGACGTCCACCACCAGCGCGGGACGGCCGGACAGCAGCTCCAGCACCTGGTCCACGAGGCTCTCGGTCTCCGGACGCGGCACGAGGACGCCGGGACCGCAGGCGAGCTCGATTCCGTAGAACACGGCGCTGCCGAGGACGTAGGCCAGCGGGTCGCCGCCCGCCCGCCGGGCAGTCAGCTCCTCGAGACGCGCGGCGGCCTCGGCCGGCATCGGGTCGCGGAGGCGGGCCCACAGCTCGCTCCAGCGGATACCCAGCGCATGGGCCGTGAGGTGCTCGGCCTCCGGGCGTGGCGTCTCGACCCCGGCGTCCCGGAGCGCCTCGGTGGCGGCCCGGACCCGGTCGGCCACCGTGGAGGCGGCGTCCTCAGCCTGCGGCCTCACCGTCGTCGCGATGCCGCTCGGCGCTCGCGAGCGCCTCCACCAGATCGTCGACGTCGCCGTCCAGGATCTGCTCGATGCCGTGGGCGCTGAACCCGATCCGGTGATCGGTGACCCGGTTCTGCGGGAAGTTGTAGGTGCGGATCTTGTCGGAACGGTCGCCGGTGCCGACCTGGGACTTGCGGGCGGCGGCGAGCTCGGCGTGAGCCTCGGCCTCCGCGCGCTCCTGGAGCTTGGCCCCCAGGATCTTCATCGCCCGCTCCCGGTTCTGGCGCTGCGACCGCTCGGACTGGCAGGCGACCACGATCCCCGAGGGCAGGTGGGTGATGCGGACGGCCGAGTCGGTGGTGTTCACGTGCTGGCCGCCCGGCCCGGACGAGCGATAGGTGTCGACCTTCAGATCGTCGTCGTCGATGTCGACCTTCACCTCGTCGGCCTCGGCGAGGACGGCCACGGTGGCCGTGGAGGTGTGGATCCGTCCCGAGGACTCCGTCTCCGGCACCCGCTGCACGCGGTGGACGCCCGACTCGTGCTTGAGGCGCGAGAACGCGCCCTTCCCCCGCACCTCGAAGACGACCTCACGGAAGCCGCCCACGGGGTTCTCGGAGACGTCGAGGGTCTCGGTGCGCCAGCCCTGGCGCTCGGCGAAGCGCTGGTACATCCGCATCAGATCACCGGCGAACAGCGCCGCCTCGTCCCCGCCCACGCCGGCGCGGATCTCGACGATCACGTTGCGCTCGTCGCGTGGATCACGCGGTGTCAGGAGGTCGACCATGCGGGCGTCGAGGCGCTGCGCCCGGGCCAGCGCGTCCTCCAGCGTTGTGCGGTAGAACTCCTGCTCGTCGGGGGCCGAGGAGCCGGTCAGCAGCTCCCGGGCCTCGGCGGCCTCCTCCTCGGCCGCGCGCAGCTCGCCGGCGGTCCGGACGATCTCCTCGAGCTCGCTCGCGCGCTTGGCGAGCTCCGCGTAGCGCTGGTGGTCGGCGGCGACCTCGGGCTGGCCGAGCTGTGCCATCAGGTCGGCATGCTCGGCCTTCATCTGCTCGAGACGGGAGATCAGCGCGGCGTCCATCCACCCAGGATACCGGCGTCAGGAGCGGACCCGGCGAAGACGCAGGGAGTTCGTGACGACGCTGACGCTGGAGGCGGCCATCGCCACGCCCGCCAGAGCGGGGTTGAGCTGCCAGCCGAAGAAGGGGTAGAAGACCCCGGCCGCCAGCGGGATCAGCGTCGTGTTGTAGACGAAGGCCCAGAACAGGTTCTGGATGATCGTGCGGTAGGTGCGGCGGGCCAGGCGCAGCGCCCGCGGGACGGCCCGGACGTCGCCGCCCACCAGCGTCACGTCGGAGGCCTCCTTGGCCACGTCGGTTCCCGAGCCGATGGCGATCCCGAGGTCGGCGGCGGCCAGCGCGGGAGCGTCGTTCACGCCGTCGCCCACCATCGCCACGCGCCGTCCGGCGGCCTGGAGCGCCCGGACACGGTCGGTCTTGCCGTCGGGCAGCACGCCGGCGACGACCTCGTCCACGCCGAGCTCGTCGCCCACCGCCCGGCCGACCCGCTCGTGGTCGCCGGTGATCATCACGACGCGCATGCCCATGCGCCGGAGGGCGTCCACCGCCTCGCGCGCGCCGTCCTTGGTGCGGTCGGCCACGCTGAGCAGCCCGGCGACGGCCCCGGAGCGGGCCACCACCATCGACGTGTAGCCCTTGCCGTAGAGGTCCTCGAGCCCGGCCCGCGACTCGTCGTCCATCGTCACGCCGTGCTCGGTGACGAAGGCCGGCGTGCCGACCAGGACCCGCTCGCCGTCCACGTTGGCCTCCACGCCTCGGCCGGCGTGGGCCGAGAACCCGGTGGCCTCCGGGAGCGTGAGCCCGCGCTCGCGGGCCGCCGCGACCACCGCGCGCGCGATCGGGTGCTCCGAGGACGCCTCCGCGGCGGCGGCGAGGGTCAGCACGTCGTCCTCGCTCCCGGCCCCCAACGACACGACCGCGGCCACCGCGGGCTCGCCGACGGTGAGCGTCCCGGTCTTGTCGAAGACCACGGTGTCGATGGCGCGGGCGCGCTCCAGCGCCTCGCCCCCGCGGATCAGCACCCCCATCCGGGCCCCCGTGCCGGTGCCGACCATGATCGCCGTGGGGGTCGCCAGGCCCATCGCGCAGGGGCAGGCGATGATCAGCACGGCCACGAACGCGAGCAGCCCGTGGTTGAAAGCGGGCTCGGGCCCGACGGCCAGCCAGGCGAGGAACGACACCGCGGCGACCGCCATCACGACGGGGACGAAGACCCCGACCACCCGGTCGGCGATCCGCTGCACGGGGGCCTTGGATCCCTGGGCCTCCCGTACGAGCCGGACGATCTGCGCCAGCGCCGTGTCGGCGCCGATCCGGGTGGCGCGGAAGGTGAAGGCACCGAAGGCGTTCACCGTGGCCGCCGCGACCTCGTCGCCCTCGGCCTTGTCCACGGGCAGCGACTCGCCGGTGAGCATCGACTCGTCCACCGCGCTGCGTCCCTCGACGATCTGGCCGTCCACGGGGATGCGCTCGCCCGGACGCACCCGCACGAGGTCGCCGACCCCGACCTCCCCCACCGGCACCTCCCGTTCCTCGCCGTCGCGGACCACGCGGGCCACGGCGGGTGCGAGCTCCATGAGCTTGCGGATCGCATCTGAGGCCCGTCCGCGGGCGCGCAGCTCCAGCCACCGTCCGAGGAGGATGAAGGTGATGATCACCACCGAGGCGTCGACGTAGCTCTCGGGCATCGCGCCGGTGGCGACGAAGAACCCGGGGTGGATCGTGGCGAGGGCCGAGTAGCCGTAGGCGGCGAGCGTTCCCACGGCCACCAGTACGTTCATGTCCGGCGACCGGCGTCGCAGGGCGGTGAGGGCCCCGGTGAGGAACGGCCACCCGGCGTAGAACTGGACGGGCGTGGCCAGCGCGAGGAGCACCCAGAGGTTGCCCAGGGGGCCGGGCTGGCGTCCGACCATGTGCGGATAGGAGCCGATCAGCACCGGGATCGCGAACGCGACACCCACGAGCAGCCGCCGTCGCAGGTCGGACACGTCACGGTGGTGCGCCTGGGCGATCGCCTCCTCGGCCTCGGCCCCCTCGACGCCCTCGAAACCGAACCCCGCCCGCGTGACCGCCGTGCCGAGCGCGTCGCGGTCGACCTCGGCGGCGTGGCGCACCACGGCCTGACCGGTGGCGAGGTTCACGTGGACGCCCTCAACCCCGTCGAGACGTCCCAGCGCCTTCTCCACCCGCGACACGCAGGACGCGCAGTGCATCCCGGACACGAGCAGCGTCGTCCGCGGCTTCTGATCGGCCTTCATGCCGCCACTATACCCCAGGGGGGTATATCAGGTGGCGTCCTCGCGGGCGAGCAGCTCGCTCAGCGCGCTCAGTGCCACCTCGACCTGGTCGGGGCCCGGCTCCTTGGTCGTGACCCGCTGGAGCAGGCGTCCGGGCCAGGTGAGCAGTCGCACCGGCGCAGAGCCTGCGAACCGGGCGCTGAGCCGCAGCAGCTCGTAGGCCGCCGCGGCGACGACGGGCACCAGCAGGACCCGCAGGACCAGCCGCCACCACAGTGGGTCGCGCGGCAGCGGCAGGAAGGCCACGAGGGCGACGAACATCACGAGCCAGAGGAAGTTCGTCCCGCAGCGGACGTGCACCGTCGAGAAGCGCCGCACCCCGTCGTGGGTGAGCGGTTCCCCCGCCTCCCAGGCTGCGATCGCCTTGTGTTCCGCGCCGTGGTACCCGAAGACCCGGCTCGTCTCCTTCATGCGGGAGATGGCCGCGATGTACCCCGCGAAAACCCCGAACCGGACGAGGCCCTCCAGCAGGTTCCGGACCAGCCGCTGGTCGTCGCCCGGCACCGCCAGCGCCGGCACGATCACGAACAGCAGGACGAAGAACGCCAGGATCCCCAGCAGCGCTTTGCCCACGTGTCCGGGCTCGATGGACTGCTCGGATTCCGGCGACGACTCGCGGGCCGAGATCGCCAGCGCCCTGACCGCCACCCCCATCGCGTCGGCCAGCGCCGCCGCTCCCCGCAGCGGGGTGCGCCGCAGGAAGCTGCGCGACGCTCGTCCCTCCAGAGGGTGGGATTCGAGGTGGATCGACCCGTCGGGCCGCCGGACGGCCACCGTCCACCAGCGCGGCGAGCGCATCATCACGCCCTCGAGGACCGCCTGGCCCCCGAGCTGCAGCGAGGTCAGGCGCTCCGGCATGGGGCAGCGTCAGACCTTGCGCCACGTGGTGCGGGCGCCGAACGTGCCATCGGGATAGGCCTCGATGCCGTAGTCGTTGAACAGCAACGGTTCGGCGGACCGCAGGCACAGGAAGATCCGGAAGAACAGGTCGCGGATCTCGGTCTCGGCGTGCTCGTCGGTACGCATCTCGATCATGTGCCGCCAGGCCCGGACGTTGCCGGTCATGACCAGGATCGTCTCAGTCTCGTTGGGGAGCACCGATCGGGCCGTCTGCTGCACCCGCTTGCGCAGATCGGTGCGGGCCTCGGCCTGCAGAGGGGTGTGACCCTCGTGCTGGAGCGCGAGCAGCTCGTCGGCGACCTCGTGGTACTCGCGGTACGCCGTGTCGATCCGCTCGCAGAACCGGGCATGCAGCGCCGGCACCTCCTGGTACTCGGGACGCTCCACGAACCGCAGCACCTTCCCGGACACGTACCGCTGCGACAGCTGCGAGTAGGCCGTCCCGGCCCGGTGCCGGATCACCTCGTGGGTGTTCGACCGCGAGATCCCGTAGCAGAGGAACGAGAAGCATGCGTGCTCGTACACCGAGCCGTGCCCGGACGACGACAGGTTGTCGAAGTACCGCTGGGCGTTCTCGTTGTAGGTGCGCTTGGGACCGAAGGAGGCGTAGCAGGTCTGTCCGGCCGCCTTCAGCAGCGCGGCCCCCGGCGTGAGCTCCGTGGGGTCGTCGAGGTAGCCCGGGAAGCCGAGGTCGGAGTCGAAGCCTTCCAGGAACTCGCGCATCCCCTCGGTCGACACCTGCGGCCGGGCGATCATCGCCACCCCGGCGTGCCGCAGGTAGGGCGTGCCCGCGTCGGTCCGCGACACCTCGCTGTGGAGGTGCGGGAGGCCTGCCGCCTCACCGCCGCCGAGCTTATCGAACAGGATCTGCGCGTCCACGCCCGCAGTGTATCCGCGGCCGGTGACGCCGGTCCCCGGGAGGACCCGGCGTCACCGGCCGCGGCGGTCAGTTCTTGACGGCCTGGACGTCGAGCTCGATCCGGACTTTGTTGCCCACGAGGACGCCGCCGGTCTCCAGGGCCTGGTTCCAGGTCAGCCCGAACTCCTCCCGATCGATCTCGGTGGACGCCGAGAAGGCCGCCCGGGCGTTGCCCCACGGATCCTCGGTCACACCCTCGTAGGTGACGTCCAGGACGACCTCACGTGTCACCCCGCGGATCGTCAGCTGCCCCGGCAGCTTGAACCTCCTGCCTTCGTTCGAGGCGGGTCCGCGGCCGCGGAAGGTCAGCTTCGGGTGGTTCCCCACATCGAGGAACTCCGGAGACCGCAGGTGGTTGTCCCGGTCCTCGGTTCCGGTGTCGATGCTGGCTGCGTCGATGGACACCTCGACCCGGGACTGCGCCGGGTCCTCGTCCACGTGGATCGTGCCCTCGAAGGATCCGAACCGTCCCCGGACCTTGGCCACCATCAGGTGACGGGCCACGAACCCGATCTCGGTGTGGGCCTGGTCCAGCACCCAGGTCCCGGGAGCCGGTGCTTCGATGCCTTCGATCGTGCGTACCGCGAGCTCGTTCGTCATGACCAACCTCCTTAGTTGTTACCGCAACGATTGCTTGGGCAACCATATCACATATCGTTGCGTCGTCAACAGTTGGCGGTACAATGACTACATGAGCGGACAACCCGAGCCGGTCCGGATGCAGGCCTGGCGCGCGTTCCTCGGGGCGCACGCCGCGGTCATGCGTGCACTGGAGGACGATCTCCCGGAGGACGGGCTGCCGTTGAGCTGGTACGACGTGCTGGTGCAGCTCGAAGCCGCCGGAGTGCCGCTCCGCATGCAGGAGCTCGCCGACCGGCTGGTGCTGAGCAGGAGCGGTGTGACCCGGCTCATCGACCGTATGGAAGCCGCCGGGCTCGTCGAGCGGCAGCCGTGTCCGACCGACCGGCGGGGCACGTTCGCCGCGCTGACCGACGCTGGAGGCCGGCGCCTACGGGAGGAGTCCCCCGGACACCTGGAGGGGATCCAACGGCACTTCGCCCGGCACCTCACAGAGGACGAGGCCCGGGCGCTGAGCAGCGCGCTCGGCAGGATCGGGAGCGCGCTGCAGAGGGAGGATTCCTCCGGGATGTGACGCGAAAGGCGGCGGAGCTACTTCTTCTTGGCCGCCGATGTCTTCTTGATCGCGTCCGTCTTCTCCTGCCGCTTCTTGAAGCGGTCGACGCGGCCCCCGGTGTCCACGAACTTCTGCTTGCCCGTGTAGAACGGGTGGCACTCGGAGCAGACCTCGACGCGGATCTCCGGCTTGGTGGCCTTGGTCACGAAGGTCGCGCCGCAGGCGCAGCGGACATCGCAGGGGCCGTATTCGGGATGGATCTCAGTCTTCACGTGTCATCGCCTCCGTCAGCAGTGTACCTGCGGGTGCCTAGCTCGGATGCTTCGCGATCTCCTTGAGGAACTCGGCGTTGGACTTCGTCTGCTTCATCTTGTCGATCAGCAGCTCGAGGGCCTGGGCCGAGTCGAGGGCGTGGAGCACGCGACGGAGCCGCCATGCCAGCTGGAGCTCCTCGGAGGCCATGAGCAGCTCCTCCTTACGGGTGCCGGAGCCCTCGACGTTGATCGCCGGGAACAGCCGCTTCTCGGCGAGTGTGCGGTCGAGGCGGACCTCCATGTTCCCGGTGCCCTTGAACTCCTCGAAGATGACCTCGTCCATCCGGGAGCCGGTCTCCACGAGGCAGGAAGCGATGATCGTGAACGAGCCGCCCTCCTCGATGTTGCGCGCCGCGCCGAAGAACCGCTTCGGCGGGTACAGCGCGGTGGAGTCGACACCACCGGACAGGATCTTCCCGGACGCCGGCGCCGCCAGGTTGTAGGCACGAGCCATACGTGTGATCGAGTCGCAGAGCACCATCACGTCGACGCCGCCCTCCACGAGCCGCTTGGCCCGCTCGAGCACGAGCTCGGTGATCTGGATGTGGTCGTCGGCCGGACGGTCGAACGTGGACGCCACGACCTCCGCGGCCTTCACGGTGCGCCGCCAGTCGGTGACCTCCTCCGGACGCTCGTCCACGAGGAGCACGATCACGTGCACCTCGGGGTTGTTCTCGATCACCGCGTTCGCGATCTGCTTGAGGATCGTGGTCTTTCCCGCCTTCGGCGGCGACACGACCATCCCGCGCTGGCCCTTCCCGATCGGGCAGATGAGGTCGCAGATGCGCTCCGTGTACCCCTTCGGGTCGTTCTCGAGACGCAGCCGCTCCTCCGGGAAGAGCGCGGTGAGCTTGTCGAAGAAGGGACGCTTGCGCGCCTCCTCGGGATCGAGTCCGTTGACGTTCTCGATGCGCAGGAGCGCGTAGTACTTCTCGGAGTCCTTCGGGGGCCGGATGATGCCGGAGACCTCGTCGCCGCGGCGCAGGCCGAAGCGACGGACCTGGGACATCGAAACGTAGACGTCCTCCTCGCTGGGCAGGTAGCCCTGGGTACGCAGGAACCCGTAGCCGTCGGGCAGGACGTCGAGGACGCCGCGACGATAGAGGAACCCCTCCTCTTCGGCCCGGCGGGACAGGATCTGGTTGACCAGGTCGTCCTTGGTCAGCGAGCCGGGATCCTCGATCCCGACCTCCTCGCCGACCTTCATCAGGTCGTCGAGCTCCTTGTTCTCCAGCTCCGAGCGATCGAGACCGCCGTCGAGCTGGCCGTCGACCTCGGCGTCGACGTCGGGGAATCCGTGATCGACGTCGGGACGGCGCCGTTGCTGCCCTCCGCCCCCGCCGCGCCGCTGTCCACCGCGCCGCGAGGACCGCTGCCCGGACCTACCGCGTCCGCCTCCGCCTCCACCTCCGGATCCATTCATGCTCCTAGCGCCTCCCGGGCTTCGTTCCAGTCGTCGATGAACCGCTGCAGACCGATGTCGGTGAGCGGATGCTTCACAAGCTTGGTGAACACTTCGTATGGCATGGTCGCGATGTCACTCCCCATTTCGGCGGCTTCCACCACATGCGTCGGGCCGCGGAGCGACGAGGCGAGAACCTCCGCCTCGAAGTCGTAGCGCTTCACGATCTCGATGCATCGGGCGAGGATCTCCATCCCACCGGAGGCGATGTCGTCGATCCGTCCGATGAACGGAGAGATGAAGTTGGCTCCCGCTTTCGCAGCCAGCAGTGCCTGGGCCGGCGAGAAGACCAATGTCATGTTAACCCGGATCCCGTCGGCACGTGCGCGCTTCGTGGCTGCCAGGCCCGCAGCGGTGCACGGGAACTTCACGTAGATGTTGCCGGCGATCTGGGCCAGGTCGTGCGCCTCGGTGAGCATCCCGTCGGTGTCGGTGGCCACGACCTCCGCCGAAACGGGTCCCTCGACCTCGGCGGAGATCTCCTTGATCATCTGCTTGTAGTCCTTGCCCTGGCCGGACTCCTTGGCGAGCAGCGTCGGGTTGGTCGTCACCCCGTCGAGCACGCCCCAGGCGTTGATCTCCTGGATGTGGTCGAACCTGGCCGTATCGAGGAAGAGCTTCATGGCGATTCTTCTCCTTCTCGTCCGAGTCACACCTGGCCGGACGCTTTCCTATCGGCACCCGACGACACGTCGTCCCCGACCTTGGCCCGGCCGACGGCTTGGGTGACGATGTGGTCGATGACCGCCGCCAAGGTGGCGTCGAGGCTGTACGAGGGGATGATCGGGACCCCGCGTTGCAGGGCCAGCGATCGGATGTACTTCTGAACTTTGCGGATGTTGGCGAAGGACGTCAAGTAGCGTTCCACGTTGCGGTGCTTGGCATCCTGGCCGCGGAGGAAGAAATGGGACCGGTGGAGCTCCTCGTCGTCGACGGTGATCACGAGCTGGACGACCACCGCTTTGTCCGCCCAGGGGCCCCCGATGAACCCGGGGACGAGGTGCGCTCCCTCGATGACCAGGTCGGTTCCCTCCATCACCGAGCGCTCGATCAGCGCCTCGGTTCCCACGGAGACTGCCCGGACCTGCTCCTCGAACCCGACGATCACCGGGTCGGCCGTCCGGGGGACGGGCCCCCGCAGACCCTGGTCGCCCTCGAAGGACGAGACGTGCAGGGTGGGCATGATGCGCTCGCTGAACAGGGAGCGCATCACCTCGCGGATGGCGTCGGTGGACATGATCCTGGTGATCCCGAGCCGGGCGGCGAGCTGGGTGGCCACCGTTGACTTCCCCACCCCGGTGGCGCCGCCGATCAGCACGATCAACGGGGCCTCCAGCTCTTCGACGGACTGCCACTTGCGGTAGATCTGCGCGTAGCGCTCGCCGGTCATCGACCGCAGCACGTCGGTCGCGATCTCCTGGAGCTCCAGGCGGGTGATCTCGTATCGCTTGGCGTCGAGCAGTTCCTCCTCGATGCGCTCGGCGACCTCGTAGGCGCGGAAGGGCGCGATCCCGGTGGCCATGATCGAGGAGGCCATCAGGCCCTTGGAGTACGGCAGCCCGGCTCGATCCGAGACGACGATGTGCCGCTGTGCCCGGTGCTGTTTCCCGGGGTCTCGGCTCTGGGAACCCCCGTCTTTCGGGGTCATCGGTGCTCCTGTCCCTTCGATCGACCTCGGGTCAACGCTCGCTCCGCCGGTCGGCGAGCTCCAGGAGCCGGTCGAACGCCTCCTCGATGCCTTCACCGACCAGAGCGTTGTCCGCGAACACCACGTCCTTTCCCCCAGCCAAAGCCGTCCGAACAGCCACGTCCACCGCACCCGCCTTCAACTCGGTGAGGAGGACATCGAACGCTTCCGCTCCCAGCAGATCACGCTCCAACTCGCGCCGGTCGGAGAGCCCGTGGCTCACACCGACCACTTCGCACCCGTGCCACTGCTCCAGGTGCCTCCCCAGAACGGTCGAGACACGCCGGGGGGCCGTGGTGCAGAAGAAGACGCGACGTCCGGAAACCGTCTCGAGGGGTTGTGGCCTGAAGACCGCACGGACCACCTCGATGGAGGTGTTCGCCGTGCGGATCGCGGCCTCGATCTCGTCCGCCGCACCTGTTTCCTCCGCCATCGTAACAACGGCCACATCCGCGAGCAACAGCCGGTACGGGTTGAGGTGCAGCCCGACGGTTAACGGGTCGGCGGTCGCCGGGATGCAGATGAGGCCGGACGCCGCGGCCACCGGGGGCACAGCCGAGCCGGAGCCCTCGAGCACGACGAGATCCTCCGGTCGCGCTTCGGCGATCCCGGCGCCGTCGAGCACGTTCGAGCTGTACGGCGCGCCCGCCAGGCCGCCACCGACGCGACGGCACCCAATGGTGGTCACCCGCGAGGTCACGGCGTCCTCGATGTAGTCGCTGGCGGCGTGGCGGCCCCGGTCGGCGAGGTCGAGCAGCGCGGGGGGGGTCAGGTCGGTCCCGGCCTCCACGACCTCGGGCACCTCGGGCCCGCCACGTCCCATCGCCACCACGACCGGATGCCGGCCCCGCGACACCGCGTGCCGGGCGAGCGCGCCGGCCACCGCGGTCTTGCCCGTCCGCTTCCCGGTGGCGATCACCCGGATGCTCGGCTTGGTGAGCACCCGGTGAAGCGGCGGCGGCCGGAGCTCGAAGTCGGCCCCCGTGTACACGGCTCCGTGGTACAGGGCCACGGCCGCGAGCCGGAAGCGCTGGCGGTCGGTGAGCACCGGCTCGTCGGAGAGGTCGACGACCGCGCCGGGCCGGTGCCGGACGAGGGCGTCGGCGAGGACGGCCTCGCGGTCCTCGCCGCGTTCGACGCCGACCCCGAAGAGCTCTTCGAGGTCACCGGCGCCGACCTTCTCGGTCCCGCCGAGGAAGACGGCGCACGCGATCTCGACGCCGCCTGCCCGGATCTCGTCCAGCACGGCACGAACCACCGGGGGATAGTGCTCCCCGTCGACGAGGGCGACGATGCGCACTACTCCTCCATCACCACCCGCACCTCGCCCTCGCGGTGCGTGACGGTGAACGACGTCCGTGCGCGCTCGCGGGTGAACCGGAGCGAGACGCGGCCCGCTCCCACCCGCATCCCGGTGATGTCGACCCATTCGAGCCACGGGGGCAGCATCGGCGCGTTGACGGTGAGCAGGTTCTCGTGTCCGCGGGCCGAGATGCCCAGCATCGCCTGCAGCAGAAGGAACACCGACGCCGCCGACCAGGCCTGCGGCGAGCACGCCACCGGGTAGAGCACCGGCGGGTTGGGGGGCCGGCGCGTGAACCCGCAGAACAACTCCGGCAGCCGCATGTATTCGGCCTCCATCGCCGTCTCGAAGATCCCTCCGGCCACCTGGACGGTGGCGTCGTGGAACCCGTAGCGCTTCAGGCCCGCCGCGATCACCGCGTTGTCGTGGGGCCAGACCGATCCGTTGTGGTAGCTCATCGGGTTGTAGGCCGCCGCCCCCTTGGACATCGTCCTGACCCCCCAGCCCGAGAACATGTCGGGCTGGAGGAGGCGCCGGGCGACCGAGGCCGCCTTGTCGGCATCGACGATCCCGCAGTACAGCCCGTGGGCGGGGTTGGAGGTGACGGTCTCCACCCGGGCCTTGTGCCCGTCCAGCGCGAGGGCGTAGTACCCGTCCTGAGGCATCCAGAAGTCGCGGTTGAAGCGCTCCCGCAGCAGCCGGGCGTCCTTGCGGAGACCCTCGGCCCGCTCGTCGGAGCCGAGGATCTGCATGATCTCGGCCATCCGCGCCTTCGCCATGTACGTGTAGGCCTGCACCTCGGCAACGGCGATCGGCCCCTCGGCCGGGGTGCCGTCCGGATGCACGATCGCGTCCCCCGTGTCCTTCCACCCCTGGTTCTCGAGGCCCCGCGGCGAGCGGCGCTCGTACTCGACGAACCCGTCGCCGTCGACGTCGCCGTGGGTGTCGATCCAGTCCAGGGCCGCATCGATGTTCCCCCGGAGCTGCTCGATGAGAGCACGGTCGCCCGTCCAACGGAAGTACGCGGCGGCCAGCATCAGGAACAGCGGGGTCGCGTCGGCGGACCCGTAGTAGGGCGTGTGCGGGATCGCTCCCGCCGACGCCAACTCACCACGGCGGAGCTCGTGGAGGATCCTGCCGGGCTGTTCGTCACGCCACGGGTCGTCCCGTCGCCCCTGGAGCCGGGCCAGCAGACGCAGCGTGTCGGCCGCCAGGCCCGGTTCGAGGGACAGCGCCGCGTAGGCGGCGATGGCTGCATCGCGTCCGAAGATCGCCGCGTTCCAGGGGACCCCGGCGAAGACCACGCCCCCCTCCGGTGTGGTCGACCGCAGGACGCGCAGGTCACGGCGTCCACGCTCGAGCAGGACGTTGAAGACCTCGTTGTCGGTGTGGATCCTCGTGCAGGCGTCCTCCCACGCCTCGTAGGACCGGCGCAGCCGGTGGAGGGTGGCGTCGAAGTCGCCGGCGCGGGGATGCTCCTCACCGACCCGGGGTTCGATGTGGACGCCGAGCAGCCGGGTCTGCTGGGGGCGTAGCGGGATGCGGAAGCGGAAACGGGCGAGCCCGCCGCTCAGCTCTGCATCCTGCGGGTCCTCGGAGAAGGTCACCCGCGTGACCCGGAACAGATCGTCCTGGCCGAGATAGGCGAGGTCGGCGCCGCGGTCGGTGAGCCTCGGCTGCACCACCGTCCCGCGGGTCGTACGCCGCAGGCCCCGTACCTCGAAGATGTCGGCGAAATCGGCCCCGAGGACGAGATCCAGGGTCACCTCGACGGGCACCGAGGCGTAGTTCTTGACCCGGATGCGCTCGTGGAGGCCGGCGCCCAGGATCCACGTCCGGCGCACGTTGACCGTCTGTTGCGGCACGGCCAGCCGGTCGCCCTCCCACACGTCGGGATTGGTGAGGTCGACCTGCGCGAGGTAGCCGCGCGCCGCCGACGACGACAGCAGGATCGGGTCGGCTCCCGAGACCTGCAGCTCGTAGACGGACAGGAAGCGGGTGTCGCGGTGGTACAGCCCGAGGCCCTGGACGTTGCCCTCGGTGATGCCGCCGTCGACGCCGGCCACCAGGAAGGTGTCGTCCTCCTTGATCGTCAGGACGCTGCCCGCGCTGCGGCCCAGAACGACCGGAACGCCCTCGGAGATCACCCGCCGGGCCACCGCTTCGTCGAGCGGGAAGAAGTCCTCGCCGTCGCCGCTACGGCTGCTCACGGTTCCGCCACCGAAGGTACGACGTCATCAGATCGTCGAGATCGCCGTCGAGCACCCGCTCCACGTTGGAGGTCTCCTCGTCGGTCCGGTGGTCCTTGACCATCTGGTACGGGTGGAGCACGTAGCTGCGGATCTGGGAGCCGAACCCGATCTCGCGCTGCACGCCGCGCAGCGCCGTGAGCTCCTTCTCCCGTTCCAGCCGCTGCAGCTCGGCCAGCCGGCTGCGCATCAGCTTCATGGCCACCGTCCGGTTCTGGAGCTGTGAGCGCTCCGACTGGCAGGAGGCTTGGATCCCGGTGGGGACGTGGGTGATGCGCACCGCCGAGTCGGTGGTGTTCACGTACTGGCCGCCCGGTCCCCCGGCGCGGAAGGTCTCGATCCGCAGTTCGTCGGGATCGACCTCGACCTCGACCTCGTCGCCGAGGTCCGGGATCACGTCCACCGAGGCGAATGCGGTGTGGCGCCGGTTTGCGGCGTCGAACGGCGACAGGCGAACCAGCCGGTGGACGCCGTGCTCGGACCCCGACCACCCGTAGGCGTAGGGCCCACGGATCTCGATCGTCGCGGACTTCACCCCGGCCTCGTCCCCCTCGAGGGCTTCGCGCACTTTCACGTCGAAGCGGTTCGCCTCCCCCCACCGCAGGTACATGCGCAGGAGCATCTCCGCCCAGTCCTGGGCGTCGGTTCCTCCGGCCCCCGCGTGGATGGTGAGGATCGCATCGTGGTCGTCGAGCTCCCCCGAGAACAGCGTCCGCGTCTCGAGGGTGGCCAGCTCCCGCTGGAGCCGCTCGATGCCCGCCTCCACCTCCGCGCCGAGGTCGTCGTCGTCGTGCTCGACGGCCAGCTCGTTCGCGGCGAGGAGGTCGCCGCACAGCGCTTCCAACGCCCCGTACCGCTCGGCCTCGCCCTCGAGGCGGGCGAGCTCGCGCGTCACCGCCTGGGCCCGCTCGGGGTCGTTCCAGAGGTCGGGTTCGGAGGCCTGACGACGCAGATCGACGAGTCGGTGTTCCGCGCCAGGGAGGTCAAAGAAACTCCCCGAGCTCACGAAGACGCCCGAGGAGCTCCTTGAGGAGTGGTGATCGGTCTTCCATCGTCGCTATGCCACCTGTCCGTGGCACTTCTTGTACTTCTTGCCCGAGCCGCACGGGCACGGATCGTTGCGCCCCACCTTCTCGCTGTCCCGCCGCACCGTCTCGTAGGACGGGGCCGCAGCCGCCGGCAGGCTCTGTCCGCTGCCGGTGGACGTGGGGGCCGGACCGGGTTGCGGCGGGGCTGCTGCCTGGTCGGAGGTCTTCGCCGGAGCGCTGTAGGTGAGCCGCTGCTGCCGCTGCTGGCCCTGAGGCTGTTCCTCCACGGTCGCCTGGACGTGGAAGATGTACTTCGTGAAGTCCTCCCGGACCCGCCCGAGCAGGCTCTGGAACAGGTCGAAGCCCTCGCGCCGGTACTCGACGAGCGGGTCGCGCTGGCCCATGGCCCGCAGCCCGATGCCCTCCTGGAGGTAGTCCATCTCGTAGAGATGGTCGCGCCAGGCGTTGTCGAGCACGTTGAGGAGCACGAGACGCTCGGCGTGCCGTATCAGCTCCGGGCCCAGCTCCTGTTCCTTGGCCTCGTAGACCCGGCGGGCCTCCTCGATGGTCTTCGCGAGCACCTCGTCGTAGGGCAGCCCCTCGAGGTCCTCTTTGCGCAGCTCGGTGTGGTAGATCTCCTCCAGCCCGACCAGGAACCCGGCCAGGTCCCAGTCCTCCTCGAAGGTCTCCTCTGGGCAATAGAGGTCGACCACGAAGCCGACGCTCTCCTCGATCATCTCGAGGGCCTGGTCCCGGAAGTCCTCGCCCTCGAGGATCTTGCGCCGCTCGGTGTAGATGATCTCCCGCTGCATGTTGAGCACGTCGTCGTACTTCAGGACGTTCTTGCGGATCTCGAAGTTCTGCTGCTCCACCTGACCCTGGGCCCGCTGGATCGACTTCGAGACCATCTTGTGCTCGATCGGGACGTCCTCGGGCAGCTTCAGCCGCTCCATGATCGAGGCGACGCGGTCGGCGGCGAAGCGCTGCATGAGCTCGTCCTCGAGGGACAGGTAGAAGCGCGAGGCGCCCGGGTCGCCCTGGCGGCCGGACCGCCCCCGCAGCTGGTTGTCGATCCGGCGCGACTCGTGGCGCTCGGTACCGAGCACGTAGAGTCCGCCGAGCTCGAGCACCTTGCGATGCTCCTCTTCCCATTCGGGACGCCGGCGCTCCGTCCACTCGCGCACGAACACCTCGAACTCCTCGGTCTCCGGTTCCAGGCCCTTGGCGACGGCTTCCGTCTTCGCCTCGTGTTCGGTGCTCCCCCCGAGGATGATGTCGACGCCGCGCCCGGCCATGTTCGTGGCCACCGTCACCGAGCCGGGCCGGCCGGCCTGGGCGATGATCAGGCTCTCCCGCTCGTGGTTCTTGGCGTTCAGGACCTCGTGGGGGACCCCCTGGCGGTCGAGCAGCGAAGCCAGCCGCTCGTTCTTCTCCACGGACACGGTGCCCACGAGGATCGGCTGGCCTCTCTCGCTGCGCTCCTTGATGTCCTCGATCAGTGCGTTCCACTTGGACTGCTCGGACTTGAAGATCAGGTCGTCGTGGTCCTGGCGGATCATCGGCTTGTTGGTGGGGACCTCCACGACCTCGAGCTCGTAGATGTGCTGGAACTCCTGGGCCTCGGTGGCCGCGGTCCCGGTCATACCGGAGAGCTTGTCGTACATCCGGAAGTAGTTCTGGATCGTGATCGTGGCCAGGGTCTGGTGCTCCTCCTTGATCCGCACGCCCTCCTTGGCCTCCACCGACTGGTGGATGCCGTCCGACCACCGGCGGCCGGGCATCTTCCGGCCGGTGAACTCGTCGACGATCACGACCTCGCCGTCGTCGATGACGTACTGCTGGTCGCGCTTGTAGAGCTCCTTCGCCTTGATGGCGCCCTGCAGGTAGTGCACCAGCGGCGTGTGCACCTGGTCGTAGAGATTCTCGACCCCCAGGAGCTGCTCGACGCGGTTCACGCCCTCCTCGGTGACCGCGATCGTGCGTTTCGACTCGTCGACCTCGTAGTCGCGATCGCGCATCAGCTTCCGGGAGATGTTCGCGAACTGGTAATACCACTTGGCCGACTCCTCGGCGGGTCCCGAGATGATCAGCGGCGTCCGCGCCTCGTCGATCAGGATCGAGTCGACCTCGTCCACGATGGCGAAGTGGTGTCCGCGCTGGACGAGCTGCTGGGGCGAGGTGGCCATGTTGTCGCGGAGGTAGTCGAAGCCGAACTCGGAGTTGGTGCCGTACACGATGTCGCCGGCGTAGATCGGCCGGCGCTCCTCGGGACGCATCTGCTGCTGGATGGAGCCGACGTTCATACCCAGGAAGCGGTAGATCTGCCCCATCCACTCGGCGTCGCGACGGGCCAGGTAGTCGTTCACGGTGACGAGGTGGACGTTCCGCCCGGCCAGGGCGTTGAGATACACGGGAAGGGTCGCCACGAGGGTCTTGCCCTCACCGGTCTTCATCTCGGCGATCTTGCCCTCGTGCAGCGTGATCCCACCCATGAGCTGCACGTCGAAGTGCCGCATCCCGACCGTTCGCCAAGCTGCCTCCCGGCAGACCGCGAAGGCCTCCGGCAGGATCTCGTCGAGGACCGCGTCGACCTCGTCGAAGTCGGCGGCGAGCGGATCGCCCCCGACCTCGTCGGCGATCCGCTTCCGCAGCTCGTCCGTCTTCGCGCGCAACTCCGCGTCGGACAGCGCCTGCATGTCGGGCTCGAGGGCGTTGATCGCGGCCACGGGCCCGAACAGCTTCTTGATCTTCCGCTTCTGACCGGCGGAAAGAACCCTGGTGAGTACGTTCACGTCATCTCCCCCGTTCGGTGCTCAATGGTAGCGTGCCGGGCGCGCCACGTCGGGTACCAGGGCCGGGGCTGCGGCGCCGGGATCTATTCGATCTCGAGGAGCTTCTCCCGCACCGCGTAGATGACGGCCTCCATCCGCGAGTTGAGATGGAGCTTCTCGAGGATGTTGCGGATGTGGTTCTTGACGGTGTTCTCCGAGATGTGCAGCTCCTTGCCGATCTCCCGGTTGGTCATCCCCTGGGCGACCAGCTTCAGGACCTGCATCTCGCGATCGGTGAGGCGAGGGTGAAAGGGGCGCTCCTCGGCCTGCTTGGTCATCGTCGCGAACTCGGTGAGCAGCTTGGAAGCCATCGACGGCGAGAGCAGCGACTGGCCGGCCTGGATCTGCCGGATCGCCCGGGCCACCTCGTCGGGGTTGATCTCCTTGAGAAGGTACCCGGACGCACCGGCTTTGATGGCGTCGAAGAGATCCTCTTCGTCGTCGGACACGGTGAGCATCACGACCTTGGTCGAGGGCAGGGACTCTTTGAGCCTGCGGGCGGCGTCGATACCGGCGATGTTGGGCATCCGCACGTCCATCAGCACGACGTCCGGCGCGAGCTCCTCGGCCATACGGATGGCCTCCTCCCCGTCGCTGGCCTCGCCGACGAGATCCAGGTCGGGTTCGCCGTCGAGAACCGCGCGCAACGCCTGCCGGAACAGCGCATGGTCGTCTGCGATCAGGACGCGGATGACCTGGTCGCTGTAGCCTTCGCCTGTCGCCTCGTCCTGACCCACGTCCACTCCCTCGCGATCGGAGACATCACCGGTTCCCGCTCCCACGCGTCCTCCCCGCTAGCGGTTCTCGATCAGTCCGTAGGCACCGTCACCACGACGGTAGATCACGCCCACGGCCATGGTTTCCGCGTTGGTGAACATCATGAACTGCATGCCGCGCTCCTCGAGCTCCATCACGGCTTCTTCGGGCGTCATGGGTTTGGCGAGTTGCATGGGCACGGGCACGATGACCGGACCACCGTCGGGGTCGACCTGCTCCCCGACATCCACCGCCGGGGGCGGAGGCTCAGGGTGGTGTCCCCGGCGGTTCAGCCGGTCCTTGGCCTTCTTGACCTGGATCTCGAGGCGGTCGGCCGCCTGGTCGATCGCCGTGAAGAAGTCGGCCCCCGCGCCGCTCGCGCGCAATGTGTCCCCGGGGGTCTTGACGGTCACCTCGACCTTGTGGCCGTCCTTCACCCGCGGGTTACGCTCCTCGGAGAGCTCGACCTCCATCTTGATGATGCGCTCGAAGAAGCGCTGGACCTTGGTGAACTTCTCCGTCGCATAGTCACGGAGCCGGTCGTTCAGCTCCGTTCCTCGGCTCTTCATGATGAGGTTCACCCTGTGAGTATATCCGCCGCGCCGGACGGACCCGGCTCACCCCGCGCGGCCGATCCTCGGAGTCCGCGCGAAGGTGACCACGTCCACCTTCTCCGCCCCGGCGATGCGG
Organism: uncultured Actinomycetes bacterium; assembly: GCA_964560135.1. Classification (GTDB taxonomy): domain Bacteria; phylum Actinomycetota; class JAICYB01; order JAICYB01; family JAICYB01; genus CAZLKN01. The sequence continues at coordinate 88,543 of CAZLKN010000003.1, read as the reverse complement.
AGCGCCCGCGCACACGCCTCGGCGGTGGAACCGGTGGTGAAGACATCGTCGACGAGAAGCACCCGTCCGGTCCAGGGTCGGGCCCGGAACCGGCGGGCGGCGTTGGCCCTGCGCATCGCGAGAGGCACATCCGCCTGGCGTGGTCCTTCCGCCGCCCGGGCCAGCAGAGGCAGGTGGCGGACACCGAGAGCCGTGGCGACGGCCCCGGCCAGCAGCTCCGCGTGGTCGAACCCCCGCCTCCGGGCCCCCTGTCCAGCCGGCACGTGCGCGACGACCCCGTCGACCGCCAGATCGTGTGCGCGGGCGAGATCCGCCAGCAGGTTCCCCATCTCGCGGGCCAGACCCCGCCGCCCGCGCCGCTTCAACGCCAGCGTGAGGCGGGACGCCGGGCCCCCGTAGAGCACGAGGCTCCGGGCCCGGCCGACCGCCTCCAGCGCGCGGCACGAGCCACACGACGTGCCCCCGGACCCGCAGCGCGCACACAGGGGGGCCACGAGTGGAACGAGCTCGTGCGCGCAGGAGGCGCACAGATCGCCGTCCGCATCACGGCCGCAGGCGGCGCAGCGCGTGGGAGCCAGGAGCTGGGCGAGGACACGCATGGTGGGACGAACCTACCGCCCGCCACGGACGCCCACGGGATCGGACGCGCTATCCTCGCCGGATGCACGCCACCCGAGCAGCGACCCTCAAATTCTGGGCGCCGGCCGTCGCCGCTGCGCTGATCGGCCTGGCTGCGGCGCTCGTGGCGGTCGTGCAGCCTCCAGGGAAGTCCACCCCCGCCCTGGCCGTGATGGCCGACCTCGAGGATCGCGTCGCTGCGGACTCCGCCCGGATCGTGGCCGACCAGGTCTGGGGGGAGGGACGCCTCCTGCTCGTGTCCTTCGACGACGCCGCCGAACGCCGGTTCCTCAGCCTCGCATTCGCGATCGACATGGGCCGCGGCTGGCGGGTCGCGGGCAGCCGGACCAACGAGGTGGACCTCACTGATGTGGCCGTTGGCGCGCTGCTCGTCGGTTCCTCCGTGGGGGGGCCCGGGCAGCCGCCGTGGTCCGCGGTGTACGGGAAGGTGGGCGACGACCGGATCGTCGCCGTCGAGGTGGAGTGGGAGGACGGCGAGCGGACCGGGATGGAGATCACCGGCGAGGCGGCCTATCTGCTCGTCCGGGAGGGATCGCACCGCGCGGTGAACGTGCGCTACTCGGATCAGGAGGGGGCGGAGATCGCGCTGGTCCCCGTGACCGTGTAGGATCCCGCGCTCGGGCCGTCCGAGTGCTGAGAGGAGAACCTGACATCCGCGTACCGGATCACTTCAAGCAGCTCAGTGATGACCGCCGGAAAGAGGTGACCGAGGAGGTCCGGCGTACCTCGTCTCCGGGGTTCGACTTCTTCCTCATGACCATCCTGTCGGCCACGATGGCCACGTTCGGGCTGATCACCGACTCCGCCGCGGTCGTGGTCGGCGCGATGCTCGTCGCTCCGCTCATGTCCCCTTTGTTCGGCCTGTCGCTGGCGTCGGTGGCCGGCCGTCGCGACATCTTCCAGCGGGCGCTGGTCGCCGGCGTGAACGGGTCGATCGTTCCCATCGCCCTGGCGACGACGCTGGCGTGGTTCGCCGCGGAACTCCCGTTCGGAGCCTTCGTCGGCGACCTGCCGCAGGAGGTGCTGCTCCGGACCCGCCCGAGCCCGTTCGACCTGGCGATCGCGCTCGCCGGCGGCGCCGCGGGGGCCTATGCCATGGCCCAGCCCTCCATCTCTCCGACGCTCCCGGGTGTGGCCATCGCGGTCGCGCTGATGCCGCCGCTGTGCACCGTCGGGATCGGGATCGCGATCCTCCGGCCCGACGTCTGGGTGGGAGCGCTGCTGCTGTACATCACGAACTTCGCTGCCATCTGGTTCGCCGGGATCCTCGTGTACGTCTTCCTCGGCTTCCGCCCCGTGTACCTCACCGGGACCCATCGCGAGCTGTACGTGTCGGCCGTGTTCGTGCTCGTCGTGACGATCCCGCTGGCCATCCTGTCCCTGCGGTTCGTCAACGAGACCCGCTTCCAGCGCGCGGTGCGGGACGCGGTGACCGAGGAGGTGCGACGGTTCCCGGACGGCCGGCTCCTGGAGGTGGAGCTGGAGGAGCAGGACGGGGTCCTGCACCTGCTCGTTTCGATCCGTGCGTCCCGGGAACCAACCCATCGAGAGGTCGAGGACGTGCAGGAAGCCGTGGCCAAGGAGGTTCAGCGTCCGGTGGCGTTGGTCATGATCGCCTCCCGTGCCACGCGGCTGGATCCGCTCGCGCCACCGACCCCGGATCCCACCCCGACCCCGAGCCCCACGCCGTCCCCGACCCCGAGCCCGACCCCCACCCCAACGCCGTCGCCGACCCCCACCCCCGAGGGGTGAGCACGTGATGCTCGGCGAACAGCAGCTGCTCGCAGGTCTGGCCGCGATCCTCGTTCTCGGCGTGGGGGCCGAGTGGCTGGCGTGGAAGGCCCGTCTGCCTTCGATCCTGGTGCTCCTCGCCGTCGGCCTCGTGGCGGGCCCGGTCACCGGGGCCCTGCGCCCCGACGACGTGCTCGGCGACCTCGTGTCCCCCGTGATCTCGCTGTCGGTCGCGATCATCCTGTTCGAGGGCGCGCTCACCCTGCGGTGGAGCGAGCTGAAGCGGGTCGGCGGAGTCGTGATGCGACTGGTCGGAGTGGGCGCCCTGGTGACCTGGGTGATCGCCGCCACCTCCGCCTGGGCGCTGCTCGGCTTCGACGTCCGGATCGCGATCCTGTTCGGCGCCGTCCTGGTCGTGAACGGGCCGTCGGTCATCGGCTCTCTCCTCAAGAACGCCCGGCCCGTGGGCCGGCTCGGATCGATCCTGAAGTCGGAGACGGTGGTGTTGGACACCGTGGGCGCCATGCTCGCGGTCCTGGTGTTCCAGGCCATCGCCGTCGAGGGCTTCGACCAGGCGGCGACCCTGGCGCTGCGCGGCGTGATCCAGACCGTCGTGCTCGGCAGCGCGATCGGAGCGATGGCCGCCGCGATCGTCATGCTGCTGCTCAGCCGCTTCTGGATCCCCGACCCGCTGGAGAACCCCGCGACGCTGATGTTCGTCGTGGTGGCCTTCACCGTCTCCAACACGATGCAGCCGGAGTCCGGGTTCTTCGCAGCGGCGGTCATGGGGGTGGTCCTGGCGAACCAGCGGACGGTCGCCGTCCGCCACATCGCCGAATTCGAGGAAAACCTCAGGATCCTGATCGTCTCGGGCCTGTTCGTGATTCTGGCCGCGCGCCTGGAAGCCGACGACCTCGCCCAGATCGGCTGGTACAGCGCGCTGTTCCTCGTCGTGCTCGTGCTCGTGGCCCGCCCGGTGGCGGTGGCGCTGGCGACGGCCCGTTCGCGCCTGCGCCGCAACGAGCGAGCCTTCCTCGCGTGGATGGCCCCGCGTGGTTTCGTCGCCGCCGCGCTGTCCTCGGTCTTCGCGATCCGCCTCGCCGAGACCGACATCGCCGGGGCCGACCGGCTCGTCGCGGAGACGTTCTTCGTCATCGTGGCGACGGTCCTGCTCTACACGGCGACATCCACCCCGGTGGCCCGGCTGCTGGGGGTCACGCAACGCAAGCAGCAGGGTGTCCTCGTGCTCGGTGCCTACGCGTGGACCAGGGAGCTGGCGAAGGCGCTGATGTCGGAGGGGTTCCAGGTGCTGCTCGTGGACACGAACCGCCAGAACATCCAGAACGCCCGGATGGAGGGGATCCCCACCCACCACGGCAGCATCCTGGCCGACGACCTCATGGACCGCATCGACCTCGACGGGATCGGACGACTGCTCGCGGTGACGTCCAACAACGAGGTCAACTCCCTGGCGGTGGTCCGGTTCTCGGAGACCTTCGGGCGCTCCGAGGTCTACCAGTTCTCCCACGAGACCTCCGACGAGCGCGGCAAGAAGGTCTCCACCGAGCTGCGGGGCCGCACCCTGTTCTCACGGGACCTGGATTTCGCGTCCCTCACCATGAAGTTCACCGGGGGGGCCGAGATCCGCTCGACCCCCCTCACCAAGCAGTTCGACATGGACGCCCTGAGGAGCCGCCACACCGAGGTGATCCCGCTGTTCCTGGTCAGCGAGGGCGGCGACCTCATCGTGTGCACCGCGGACAGCCAACCGGCACCCAAACCGGGGCAGACGGTGATCAGTCTCGTCCGTGACACGTCGCCCAGAAGCGAAGCTCCCGACGCCCCAGAGGCCACCACCGCCCCGGGGGCCTCCGGCGAGGGCGCCGGTGAAGGCTACGTCCCGAGCTCCCAGGAGGACAGGTAGGCCTCCTGCTCCGGCGTGAGGGTGTCGATCTGCATGCCCATCGTCTCGAGCTTCAGTCGCGCGATCTCCCGGTCGACCAGTTCGGGCACGTCGTGGACGCCCACCGGCAGCCGGCCCCCGTCGCGGTGCTCGGTGGCGAGCCAGCGCAGCGCGAGAGCCTGCCCGGCGAAGGACATGTCCATCACCGAGGCGGGGTGTCCCTCGGCGGCGCCGAGGTTCACCAGCCGGCCCTCGGCCAGCAGGCGGATCCGGCGGCCGTCGGGAAGGCGGAACTCCTCCACGTTGGCCCGGACGCGCTTGGTCTCCACGGCGATCTTGCGCAGTGCCTTGACGTCGATCTCGAGGTCGAAGTGCCCGGCGTTGGAGATGATCGCGCCGTCCTTCATCGCCTCGATGTGCTCCAGGCGGATCACGTCCCGGTCACCGGTGACCGTGCAGAAGATGTCTCCCACCTTCACCGCCTCGGCCATCGGCATGACCCGGAAGCCCTCCATGACGGCCTCGATCGCGCGGATCTCGTCCACCTCGGTGACGACCACATGGGCGCCGAGCCCCCGGGCACGCGAGGCCACGCCGCGGCCGCAGTCACCGAAGCCGGAGACCACGAAGGTGCGACCGGCCAGGAGCACGTTGGTGGCGCGGATGATCCCGTCGAGGGCCGACTGCCCCGTGCCGAACCGGTTGTCGAACAGGTGCTTGGTGGGCGTGTCGTTGATGGCCACGATCGGGTACCGCAACGCCTGCTCCCTGGCCATCTGGCGCAGCCGGATCACGCCCGTGGTGGTCTCCTCGCTGCCGCCGACGGTCTCATCGGCCTGCTCGGGACGCTCGCGGTGCATGACCGACACCAGGTCGGCGCCGTCGTCCACCGTCAGGTGCGGCTTCGCGTCGAGGACGGCGCGGATGTGGGCGTAGTAGGTGTCGTTGTCCTCGCCGCGGACGGCATAGACCTTGACCCCCTCGGAGGCGAGGTACGCGGCGACGTCGTCCTGGGTGGACAGCGGGTTGGACGCGCACAGGAGCACCTCGGCGCCGCCGGCCCGCAGCAACCGGACGAGGTTGGCGGTCTCCGTGGTGACGTGCAGGCATGCGCCGATCCGCAGGCCCGCGTAGGGCTGCTCGGTGGTGAAACGCTCCGTGAGCGTGGCCACGACGGGCATCTGGCTGGACGCCCAGTCGGCGCGCAGGCGTCCCTCGTCGGCCAGGTTGGCGTCGGCGATGTGGCTCTCGGTCATCGTTCCCTCCTCGTTGCGGCGGCGCGTCATGACGCCGCCGCTTCGTCGGTCCTCCGCGCAAGCAGCAGCTGCTCCTTGCGGATCTGCCATTCCTGCCAGTCCGCGACGCGCTCGCGCTCGTGCTCGTGCTGCCGCACCGCCCGCTCCAGCAACTCTCCGAGCGCCCGGGGGCCGGTGGTCCGGCGCCGGCCGGCGAGGTAGCGGTCGACGAGAGCCCAGGCCTCGCGGGCCATGGCCACACGCACCGAGCGGGACTCCGTGCCGCGGGGCAGCGGTGGGTACAGCGGCCGCAGGCCCCGGTTCTGGCCGGGGGCCCGCCTTCGTCCGAGGGCGTCGCGCTGCGTCATGTGGGGGATCACAACACACACGTACGTATGTGTCAAGAGACAGCAGGCCCCGGATCGGAGCCATGCGTCGCGCCAACCTACGCCAGGGCGGACTTGAGCCGGGCGATCGCCTCGATGGGGACGGGATCAACCCCCCGCAGCAACGCCAGGTACACGGACACGAACCCGCCGAGCAGCGCGAGGTCGAGGAACCGCACGAGGGCGTCGTCTCCCTCGCCACGGGCCTCCCAGACGAGTTCGAAGGACGCCGCCACCTCGCGGGTCGAGGCCACGAACCTGGCCCCCACCCGCTCATCCTCCACGCTCTCGCGCAGGCACACCAGCACGCTGCGGCTGGTGGGCCGGCCCTGCCGCCCTTCGGCGGCCAGCCCAACGATCTCGTTGTGGTCGAGCTCCGGGAGCACCGCGGCGTGGGCGGCCACCTTCGCGTTCTCGTTGAGGTCGTTCTTCCATCGCACGGCGGCCACCCCCGATGCGCCTTCGGCCCCCCAGATCACCGGGGAGGCGCCCAGCAGGGCGTGGGCCAGACCCTTGGCGGGGTTGGCGTCGGTGGGAGCGCCCGGCCCCCAGGCGCTCACGCGGCGCCCGAGCGCCACCGGCGCGCCGTCGGCCCAGCCCACCGCCGGACGCAGCAGCCCGGCCGCCTCGAGCGCCGCCGCCGGAGCCGCCGTCATCCATCCCAGCGCGAAACGCGGCATCAGGCCGTCGGTGGGCGCGATCACCTCCCAGCCGGCCGCCGAAGCCTCATCGCCCAGGCGCCCGCCGATCGTGATCGCCAGACCCGTGGCCCCGCGATCGCGAGCGGCGCGGAAGGCGTCGAGGGTCTCCTCGGTCCCCCCCGAGTAGCTGGAGGCCACCACGAGCGTCCGGGGCCCGACGTGGGCCGGCGCACCGTACCCGCGGTGGACCACCACCGGCACCGGACCGGCGGCGCGGGCGAGCGCCGCGAGCACGTCGCCGCCCACCGCCGAGCCGCCCATCCCGCACACCACGACGTGATCGATGTCGTCGGTTCCCGGGAGCCGGGCCCCCGCGGCGGCACCGGCCGCGGCGGCCTCGCGCACGTGCGCCGGCAGCGACGCGACGGCGTCCAGCGACCTCCCCGGGTCACGCTCGGCGACCGCCTCCGGCTGGTCGAGCAGGCTCAGGACCCGCTCCAAGGCGTGGCCTCGCCCACGAGCATCACCGGGATGCCGTCGCGGACGGGATAGGCCAGCCGGCAATCCGGAGCCGTACACACGAGGACCTCGCCGTCCGGAGTCGTTCGCTCCTCCACCGGTTGTCTGCACTTCGGGCAGGCGAGGATGTCGAGCAGTTCCTTGTCTATGCCCACGGCTCACCCCTTTCTGATGATGGCCAGGATCTCCTCGGTCCTGCGCCGTAGCGTGTCGTCGTCCCGGGCCTCCACGTTCAGCCGCAGGAGCGGCTCCGTGTTGGACGGCCGGAGGTTGAACCACCAGTCGTCGTAGGAGACGGTCAGACCGTCGATGCGTTCCTGATCGGCGTCTGGGAAGGATGCTGCCACCCGGTCCATCGTCGCCTGCTGGTCGTCGACGGGGGTGTTGATCTCCCCCGAGTTCGCGTAGCGGCGCAGCGGCTCGAGCAGGGCGGACAGAGGCGCCTTGGCCGCCGACATCAGTTCGAGCACGTAGAGGGCGGCTAGGATCCCGGAGTCGGCGCGGAAGTTGTCCCGGAAGTAGTAGTGCCCCGAATGCTCACCGGCGAAGACGGCGCCCGTCTCGGCCATCAGGGCCTTGATGAACGAATGACCGACCCTGGAGCTCACCGCCCGGCCCCCGTGCTCCTCGATCACCTCCCGCACCACCCGCGAACAGATCACGTTGTGGATCACCGTCTCGCCGGGGTTGTGCTCGAGGATGCGTTTGGCCACGAGCGCGGTGGTGAGGCTGCCGGAGACCGGCTCGGCCTTCTCGTCCACGAGGAAGACGCGGTCGGCGTCACCGTCGAAGGCCATACCGACGTCGGCGCCCTCGGCCAGCACCGCGCGCTGCAGATCCTTCAGGTTCTCCGGTTGGATCGGATCGGCGGGATGGTTGGGGAACGTCCCGTCGAGTTCGAAGTACAGGGGGACCAGCTTCATGGGCAGCCGCTCGAAGACGGCCGGAACGAGCAGTCCACCCATGCCGTTGGCGGCGTCGGCGACGACGGTCAGCGGACGCATGGCGGCCGGATCGACGATGCCCACGAGATGGCCGACGAACTCCTCGAGGGCGTCCATCCGCCGGACCGACCCGCGGGGTCGGTCCGGTGTGCCCGAACCGGCTTCCGCGCGGGCCCGGATCTCGGCGAGCCCCGTGTCCTGGCCCACGGGCGCCGCCCCCGCCAGACACATCTTGATCCCGTTGTATCCGGGCGGATTGTGCGACGCGGTGAACATCGCCCCCGGCAGGTCGTGACGTCCTGAGGCGAAGTACACGAGATCCGTGGACACCAGGCCGAGATCGACGCCGTCGACGCCCTCGTCGGTGACCCCGCGCAGGAACGTCTCGGCCAGCGACGGCGATGAGTCGCGCATGTCCCGGCCCACGAGCACCGCCTCGGAGGCGGCGAAGACCGCGAACGCGCGGCCGATCCGGTATGCGGCGTCCTCGTGGATCTCCTCCGGGTACAGGCCTCTGATGTCGTAGGCCTTGAAGATCTTGCCGTAGCTCATGGCGCAAATCCTCGCACACGCGGCCTGAGCGACGCTGGCTCGACGCTGCCACCGATCGCTCCTATGCTCCTCGACGACGCCCGTGCTCGATCCGGAGGAAGGAACGGCGTGGCCGAAGCGCCCGATGCGACGCAACCGGCCCCCTGGGGGGTCGAGCGGTCGCTCTCCTACGCCCGCTGGGTGGCGGCGGCCTTCGTCTTCGTCCAGGGGACCCTGATCCAACCCGGGCCGCAGGCGCGCAGCTACCTGATCCCGGCCACCTTCGGCCTCGGGGGCCTGCTGGTCGCGGCCAACCTCGCCCTGCTGCCGTCGTTGCGGCGCGGGCGCATCGCCCGCCCGACGGCCTTCGCGATGTTCGCTGTGGACGTGTTCGTCGTCTGCGCGACGGTCTGGCTGTACCTCGACCAGCCCGCGGCGACCCAGTGGGTTCTCTTCCTGATCGTCCAGCTGGAGGCGGCCTACCGGTACGACATGCGCGGGGCCGTGGGCACGGCCCTGTTCGCGAGCGTCTTCTACGCGCTGGTGCGCTACAACGCCGCACAGGAGTTCGGGTTCCCCCTCACGGTGGACTCGATCACCTACGTGCTCGGCCTCACCCTGGTGCAGGGCCTCGTGGTCGGGGGCATGGCGAGCAGGCTGCACTCGGAGCGGGATGCGTCGCTGCAACTCCACGAGGCCGCCCTGCAGCTGAACGCGGACCTCGACCGGCAGGAGATCCTGTCCGCCCTCGCCGAAGAGACGGTCCGGGTGATGCAGGCGGGTTTCGCGATCGTCTGGCTCCCCGACGGGGACGGTTTCTCGGCGGCCGGCCGCTCGAAGCTTCCCACCAGTGTGGTCGAGCCCCTATGGCTGCCGGCGCTGGATCCGGTGTTCGGCGAGTCCTCACCCGCCGTCGCCCGCCGGACGGGACAGCCGGTGTGGGCGCCGGACCCCGCCCACGGACGGTACGGCCCCCCGGCCCTCGAGGGAACGGTCCTGCCCCGGACGTGGCGTTCGGTCTGCAGCGTCCCGATCCCGCTCGAGGGCTCGGTCGTCGGCGTGCTCTCCTGCTACCTCGAGGCCGTCAGCCATCCCAACCCCGACGACACCGCCAGGCTCCAGGCCCTGGCGGCGCTGGCGGGCGTGGCGATGGCCAACGCCTCCGCCTACGAGCGCGAGCGCTCCACGCTCGAGGATCTCCGGACCCTGGACAGGCTCAAGGACGACTTCCTGTCCACCGTCTCGCACGAGCTCCGGACACCGCTCACGGTGATCGCGGGGTTCGCGAGCACCCTCCGGGAACGCTGGGACGACGTGGCCGACGACCGGCGGCGGGACCTGGTCGGGCGGATCGAGACCCAGGCGAGCGACCTGGACGATCGGATCCGCGACCTCCTGGACTTCTCGCGACTCCAGTCGGGGATGCTGAACCTGACCCCGGGAAGGCTCCACGTCGCACCGTTCGTCCAGGAGACGGTGAGCCGGCTCGAGCCGACGCTGGCCGGCCACCAAGTCGACCTCCACGCCCCGGATGACCTCGAGGCGTGGTTCGACGCCACCGCGCTCGGGCAGGTACTCGACAACCTGCTCATCAACGCCGCGCGCTACTCGCCGGAGGGGGCACCGATCACGGTGACCGTCGAGGAGTCCGACGACGGCTGGGTGGATCTCGCGGTCACCGACCGGGGCATCGGCATCCCCGCCGACGAGCAGCCGCATGTGTTCGAGCGCTTCTACCGCGGCCAGCAGGACGAGGTCCGGCGCGTCCGGGGGACGGGCATCGGCCTGGCGATCGTGAAGGAGCTCACCGAAGCCATGGAAGGCACGGTACTGCTGTCCAGCGAGCGGGGCCGGGGCTCGACCTTCACGGTCCGCCTCCCCGGACCGGCGTCTCCGGCCCCCGAGGTCGTGGGCGAACCGGCTCCGGACGGAGCGCGCTCGCAGCCCTAGAACACCCAGGGCAGCACGGCGCGGACCGCGTCGTGATACGCGTCGGGAACCGAGATCCCCGCCAGGACCGGCAGGAGGGCGACGAACACGGCCGTCGCCAGTGCAGCCACGGCCACCGCCGCACCCCGGCGAGACATCCCCCGCTCCCCCACCGCCAGCCACCAGCCCAGCGCGATCGCCAGGAACGGGACGATCGGCAGGTAGTGGTACAGGAAGGCCACCCGGTCCACCAGGGTCCACGGCACGAACTGGACGAGAACCGCGAACACGATCACCGAGAACGCGACGGACCGGGCCCGGACGGCGGCCACCGCCAGCGAGACGAACGCGAGCAGGCCCCCGACGAACACCACGGGGTTCCCGACGGTCCAGATCTCCGCCCGTCCCCCGCCTCCCGACCCGAGGTAGATCCACACGGCCCGGTGACCGACCGGCCAGCCGTACCACGGCGACCCGAACGGGTGGGTGGCCGTGAGGTGAGCGTGATAGGTGTACATCCCCCGCTGGAGCTCCAGCAGGTCGCCGAAGGAGTTCCCGAGGGCGAAGTACGGGATGTACGAGGCCACGTAGACCCCGGCGGGGACCAGCACCAGGAAGACGCCGATCGCGATCAGCGCCATCACCGGCCCGCCCACCAGTCCCCACAGACCCCGGCGGCCCCGCGACCACAGGTCCCACAGGAACAGCAAACCGATGCCTCCGAGGGCGTAGAGCCCGACCCATTTGGACGCCACCGCGAACCCCAGGGACAGCCCGGTGAGGGCCATCCACCCCACGGCAGGCCACCGCGACCTGACATCCGCCGCCGCTTCCTCCTCCGCGTCGCCTTCGGGCACCACCGCCGCCCCCGTCCGGTACAGGCATGACAGCGCGCAGAACCAGGCGGCGAGGATCCCCGCGGTGACGTAGCTGTCGTTCATGGCGATCCGGGCCAGCGTGAAGGCGAGGCCGTCCACGGCGACGAACAGCGCCGCCAGGCCCGCCGCCAGCGTGCTGCCGAACATCCGTAGCGCGATCAGCGCCGCCAGCGCGGCCATGGCCGCGCCGAAGATCGCGCTTCCGAACCGCCACCCGAAGGCCGGACGGCCTCCGAGACAGGTGATCCCGGACGACGAAACGGCGAGGACCGTCCCCTCGGTGGCTCCGGAGACCGCCAGCGGCGGTTCAGGCAGCTCGGCGCGTCCGATCGTGGACATCCCGAGGGGCTCGATCAGCCGGGCCTCGTCGCCGTCGAAGGCCCACACGAGACCCGATCCGGGAACGGCCGCGAGCCGGTCCGCCGACACCTCGCCGAGCACGGCCTCGTGGCGGGCGTCATCGGCGTCCACGCTCTCCAGGCCCTGGTCGCCGGCGACGAGCAGCCGGGAGGTCTCGGGAGCCACGGCGAGCGCCGCCGGCTGCCCCTGGACGGTCGCCTCCCGCACCTGGCCCCCGGTCCCGTAGGCGGCCACCCTGCCCTCGGCGGGGAAGGAGACCCACACCACCCGCTCCTGCCGGTCGGCGTCGAGCCCGAGGGCACCGGGGGCGAGCGGCACGAACTCCCCCGCGCGGTCGACCATGCCCAGGGATCCGTCGACGCCCACGACGAATCCGGCACCGTCGATCGTGGCGATGCGTTCCGGGACGGCCGGAACCGGGACCCGCCACTGCTCGCCGCCGGCGTCGAGCAACGCGAGCACCGGGCCCTCGCGGCCGGTCCCGCCGAGCAGGGCCCCCTCATCCCACACGGCGACGGCGGTGGGCGTGACGGTCGTCCGGACGGCGCCGCCCCGGGGCCGGACCTCGCACCCGTCGAGCCGGCCCCACTGCACGGCCCCCGGAGCCGCCCACACCACCGTCGACCCGTGTGCGTCGACCATCCCGGAGTCCATGCCGTCGGCCAGCTCCCCCCGTCCACGCGCCCCGATCCCGCCCACACCGCGCACCGAGGCGGCCATCAGCTCCTTGGCCAGCGGCGGGTGCGTCCATTCGTACACGTCCTTGCCCTGGAGGTATTCGCCGGCGGTCCGGGCATGGTAGACCTCGTCGAAATACATCCCCGGCGGCTCCCCGACCCAGGCCAGGCGGGTGGCCAGCACCACGAGGAACGCGACGAGCGCCAGGGCCGCACCGCGCCGCCCCACCGGATGGAGCGTCAGACGCCACGGGGGCCGGGGGGCGGCCTCCACGGGCGCAGAGGCGACGAGAGGAGCATCGGCCTCCGGCGTCCGTCCGGACGTCGGGCCGGGGGCCGGGGGCGGCTCCGGCGGCACGCGGAACCACCGCCAGCCGAGCCAGGCCACCGCCAGACAGGCCACGGCGGTGAGCACGCTGATCGTGCGCAGCTGCGGGCTGTCGAGCCCCCGGCCGTAGAGGATGTCGAACACCGGGCCGAGCCGGGGCGCGGACTGACCGTCGAACTCCAGGTAGTACACGTACGGGAACCACACGTTCACCAGGTAGGCCAGCGAGAGACCCACATAGGCGCGGCGCATCCAGGGCCAGGCCACCAGCGGTGCGAGGCAGGCGAGTCCCAGGAACAGGTAGCGCTCGTGGATCCGGGTGAGCACGGCGAAGGCGAGGCAGATCATCGCCACGCCACCGAAGACGAGCACGCGGGCCTCCATCTCGCCGCGGCGAAGCGCGAGCCACGCCCGGCCCAGGAGCGCCGCGGTGCCGGCCCCGAAGGCGGCGAGCGCGAGATAGAAGGCGGGGACGCCGGCGAGTCTGACGGCCTCCCCGGCGGCCGTGTCATGGAGGTCGGAACGCCAGAACCCGACCGCCCCCCAGAAATTGAAGGCGAACACGCTCGTCACGGTGTACGTGCTGCCGGCCTCCGCGAAGAACCGCACCGCCTGCACCGGTCCCACGCCGAAGCTCGCCATCAGCGCGATCCCGGTTCCGAGCGACACCGCGCCAAGGGCGGCGACGCGTCCGATCCCGGCCAGGGCCGCGGCGCCCGCGCCGCGCTCCTCCCGGCCAGCCACGGCACCCCGCACGTGCCGCCACAGCAGGAGCAGCACCACGAAGGGGAGGACGAAGATCCCCTGCGGCTTCGTCCCGACCGCCAGCGCCAGCAGCGCCATCCCGGCCGCCTCGCGGCGGAAGCTGGGGGTCCCGGTTGCGAGGAACCAGAAAGAGGCCAGGACGAGGAGGGCGAGGAGGGCGTCGACCTGCCCCCACACCGCGGACACGAAGATCAGGGCCGGGTTGAACAGGACCGCCGCGGCGACAACGCCCCGCACCGGGAACCGGCGGCGGATCGTCACCGGGGTGAGTCGCGCGGCCAGCGCGGCGGCAACCCAGGCGATCCCGAGGTCCGCACCGATCGCGGGCAGCTTCAGCAGGAACTCCGACGGCGCCCCCCCGGTCAGCCCCCGCGATACCACGCCCAGGACCCACAGGACCCACAGATACCCGGGCGGGTAGTCGACGAAGAACTCCTCCCCCTCGGTGGGATAGAAGCCCAGCGGCCCCTCCTCGGCGAGCCGGCCGGCCCACCCGGCGAAGGAGGCCATGTCGAAGGGGAACCCGGTCGACACGACGGCGAGGACCAGGCGCAGCGCCAGGCCCGCCAGGGTCATCCAGACGAGCCCCCTGCGGGTCGAGGCCCACCAGGCGGCCCGGCGGGAGGCGTCCTTGAGCGATTCGAAGTCGAGCACCTCGAAAGCATAGAGGGGGGATCGCCCCGCGGCCCGGCTTCGGACCGGTACCGTAGGGGCCGCCCCGCGCCGGACCGGCGCGGGGCGCGGATCGAAAGGAGCGGCGACTGGACCGGATCGGCTTCCTCTCCTGCTTCTTTCCCGCGTTCGACGAGGAGGAGAACGTCGGCCCCCTGCTCGAGGAGGGCCTGGCCACGCTGGGCGCGTTCGCCGACCGCTTCGAGCTGATCGTCGTGGACGACGGCTCCTCGGACGCGACGGCGGCCGTCGTCCGGCGGTACGCCGAGGCGCATCCGGACGTGGTCCGCCTGGTCGAACACGAACGCAACCTCGGGTACGGGCACGCGCTGCGCACGGGCCTGCGGGAGGCCCGCGGGGAGGCGGTGTTCTTCACGGACGCCGACCGCCAGTTCCGCCTCACCGACCTCGGGCGCCTCGTGGAGCGTCTCGGCGAGGCCGACGTCGTCGCCGGCTACCGGATCAAGCGCAACGATCCCTGGCACCGTCTGGTGGTGGCGCGCGTGTACCACCTCGTGCTCGAGCTGACCTTCGGCCTGCACCTCCGGGACGTGGACTGCGCCTTCAAGCTGTTCCGGCGCAAGGTCCTGGACGACGTGCTCGGCGTCCTGGAGTCCCGGTCGGCGTTCATCTCACCCGAACTGCTGATCCGCAGCCGGAAGGCCGGCTACCGGATCGTCGAGGTGGGGATCCCGCACCACCCCCGCACCGCCGGCCGGCCCAAGGGGGCCACGCCGAAAGTCATCGCACGGACGATCCGGGAGATCTGGTCGATGCGGCGCCGGCTCGGACGGCGGGCTTGAAGGTCCACTTCCGGTAGCTGAGGAAGTTCCAGGCCACCGAGAACGGCAGGGCGAGCAGCGCCGCCAGGTTCTTGCCGATGATGCCGTACCGGCCCAGCGGGATCAGGAACACGGTGAGCGCCGCGGTGTTGATGGCGAGTCCGATGAGCGTGAACGACACGAAGATCGTGTACTGGCGGACGACACCCTCGCGACGGTGGTCCTTGAAGGCCCAGAGCTTGTTCAGGACGAAGGAGTTGATGCTCGTGATCAGGAAGGCGATGGCGTTCGCGAGGTAAATGTGCAGACCGGCCCAGAGCAGCAGGTTGAACAGCGCGAAGTAGGTGACGACGTTCAGCACCCCGACGAGCGCGTACCGGACGAACTGGTGAAGTGTCGGGTACCGCGACAGCCGGGCGTACAGCGCGGTGGACCTGAACCAGAGCAGCACGGCACAAGGATACCGGGTACCCCGGACGTTCAGGAGCGGGACAGCACCCGGGCGGCCTGCAGGACGGCGTCCAGTTCGATCTGCCGCTCGTCTGCGAGCCACCACGTGGTCTCGCAGTGCCGGCAGTAGTTGAAGCGCGCCCCACTGGCGACGGTGGAGAACTGGATCTCTCCGACGTTTCCCGCTCCGCACTCGCTGCACGTCATGGTGGCCTCCTTCGGGTTCTCCCTACATCCATATGGTCGTCAAAGGAACAAAGGTGGACCATAGGTACGCCGCGGCATCTTGCATGGTCACCCGGTACTAGTCCGGGGCCGGGGTGGTCTCGCCCGGCAGGTGTTTGCCCACGTACCGTGACCGCATCCGGCCCCCCTCCCGCCAGTAGGCGTACCAGTACGGCCCGTGGGGGCAGCGCGAACAGCCCTGCTTGCCGCACTTCACCATCTCCTGGCGGAAGGTGATCTTTCCGGTCGTCCCGGGGCCGGGCGGGTCTTCCTCCATCAGCAGCCCCCGGATCAGCATCTGGAGGCGCCGGAGGTCGTAGGCGTCCAGGCGCCGGATCTCCCGGATCAGATCTCTCGAGATGGGCATTACGGCCAGTAAGCTCCTTCTTGGGTTACGGTGCTACATAAGCATAGCCGGACCCGGGCCCTTTTCGGGGGACGGATGAACCGCGGGAGCCGGCCGCGACCGCCGGAGTCCCTAGTTGGGGAGGAGGCTCGCCTGCGCCTCCGGCCGGGGGCGGAGATCCTGCAACTCCCACCCCACCGGCACGCGCAGCGTGGCGGCATGATCCCCGCAGAGATCGTACGCGGAGGGGTAGGCCTCGTTCGAGAGCGGCCCGATCCAGACCCGGCGCTCCGCGTAGTTGAACTCACATGTCGCGGCCGCTTCCCGGCCGCACGCGGTCTTCGTGCAACGACGCATGCCACAATCTAGGGCCCCGAAGCGCCTCCGGCAAGCACCTTCACGCCTGGAGCCATCCGATTTGACGTGGAGGGGAAGCTGCGGTATGTTGGTGGGGTACTCCCGATGGGCCCAGCCCCTCGGGAGTTCGCTTTTCCGGGAGAAAACACGAAGAGGAGGCCTCGCCTCCTCTTCTTCTTTCATGCAGGTCACAGGGGTGATCGGTTCGAAAATGACCCTCCCGGACGCGCTGATAGGTTGCTTATGTAGCAGATCTGCAGGGTAAGACGTTGGGAACGGGGTCAGTTTTCTGACTGGCGGCGTGGACAGAGGCCTGAGTTAGAGAAGCTTGTAACACTGCCACCTCTAAGCGACAATAAGCGCCCTGTGTTAACGGTGGGCAGCACATGACGCTCTTTGACGATCCTGTCGATACCGGCATCCTCTACCGGGACGATAACGTGGCCGTCCTGATGGAGCTGCCGGAGGCATCGATTGATCTCGTGTATCTGGACCCGCCGTTCTTCTCCAACCGCATCTACGAGGTCATCTGGGGCGAGGAAGCCGAAGTGCGGTCGTTCGAGGACCGATGGGCCGGAGGGATCGGGCACTACGTCGCCTGGATGCGGCTCCGTGCTGAGCTGCTGTACCGGGTTCTCAAACCAACCGGTTCGCTGTACCTACACTGCGACCCCCACGCGAGTCACTACCTGAAGCAGATGCTGGACAGGGTGTTCGGCATGCCCAACTTCCGCAACGAGATCATCTGGCAGCGTTCCCTAGCGAAGGGGTTGATGACAAAGCGACTCCCCACCAACCACGACGTTCTGCTGTCGTACCAGAAGAGCGACGGAGCCACCTGGAACGCTGATGCGGTGTTCCAGTCGTACGACGAAACGGATCTTGATCCCAAGACCGCCGCCAAATACAGCCAGCGCGACCCCGATGGGCGTCGTTACCAACTCACCAGCCTGATCAATCCCAACCAGGATCGGCCCAACCTCACATACGAGTTCCTCGGCGTTACGAAGGTGTGGCGCTGGACGCGAGAGCGCATGCAGAAGGCGTACGAGGAAGGCCTCGTCGTGCAGACGGCTCCTGGGCGCGTTCCCAGGCTCAAGCGGTACTTGGACGAACAACGCGGCATGCCGCTCGGGGACGTATGGACGGATATCGCTCCTATCAACGCCAGGGCCGCAGAACGACTCGGATACCCCACACAGAAGCCCGAGGCTCTGTTGGAGCGGATTATCCGGCTGAGCAGCAACGAAGGCGACTTGGTGCTCGACCCGTTCTGCGGATGCGGGACCACGGTCGCCGTCGCTGAGCGGCTGGAGAGGAAGTGGATCGGTATCGACATCTCCGCGACGGCCATCGAAATCATGCGGCGAAGGCTGCTGAAGCTCGGTTGTAGTCCCAATATTGTCAATGCTGTTCAGACCGTTAAGGATCTGAAAGAACTTAAGCCTTTCGAGTTCCAGAACTGGATCATCAACGCCGTTTACGGTATGCAATCCCCGCGCCAGGTCGGGGACATGGGGATCGACGGTTACTGGTTCTTCACGCGAGACCCGATCCAGGTCAAGCAAACGGAGCGCGTGGGCCGCAACGTCGTGGACAACTTCGAGACCGCGATCAGACGGGCTGGTCACTCGAAGGGGTACATCATCTCGTTCAGCTTCGGTCGCGGTGCTGTTGAGGAAGTAGCACGCGCGAAGCGGGACGAGGGGCTCGATATTCAGCTGATCCGTGTTGCCGAGGTTCTCATGATGCTCAAGCGCCGGCACGGAAAGTTCGGACCGCAGCCCGCGACCGTCGAGGACCTGCCGCTGCCTTCTCCGCGCAAGCGCGAGGACATGCCAACCGCAGAGGAACTGATCCGGAGCGATTCTCAAGCCGGTTAGGCGCTGGTACAGACACCCAGCTCAACGGGAGCGACTCCTGCCCTGCTTGAGCACTCTTGCATGCTCGATGCATGGCGAAGAAACGCCGCAAGCCCACCGACCTGAACAAGCTCGCCGAGATCGTTCCGGTGAACCGGTCCCGGTTCTTGGACACTTCCTGATATTCCTTGCCGACCTGCAAACGCCCTGCTGGCTACCGGCCGTCGAGTATCGGCCTGACGGTCTTCAGGCGGCTATACAGCGGCTGGTTTCATGCCGCTGCCTCCGTCTGGGTCTGGGTTGTAGACCTCGCGAGGGGTCCGGTGGCCGTGACGTTCGATGAGGCACTGGTCGTTGTAGAGGTCGATGAACGCAGCGATCGCCTCGCGCAGCTCGTCGATCGTGGTGTAGATACGCCCCCAGATCACCTGCTCCTTGAGGGTGCGGATGAACCGTTCGGCGCAACCGTTGCACGGCGGCTCGCCGGCGAAGGCTGGGAATCTTCGATGCCCAGCCTTCGCCAGGGCGCCTTGGAAGTGGCCCGAGGTGTACTGGGGGCCCCAGTCGTGACGAAGAGCCACTCCCCGTCGTAGATGGGCTTGACCAAACGCGGGGACCGGTTCGCCTACCTCGACCGACACCCATCCTTCGGCCGTGAAGTGCTCGACACAGGCGAAGACCCATACCCAGCCGTCGTTTTGGGTGTAGGCCATGGTGGCGTCGGTGCCCCACAGCACATCCGGGGCTGGGGGATGATGGTGCCGTCGTGGGGTCGGGGCTTACGGCGCCGCTTCCCACGTTGGGGCGCCAACAGCCCCGCCTGGCGCATGAGCCGCAGTACCCGTTTCCGGCCCACTCCACACTCGTTGTTAGCGATCACGAAAAGCTGTCGCCAGGAGCGTCGGCGCGAGATAGCTAGGAAGGCTGCACGCTCTCGATGGACCGCTCGTAGGTCCTCTGAATGAACCCAGCGAGCAGAGGGACAGCAAACGAGTACTTACCGAACCTGTTCTTATAGATTAGCCCCTGATCGCTGAGGCTGGCCAGCATCTGGTTGACGTGACTTGAGGAGAAGCTCTTTCCAGGCAAGTGCTTGCTCTGTGCGACGATCTGCTGGATGGTGAACTCCTCGTCGTCTTTTCCGAGTGTCGCTATTACCCAAAGAAGGTGGCGTTGCCGGTCGGTAGCCTTGCCCCAGCGGCCGGAGAAGAAGTCTGTATCCAACTTCTGCTGAATCGCATCGACGGGGACACTGGCCGCTTCGTTCTCTGACGTTTGTTGGATGAACACGTCAAAAACTTCACGACAGATGAACTGGATGAAGTAGGGATAGCCACCCGACTGGTCACACACCACCCCGACAGACTGTTCATCAAAGCGCACGGGGCAGTTCGCAGTCTCAATTGGTTTGAGGATGGCATCCTCACTGCCCTTGCGGTCGAGCCGGCCCAGCATAACGACCCTGAACATGCGCTCGGAGAACGTGCGCGCCTCCACAAGCTTCGGGAATAGCGTGGGAAGGCCGGTTAGGATCAGCATGAAGGGGATATTCTTCCGCTGTAATGACTGGAATACGTCGAGAAGAAGGGACAAGGGAAATTCGTCTTTATGTGCGTGGTCGGAGAGGTTTTGTGCTTCATCGTAGGCGAAGATTATTCGCTTACGACCGTGTCGATCAACAACGTTGAATACGAACTCAAGTACGGCCTTTAGCTTGTCGAGGACCAAGCCCGGAGTTTGGCTGTAGACCGCTTCCAGCACGCCATGGGATAGGGACATCTTTGATGTCCTGGTTGGGGTTGCTGAAAAGCCCGGCGATCTCTCCTCAACGTCTATGTCGGTCTCGAATCCCGACGTGGCGACCGCTAGATCCGCGAGAAGCCGCGTGGCGATAGCCTCCTCACTGATGCTTGCCGACTCAGACAGGTCGGCTCCCACCCACAGCCAACCTGACTCCATGGCGAGCGGCTTGAAGCGCTCAAGCAGTACCGTCTTCCCAACGCCTCGCAGGCCGGTGAGCACCATGTTCTCGAGGATCGTGTCCTGCTCTAGCAGGCGGGCGAACTCCTTGAACTCCTCCTCGCGTCCAGCGAGGTAGGGCGGCATGTGTCCCGCGCCCGGCCGATACGGGTTCTTGAACTTGACTTCCGCCATCACTTAGGCCTCCCACTAAATCTCCTTCGAACGGAGTAGAGTATAGCAGAACAGCTAAATTTAGGGTAGCGACTGGAAGTCGCTGTCGCCACGAGCGTAATGTTCAGTATGAATCGCCTCAGAGGGGAGCGTCGGGCACAAGGGTCGTGGATGTCTTGTCGAGGGCATGAGCATCCGGCCAGCCGTCCACGTGACCGGCGTGGCAAATAACACCGTCGTCGAGCTCCTGGCCGACCTTGGATCCGTCTGCGACGGCTACCAGGATCGAACGGCTCCGGGGGGCTCACCTGCGAGTGCCTCCAGTGCGACGAGGCTTGGTCATTCTCCTACGCGAAGCAGAAGAACGTCCCCGAGCAGCACAAGGGCACCTTCGGATACAGGGCCGCATGAACCTGGACGGCCCTCGACGCTGACACCAAGCTCGTCCCCGCCTGGCTGATCGGAGAGCGTCATACCACTGACGCCGTTGCCTTCATCATGGCGTTGTGTCAACGGTTGGCCCACCGGGTCCAGTTGACACCGATGGGCACCGGCCCTACCTCACCGCCGTCGAGGGCATGTTCGGGAAACGACGTGGACTACGCCATGCTCGTCAAGCTTTACGGGAGCCCGTCCAATGAAGAACAACGGCGGTACTCACCGTCCCGCTGCACTGGAGTTCAGGAGATTCCGATCTTCGGTGACCCCGACCCTGCCCATATAAACACGAGCTACGTCGAGTGGCAGAACCTCATCATGCGGATGGGGATGCGGCTGTTCACCCGCCTGACCAGTGCCTTCTCGAAGAGGATCGAGAACCTGACACACGCGGTGAGCCTGCACTTCATGCACTACAACTTCGTCAGGATCCACCAAACGCTCGGCACGACCCCCGCCGTGGCGGCTGGTGTAGCCGACCATGCCTGGACGATCAGGGGGATCGTGGAGCTTCTAGAGGCGAAAGAGCACCCTCAACCCAAGCCCGCCGAGGAGGAGCCCGAGGCTCCGGCTGCGGGAGTGCAGGCAAACTGACCCACTCCGATGCCGGACGGTCGCCCGCACGTGGGTGATCCGTTCAGTCGAGCGGGAGGCCCGGGACGGTGCCCTTGGGCCCGACCACCGCGGCGGTCACGGCCCCGCCCCGCACCCGCAGCAGGAGCCCGAACGGCTGGCTGCCCTGCAGCGCCACGGCCTCCATCTGTCCGGGGCCGACGGTCATCGGCCGGATGGCGCCGCCGGGCCCGAGTCGCTCGATCTCGACGCGGACGGCCGTGTTGCCGGGGTTGGCGACGAGCAGCGCGCGGTCCTCTCCGATCGGCAGCGCCCATCTCGAGGCCGGGCGCAGCGGAGGCATCACCGAGACGGCGGCCCGGTCATCGGGGACGACGAGACTCTCGATCGCCAGGGGCCGCGCTGCGGTCACCCGCGCGATCATGCCGGGCAGGTCGGGCGCCACGTCCCCCAGATCGAAGGACACCCTGCTGCGAGCGTCGACCTCGAAGGTCTGCCTGGGAAGGGTCCCCTCCTCGCCCAGCATGAGCAGCGAGATCTGCACCGGGCGGTCTCCGGGGTTCACGGCCATGAGCATCGTCGTGGCACCCCGGGTGGCGGCACGCGGAAGGACCCCTGCACTGACCGGCTCGGTGGGCATCGACCACGACAGATCCTCCTCGGTTCGCAGCCGCCGGGCGACGATCGCCCGACCCTGCCAGACGGTGACCTCGGCGGAGAGATCGAGCATCGGCTCGAACTCCGCCTCCGGGGTGATCACGCGGTAGCCGCCGGGCTCGATGCGGAGGTCCGCGAGCGCCGGAGGAGCGATCGTCTCGTCGGGCGAGATGAAGCGCACCGCGGCACGGGCGAGGTCCGGGTACGGGTTGTAGAGCACGTACGCCTCGAACAGACGGGGGACGGCACGGAGCGCGAAGCGTCCGCCCTCGGGGAACAGGTTGGTGGCGGATGCGGCTTGGGCGCACAGCGAGGCATCCGTGTTGTCGCCACGGGTCACCTCGGAGGCGACGACGACGCGACGACCGTAGGTCTCCACGACGGTCCCCTCCTCCGGATCGGCCTCGAAGGTGGCGCGCCCCCGGCCGGACAGGACGCCGGACTCCGTCGGCGCCGCCGCCAAGTGGGTGCGGATCGCGTACGGCACGCGGCTCCGGCCGGGATTGGCGACGGCGATCCGTTGCTGGAAGTTCTCGCCGGCGGGTGGGCAGTACCACGCCGCCGACAGGAAGGGTTCGGCCGCGCGGGCCACCGGCGCCCCCCACCCCACCCATGCGGCTGCGACGAGGCCGAGCGCCGGGAGCACGAGCGCCGGCCTGGGCAGGCCGGGCGGACGCAGGTCGAGGGCGGCTCCGTGCCGCCGCCGGACGGCCTCGGGACCCGTCAGGTACACAGCCCCGAGCCACAGCACCACCAGTGTCAGCAGCAGCATGGCCTGCACGGGGTACAGGAGGCGCGTCCAGCCGAGCGGCGGCGACGCGACCGTGCGGCCCTCGAGCCGGCCGGCGGGGACCCACACGCCCGCGGCGGCCGGGGTCCCGTCCACGGCCCCGACGCTCCAGCCCGACCGTGCCCCCACGGCGAGATACACGACGCCGACGGCGTCCTCCGGCACGGTGACGGCGAGCCGGTCGTCGGACACCGAGGCCTCGATGCCGCCCATCTCGCGGACGACGTCCGCGAGACCCTGGGGGCTCAGCGGGTCGCTGGGTTCATCCGCCATCAGGATCGCGGGTCCGGCCCAGGCGTCGTTGCGGTAGACGACCGCCCCGGCCTGCTCCTCCTGTGGCGACAGGTCCGCCTGCCCCTCGAGACCGCGGTTCGCCGTGCGGTCCAGGGCGACCACGTGGGAGACGTTGGTGAGCGCCAGGATGCCCCCGAGCCGGTGGGTCCTGGCCTCCCGCGCCGCCCGCAACGCTTGGGCGACCAGCCGGGCTTCCGGACCGTCGCCGGTCGGGAACGCCGTCAGCTCCTCGGTGAAGCCGTCGGTGGCCCAGGTGGACAACCCCGGTCCCGCCTCGGCGACCCAGAGCACCCGGCCGGTGGCCTGCTGTTCGGCCAACACCACAGGCACGGTCCGGGCGGGTGCACCGGCCTGCACCCCGGCGAGCGCTCCTCCGGCCCAGGCGACGCCCACGACCACGGCTGTGCCGATCACCGCCGCGTGCCTGGCCCCCAGGGCGTAGGTGGGGAGCTCATCGGAGACCCTGCGGGTCACGAAGGCCAGCAGTGCGAGCGTGCACCAGCCCGCTGCGGCCAGGGCGCTGCTGCGGGGCACGAAGCCCACCGTCCCGCCGAGCCAGACGAACCCCGCGAGTCCGATCAGCGCCACGGTGGTGCGCGTGAGGCCCACGAGGTACACGGCGGCGAGCGCGATACCCGTCCACAGCGCCCACGGCCACCCGCCGCCGAGCACCGCCCCGGCGAAGCCGCCCGGGTCGGCGACCACCGTCCCGGGGGCCCGTCCGATCAGCGGCGACCGCAGCGTGAACCAGGTCAGCGACCACGGCAACGAAAGCGCCACCGCGCCGCCGAAACCGATGCCGATCAGGCGCAGCCGGTGGCGCGTTCCACCGTCACCGGTCCGCGCCACCGTGGCGGCGAGTCCCAGCACGGCCAGCCACACCACCCCCGGCGGGTGGAGCGCTCCGACGAGTCCCCATCCGAGCGCCCAGCGCGACCGCCGCCGCCACCGCTCCCGTCCGTCCTCGTCTTCCGGGGGCGGGACGAGCAATGAGGCCGCCGCCCACATCGACGCCGACCAGATCACGAGGCCCCCGACAGCCCCCTCGCGGAGAAGCACGAGGGTGACGGGGTTCACCATCCCCAACAGCGCCACCCACCGCCGTCCACGGCCGCCGATCCCCAGCACCCAGCCGAGCCGGACGGCCCCGAAGCCCGCCGCGATCAGCGGCAGCAGCAGGACGAGCTTCTGTGCCAGTGCCGCACTGCCGCCGACCAGCGACCGCAGCGCTCCGAGGACCACGAGTCCCGGACCGGCAGGCGTCGCGAGGTCGAATCCCTCGGGCCGCAGCCGTGCAAGGTACGCCGACAACGCCCCACCCAGCCGGGGGAACGGCCGGAGCTCACCGAGGGTGAAGGTGCCGGCGAAGATGAAGGACCGCAGGGCGAGCACGAGCACCACGAGTGCGAGGATCCCCGTCCACACGACCGGATCGCGCAGGGAAACGCGGATCCGCTCCTCCAGCCGCTCGAAGCTCTCCATGACGCCGGCGACCGTCGCCACGCGCTCGTAGCGCCGCTCGGCAAGGGCCCGCCGCGACGCGAGCTGGAGGAGCTCCCGGTCGTCCACCGAACCCTCGGGGAGGCTGCGCCGCGCGTCGAGCACCGCCGGGAGGTCGCGGGCGATCCGCAGCCACGCCGTGAGCAGCACCCGGATCCGCCAGAACTCCCGCCGCGCGAGACCGAAGACGACCGTGCCCAGCGCCACCAGCAGGTACTGGGGGACGATCAACGCCAGCGACAACGGACGGTAGTTCTTCAACATGAAGCGCAGGCGCCCCCGCTCGGCGTGGACGCGCAGGGCGACGGTGCCGAACTCGGGACCCGCGGCCCGCCGGGTCCCGCTCGACATCGCGGCGGCGTGCCGGACGCGCGCACGTGGCTCCACGACCACGCGGGCGCCGACCGAGCGAAGCCGCCAGCCGAGGTCCACGTCCTCGTACAGGGGCCACATCGCAGGGTCGAAGCCACCCGCCTCGCGGAAGGCATCCCGCCGGAGGAGCAGGCAGGCGGCGGAGCAGAACAAGACGTCGGCGGTGCCGTCGTGCTGGCCGTGGTCGACCTCTTCGGCGTCCAGCCCGGTCCGCCGGACGGCGAACCGGTCGATCGAGCCGCCGACCTCCTGGAGGAGCTGGGGATCGTCCCACGACACCAGCTTGGCCCCGACGGCGGCCACGTCCGAGGAGGCGGACGCCCGTTCGAGCAGCAGCTCCGCGACATCGGGAGCGGGAGCCGCGTCGTCCTGGACGATCAGCAGGTAGGGCTCGTCTCCCCCGGCGGCCTCCACCGCATGGTTCACGGCGTGGCCGAAGGCGGTTCCCGCGGGGAGCTCGACCACCCGGTCGACCGGGGGCCCGGTGTCCGGAAGCCGCACGTCCCCCAGCGCCGCCACGACCAGGCGGACGGGGCGGGACTGCTCCTTCAGCGCGGCCAGCACGTCGCCCAGTCGCGTGGCGGAACCGTGCGCAACGAGGATCGCCAGGATCGACGGTCCGGCCATGGGTTAGACGGGGATGAAGTTGCGGGTGCGGGTGGTCGTCCTGCGGCTACGGCGCCCGCTACCGCCGGAGGCGGACGTGTCCTCCTGGGCCTTGGCCGACGAGCTCTTCGTCGACTTGGACCGGGATGAGCGCTTCGCGGCCGTCCCCTTCTTCTTGGATGAACGCTTCTTGCTCGCCGACGACGCGGCCTTGGCCCCCGACGAGCGCTTCCCCTTGCTCGGCGCCGCCTTCTTCTTGCTCTTGGCCTTGGTCTGGGTCTTGCCTTTGCCCTGGCTGGAACCGCGAGGGCGTTTGGCCGGGGGCTCGGGCTCGATCGCCTCGGCGGCGCCGGGCTCCAGACCCTCCGCGGCACGGTCGAGCGCCTCGGCGATCACCCGGTCACGACGGGCGCTGTCCTCTTCGAGCCGTTCGAGGCGGGCCAGGATCGCCTCCTCCAGTCCGCCGATGCGTTCCTCGACGTCCTGCCGGATGTCGTCGTGGCCGCCCGACAGCGTCTGGAGCTCCTCGTCGAAGCGACCGGGCTCCATCGACTCCGCCACCGTCTCGAGCGAGGTCACCAGCCGGTCGAGCTTCTCCTCGACGGGAGACAGAACCCGCTCCAGGGTCTTCTCCGCCTCACGGACGAGGCCCGCGCGGATCGTGAGCGCCCGGCGCAGCGCCTGCGCGACGACGCCCTCGAGCCGTTGCGGGACCTCTCCGAGTCCGGAGAGCACGCGGTCGAGGTCCTCGGTCTGGTCCCGGAGGTAGCGGGACAGGTCTCCGGCTTCCACCAGCCGCTCGTCCACGCCGTCGAGGCGGTCGCCGAGCGTGCGGGCGGTGTCGCGGACGACGCCGCGCAGGTCCTTGCGGAGCTCGGCGGTGGAGCTCGTCACCGCGCCACCGAGGGAGCCCAGGGCCTCCTCCTGCGCGACGGCCAGGTCGTGCAGCCCCTCCACCAGCGTGCGGCCGAGGCTCCCCACACGCTGTTCGATCTCGCCGGCCCACTCCCGCAGGCCGGCGTTGAGGTCGAGCATCGCCTGCGCCAGCGCCTGCACGTCCTGGGACGCGGTTCTCACGAGGCCACCGATCTCCTCGACCGCTGCGGCCTCGAGGCCATCCGCCTCGGCAGGTGTAGCGGCCAGCCGGTCGCGGAGCTCCGCCAGGGTACGTTCGAGCGCCTGCGGGACGGCGAACTGCGGAGCCAGCGCCTCGCGGACGCCCTGGTACAACGCACCGGGAAGCTCGTCGAGCCGCTCCCGCAGCGCGGGGTCCGCGGCTTCGCGCGGCGTGGCCGCCTCCGAGCGGAGCGCGTCGACGGCCTCTCGGATCCCCGAGAGAACCTGTTGGAGCTCCCGCTGCTCTGAGACCTGCCGCTCCACAGCGGAGGAGAGCAGGTCTTCGAGCCCAGGCACCGGACGTGCTTCGTCTGCGGTCATAGATCCTTTGGACGGCTAGCGCAGTATAGGATGGTTGCCTTCCCTCCGCCGACGATGCCTGATCACGCGCCCGATCGCCAGGAGCTTTCCCAGGAGGTGGTGGACGGCGTCCGCCGAGGTGACTCCGACGCCGTTATCACCGCCTACCGGGTGCTGTCCGGACCGGTTTACGGCTACCTGCTGAACCAGACCCGCGACCCCACCTGGTCCCAGGACCTGACCGCCGACGTGTTCCTCCAGGTGATCGAGGGCGCCGGCCGCTTCGAGGGGTCGCCGTCGGGCTTCCGGGCATGGGTGTTCCGCATCGCACGCAACTCCTTCATCGACCACGTCCGCAAGGAGTCGCGGCGGCGCCACGAGTCCGTGGAGGCGGCCGAAGAGGCCGGCCGGCTGCCGGAGTCCTCCGCCGACCCGGCCCATGAGGCACTGTCCCGGGTCGAGACCGACCGCATCATCGAGATCATGGAGGATCTCTCCTCCGAACAGCGTGAGGTCCTCCTGCTCCGGCTCGTGGCCGACCTGCCCATCGCAGAGGTCGCGGAGATCGTCGGGAAGACGCCCGGCGCCGTGAAGGCGCTCCAGCATCGGGCGCTGCGCTCCCTGGAGACCCGCCTCGAAACCGGTGGGAACGGCGCGTAACCTCCCGTGGCCCCCATGCGCTCTAGTGGCTGAGGAGACGAACCTACAGATGGACAACCAGACGAACCACGAGATCGAGCCCGAGGACCGCGCCATCGCCGAGAGGCTGACGCTAGCCCTCCGGACCGAGGTGCCCCCCGAGATCGCCGCGTGCCACGAGGCGCTCCTGCGGGCCCGGGTTTCCGGCGCGGGCGTGACCCAGCTGGTACGCCGGAGGCGCCGCCGCGTCGCGGCCGTCGCCGTGGCCGCGGTGCTCACGATCGGTGCTCCCTCGATGGCCGTCGCGTCCTCGGGGACCGTCCCCGGCGACATCCTCTACCCCGTCAACCGGGGTCTCGAACGCGCTCAGCTCGTCCTGGCCCGCAGCCCGGATGCCCGGGCCGACAAGCACCTCGCCCTGGCGGCCAAGCGGCTCGAGGAGATCGACGCCATCCGGGAGCGGGGCACCGTCGAGCATCTCCCCCGCCTCATCGCCGACCTCGCCGACTCCATCGACGCCACCTTCCAGGCCGTCGGGGACGCCGATCCGGAGACCCGGGAGGATCTCCGCGTGCACGTGACCTCGCGCGTGATGCTCCATGTCGAGCGTCTGGAGGGCGTCCGCGCGGCGCTCGCCGAGTCCGGTCTGGTGCCCCAGCAGACCCTCGACGCGGTCGACATGGCCATCCGTCAGGGACGGGAGGCCGTGTCCCGGGCCGGAGCGGGCCTCGACCGCAGACCGGCTACGCCCGGCCGCCCCGAGAATCCCGGGGACTCGAATGAGGCACCCGGTCCCCCCACGTCGCCGGGCCCGCCGGCCGGCTCCCCCGGGTACCAGGGCCCGGGGCAGCAGCCCGACCAGGGCCAGGGCCAGGATCAGCAGCCGGGTCAGGGCCAGAGCCACGGACAGAGTCAGCAGACCGGATCCGAAGCCGGCGAACAGGGACGGCAGCGGGCCCCCGCCGAGCCCGATGCCGGACCGCCGGCGACCCCGCCGGCCGGACGCCCGTAGAGCTCAGCGCACCGGCTGTCCGACGCGCTCCCGGTAGGTGCGTTCGGGGCGTCCGTACGTCGTCGAGCGCTCACGGGGCACGCGGCCCGCACGGCGGATGGCATCCTCGATCACCTCGACGGTGAGCCCCAGCCCGTGGTTGGCGCCGGCCATCCGCGAGATGTGCTCCTCCATCAGCGTGCCGCCGAAGTCGTTGACCCCGACCTCGAGCGCAGCCACCACACCCTCGACGCCCATCTTCACCCACGAGGCCTGGACGCTCGTGAACAGGGGGTGCAGCGCGATGCGACCCACGGCGTGCATCTTGAGGGTCTCCCGCCACGTGGGCCCGGTGCGGGAGTCGCCGCGCATGAAGATGGGTGAGCGGTGATGGACGAAGGGCAGCGGGATGAATTCGGTGAACCCGCCGGTCTCCTGCTGGAGATCGCGCAGCCGGAGCAGGTGCTCGGCCCACACCGCGGGGTCGTCGATGTGGCCGAACATGATCGTGGTCGTGGACCGCAGACCGCTGCGGTGCGCGACGCGCATCAGCGACAGCCAGTCGTCGGCGGACAGCTTCTCGGGCGTCAGCTTCGGACGCACGCGCGCGTCGAGGATCTCGGCCGCCGTACCGGGGACGGTGTCCACGCCGGCCTCGGCCAGCATCGGGACGAACCGCTCCAGCGGCAGCTCGAGCGTCTTGGCTCCGATCGTGATCTCCAGCGGCGAGAATCCGTGGAGGTGGATCCCGGGGGCCGCGTCCTTCACGGCCCGGGCGATGTCGAGGTAGATGCGCCCGTCGTTGGCGGGGTGGATGCCGCCCTGGATGCACACCTCGGTGGCTCCCAGGTCCCATGCCTCCCGGGCCTTGGCCCCCACCGCCGCCGGATCGAGGTAGTACCCGTCGTCGTGGCCGACGGGCCGGGCGAAACCGCAGAACCCGCAGCCGGTGTGGCAGAAGTTCGTGTAGGTGATGTTGCGGTTCACCACGTAGGTGACCTCGTCGCCGTTGGTCTCGCGGCGGATCTCGTCCGCGCAGGCGAACACGGCCTCGAGGTCGGGGCCTTCGGCGCGCAGCAGCCGCTCCACGTCGGAGGCATCGAGCCGCTCACCCTGCCGTCCGCGGGCGAGGATCTCGCGCACCCGGCGGCCGGCGGTCCCGGGGCGCCCGACGTAGGGACGGACCCACGGATGCTGCGGCGAGCCGTTGGTGCCGGCCAGCCGGTCGGCGCGCTCGTGGGCCAGCACGGTCCGCGACGGCAGGTCGGGCAGCATCTCGTCGAAGCCGCCCTCGACCACGCCGGAGGCGTCCCCGCAGCCCGCGGTGCGGGCCTCGTCGAAGACCTCCTCGGCCCGCAGCGACGGACGGCTCGAGGCGATCGCCAGGGCCCGGCGCTTCGGCACCGGCTGTGCGGCCCGGAGCACGGGCACCCAGCCTTCGCCGGCGTGCCAGCGCTCCTCGCGGGCCAGCCCCGTCGCGTCGGCGGCGGCCAGCACGTGCCGCCGCATCGCGGGCGCGATCCACGTCTCGAAGGCCTCGTGGTGCAGGTAGTCGGGGTGGACGGGCAGACGCTGGCGCAGCGTGAAGCCCCGGCGGGCGCAGACCTCGGCAACCTCGGCGATACCGGGCCACGGCATCTCGGGGTTCACGTGGTCGGGGGTCACCGGCGAGATCCCGCCCCAGTCGTCGAGGCCGGCGTCGAGATAGCGTCCGTAGGTGTCCGGGGTGAGGTTCGGGGGCGCCTGCACCGAGATCGCCGGGTCGAGCGCGAGGCGGGTTGCGGCGATCGCGCGCAGCATCTCGCCGTCGTCCGGCTCTTCGGCCGAGCGCATCGGGGTGTCCGGCTTGGCCCGGAAGTTCTGGACGATCACCTCCTGCACGGCGCCGAGCTTCTCACCGTCGGACGGTGCGGCGGCGTCGCGCAGGGCCACGATCGTGTGCGCGCGCTCGGCGGTGGTCTCGCCGATCCCGATCAGGAAGCCGGTGGTGAACGGCGTCCGCGTGGCGCGGGCGAAGGCCAGCTGCTCCAGACGGACCTCCGCCGCCTTGCCCGGAGCACCGGCGTGGGCCTCGCCGGGCCGCAGCAGCCGGTCGGTGAGCTGCTCCATCATCAACCCCTGCGAGGCGGACACGTCCCGCAGCCGCCCCATCTGGTCCTTCGTCACGGCCCCCGGGTTCGCGTGGGGCAGCAGACCGGTGCGCCGCACCACGAGGTCGGCGGCGGCGACGAGGTAGTCGACGGTGGACGCGTACCCGTGCTCCTCCAGCCACTCCCGGGCCTCGGGATGGCGGTGCTCGGGGGCCTCGCCGAGGGTGAACAGGGCCTCGGTGGCCCCCCACTCGCGCCCGCGCTCGGCGAGGGCCACGACCTCCTCGGGGCTCCGGTACTCGGCCCCCGGGACGGCACGCGGGGTCACGAACGTGCAGTAGGAGCAGCGGTACCGGCACAGGTATGTCAGCGGGATGAAGACCTTGCGGGAGTAGGTGACGATGCCGTCCCGGCCCTTGGCCGCGAGCGAGGCATCGCGCACCTCGCGGGCCCGTGCGAGCACGGGGACGAGGTCGTCGTCGGAGCAGGTGAGGATCGCGAGCACGTCGTTCGCGCCGAGGGCCTCACCCGCGATGCTGCGCTGCAGGGCGGTGTTCAGGTCCGTGTCCATCGATGTACACCCCTGTCCTCGACAGGTCAGCAGGATACCGTGCCCCGTAGGATGGCACCCATGACCACGCCCACGATCAGACGCATGACCACCCGCGACGGCCTGCGACTCGCCTACGACGAGGCGGGGGCCGGGCCG
Source organism: uncultured Actinomycetes bacterium (assembly GCA_964560135.1). Lineage (GTDB taxonomy): Bacteria > Actinomycetota > JAICYB01 > JAICYB01 > JAICYB01 > CAZLKN01. The sequence goes on along the minus strand of CAZLKN010000003.1, from coordinate 57,175 downwards.
ACGGTTCTGTTCGTCCACGGCCTCGGACTGAACCGCCGCCGGTGGCAGCACCAGTTCGACGCGGCGGTGTCCGCGGGCTTCCGGGCCGTCCGCTTCGACCTGCGCGGCTTCGGCGAGTCGGACATGCCCGCCGGGCCCTACGAGATGGCCGACCTCGTGGACGACATCCGCGAGGTCATCGAGCAGCTCGTGCCGAAGCCCTTCCACCTCGTCGGACACTCGCTCGGCGGCATGCTCTCGCAGTCCTACGCCGTGGAGCATCCCGGCGACCTGCGGTCGCTGACGGTGGCCTCCACCACCGCGCACAACGGACGGCGGGCCAGCGCCTTCGCGAAGGGCCTGTCGATGATCTCCGAGCGGGGCTTCGACGACGCCGTGGCCGACCCGGAGGTTCGCGGGCTGGTGGAGGAGGTCCTGGCCGAGGCGTTCCCCGCCGGCATCCCGCCCATCGACTACTTCCGCCGGGGGCTGGAGGACCCGAACCCGTCGCACGCATACGCCTGGCGCACGTGCGTCGGCTTCACCGTGAAGGACCGCCTCGACGCGATCCGGTGTCCGGTGCTCGTACTCCACGGCACCGCGGACCCGATCATCCCCGTCCAGCTCGGCCGGTGGATCGCCGAGACGCTCCCCCGGTCCCGCTGGGTGGTCTTCGAGGGGGCCGGGCACTCGATCCAGGTGGAGCGAGCCGAGGAGTTCACCGCCGAGCTCGTCCCCCACCTTCAAGCCGCCGGGTAGACGATGGCGATCACCGTCCTCGCCGGAGGCGTCGGCTCCGCCCGGTTCTGCGCGGGCCTGGTGCGCGTCGTGAACCCCGACGACCTCACGATCGTGGTCAACACCGGAGACGACGAGCAGATCCGCGGCCTGTGGATCTGCCCGGACATCGACACGGTCCTGTACCACCTCGCCGGCGCGTGCGATTGGGACCGGGGGTGGGGACTCGCGGACGAGACCACCGTGGCCAACGACCGCTACCGGGAGCTTGCCGCCGGGCTCGACGGCATGGGCCTCGACCTCCAGGAGTGGTTCACGCTCGGAGACCGTGATCTGGCCACGCACCTGCTCCGGCTGCACCTGCTCGAGCACGACCTGCCGCTGACGGAGGTCACCGACGCGCTCCGGCTGGCGATGGGCATCGAGTGCCAGGTGCTCCCGGTGTCCGACGACCCCGTGCGGACGGTGCTGCGCACCGCCGGCGGGGAGTGGCTCGACTTCCAGGAGTACTTCGTGCGCCGCAAGCAGGAGCCGGAGGTGACGGGCATCGAGGTCGAGGGTGTCCGCGACGCCGCACCGGCCCCCGGGGTGCTCGAGGCGATCGAGGACGCCGAGGTGCTGATCGTGCCGCCCTCGAACCCCCTGATCTCGGTCGGACCGCTGCTCGCCGTGCCCGGTGTCCGCGACGCGGTCGAGGCGTGCGACGCGACCTGCGTGGCGGTGTCGCCGATCGTCGGGGGCCGGGCCCTCAAGGGTCCCGCGGACCGGCTGATGACCTCGCTGGGCCACGAGGTCTCCGCGGTCGGCGTGGCCCGCATCTACCGGGGGCTGGTGGACGTGTTCGTCCTCGACGAGCAGGACGCCGGCCTCGCCGGAGAAGTGGAGGAGTTGGGGATGGAGCCGGTGGTCTGCGACACGCTGATGCGCTCGGCGGAGGACGCCGGGCGGGTGGCGAAGGCGGTGCTGGATGCCGTCGGCTGAGATCCGGATCCTGGCCGTGGACGGACTGCCGGAGGTCACGGCAGGGGCCGACCTTGGCGAGATGATCGCGTCGGGGGCCGCAGGAGCGGGGGTGCCCGTCGAACCGGGGGACGTGGTCGTCGTGGCCCAGAAGATCGTGTCGAAGGCCGAGGGACGGCTGGTGGCCGCAGAAACCCGCGAGGAGGTGCGGGAGGTCGTCCGGCGGGAGGCGCGCCGGGTCGTCCGGGAGACCCCCGCGCACCTGATCGTGGAGACGCGCCACGGGCTGGTGTGCGCGAACGCGGGGGTGGACTCGTCCAACGTCTCCTCCGGCTACGTCGCGCTGCTCCCCCGCGACCCCGACGCCTCGGCGGCCCGCATCCGTGCCGGCCTGGAGGAGCGCGTGGGTCGCCCCGTGGCGGTGATCGTCTCCGACACCTTCGGACGTGCGTGGCGCTTAGGGCAGACCAACGTGGCCATCGGCTCGTCGGGCATCGCGGCCCTCCGCGACCACCGCGGCGAGGTGGACCCGCACGGCCACGAGCTGGCGGTCACCGAGATCGCGCACATCGACGAGCTGGCGGCCGCGGCGGAGCTCGTGATGGGCAAGCTCGACCGGGTGCCGGTGGCGATCGTCCGCGGCTACCGGTTCGGGGTTGCGTCCGGCTCCGCCCGCGACCTGGTGCGCCCCCCGGCCCAGGACCTGTTCCGGTAGGGCCCGAGCCTTCCTTCCTGCTTCAACCATCCCACCCCAGCGGACGACGTCGCCCCTCCATCAGCCAGATCGCGCCCACGTCGTCCCCCAAGGGGTCTCCCAGACACCCTGCAGGACGACGTTGCCCCGAACCGCCGCGAAACGGGCCCATGTCGTCCCTAAGGGGGCTGTGAACTCGCTCCGATGGATCAGGTCCGCATCAGCATCTGCTGGCCGAGCTGGTACACGGCCCCCGTGGCCCAGTAGAGGACGACGGCGCCGGGCAGGAAGGCCGCCACGGCGGCAGAGCCCACGGGTACGAGCCGCATCCAGCGCTGGCCGCCGGTGGTCGGCGCCGTGCGGCGAGCCGACAGGTAACCCGCGAGACCCAGCACGATCACGAGCAGGATCCCCGCCACCGAGGCGATAGCGGGGGCGGCAAGGTTGCCGAGCCCGAACAGCGGGATCGCCACAACACCCAGGCCCCCGTCGGCCACCGGCGCGGTGATCCGGCGGATCGCCCAGTACACACCAGCGACGAAGGGCAACGAGGCGACCTGCGGCAGACAGCCGGCCATCGGGTTGTATCCCTCCCGGCGGAAGAGCGCCTGGAGCTCGCGCTGCACCCGCTCGGGCTTCGCCTTGAACGTTCGCCGGACCCGTTCGATCTCGGGTTGGAGCCGCCGCATCGTCCGCGCCGATCGCATCTGCATGACGGTGAGCGGGATGAGCAGCGTCCGGATACCGAGGGTGAGCAGGACGATGGCCGCCGCCCATTGATGGGTCCCGAGGGCGGCGGTGACGGTCGCCAGGACCACGAGCACCTCGACCAGCGACCCGACCAGCACGTCCCAGACGACCATCCTCCACCTCCGGCCCGACGTCCCCCAGAGCGTAACCGGTCGCGGCAAGCACCAGAGGCGCTCAGGCCCCCAGGTGGTCCCGGAACCAGTCGATGGTGCGAGTGACGCCCTCGTCGATCTTCGTCCAGGGGGCCCACTCGAGGATCTCGGCCGCCTTCGACGGGTCCAGCGCGTTGCGGGGCAGGTCGCCGGCGCGGGGGGGCCCGTACACCGCTTCCCCCTCGAACCCTGCGGCGGCGGCCATCATCCGGAACAGGTCGTTGACGCTCGTCTCCACTCCCGTCCCGATGTTCACGGTGTGGCCCGACCCCTGCTCGCAGGCCAGAACGAACGCGTGGGCCACGTCCTCGACGAACACGTAGTCGCGGGTGAACTCCCCCGTCCCGAAGATCGTGGGGGCCTCGCCGCGCAGGAGCTTGTTCGCGAAGATCGCCACCACCCCAGCCTCGCCGTGGGGATCCTGGCGGGGCCCGTAGACGTTCGCCAGCGCGAGCGACGTGAAGTCGAGATCGTGCTGGGCCTTGTAGTAGCGCAGGTAGTCCTCGGCCACGCGCTTGGTGATCCCGTAGGGCGAGGTCGGCCGTCCCCTCGCGGTCTCCTTCACCGGGAACCGCTGCTGCGTGCCGTAGATCGTGCCCCCGGAGGACGAGAAGACCACCTTGCGCACCTCCGCGGCGACGCCCGCCTCGAGCACGTTCAGCAGACCGAGGACGTTCACCTGGGCGTCGTGCACCGGATCGGTCACCGACGCCGGCACCGCCGGCTGCGCCGCCAGGTGCAGGATCACCTCGGGCCTGGCGCCCACGATCAGGTCGCGCACACCGGCCGTCCGGATGTCGAAGCGGTGGATGCCCACCTTGCCCTCACGGCGCGCGTCCTCGAGGTTCGCGAGCTTGCCGGAGGACAGGTCGTCGACCACCGCGACCTCGTGGCCGTGGGCCACGAGCAGGTCCACGACCGTGGATCCGATGAACCCCGCGCCGCCGGTGACGAGCACTCGCATCAGAACCGCACCTTCCCCGGCGGGATCTCGAGGTTGGGCCACAGCCGGATGCCGGCCCGCAGCTCGTTGTCGGCCCCCAACCGCACCCCGGCCCCGACGACCGCGTCCTCGATCCGGCAGCCGGCGCCGACCTTCGCCCCCGTGCAGACGATCGACCGCTCGATCACCGCGCCACGCTCGACCTCGACGCCCTCCTGGATCACCGACTCCTCGATCACCGCACCACCGGCGATCCGGCAGTCCCGCCCGATGCACGTGAGCGGGTGGATCACCGCGCCTTCGGCGATCGTGGTGCCGCCGGCGATCGCCACGGGCCCCCGGATCTGCACCCACGGATCCACCTCGCAGGTCTTGGCGACCCAGGCCCCCGAAGATGCGCGGGTGCCCGGGGGCTCCTCTCCGACACGCCCCTCGAGCACGTCGCGGTTGGCGCGCAGGTACTTCTCGGGGGTGCCGAGATCCAGCCAGTAGGCGGGGGCCTGGAAGCCGTACAACGGCGCGCCCTCGGCGAGCAGCCGCGGGAACAGGCCCCGCTCGACCGAGTGGTTCTCCCCCGCCGGGACGCGTTGCAGCACCTCCGGCTCGAGTACATAGGTCCCGGCGTTGATCAGGTCGGTGACGACCTCGTCGGCGCGGGGCTTCTCGATGAAGCGCTGGATCTTTCCGTCGTCGTCGATCGGGACGAGCCCGTAGGCGCTCGGGTCCCGGACCGACGTGAGCGTGAGTGTGGCCACGGACTCCTTGCGGCGGTGGTGGTTCACGAGCGCCGTCAGGTCGAGGTTCGTCAGGATGTCGCCGTTGAGCACCAGGAAGGTCGAGGTCAGCATATGCTCGATGTTCTTGACGGCCCCGGCTGTGCCCAGCGGGTCCTCCTCCCGCACGACGGTGAGCTGCACGCCGTAGGTGCGCTCGGGCGGATAGGTGTCGAAGGCCTCGGCCCGGTAGCCGGTGGTCAGGATCGCCTCCTGCACCCCGTGGCGCGAGAGGCTGGCGAGAACGTGCTCCAGGAACGGACGATTGCCCACGGGGACGAGCGGCTTCGGGGTGTCGAGGGTCAGCGGACGCAGCCTCGTCCCCTCCCCGCCGACCAGGATCACGGCCTTCACGCCACGACACCTCCTTCACGTATTCAGGATCCGTCTACCGGTGGGCCGGGACCGAACGCCGGACGAACACCCACCGCAGCGCCAGGAGCAGGAACCGGAGCAGCAAACCTGCCGCGATGGCAGGGTAGGCGACCACCCACCAACCACGACGATGCTTCCTCACGTACCGGAACAGGTTCCATTGATGCAACCAGAGGAACTTGAGCGGGCGCCTGGTCCAGCTCCCGCCCCACGCGTGGACGACCTCCGCGCGCGGCTCGAACCACACCTCCCATCCGGCATCCCAGAGACGTTTGCACAGATCGACGTCCTCCACGAAGAAGAAGAAGTCCTCGTCGAAACCGTCCATGGCATCGAAGGCTTCGCGCCGGAGCGCCATGGCGGCCCCCGACACCCAGCCCACGGTGCAGGGCGCGTCCAGCGGCGCGTCGGCGAGCACGTAGGCGCGCGTGCCCGGGTTCGAGGTCCAGACCAGTCCGACCAGGCCGTGCAGCACCGACTGCCAGAGGGTCGGGAAGCTCCGCTTCGACGGCTGGACGGACCCGTCGGGATTGCGGACCAGCGCCCCGATCGCTCCCGCCCGTTCGTGGACCTCGAACGCGCGCGACAGCGTTCCGAGCGCCGCGGGCGTGACTCGGGCGTCGGGGTTCAGGAGCACGACCACGGGGTGGTCCGTGGCCCGCACGCCCTGGTTCGCCGCGGCGGCGAAGCCCGCGTTGTGGTCGTTGCGAACCAGCCGGACGCCGTCGAAGCGCTCGGCGATCCGGTCCGGGCTCCCGTCGGTGGACGCGTTGTCCACGACGCACACCTCCACGTTGCCCGGTGTCTCGTGGACCGACGTCAGGCACGCCAGCACGTCGTCCCCGCCGTTGTAGTTGACGATCACCACGGCGCACTGCGCGGGGCCGGGGCTCTCGTCGCTCACGCCCGCCCCACCCCGGCGGCGCGTCCGTAGGCCCGCAGCGTCCCCTCGGCGGTGCGATCCCAGGTGAACCCGCGTGCCCGCTCCGGCCCCCGGCGGCGCAGCTCTCCGGCGACCGAAACGTCGTCGAGCACCCGGCGGATCGCCTCGCGCAGCCCGGCGGTGTCCTGCGGCGCAACGAGCACTGCCGCGTCCCCGGCGACCTCCTCGGGGGCGGATCCGGTGGTGGTGACCACGGGGGTTCCGCAGGCCATCGCCTCCAGCACCGGCAGGCCGAACCCCTCGGCGATCGACGGATAGACGAACGCGTCTGCGCCGCGGTACAGGGCGACCTTCTCGTCCTCGGTGACGTAGCCGGTGCGCACCACCCGGTCGGTGATCGCCGACCGCTCGATCGAGGAGGTGATCGCCGCCGCCCCCCACGCCGGCGGACCGACGAGCACGAGCGAACGGTCGAGTCCCTCGGCGACGAGTTCGGCGAAGGCGGCCACCAGGGTGGGGACGTCCTTGCGGGGCTCGAGCGCGCCGACCCACAGGACGTAGGGCCCGGACACGCCGGCCCGGGCCCGCAGGCGTTCGTCGTCGGGCCCGGGGGCCGGCGAGTACCGCCGGGCATCCACCCCCAACGGGACGACCTCGATGCAGTCCTCGGGAACGCCTGCGTGCGCGATCGCGCCCCGCCGCGCGTACTCGGAGACGGCGATCACCCGGGACGCCCGCCGCGCGCCGATCCGTGCCGCCCGCCGGAAGTAGCTCACCTTGGCCCGCTCGTGCAGATCGGGATGGGTGAAGAACGTGGGGTCGTGGAAGGTCACCACCGCCGGGCAGGGCAGGGAGCCCGGCAGGGTGTAGTGGGGGCCGTGGAACACCTCGCAGCGCACCCGCTTCGCCCACCGGGGCAGCGCGGTGTGCTCCCACACGATGCGGGACGGACGCGACCGCGGGCCCGCCGCGTGCATCGTCGCGCCCGGTGCGAGCGCGGACAGCTCCTCGAGGTCCCGCCGCTTGACCAGCACGTGCACCTCGGCGTCGCCGCGGGCGGCCAGCGCTCCGACCAGCGCGGTGACGTAGCTGCCCACACCGACCCGCTGGGCGGGTAGCGGGGTCGCGTCGATCAGGACCCTGAGGCTCACCCCGGCGTCGGACCCCCCAGGGCCTCCCGGTAGCAGGCCGCGGTCTCCCGCGCCGTCCGCTCCCAGGTCATGCCCGCGGACCGCTCCAGGCCGAGCCGCCGGAGGTCTTCGGCGAGGTCGCGGTCACGAAGGATCTTGGCCAGCGCCTCCCCGATCGAGGACGGATCCCCGGGGTCGCACAGCAGCGCCGCCGCGCCGGCCACCTCGGGCAGCGACGACCGGTTGGACGTGACCACCGGAGCCCCGCAGGCCATCGCCTCCAGCACCGGCAACCCGAAGCCCTCGGCCAGGGACGGGAACACGAACGCCGAGGCCCCCGCATACAGGGCCGCGAGGTTCTTGCGGGGCTGCAGGCCCAGCCGCCGGACGCGCTCGGCCATCCTGCGCTCCCCGAGCAGCTCCGCCACCTCGCCCCGCCACCATCCCGGCGGGCCGACCAGGTAGAGCTTCAGGTCGTCGGCGTTCGGCACGCCGCGGTCGAGCGCGTCCACGAACCCCTGCACCACACCCTCGGGGTTCTTGCGCGGCTCGACGGTGCCCACCCACAGCACGTAGGGACGCTCGACCTCGAGGCGCTCCAGCACGCGGTCACGCTCCTCGTCGCCGGGGGCCCGCAGGTCGGTCCCGTTGGGGACCACACGGACGCGCGCAGGCGGATGGTCCAGCTCCTCCAGAGCCTGCGCCGTGACCTTGGAGGGCACGATCACGAGATCGGCCTGGCCGATCCGGTCGAGCATCCGGTTGTGGAACTCCACCCCCCGCGGCGTGTAGACCTCCGGGTGGTCCCGGAACAGCACGTCGTGGACGGTGACGATCAGCGGACGGTCGTCGCGGGGAGGAAAGGCGAGGCTCGGCGCGTGGACCACGGCGCCGTCGCCCCCGACCCCCGGACGCTTCCCGCGCGTCCACCGCCGGTACAGCGGACGGCGGGGCATGCGCAGCCGGCGGGCGTGTGTGAGCCCGGCGTCGTGCAGATCGCCCGTGCGGTGCCAGGCCACCACCGGCTCGACCTGGACCCCCGCGACGGGAAGCGCCCGCATGAGCGCCCGCGTATAGACGCCGATCCCCCCGGGGATGTCCTGCATGAGCTGCTCGGCCACGAGCTGGACCCGGATCCGTTCGTTCACCCCGCGACCTCCTCCACGGCCTCGGCGTACACCTCGAGCAGGAGCTCGGCCGCGCGGGCCCACGTGAACCCCTGGGCCCACCGCCGGGCTGCGTCCACCGCGGCGGTCTCCGGCGCCGCATCGAGCCGTTCGGAGACGGCCGACGCGAGCCCGTCCACGTCGTCGGGGTCGACCAGGCTCGCGTGCCCGCCGAGGGCCTCTCGCAGTGCGGCGGCGGTGGAGGCCACCACGGGGGTCCCGGCGGCCAGGGCCTCCACGGGCGGCATCCCGAAGCCCTCGTAGCGCGAGGGGTAGACGAACACGTCGGCGCCCCGCACGATCGCGGCAACCTCGGCGTCGGGCAGGTAGCCGGTGCGCACGACGGCCCCGGGTTCGGCGAGCAGACCCTCGTGCCGCGCCGCGATCTCCTCCCATCCGGTGCCCGGGCTCCCGACGCACACCAGTTGGGCTTCCGGATGTTTCGTCCGCACGATCGCGAAGGCCTCCAGGAGCCCGTCCAGGTTCTTGCGCAGCTCGAGGTTGCCGACGAACGCGGCGTACGGCGACCGGATCCCGAGGGCGTCGCGGCGCGGGGCGGTGAGCGGGCCGCCGGGCACCGCGAACGTATCCCGTACCCCCGGATGCACCACGCGGATCCGCGCCGCCTCCTCGGGGAGCCACGCCGCCAGCTCCGCGGCCACGGCCTCGGACGGCACCACGATCCGGTTCGCGCGGCCCGCGGCCACGGGCACCGTGTCGCCGTAGGTAAGGACGTGCTCCGAGCAGGTTTCCGGCACCACCTCGAAGGCCAGGTCGTGGATCGTGACGACCCCCGCCGCCTTGAGCAGCGGCGGCAGCATGAAGTTGGGACCGTGGAAGACGTCCACCGCGCCACAGAACAGCTCCGCCGGGGGCCAGGTGGACCGTTGCCACACCCAGGAGGTGAGCCGGGCCGGGACGCGGGTGCGCAGCGCCGTCACGCGGGGATGGACGGGGGCCGCGCGCCGCAGCCCACCGGCGCCCCGGGCGGACACCGGGAGCAGGACGATCTCCAGGTCGGGCCGGGCGTCCACGAGTGCCTCCACGAGCGAGGCGGTGGTGTGGCCCACGCCCGAGCGCCGGCCGAGCATGCTCGTGGCCTCGATGCACACCTTCACGCCGCCACCGCCTCGCGTACGAACACCTCGACGGCCTCCTGCCAGGCCCGCAGGGGCGTGAAGCCGGCGGTCCCCGGCGCCGCGCCGGCGAGGCTCGAGTTCTCCGGCCGGGCCGCGGGCAGGCCGAGCTGCGCGCGGGTGACCTCGGTGACCTCCACCTCGGCCCCCAGCACCGCGAGCATGCGCCGGCAGACGTCCGCGATCGTGCACGCCCCGGCATTCACGACGTGGCGGGTGCCGCGGACACCGCTGCCGACCAGGTCGGCGACGGCGACGGCGAGGTCGGGCGCGAAGGTCGGCGACCCGGTCTGGTCGGCCACCGCGCGGACCGGTGTTCCGGCGACCAGCAGCGCCGGAAGGCGGGAGATGAAGTTCTTGCCGTCCGCACCGTAGATCCACGCGGAGCGCACCACGACGTGGGCGTCGGTGGCCGCCCGGACGCGATCCTCGCCGGCGAGCTTGGCCCGTCCGTAGACCTGGATCGGGTTGGGCTCGTCGTCCTCGGTATAGGCGGCGCCCTTGGTGCCGTCGAACACGTAGTCGGTGGAGATCGCGATCACCTCGGCCCCCACGGACGCTGCGGCCTCGGCCACGATCCCGGGGGCCTGGGCGTTCACCGTCCACGCACGGTCCGGCTCCCGCTCGCAGGCGTCGACGTCGGTCATCGCCGCACAGTGCACCACAGCCACCGGACGCAGCCCGCGGACGGCCGCTCCCACCGCGTCCGGGTCGGTCACGTCGAGGTCCGCGCGTCCGGGGGCGTACACCTCGCGGCCCCGGCCGGTCAGCACGCGGGCGAGCTCCCGTCCGAGCAGGCCGCCGCCGCCGGTCACGAGGACGTCCACGCCGTGTCCTCCGCCACGGGGGCCCGGCCGCGAAGGGGCTCCCACCAGGCGCGGTGGTCCGCGTACCACCGCACGGTCTCCTCCAGCCCTTCGTCGAAGCCGACCGCCGGCTCCCATCCGAGCTCGTCGTGGATCTTCGAGGAGTCGAGGAGGTAGCGACGGTCGTGGCCCGGGCGGTCGGGCACGATCGTCTTCAGCGACGACGGCTTGCCGCAGAGATCCAGGATCGCGTCCGCGAGCTCCTCGATCGTCTTCTCGATGCCGCTGCCCACATGGTAGGTCTCGCCGGCACGGCCGCGGTCGAGCACGATGTCGACGGCGCTGCAGTGGTCGCGGACGTGCAGCCATTCACGGCGGTTGCGCGTGGAGGCGTACAGCGGGAGCGGCTGGTCGTCCAGCGCGCGGGTCACGAACAGCGGGATCACCTTCTCGGGGAACTGGTAGGGCCCGTAGTTGTTGGCGCAGTTGGTGATGGTCACCGGCAGGCCGAAGGTCTCGGCGTAGGCCCGGACGGCGTGGTCGGCGCCGGCCTTCGACGCGTTGTAGGGGGTGCGCGGCCGGTACGGCGACTCCTCGGTGAAGGCCTCGCTGCCGTCGAGCGGCAGGTCCCCGTAGACCTCGCAGGTCGAGATGTGGTGGAAGCGCGCCACCCCGTGCCGCCGCGCGGCCTCCAGCACCGCCTGGGTGCCGAGGACGTTGGTCCGGAAGAACCGCAGGGGGTCGAGCACCGCCAGCGAGTTGTGGGACTCGGCTGCGAAGTGCACGACCACCTCGATGTCGTGCTCCTCCAAGATGCGCTGCACGGCTTCGAGGTCGCAGACGTCGCCCTGCACGAGGTGCATCCGGTCGTCGAGCCCGCCGAGGTTCTCCGGGTTGCCCGCATAGGTGAGCAGGTCGAAGACCACGACCCGTTCGTCGGGCGTGCGCTCGAGCCGGTGCCGAACGAAGTTCGCGCCGATGAACCCGGCGCCGCCGGTGACGAGGATCCGCATCTCCCTATCCTCGCATCCGCGCCTCAGGCGCTGCGGGTCAGCCGCAGGACACCCTTGGCGACGGCCCGCTGGAAGCGCGACGACATCGCCTCCTTCGAGTAGCGCGGCTGGACGAGGATCGCCCGCATGCCGGCGCGTTGGGCGCCCAGGATGTCGGTGATCATCTGGTCGCCCACGTACACCGCCTGCGCTGGACGGACACCGACGAGCTTGCAGGCCCGGATGAATCCCTCCTTGCCGGGTTTGCCTGCCGGGGCCACGAACGGGATCTGTTCCGCGCGCAGCACCTCGGGGACCCAGGAGGCCGAGGCGTTGGAGACCACCGCGATCTGCATCCCGGCGGCGCGGACCCGCCTCACGATGTCGCGGCCGTCGGGGGTGAACGGGCCCCCCGGGGGGATCAGCGTGTTCTCGAGGTCGAAGAGCACGGCCCGCACGCCCTGGGAGGCGAGCAGGTCGAAGGGCACGTCGGAGACGCGGGGGAACTCCATCCAGGGACGCATCCCCTCGCGGAGCCGTCCACCCCGTGCGAGCCGGACGAGTCCGACGGCTCCCCGGCCGAGCACCATGCTCCCCCACACCATCCACTTGCCGGCGTCCTTGGCCCTGCCCGTCCACGGCGTCGCCGCCATCACACGACCCCCACGGTCGAGCGGTCGCCGATCATGAAGCGGTAGGCGATCGGGGAGATCCCGTCGCCGACGACCTCGGCGGAGCGGCCGAGCAGGGAGTCGGTCACCGGACGGACGCTGATCAGCCGCGACCCGGCGAGCAGGATCGAGTGGTCCACCTCGCTGTCCCGGACCACGCATCCGTCCCCGACGGCGGTATGGGGGCCGACGTAGGCGTCCTCGATCACGGTGTCGCGTCCGACGATGGCGGGACCTCGGATCCGCGAGCGGATCACCCGGGCCCCGGGCTCGACCACCACGCGGCCGTCCAGGCGAGATTCGGCGTCCACCTCGCCGTCGACCCTGGCGGCGATCGCGTCCAGCACGAGGGCGTTGCCGGCGAGCAGATCCTCGAGCTTCCCGAGGTCCTTCCAGTAGCCCTTGACGACGTGGGAGCGGACGGCCAGACCATCGTCGATCAGGGTCTGGATCGCGTCCGTGATCTCGAGCTCGTTACGCCAGGAGGGTTCGATCCGGCGCGCAGCGGCGAAGATGTTCTCGTCGAACAGGTACACCCCCACCAACGCCAGGTCGGATGGAGGGTCCTGGGGCTTCTCGACGAGCCGGACCACGTGGTCACCGTCCAGCTCGGCGACCCCGAAGTGCTGCGGCTCGTCCACCGGGGAGAGCAGGATCAGGGCGTTGGGTTTGTCCTGTTCGAACTCGTCGACGATCCCCGAGATCCCCTCGGGCAGCAGGTTGTCGCCGAGGTACATGCAGAACGGCGCGCCGCGCAGGTACTCCTCGGCCGTGAGCAGCGCGTGGGCCAGGCCGAGGGGTTCGGGCTGGAGGATGTAGCTGACCTCGAGGCCGAAGGCGCTCCCGTCCCCGACGGCGCGCTTGATCTCCTCACCGGTCTGCGGCGCGACGACGATGCCCGTCTCGCGGATCCCGGCCCGGGCCAGATCCTCCAGCACGTAGAAAAGGATCGGCTTGTTGGCCACCGGGATCAGCTGCTTGGCGGACGTGTAGGTCAGGGGGCGCAGACGGGTGCCCTCCCCGCCGGCGAGAACCAGCCCGCGCATCACGCCGTCAGAAACCCGCGCACGGGCCCTCGGGTTCCGGTTCGGGCTCGACGGGAGGCTCATCGGCAGGCGGCGGTGCCTCCCCTTCGGGCGGAGGCGGCTCGAGGTAGACCTTCGGGTCCACCCCGTCCCGCAGGGCCTGGAAGATCAGCTCGGACTCGTTCTCGTTCATCAACACCACCGACTGGCCCCCCGCCCGGCCGATCCGGCCCGGCACCGAGTACGTGGAGAGCTGATCGGGATGGATCCGCTGCACGTGGACGGCGAACCGGATCATGTCGTCGAGGTTGAAGTGCTGATCGACGGTGATGTTCGAAGCGAAGGCCCGGGCCAGCTCGTTCACCCGCAGGGGATTGCCGAGCACGCGCGGCGTCCCGACCTTCCGCACGACCGCGCGCATGAACTGCTGCTGGCGCTTCATCCGGCCGAAATCCCCGTCGGGGGTGGAGGTGCGCGACCGCACGAACGACAGGGCCTCGTTGCCGTCCAGCTCGTTCACCCCCTCGGGGAGGCGGAAGTTCAGCTTGCGGTCGAACATCGGTTGGTCCAGGCAGACATCGATGCCACCGACGGCGTCCACCATCTGCCGGAACCCGATCAGGTCGATCTCCATGTAGTGGTTGATCGGGATGGCGGTCAGGCGCTGGACGGTGTCGATGACCGCCTGGGAACCGTCGTTGTAGGCGGCGTTCATCTTCGATCGCTGCTCCCTGCGTCCGCTGGACGGGTCGGCGGGGATGGTGACCCACAGGTCTCGGGGGAAGCTGAGGAGCACGCCGCGCCGCTCCGACGGGATCACCTGGACGAGGAGCACCGTGTCCGCACGGTTCCCGCCCACGGTCCCGAACCGGCGGCGGTCCTCGGCGTCGTCGACGGCGTCCCGGGAGTCGCTCCCGATGACGAGGATGTTCAGGGCACCGCCGCCGGCGGGGTCGAGGACGAGCTGCTGCCGCGTGAACAGCCCCTCGATCTCGTTCCAATAGTAGTAGGCCCCCGCCGCCCCGGCGACGGACAGCATCACCAGGGCCAGGGCCATGCCGCGGAGGAGGCGGCGGCCGCGGCGTTTCCTGAGCGCCTTGTCCAGGCCCTCACGCCAGCGGCGGAGCTCCTCCTCCTCGGAGACGTAACGCTTCGTGCGTACCAGGGCGCGCTCCGTGATGCCGAGTAGTTGACCGCGATGGGGCCGGACGGCCCGATACAGAGCCTAGCAGCCACGGACGCTTCAGGGCGTGCTTCACGAGGGGCGCTCGAGGAGCACCAGAACAGCCTCGGAGGGCGGGATCGGCACCCCTTCGTCGCGCCGCAGGCGATCGAGGCCCTCGGCGAAGGCCTGCGGATCCAGCGTCCGCAGGCTCGCGAACATCTCGCCCCGCACCATCGCGATGTAGCCGTCGTCGATCGCGGTGTGCGGATAGACCCGATGCTCGGTGCTCCTCGTCTCCAGGATCTCCAGGCCGGCGGCCCGCGCGTAGGTGCAGATCTCGGCGGCTCCGGGAAGATCGGGCACGAGCGACGGGAAGTACGCGGAGAAGAACCTGTGGCGCGGGCATTCCTCGTTGCCGGACACCACCACGACCCTGCCCCGCCTCCGGACGACGCGCCCGGTTTCGCGCAGGACCTCCTCCGGGTCGTCCACGTGGTGCAGGACGTACAGCAGCTGCGCTGCGTCGTGGGAGGCATCGGGGAACGGGAGCCGCTCGCCGTCGGCCTGCACGAACCGCACCCGCGGGTGGATCCGCTGCCCCTCGGCGACCATCGCCGCCGCAGGCTCGACCGCCACGACGTTCAGCCCCCGGAGGGCCAGCGCGTCGGCGGGCGCACCGGTGCCGGCCCCGACGTCGCAGACGCGGCTGCCGGGATGTCCGAGTTCCGTTGCCAGTTCGTCCATGAATCGCTCGTCGACGTAGCCGCGGTGCCGCGCATACAGCTCCGCTACATCGACCGAATTGAACAGGGTGTCGGTCCCCACCGGTTCGCTCCTTGCTCGGCTGCTCCATCTCTGGAGCGACACTCCCTCGCCGAGCGCTTTCCCTCAGTGAGCGAACCACCTCGTGAGCGAACCTCTCTCGCGGTGAGCGAACCACCCTTCGGATAAGTGAACGGACGGGACCGGGGGGTCCGTCGGCCCCGCCGCCCGGTTCACGCCGCAGGACATCCCGCCCGGTCGGCGAATCCTATGGGGACGGCTTCAAGGGCAACACGGAAAGGGACCGAGATGACCCGGGTACGCCGTGCCACACTGCTCATGCTCATCGGTTTGATCATCCCGATGGCACCGTTCGGGGGTGTGGCACAGGCCTTCTTCCACGACACGACACCGCCCACCTCCAGCATCAGCCTGTCCGGCACCCTCGGGACCAACGGCTGGTACCGCACCTCCGTCACCGTCAGCCTCTCCTGCGCTGACGCGGATTCCGGATGCGCCCGCACCGAGTACCGCCTCAACGGCGGGCCATGGGTGGTGTACACGACTCCGTTCACGGTCAGCGGCAACGGCTCCAACCTGCTCGAATACCGCTCCTTCGACATCGCCGGGAACGCCGAATCCGTCCGCAACAGGACGATCAAGATCGACACCGCAGACCCGTTCACGTCCCGGAGCCTGTCCGGCGTCCCGGGCAGCAACGGCTGGTACCGCACCGCCGTCACGGTCGCCCTGTCCTGCGTCGACGCAACCTCCGGATGCGCCCGCTCGGAGTACCGCCTGAACGGCGGATCGGCGACGGTCTACTCGGGGCCATTCACGATCAGCACCGACGGCACTAGCAAACTCGAATTCAAGTCCATCGACAACGCCGGGAACCACGAACCGCTGCGCAGCATCATCATCAGGATCGACACCGTCGCGCCGCTCACGACGCGGACGGTTACCGGCACCCAGGGGACGAACGGGTGGTACGCGAGCCCCGCCACCGTCACCTTCAGCTGCGCCGACGCCGCCTCGGGGTGCGCCGGGACGGAGTACCGGCTCGACGGCGGACCGTGGAACGCATACGGATCGCCGCTGGACTTCGACGCGGACGGCATCCACACCGTGGAGTACCGCAGCACGGACGTGGCCGGGAACCTGGAAACCACCCGGAGCGTCGTCCTGCGCATCGACACCACGCCCCCGGAGGTGGAGATCACCTCGCCCAGCGGGCCGCTCGCCGGCCTCCTGGGCATCGACCACGTCACGCTCGCCGGGCAGGACGTGGTCGTGGCGGCCACAGCTACCGACGCGACCAGCGGCATGGCCCGCGTCGAGCTGGCGGTCGACGGCTCGGTGGTGGACACCGACACCGACGGCTCGGACGGCTGGTCGATGACCTGGGACACCACCGGGACCGGTCCGGGCCTCTACGAGCTCACGGCCGTCGCGGTGGACGAGGCCGGCAACCGCGGCGAGGACAACATCACGGTGCTCGTGCTCTAGGACACCGGCTCTCTGTCCGACAGCGCCGACTCTAGGGCTGCGAGCCACGACTCCCAGTAGGGGCGTGCCCGGTCCTCGGCGACGGCGCCGATCAGGGCCTGCCGGAACTCCTCCCGGTCGAGCCCGCCCCCCTCGATGAGGCCTTGGGTGAGCGCGAACAGGCGTGCCTGCCAGGGCTCGGCGAAGGGGGCTTCCGCGTCGAGGCTCACAGCCGGGCCACCCCGACCATCGCGTCGCGGGTCACGAGCCCGGCGAGCTCCTCTTGGTCGAGCTCGGCGGTGCCCTCGGGACACTGCGGCAGCACCAGGTACCGCTTCTCCGCGCTCGAGTCCCACACCTGGATCTCCACGTCCTCGGGGAGATCCAGGCCCATCTCGCGGAGAACCCGGCGCGGCTCGCGCACCATGCGGGCCCGGTATTCGGGGCTCTTGTACCAGCGCGGCGGGAGCCCGAGCACCGTCCAGGGGTAGCAGGAGCACAGGGTGCACACGACCACGTTGTGCACCCCGTCGGTGTTCTCCACCACGACCACGTCGCCCTCGGGTCCGGAGAACCCGAGCTCGGCGATGGCCGCCTTACCGTCGGCGAGGAGGCGCTTCTTGTAATCGGGATCCGTCCAGGCCCGGGCCACGACCCGCGCGCCGTTGCGGGGGCCGACCTGCTCGGCGTAGTGCTCGACGACGGTGTCGATGAAGCCCTCCTCGACGACGCCCTTGTCGATCATCAGCCGCTCCAGCGCGGCGGCCCGCGCCGCCGGCCCGGCGACCTCGTGGGAGTGATGTGCTGCGGTCATGGCGCCTCCAGGTAGCTCTCGAACAGATCGACATGGACGACGACCCCGGGCTCCGCGGCCTCGCCCCACAGCTCGCCGGCATCGAAACGGACGCAGTACACCGGGTCGAGGCGCTTGCCCTCGCAGTGCGCCTCCACGTCGTCGAAGTTCATCGGGCCGTAGCTGCGGACGACCGAACCGCGCCGTCCTCGGACGTACCGGGGGCAGCGCGTGTGCCCGAGGGGATGGACGTTGCGGGCGCGCACCTCGTCGCCGGGTGCGAACCGCGGCGCGGTGACGTCGGCGCCCGGATCCACCGCGGGGGCCCGCACCGGACCGCACAGCGGGACGGCACCACCGGCCTCCGCCTCGAGTTCATCGGGGGTGAGCACACCGGCCTCGACCAGCAGGGAGGAGATCGCCGTCGTCCAGCGCTCGTAGTAGGAACAGGACAGGTACCGGGCGGGCGCGATGCGCTCGATCGCGTGCCGGAACTGCGGAGTCCCGTAGAACCCGGCCATCCCACCCGCGCCGGCGAGCGCGTACACCCTGCCTTCCCAAGCCTCGTGGAAGGTCGGCTCCTCGACGACGTACGGGACGGGACCGAAACCGTCCGTGCCACCGAGATCGTGCACCCCGTTCATCCGGGCCTCTCCTTCCAGTCCGCCTGCGACAGGCTACCCGGACCGAGCGCCGGCCCGTTTCCCAGCACCCTCCCTGGAGGACGACGTCGCATGCAGAAACCGCATCTGCGCCGAACGTCGTCCCCGAGGGGGTGTCAGAGACCCACTGAGGGACGACGTTGGACGAAAGGAGCGCCAAGCGGGGCTACGTCGTCCCCCAGGGGGCCGGCCTCCTCCCGCCGCAACCTCAGGCGTCATCCAGTGGGAGGAGGACACCGTCTCCAGTCAGGCCGCGTGTGTGATCAGCGAGCCACCGGGGCGCGGGCCCCCCACGAATCAGCAGCCCAAGCTCCATGCTCGACTCCATGGCGACGCGGCTCAGGTTCGCTGACGACACGAGCGCGATCTTGCCGTCGCCTATGACGGCCTTGGCATGCATCCGACCACCGCCCTCGCGCTGTTCCGCGGGCCAGACGAGGAACCGGACCGGCGACGGATCGGATGTCGCGACCCTACGCGGGAATACCCCCTATGGGTATCCGGGTTATGGACGGTGACGCTCGCACCGGTGGGGCGCGGGCACGAGGCGGAGGTATATCCAGATGGCGACACGTGACGTCGGTCGACACGACTTCGAACAGACCCTCAGTGACAACGACATCGTCCTCGTCGACTTCTGGGCGGCGTGGTGTGGTCCATGCCGGAGCTTCGCGCCAGTGTTCGAGGCGGCCTCCGAACAGCACCAGGACGTCACCTTCGCCAAGGTGAACACCGAAGCGGAACAGGAGCTTTCGGCGGGGTTCGGGATCAGGTCGATCCCCACCCTCATGGCCTTCCGGGAGGGCGTGCTCCTGTTCTCCCAGCCGGGGGCGCTGCCCGCGGAAGCGCTGGAGAGCCTTATCACGCAGATCAAGGGCCTCGACATGGACGACGTCCGGCGCAAGATCGCCGAGCACGACCAGGCCGACTCCGCGTCCGGCCGCTGAACACCGGCGGGGCGACCTGCCTTCCCTCACACGGCCACCGAGGCAGGAGTACCTCTGCGGATGCCCGTCTCGCCGTACCGAAGGACCCCGGCTCGACGGCCGGGGCCCTTCGTTCTCGAGATGCGACACGAGATCGCTCTCTCAGGTCTTCTTCCCGGCACTCGTCACCGGACGACGCGGGGACGGCTTCTCGGGGGGCTCGACCACGCTCGCCGGGATCCGGACCTTCCGGTCCTGGGGAGTGATGAAGGCGTGGACGAATCCGGCTGCCGACAGCAGTCCGAGCAGTCCGGCCACGAAGAACATCACGATCGCCGCCAGCGCCGCCTTCTCACCGAAGATGCTGAAGCCGTAGGTCGTCAGCAGCAGCCCCCGGAGGGTCTCACCCTTGAAGACGGTGTCGCGCGTACGGCTGATCTCGGCCAGCTCCTGCTGCAGCTCCGGCAGCGCGGGGTCGCCGGTCTCCTCTGCCGCCGTGACGGCCTCACGGACTTCCCGCTCGGGTCCGCCGAGCTCGGCGAAGGTCATCCCGTCCGCCATCTCCTTCAGGTGGAGGCCGATGAACTCGTTCGCGTAGCACTCGGCCTGTTTGCCGGTGGTGAGCTGCTGTCCGGCGTACTTCACGAGGCACTCGGACCGCGCCTCCTGCTCGGTCAACGCCTCTACGGGCTTGAACGTGATGCTCTGCTCGGCGAGCTGGTCGGCCACGTAGCTCCGCGCGAAGTTCGCGTTGCTCATGAGCACCAGGCCAAGCACCAGCACGAGGCCGGCGACGATCGCGCCACCCGTGCTGAATGCGATATCCAGGGTCCTGCGTCGCATCTCGACTCCTCCTTTCGGGCCCCCGGGGGGCCCGGCTACCGTTCCGTCGCGCCTCGTCGGCGCATCTGAGCTCACGGTAGGTCGGCGGAGGCGTCACGACGTCCGGGGACACCCACGGTTCCGTATCCGTGCAGGACCACGAGATCGACGGTGGACCACGGCCCCCGGCGGGACCTCTACCTCAGGATCTGGCGGGCGATGACCACGCGCTGGATCTGGTTCGTGCCCTCGTAGATCTGGGTGATCTTCGCGTCGCGCATCATGCGCTCCACCGGGTACTCGGAGACGTACCCGTAGCCCCCGAGCACCTGCACCGCGTCGGTGGTGACGCGCATCGCCGTGTCCGAGGCCACGCACTTGGCCATCGCCGACCACAGCGCCAGCTCGGGGTGCAGCTCGTCGGCCATGGCCGACGCCTTGTAGGTCAGCATCCGTGCGCCCTCGATCTGCATCACCATGTCGGCGAGCATGAACTGGATCGCCTGGAAGTTGGCGATCGGCTGTCCGAACTGGTCCCGCTCCTTGGCGTACCCGCGGGCGTAGTCGTAGGCCCCCTGGGCGATCCCGGTGGCCTGCGCGCCGATCGTCAGCCGCGTCTGATCCAGGGCCTGCATCGCGATCTTGAAACCCTGGCTCTCCTCGCCGATGAGGTTGGAGACCGGGATCCGGCAGTCGGTGAAGATCACCTCGGCGGTGGTCGACCCTTTGATGCCCATCTTGTGCTCGTAGCGCCCCACCGAGAAGCCGGGTGCGTCGGCGGGGACCACGAACGCCGAGATCCCGCGGGTCCCCGCTTCCGGGTTCGTCTTGGCGTAGACGATGTAGTACTTCGAGATCCCGGCGTTGGTGATGAAGCGCTTGCTGCCGTTGAGGATCCACTCGTCCCCTTCGCGGCGGGCGGTGGTCTTCATCGCGCCGGAATCCGAGCCCGAGCCCGGCTCGGTGAGGCAGTAGGACACCATCGCCTCGCCGCTGGCGACCTCCCCGAGGTAGCGCTGCTTCTGCTCCTCGGCCCCCGCGAGGATGATCGGCATCGACCCCAGCTTGTTCACGCCGGGGATCAGCGACGAGGACGCACACACCCGTGCGATCTCCTCGATGAAGATCGAGTACGTGACCGAGTCGGCCCCCGACCCGCCGTAGGCCTCGGGCACGTGGAGGCCGAGGAGGTCGTTCTGCTTCAGGACCTCGAACACGTCCCAGGGGAACTCGCCGGTCTCGTCGATCTCGGTGGCGCGGGGCGCGATCTTCGCCTCGGCGATGTCCCGGACGGTCTTGCGGAAGAGATCCTGCTCCTCGGTCAGCGCGAACTGCATCGCCGTCGTCCTCCTGATCGGTGTCCTCGGGGGTTCAGCGTACCGCCCGTGTTGCGACGGGTTCCGCGGAACAACCTATTCCTGCTTGCTCTAGTATGGTCTGGACTAGTATCGTTTGGCCCATGGACAGGCTCTCCACCACCTCGGGCGCGGTTCTCGGCCTCCTGTCCACCGCGCCGATGTCCGGCTACCAGCTCACCGGGTTCGCCGCCGAGTCGATCGCGAACTTCTGGCCGATCTCCAAGAGCCAGGTCTACGCCGAGCTGGCGAGACTCGAGGAGGCCGGGCTGGTCGCCGGCACCGATGTCGAACAGGAGAAGGTGCCCGACAAGCGCACCTACGAACTGACCCCCGAAGGCGAGAACGCCCTCGACGCCTGGCTGGCCGAACCCGGATACGAGCCGGAGCGCGTCCGCATGGGGTTCCTCGTGAAGGTCTTCTTCGGCCGCCGCCTCGACCCGGACGCGCGCCTGGCGCTGCTGGAGCGCTACCGGGCCGAGGCCACCGAACAGCGCGACACGCTCGCGCAGGTCGTGGACGTGCTCGACGACCACCCGGAGGCCGCCTTCATGCGCGCCACCGCGCTGTGCGGCCTGCGCGGCGTCGAAGCCGCCCTCGCGTGGTGCGACGAGGTGCAGGCGCTGTTCGAGGAGGGAGCATCGTGACCGAGCACATCCTGGCGTGCACCGGCCTGCGCAAGAGCTACGGCGAACGGCTCGCCGTGGACGGCGTGGGCTTCACCATCGGCCCCGGCGAGACCTACGGCCTCCTCGGCCCCAACGGCGCCGGAAAGACCACCACCGTCTCGATGATCTGCGGCCTGCTCGACCCCGACGCCGGACAGGTGACGGTGTGCGGGCACCGCCTGAACGGCTCCGCCGCCGCCGCCAAGGCCGCGATCGGCTACGTCCCCCAGGACATCGCCCTCTACCCCGACCTCCGGGCCCGCGAGAACCTCGAGTTCTTCGGCCGCCTCTACGGGCTGCGCGGGAAGACGCTCTCCTCCCGCGTGGACGAGATCCTCGACCTCGTCGGACTGCGCGACCGCGCCGCCGAACGCGTCGAGACCTTCTCCGGCGGCATGAAGCGCCGGCTGAACATCGCCGCCGGGCTCCTGCACGGCCCCCGGCTGCTCGTCCTCGACGAACCCACCGTGGGCGTGGATCCGCAGAGCCGCAACGCGATCCTCGAAGGCGTGGAGGCGCTGCGCTCCGACGGCATCGCGGTGCTGTACACCACGCACTACATGGAAGAGGCCGAGCGGCTCTGCGACCGGATCGGGATCATCGACGCCGGAGGAATCGTCGCCGAGGGAACCCGCCGCGAGCTGGTGGAGCAGATGGGCGGCACCGACCGGATCGAGATCGCCGCCACCGGCCCCCTGGAGAAGTTCGCCGCCGCGGCCAGGCGCTACCGTGACGTGGAAGACGCCTCCGTCGTGGACGGTGGCGTCCACCTGCTGGCCCGCGGCGGGCGCCACCTCCTCCCCAAGCTCTTCGACACCGCCGAGAGGACCGGCGTGGCGGTATCGAGCCTCGAGGTGGTCGAACCCGACCTCGAGGCGGTCTTCCTCCACATCACGGGCAAGGCCTTGAGGGACTGACGATGCGCGCCGTGCTCACGATCGGCCTCAAGGATCTGCGCCAGCGGCTCCGCGACCGCAGCGCCCTCGTCGTGGCGTTCGTGGCCCCCGTCGGGCTCGCCACGATCATCAGCCTCGCCTTCGGCGGGATGGACGGGATCGGGGTCTCGGGCACCTGGGTGGTGGCCGACGAGGACGGCAGCGAACTGTCCCGCGCGTTCACCGACGAGGTGCTCGCCGGGACCGACCTCGGCGAGATCCAGATCACCCGGGCCGGTACCGCATCCGAGGCCGAGGAGCTGGTCACCGACGACCGGGCCCAGGTGGGCTTCGTCATCCCCGCGGGTTTCGAATCCGACGTGCAGGCGGGGGCCGAGGCGCGGATGACCGTGCTTCGCAATCCCTCGTCCACCATCGGGTTCCTGGTCGCCGAGGCGATCGGCCGCGCCTTCACCGACCAGGTGGCAGCAGGGCGCCTGTCCGTACTGACGGCGGTGCGCGCCGCGGGCGCTCCTCCCGGACCGGATGCCGTCGCCGTCCTCGCCCGGCAGGCCGCCGAGGACCGGATCCCCGTGATCCTCGCCGACGCCGGCGTGGGGACCCGGGAGATCACGGGCGCGAACTACTTCGGTCCGGCGATGGCGATCTTCTTCCTGTTCTTCATCGTGGGCTTCGGAGCCCGGTCCCTGATCGCCGAGCGGCAAGCCGGCACGCTGCCGCGCCTCCTGGCCGCTCCCGTGTCGCGTCTCAGCGTGATCGCCGGCAAGGGACTCGCGGTGTTCGTCCTCGGACTCGCGAGCATGGCCACCATGTTCATCTTCATGGGCGTGGTCTTCGGGGCCGAGTGGGGGGACCCCGTGGCGCTCGTGACGCTGGTCGTCGTCACCGTGCTGGCCGTCCTCGGCGTGACCGCCGTCGTGCAGACCCTGGCCCGGACCGAGCAGCAGGCCGACTCCTACGGCTCGATGGTCGCGATCTCCTTCGCCCTGCTCGGCGGCAACTTCTTCCCGATCCACCAGACCCCCGAGCTCATGCAGCGCCTCAGCCTGATCACCCCCAACGGCTGGGCCCTGCGGGGGTTCACCGACCTCGTGTACGACGACGCCACCCTGACGGCGGTGCTCCCGAACGTCGCTGCCGTCACCGCCTTCGCCGTGGTCTGCGGAGGCATCGCCTTCGTCCGGGCCCGGAGGATGGCCGTCGCATGAGGGTGCTCACGATCGCCCTCGTCGACCTCAAGCGGATCGCTCGCGACCGCACAGCGCTGTTCTTCACCCTGGCGCTGCCGCTGATCATCATCCTGGTGATCGGGCTGGTCACCCAGCGCTTCGAGGAGGCCACCATGCCCGTCGGGATCACCGGGCCCACCGACACACCGCTGGCCGCGGAGCTGGCGGAGCGGATCGACACCGGTCCCGCCGTGGAGCTCCAGCGGTTCGCCGATGCCGACGCGCTGCGCCGCGCCGTCCGCCGGGGTGTGGTCGCAGCGGGCATCGTCGTCCCGGACGGCTACGACCAGACGCTGCTCGCCGGAGGCGAGGCGAGGATCGGGTTCGTGGTCGACCGCACCCGCACCTTCCCCGGAGCCTTGCGCGCGCTCGTGGCCGGAGCGGCGTCCGAGCAGGGATCACTCGTCCAGGCCGCCGTCTTCGCCGCCCAGCACACCGGCACCGAAGCGGCGACGACCTTGCGCGTGGCCCGGGAGGCGGCAGAGCTCGACAACGAGATCGGGGTGGACACCCGAACCCTCGGCACGGACCGGGAGCCGGTCACCTTCGGCACCGGCTTCGGCTACCAGGCCCCCGCGAACCTGGTGCTGTTCGTGTTCATCACCTCGCTGGCCGCCGCCGGCCAGCTCATCGAGACCCGCAGGCTCGGCA
Organism: uncultured Actinomycetes bacterium; assembly: GCA_964560135.1. Classification (GTDB taxonomy): domain Bacteria; phylum Actinomycetota; class JAICYB01; order JAICYB01; family JAICYB01; genus CAZLKN01. Next base: position 32,585 of record CAZLKN010000003.1, on the reverse strand, counting down.
TCACCCGACGGGTTCTGGGCACGCCGGTGACGGCCCGCACCGTGCTGGCCGGACAGACCCTCGGACGCTTCGCCATCGCGTTCACCCAGGCCGTCCTGATCTACGCGGCCGGGGCGGTGATCTTCGGCGTCGACTGGGGAGATCCACTCGCCGCCGGGGCGCTGATCCTGGCATTCGTCCTCGTCGGTACCGCGGTGGGGATGCTGTTCGGGACCGTGTTCCGCACGGCCGAGCAGGCGGGATCCGTCGGGCCCCCGGTGGGGATCGCACTGGGCATGCTCGGCGGGTGCATGTGGCCGCTGGAAGTCGTCGGAGACGGGATGCGCGCCTTCGGACACCTCTTCCCCCACGCCTGGGCGATGGACGCCTGGATCCAGGTGACGGCCTACGGCGGCGGCGTCGCGTCGATCCTGCCCGAGCTCGGTGTCCTGCTCGCCTACACCGGCGTCCTGCTCCCGGTCGCCGTCTGGCGCCTCCGCCGCAGCGTGCTGCACCCCTGAACCCGCCCGACGTGGGACCATCACGGACATGAGCATCGACCGCGACGGCGCGTCCGCGATCTCGGCCCACGCACTCACCAAGACCTACGGACGGCTGGTGGCCGTGGGCGGCCTCGACCTGGACGTGCGCCGCGGTGAGATCTTCGGATTCCTCGGCCCCAACGGGGCCGGCAAGTCGACCACGATACGGATGCTGTGCGGGCTCGTCCGTCCGACGTCGGGAACGGCGACGGTCGCTGGGCACGACGTGGTCGCCGACCCGGTCGAGGTGAAGCGCCGGGTCGGATACATGCCGGAGAAGCCGTTCCTGTATCCCAAGCTGACCGGCCGCGAGCTCCTGCACTTCGTCGCCGAGCTCCATCAGGTCGACGCGGACAAGGCCCGCGAGCGCATCGAGCGTCTGCTGCGGATGTTCTCACTCACCGACAAGGCCGACACCGTGGTCGACTCCTACTCGCACGGCATGCGCCAGAAGCTTGCCCTGGGAACGGCTATGGTCCACGCCCCTCGCATCCTGTTCCTCGACGAACCGACCTCGGGCATGGACCCGCGCAGCGCGCGCCACGTCAAAGATCTGCTGGTCTCGCTCGCCGAGCGGGGCCGGACGGTGTTCCTGTCCACCCACGTGCTCGAGATCGCCGAGCGCATGTGCCACCGGGTGGGGATCGTCGACCGGGGACGGCTCGTGGCCTTGGGCTCGCTCGACGAGTTGCGCGCCAGCGCCGACCACAGCACCGGGAGTCTCGAGGACGTGTTCCTCCGGCTCACGTCCGAGGCGCACCGGACGACTCCGGAGCCCTACTAGATGCTGCGGACGCTGCTCCGGCTCCGGCTCCGGCTCTGGTGGGCGTCCGAGCGGACCGACGGCGGGATCTTCCTGTTCGCGTCCGTGGCCGGTCTGCTCGTGCTGGCCGGGGCTCTATGGTCGACGCGACTGCTGTTCACCCTCCTCGATGAGCGGACCGCGGTGGACCCGGCGGTGGTGGTGCTCGTCGGGTTCGGAGGCGTCGGGATCTTCCGGGTGCTTGCTGCGGTCCGCCAGAGCGTCGAGCGTCTGTACCTGGCCCCCGATCTCGAGCTCCTGCTCACCGCGCCGGTGACGAACCGGCACGTGTTCGCAGCCAAGGTCATCGAGGTCGCCGTGGCCTCCCCACTGTCGCTGCTGACCCTCGCGGTCCTGTGCCTCGGCTACGCGCAGGCGAACGGGGCGCCGGTGGCGCTTCTGCTGGCGGTGCCGGCCACGCTCGCCCTCGGCGTGGCCACCACGCTGCCCGGGATCGCCCTCGTGATCCTGCTCGTACGGCTGGTGCCGCCGGCACGGCTCCAGCTCGCACTCACGCTGCTGCCTGCCGTGTTCGTCGTGCCTCTGGCTGTGTTCAGTCCGGCCTTCGCCGCGACCACCGCCGGCGACGGCAGCCTGCCGTTCGCCGGCATGACTCGTGAGGGCCTGCTCTGGCTCCCCACCTCATGGCCCGCTCAGCTCGTGATCGGACCGGTGGAGGCGCGATGGACCGCGGTTGTGGTCGCGTCGGCACTGACCGCCGGGAGCATCGCCGTGCTGGGGCGGGTGACGTCGGGACTGTTCCACGGCAGCTTCCTGGCGACCTGGGGACAGATCCAGGAGAGCCCCCCGCGCATCCACCGGGGTGGGTTCCTCGAACGGCTCGTGCCGCCGCTGTCGCGGCCGGCACGAGCCATCGTCCTGAAGGATTGGCGGACCCTCACGCGGGATCTGAAGGCGGCGGCGGGCCTGTTCTTCATCATCATGGCCCTCGGCTACCTCCTCCTCACGTCCACCCGGAGGGGAGGAGGTACGGTGCTCATCTTCGCTCCGATGATCATCGGCAGCTTCCTGATGCAGGCCTTCGAGCAGGAAGGCAGATCGTTCGCGATGATCCGCGCCACACCGGTCGATGTCCGACGGGTCTTCCACGCCAAGCTCGTCGCCTACCTGCTTCCGATGGGGGCCGGGATGTGGGTCGCTCTCGTGGTCGCGGGCGTGCTGGGTTCATTCACCGGAGGCCAACTGGTGGTGGTCTGCCTGTCGGCTTCGGTTCTGCTCGTGGGTGTGGGCGCCATCAGCCTCTCGTTCGCCGCGATCGGCACCCGGCACCGGATCGACCCGCCCAAAGCCGCACCGCACATCGGGATGCTGTCCGGGATCGTTTCGATGGTCTTCTTCCTGCCGAACTACACCCTCACGGCCTGGGTGCTCGCCACCGCCGACGGGGACCGGTCGGGCTTCGGCCAGCCCGTGGTCGGGCTTCTGGCCCTAGCTCTGTCCGCCGCCGCCTGGGTCGGGGTCGCGGCGCTCGTCCGGCGTGCCGTCGCCCGGCTGGACGCCCTGGAGTTCGCGTGAGACTCAGACCCTGATGATCAGGGCGTCGCCCTGGCCCCCGCCACCACAGAGCGCTGCCGCACCGACGCCGCCACCCCGCCGCTTGAGCTCGTGGGCGAGCGTGACGACCAGACGTGCGCCCGACATCCCGATCGGGTGTCCGAGCGCGATCGCGCCCCCGTTGGGGTTGATCGACTCCATGTCCACGGTGAGGGCGCGTCCGGAGACGAGACCGACACAGGCGAAGGCCTCGTTGATCTCCACCACGTTCAGGTCGGACTCCTTCAGGCCCGCCTTCGTGAGCGCGGCCTTGATCGCATTGGCGGGCTGCTCGTGCAGCGACGCGTCGGGGCCGGCGACCATGCCGTGAGCGACGATCGTGGCCAGCGGCTCGAGCCCGCGCGTCTCGGCCTCCTCGCGGGACATGACCACGCACGCCGCGCCCCCGTCGGAGATCTGGGAGGCGTTCCCGGCGGTGATCGTCCCCTCCTTGGTGAAGGCCGGACGGAGCTTGCCGAGTGAATCGATCGTCGTGTCCGCACGGACACCCTCGTCGCGTTCCACACGTACGGGGTCACCCTTGCGCTGCGGAACCTCCACCGGTGCGATCTCGTCCGTGAACTTGCCGGAGTCGATGGCCTTCGCGGCGAGCTGGTGCGAGCGGGCCGCGAACTCGTCCTGCTCCTCACGGGACAGGCTGTAGCGCTCGTTGTAGCCCTCGGTGGCCTCCCCCATCGACTTGTTGTCGAAGGCGCAGAACAGGCCGTCGTACATCATCGAGTCGATCAGCTCGGCGTTGCCCATCTTCGCCCCGAAGCGCATCTTGGGGGCCAGGTAGGGAGCATTGGTCATCGACTCCTGGCCGCCGGCGACCACCCGCGTGACCTCTCCGGCGCGGATCATCTGGTCGGCGAGCGCGATCGCGTTCAGCCCCGACAGGCAGACCTTGTTCACCGTGAGGCAGGGAACACTCATCGGGATCCCGGCCCGGGTCGCGGCCTGGCGCGCGGTGATCTGTCCGGTGCCGGCCTGCAGGACCTGCCCCATGATCACGTAGTCCACGTCCTCGGGCGGCAGCGACGCCCTGCCGAGCACGTCCTTGATCGCGGCCCCACCGAGCTCGGCCCCCGCGAGCCCTGCGAACGCGCCTCCGAACTTGCCGATGGGGGTCCGCGAACCGGCGACGATCACGGTGTCGGTCATAGCGCTCCTCCTCGGTGTGACGGCTGAGACCGAAGTATACGAGGATGCGTCCGGACGCCGGGTCGGCCGACGAGAGGAGACGGGATGCGCATCGACCACATCGCGATCGCCGTGAGCTCGATGGAGGAGGCTCTGGCCACCTTCCGGCGGATCTGGGGACTGGAGGCCGAGCACACCGAACGCGTGGACTCCGACAGGATCACCGAGGCGATGCTGCCGGTCGGCGACGCCTACCTCCAGCTCCTCGAACCCACGGACGAGTCATCCACGGTGGCGAAGTTCATCGAGCGCCGGGGCGAGGGACTCCATCACATCGCCATCCGCGTCGAGGACATCGACGCTGCGCTGGCGTCCATGAAGGCTGCAGGAGCCCGGCTGATCGATGAGGAACCCCGCACCGGGGGCGGGGGCCACCGGGTCGCGTTCGTCCATCCGGAGACGAGCCATGGGATCCTGATCGAACTCGTCGAACATCGCTGACGGCCTCAGAGGGTGACATCCCTCACGCCGTACGCACGTTTCGGAAAAAAACTCGAGCGAACGCCCACGGGCCTCTCCGATCGCCGGTACCGTGGCCGACGTAAGCACGACGAAGAGGCTTCTCCTGCTGGGAAGTACCCGCCGGGGCCACCCGATAAACACCGGAGTAACGAACGATGCGACAACGCGTGCCAAAATCGATCCTGGCCGTCCTCGCTTCCATCGCCCTGGTCGCGGGAGCCGAAGCGCTCAGCCGCGCACCCGCTGCGGAGGAGGCACCGTCCACCCGCGTACGGACCGCCGTAGCCGCCACCGCTCCTACGGCACCCCCGGTCACACCCGCGCCGGCCGCCGCGCCGGCTGCCGAACCGCTCCCGGCGGGGCCGGCCCAGGAGGCCGCCCACCGGGCGCTCACCGGCAAGGCCGCATGTCTGGTGGTCCGCAGGGAGGGAAAGACCGTCGTGGCCCACAACCCCGACACGCCCTTCACCACCGCCTCCACCCAGAAGATCCTCGTCACCGCCGCCGCTCTGCGGCTGCTCGGCCCCGACCACCGGTTTCGCACGGCCGTGAAGGGCGCGGCCCCGGTGAACGGTATCGTCGGCGACCTCTGGCTGGTCGGCGGCGGCGATCCGATGCTGGCCACACCGGAGTACGCGGCGTACCTGTCCTCCAATCCCCGCTGGAGCAAGCATCCCGCCACGCACCTCACCACGCTCGCCGACCGCCTCGTTGCCTCCGGCGTCCGCGAGGTGCACGGCTGGGTCCACGCCGACCAGAGCCGGCACGAATCGCTGCGCCTGCTCGAGGACTGGCGACCGCAGCTTCTGTGGGGTGGCAACATCAGCCCCCTCACCCCGCTCACGCTGAACGGCGGCTGGGAACGCTGGACGCCGCCACGGGCGGCCCTCGAAGACCCGGCCCCCACGGCCGCCGGCCAGCTCATCCGCCTGCTGCGCGAGCGCGGCGTGTTGGTCCTCGGTGAACCGACCGTGAGCGACGCGCCGACGGGGATGCCCCAACTGGCAACCGTCGACTCCGCACCCCTGTCCCACATCGTCGCCGGGATCCTGGCCGCGAGCGACAATCTCGCCACCGAACTGCTCGTCCGGGAGATCGGGCTGCACCACACGGGCGAAGGGACGAGCGCCGCCGGCCTGCGCGCCACCGGCGAGATCCTGGCCGCGGCGGGCGTGGACACGACGGGTCTCAACCTCCGGGACGGCTCGGGCCTGTCCCGCGGCAACCGTGCCACGTGCAAGACCCTCGCCCAGACCATGGAGCTGACCGCAGGGCACGCGCAGATGCGCAACCTGATCGCCGTGGCCGGCCGCTACGGCACGGTCGGGGGACGGTTCAGGGGTACCCCGTTCGAGGGACGGATCAAGGGCAAGACCGGCACGATCAGCGGTGTGATCGGGCTCACGGGTGAGTTCGGGGACGGACGGAGCACCTACGCGATGCTCCAGAACGATGTCGGCGCCCCGTGGGAGGCTCGCGCGCTGGAGGAGCAGTTGCTGCTCACCGTGGCGTACTACCTGGGCTGATCCCGGAGCGGCGCAACCGGGGGCCGGTCACTTACCCTGTCGGAGGAACCGACAGGAAGGGACGATGGCCACCGAGAGTTCACCGCCGGGACCAGCCGAGGAAGGTAAGCGGCTCGTCCGTATGCAGGACCGCGTCGCCGACCTCCGCAACCGCATCGACGAGGCACTGGCCGGCGGGGGCGAGGAGGCGATCGCCAAGCAGCACGACCGGGGCCGGCTGACCGCCCGGGAACGGCTCGAGGTTCTTCTCGATCCGGGCTCCTTCCAGGAGTTCGACATGCTCGCCCGGCACCGCGCCCACGGCTTCGGCCTCGAGGAGCGCCGAACCCCGGGGGACGGGGTGGTCACCGGCTGGGGCACGATCGAGGGCCGGAAGGTCTTCGTCTTCTCGCAGGACTTCACCTTCCTCGGTGGGTCGCTCGGCGAGGTGTACGCCGAGAAGATCTGCAAGGTCATGGACCTGGCGCTGTCGACTGGCGCCCCCGTCATCGGCATCAACGACTCCGGCGGAGCCCGGATCCAGGAGGGCGTGGTGTCACTCGCCGGCTACGCCTACATCTTCGACCGCAACGTCCGCGCCTCGGGCGTGGTGCCGCAGATCTCGGTGATCGCCGGGCCCTGTGCCGGCGGAGCGGTCTACTCCCCGGCGATGACCGACTTCATCTACATGGTGAAGGGCACCTCGAACATGCAGATCACCGGACCGGACGTGATCAAGACGGTCACCGGCGAGGACGTCACCCTCGAGGAGCTCGGCGGTGCCATGTCCCACGCCACGAAGTCGGGGGTCGCGAGCTTCGTCGCCGAGGACGAGACCGATTGCTTCACGCAGGTCCGTCACCTGATCGGCTACCTGCCGTCCAACAACCTCGAGGAGCCCCCGTACCTCGAGACGGGTGACCCTGCCGACCGCGAGGACGAGACGCTCGGCGACGTGCTCCCGGAGACCTCGAACCAGCCCTACGACATGCACCGCGTGATCACCGGCGTCGTGGACCGGGATACCTTCTACGAGTACTTCCCGCACTGGGCCCGCAACATGATCTGCGGCTTCGCGCGCCTCGGGGGCCACGTGGTCGGCGTGGTCGCCAACCAGCCCCAGGTGCTCGCCGGCGTGCTCGACATCGACTCCTCGGAGAAGGCCGCACGGTTCGTGCGAACCTGCGACGCGTTCAACATCCCACTGGTCACGTTCGTGGACGTCCCCGGGTTCCTGCCCGGCACCAACCAGGAGTGGGGTGGCATCATCCGGCGGGGCGCGAAGCTCCTCTACGCCTTCACCGAGGCCACGGTCCCCCGCCTGACGGTCATCACGCGGAAGGCCTACGGCGGCGCCTACGTCGTCATGAACTCCAAGCACATCCGATCCGACGTCTCCTTCGCCTGGCCCACGGCGGAGATCGCGGTGATGGGCCCCGAGGGTGCGGTGAACATCGTCTTCCGGCGCGAGCTGGAGAGCGCCGGCGACCCGGTCGAACGCCGGACGGAGCTGATCGACGAGTACGTGGAGCGGTTCGCCAACCCGTGGGTGGCCGCGGAGCGCGGCTACGTGGACGAGGTGATCGAGCCGCGGGAGACCCGCCCCAAGCTGATCAAAGCCCTGGAGATGCTCCGGACCAAGCGCGAGACACTGCCGCAACGCAAGCACGGGAACGTCCCGCTGTGAGCGACGGACGCGAGTTCCATCTCCGCCCGGAGCCCACACCGGGCGACCGGGAGGCGGTGCTCGAGGCGGTGGAGCGGATCCTGCGCCGTGAGGCGCAACTCGCCCGCCCCGCAGCCTGGACGCTCGGAGGCTGGTCCTACCGGCGCTCCGGCGTCCGCGACTTCGGGCGGTGGCTGCCGCCCGGCCGCCGCTGGGCCCTTTCCGAGCGCCTACCCTGGGGTGGACGCGAGTACCCCGGACTCATCGGACGCGGTGACGCGAAGTAGAGGGAGGAACGCATCGTGGTCATGTCCAGCGATCACCTGAAGGAGAACAACGCGACCCCCGACCGGAACCTCGCGATGGAGCTCGTCCGCGTCACGGAGGCTGCGGCTCTCGCCGCGGGCCGCTGGGTCGGGCGCGGCGACAAGGAGGCCGCCGACCAGGCTGCGGTGGACGCGATGCGGCTCATGCTCTCCACCGTCCCCATGTCGGGCGTGGTCGTGATCGGCGAGGGCGAGAAGGACGAGGCCCCCATGCTCTTCAACGGCGAGCACGTGGGCGACGGACAACCCCCCGAGGTCGACGTGGCCGTCGATCCGATCGACGGCACCGGCCTCACCTCCCGGGGGCAGGGCAACGCGCTGGCCGTCGTGGCCGTCTCGGAGCGAGGGACGATGTTCGACCCGGGCCCCTGCGTGTACATGGACAAGATCGTGTGCGAAGGCGGTACCGCCGAGTCCATCGACCTGGACGCGCCGCCGCAGGAGAACATCCTCAACGTGGCCACGCAGCTCGGGATCCGTCCAGAGGATGTGACGGTGACGATCCTCGACCGTCCACGCCACGAGGAGCTGATCGCCGCCGTCCGCGCCGCGGGAGCCCGCGTGCTGCTCATCACCGACGGCGACGTGGCCGGCGCGATCAACGCGTCCCGGGAAGGTTCGGGGGTCCATCTGCTGATGGGCATCGGCGGCACCCCCGAGGGCGTGATCGGGGCCGCGGCCGTGAAGTCCCTCGGCGGGCACATGCTCGGACGCCTGTGGCCCCGCAACGACACGGAACGTCAGAAGGCGATCGACATGGGCTACGACCTCGACCAGGTGCTCACGGCCGACGATCTGGTGTCGTCCGACAACGTGTTCTTCGTCGCCACCGGGATCACCGACGGACGCCTGCTGCGCGGCGTGCGCTACTCCCCCGGAAAGGCCTACACCCAGTCGATGGTGATGCGCTCGAAGTCGGGCACCACCCGCTACGTGGAAGCCGAGCACCGGCTCCAGAAGCTCGCCGCCATCTCCGGCCGGCGCTACGGGTAGCGCCATGCGCACCGCCTACCTCGGGCAGTTCACCGACGAGGTGGCCAACGAGATCGCCGGTGAGCTGGAGAGGGCCAGCATCTGGTGGCACTACAAGCAGGCCGGAGGCCTGACGCAGATCTTCTTCGCCGGCGAGTGGGGAACGCGCCTGTACGTGGACGAGGAGAAGCTGGAGGAAGCCCGGGCGATCGCCTCGCGCGTCCACCGCCGGATGCGCCCCGACGAGTAGGACGGTGTAGCCCGGCGGGGCTGCTGTACGATGACGCACTGTGCGCACAGGGTCCGGTCGCAACGAGGAGGCCAGGCGGTTCCCGCGAGGGTGCGTGGCCTCGCCCCACTACCTGGCGTCGGCCGCCGGCCTGTCGGTGTTGGCCTCCGGGGGCAACGCCCTGGACGCCGCCGTGGCCACGAACCTCACGCTGGGGGCCGTCGTCCCCTACCTGTGCGGCTACGGCGGTGACCTGTTCGCGCTGATCTGGCACGACGGCGGACCGCACGGCTACATCGGCGCCGGACGTTCCCCCGCGGCCGCCACGCCCGACGCCGTGCGCGCGGCCGCGGAGGCCGACACGATGCCCGGCGCCGGCCCACTCACCGTCACCGTGCCCGGCGCGGTGGAGGCCTGGTTCACACTCCTGGAACGCTTCGGGTCCCGTTCCTTCGCCGAGCTCGCACAGCCCGCGATCCGCTACGCCCGCGACGGCTTCGTCCTCACCGCCAAGGGGGCCGAGATCGTCGAGGCCTCGAAGGCGATGTACACGCGACCCTGGGCGCAGGCGTGGGAGCGGACCTACGGGAAGGCGAACGCGCTCGAGCCGCTCCGCCAACCCGACCTCGCGCGGACGATCGAGACGATCGCGACCGAGGGCCCCGACGCCTACTACCGCGGGGAGATCGCCGAAGCGATCGCCGCAACCCTGCAGGAGCACGGCGCGCTCATGGCCGCCGACGACCTCGCCGCGCACCGCGGCGACTGGGTGACGCCGCTGCGGACGACCTACCACGGTGTCGAGGTACTCGAGCTGCCCCCACCGACACAGGGCGTCGCGGCCCTCGAGGCCCTCAACATCGCCGAGGAGCTGGACCTCGGGGGCCCGGACACCGTCGAGCGCCACCATCTGCTGCTGGAGGCGATCAAGCTCGCGCTGGCCGACCGCGACGCCCACGTCACCGACCCCGACCACATGCGCGTCGACCCGGCAGCACTGGCCTCGAAGACCTTGGCGCGGGAACGTCACACGCTCATCGACCCGGCGCGAGCGGGCGATCCCGGACCCGGACGCCCCGGAGCCGGCGGCACCATCTACCTTTGCGCCGCCGACGCCGACGGCATGTGCGTGAGCCTGATCCAGTCGAACTATGTGGGCTTCGGTTCGGGGGTGACGGTGCCGGGTTGGGGGATCAACCTCCAGAACCGGGGCGCGTACTTCTCGCTCGATCCCGGCCACGTGAACGTGATCGCTCCGGGGAAACGGACGATGCACACGCTCGTCCCGGCTCTCGCGCTCCGCGACGGCGCCCCGTGGCTCGTCTTCGGGACGATGGGCGGCGACGGCCAGGCGCAGACCCACCTGCAGCTCCTGACGCGAATCGTGGACGACGGCGAGGACGTGCAGCGCGCCGTGTCGGCCCCCCGCTGGATGGTCACGCCGGGTACCTGGGAGGTGGCCGCGGAGCCGCGCTTCGACCGCGACCTGCTCGACGGCCTGCGCCACCTGGGCCACCGGCTCCGGACGGTACGGGACTTCGACTCCACGATGGGCCACGCCCACGCGATCGAGATCACACCGCACGGCTACGCGGGAGCCACGGACCCCCGAGCGGAAGGCGCGGTCCTCGGGCTGTGAGCCGCACCCGCACCACGCTGTTCGCCACCGCCGGGCTCGTCGTCGGTGCCGCCATCTGGGGATCGACGTTCGTGCTCGTGAAGGACGCCGTCGAGGCCGTCCCGCCTTTCCAGTTCCTCGCCATGCGCTTCGCCATCGCGACCCTGGCGCTTGCGGCCGTGTGGCGGGACTCGGTGACCGCACCGGCCCCCCAGCGTCTGCGCGCCGCGGTGATCGTCGGGGCGCTGCTCGCCGGAGCCTATACCTTCCAGACCTGGGGGCTGGTGTTCACCGGCGCCACCAACGCCGGGTTCATCACCGGGCTGTACGTGGTCTTCACCCCCATCCTCGCCGCCGCGATCCTTCGCCGGTCGCCCGCGCCCTCGGCTCTCGTGGGCGTGGCGCTGGCCACCGCCGGCCTCGTCCTGCTCAGCCTGCGGCTGGTGGGGGGCCGTCCGGCCTTCACCACCGGCGACCTGCTCGTGCTCGTGTGCGCCGTGGCGTTCGCCGCGCACATCGTCGCCCTCGGCCGTTACGCCCCCGGCGGCGACACCCGCCGCCTGGCCATCGACCAGCTCGCCGTGGCCACGCTCGTCTTCGCGGCCCTCACGCCCACGGGCGGCATCGAAACCACGATCCCCACCGGAGTCTGGGTGGCGTTGGCGGTGACGGCTCTGGGGGCCACGGCCTACGGCTTCGCGATCCAGACCTGGGCCCAGGCGCACCTGTCCCCGACCCGGACGGCGGTGATCCTCGCCCTCGAGCCCGCCTTCGCTGCCCTGTTCGGCTACTGGTGGCTGGCCGAGCGGCTCAGCGTCCGCGGATGGGTCGGAGCCGGCCTGATCCTCGCCGGGATGCTGGCGGCGGAGATCCGCCCCGCGCCACCGGACCGCGAAGCTTAGGGGTTGTAGGGGCGCTCCACCTCGGCGTCCGCGCGGTCGAGATGGGGCAGGAAGTGCTCCTTGGTGACCTGGACGAAGACCGCGCGCCCCTCCACGGCCACCTCCCCGTCCACGTAGGCCCGCATGCTGGTGTGGATCCGGCGGCCCTCGACCTTGTCGACCCCGCCCTCGAGCTCGAGGGTCGAGCCCACGGGAACGGGCTTGCGGAAGTCGATCTCCAGGTGCGCAGTCACCGCCATCACCCGCAGCACCCAGTTCACATAGCCCATGGCCTCGTCCATCGCCGCGGACAACACCCCGCCGTGCGCGAGACCCGGGGCCCCCTGATGGTGCTCGGTCACCACGAAGCTGCCGCGCACCCGTTCGTCGGCCCCCTCCACCCGGAGTTTCAGCCCGGTCGGATGGTCCTGTCCGCAACCGAAGCACCGGGCGTAGTGCTGCGGGAGCGGAACGAACTCATCGGGGTCGTCTGCGTGCATGCGCCGACCATACCGGGTCGGCCGTCGCCGGCGCCCCATCCGGCTGGACCACGTGCCGACGGACCGTTAGCGTTCGTAGGCGTCGGCGTCGACCAGTGAGGTGATGGGATGGCCAAGGAGATCTACGACATCGGAGAGGTGCCACCGTTGGGCGAGGTCCCGGCGAAGATGTGGGCCCAGCTCATCCGCCCCGAGCGCTTCGGGGAGCCGAAGGACGCCTTCAAGGTGGAGCAGGTGCCTGTTCCGGAACTCGGCCCGGACGACGCCCTGGTCTGGGTCGCCGCAGCCGGTATCAACTACAACAACGTCTGGGCCGCCCGCGGGATCCCCGTGGACGTGTGCCAGGTCCACGGCCGCTTCGACGAGCCCACCGACTTCCACATCGGCGGATCCGACGCCTCCGGGATCGTGTGGGCCGTCGGCGACAACGTCACGAACGTGAAGGTCGGCGACCGGGTGGTCGTCCACTGCGGGCAGTGGGACGTCAACGCCGTCACCGAGGGCAACGATCCGATGTTCCACCCCACCTACCGGATCTGGGGATACGAGTCGAACTGGGGATCCTTCGCACAGTTCGCGAAGGTGCAGGCCCACCAGTGCGCGCCCAAGCCCGACCATCTGTCGTGGGAGGCCGCCGCCGCCTACATGCTCGTGGGCGCGACCGCCTACCGGATGCTCATGGGCTGGCCACCCCACACCGTGCAGGAGGGCGACGTGGTCCTCGTCTGGGGCGGCTCGGGGGGCCTGGGGTCGATGGCGATCCAGATCGTGCGGGAGCGCGGCGGGATTCCGGTGGCCGTGGTGTCCTCTGACGAGCGCGGCGAGTTCTGCCTGAAGCTGGGGGCGAAGGGCTACCTCAACCGCAAGCGGTTCGGCCACTTCGGACGGATGCCCGACTGGACCGACGAGGACGCCTACGGCGAGTGGGCCAAGGGCTGTCGTGAGTTCGGGAAGGCGGTCTGGGACGTCCTCGGCGAGCGGCGCAGCCCCCGTATCGTCTTCGAGCACCCCGGAGAGTCCACGGTGCCCACCTCGGTATTCGTGTGTGATGCCGGCGGCATGGTCGTGATCTGCGCCGGCACCACCGGCTACAACGCCGACGTCGACCTCCGCTACCTGTGGATGCGCCAGAAGCGCCTCCAGGGTTCGCACTTCGCCAACGACGAGCAGTCCTACGCCTTCAACGACCTCGTCCGGGCCGGTAACGTCGATCCCTGCCTCGGAGACGTGTTCACCTTCGAGAGGATCTGGGAGCCGCACCAGCTCATGCACGAGAACCGGCACGGCGAGGGCAACATGGCGGCACTGGTCGGTGTGACCGAGCGGGGAAAGACCAATCTCGACATCTGAGGTGCGATCCGTCCGGGGACGAGTAACGGCCGGCGTGGCTGTCCTGCTCCTCCTGCTCGTGGTCGCTGCGGCGACCTGGAAGACCGAATCCGGCCCTCTGGACCCCGGCCGGGTCGTGCTGCTCGAGCCCCTGCCTGCACACGGGATCGCGATCGACGAGGGGGCCGACCTGCTGCTGTACCGTCTCGGAGGAGCGACATCCAATCGGCTGGTTCCCCTCGGTCGGGTCCCCACGACCTCCTTCATCGGCTCCCAGTCCGACGGCGACCCGGGTGTCGTGTTCCGCGACGGTGACCGACGCTACTGGATGCTCGCTGTCGGCGAGACCCGCGCCCGACCGGTTTCCGTCCCGACCATCGACCTCCGCGGCACCCGCGAGGCATCCGTTGTCGAGGACGGCATCCCGGACGGATGCTCGGCCGCGGGACACAACGGCACCGAACGCCTGCTCATCTGCGGGGGGTGGGCTCCCCAGGAACCGTCCAGAGTGATAGCTCTCTCGGCCTCCGGTGAGGTTCGCGAGCTCGTCGGCTACCCCGACATCCCGCGGTTGGAGGGCTGGTACACGGGGGTGGAGGTGTCTCCGCGCGAGGACTGGCTGGTGATCCAGCACGGCGGCGAGTGTGAGGTCCCCCGGGTCTTCTTCGCCCCCCTCGGCGGGGGGCGGCCCATGCCCGCGGAGGGGGACCAGATCTCGCACGAGGGTGTCGCCGCCTCGAAGCACCTCGGCTGGCTCCCCGACGGACGGGCGCTGATCCACTTCAAGGGCCCGCACTGCAGCCACGCCATCGAGCAGCCGGGTCTCTACGCCGTCGCCGGTCCGGGTGAGATGGAGCTTATCCACCCGACCTCGCCTGATGCTGCCGTCGGCCTCTGGTAGCTCCTGGCCTCACCGCGGGACGTCGGACAGATGACGGGCGAACCAGCCGGCGGCCAATGCCGAGACACGTCCCAACGTCCCCGGCTCCTCGAACAGGTGTGAGGCCCCCGGGACGATCTCGAGGTCGTTCGGACAGGTCATCAACGACTGCGCATCCTGATTCATCCCGATCACCGGACGGTCGAGCTCGCCCACGATCAGCATGGTCGGTGCGGTGACGCGGTCGAGGACCGGCTTGGCTAGGTCGGGACGGCCACCGCGCGACACCACCGCCGCTACGCCGTCGCCCTCTTCGGCAGCGGCCCACAGCGCGGCTCCGGCGCCCGTGCTCGCTCCGAAGTAGCCGATCACGAGGTTGGATGTCGCGTCGTGTCCCCGTACCCACGCGGTGGCGGCGCGCAGGCGGCGTGCGAGCAACTCGACCTCGAACACGTTGGACCGGTCCTCGGCCTCTTCCACGGTGAGCAGATCGAAGAGCAGCGTCCCCAGGCCGACACCCGTGAGATGGCTGGCCACCTCACGGTTCCGCGGGCTGTACCGGCTGGACCCCGAGCCGTGCGCGAAGAGCACGATCCCCGACGCGTTCTCGGGGACCTCCAAGGTTCCCGGCAGCACGACGCGGTCGGCGTTGATCGCGATCTCGGTCATCGCTTTGGACCTACCCACTGCGGAGGCGCCCCAAAGATTGCCCGCTAGCCGGCCTCCTCGGCGACCAGGAGCGCTCTGCGGAGCCGCTCCAGCGCCTGCGAGGTCAGCCGGGACACGTGCACCTGCGAGATGTCCAGCTCCGCGGCGATCCGGCTCTGCGTCCACCCCTTGAAGAACCGGAGGTAGAGGACGTACCGCTGCCGCTGCGGAAGTTCCTTGATGTGCGGGACGAGATCGACCCAGCTCTCGGTCAGCTCCAGCGCTTCCAACCCTTCGTCGACCAGCTGGGCCGGGACGGCGTCGGGCTGATCTCCCTCGCGCAGAGCGTCCAGGGACGCGCCCGCGTAGGCTCCGAGCGCCTGATCCGCCTCCACGACCTCGTCCTCGGACAGACCGCAGTGGGCCGCGGTCTCAGCGACATCCGGGAAGCGTCCGAACTGCTGCACGAGCTCCGCCTTCACAGCACGGACGTTCATCGCGTTGTCTCCCAGTCTGCGTGGTATCCGGACGGCCCACGACTCGTCACGGAAGTGCCGCTTCAGCTCTCCCACGATCGTGGGGACCGCGAAGCTCAGGAACCGGGCCCCGTGGCCCGGGTCGAAGCGGTCGACCGCCTTGAGCAGTCCGATGCACGCCACCTGGAAGAGATCGTCGAACTGCACCCCGCGTCCGGAGTAGCGCGCGGCGAGGTTGCCGGCGAGCCCGTAGTAGCGTTCGACCAGTTCCTCCTGGTCCGGGGTCCGCGTGCAGGTTCGTGCGAGCAGGGTCATGCCGCTCCCGTGAAGCTTCGCGCGAGGACGGGGAGGTGTCCCTGCTCGTACCCGGCGCGGCAGCGGGCGTGGAGCCGCTTGCCGGTCTCCGACCGGGGGACCGCCCCCTGTGGCACGGCCGCGACCTCCACCGGCGGTCCGTCCGCGAAGTGACGCATCAGCACACGCCCGACCCGGTCGGTGATGCGCTCAACCTGGTCGCGTGCACCCGGAAGCTCCACCACGACCACCATCCGGTCACCGTTCGCCGTCGGGAACGCGACGGCTGATCTCGATCCGACACCGCGGACGCCGCCGGTGTGGAACTCGTACTCCTCACCCAGCACCACCCGGCCGGGCGGGCCGGACGCGAACGCCCGGGCGCCGACGACGACGAGATGCTCACCGTCGAAGAACCCAAGGTCGCCGGTGGACAGCTCTCCGGTCGGCGTCGGGCCCCCGTGTGTGGTCCCGACGCCGGCTCCGGCGAGCGTGATCTCGCCCACGATCCCCGGCGGGACGGACATGGAGGACGCATCGCGGACGGTGAGCACCACATCGTCGACGGGGATCCCCGCCGAGACCACGGGCATCTCGTGGGGTTGCCGTAAGCCCCCCGTGGGGTGCCGCGCCACCATGGGTGGCTGGTAGCGTTCACCACGCCTGCCGACCGCCACCGCGAAGGACGCCTCGGCCACCACGTAGGCGGGCCTCATCACCGAGGAGTACAGCCCGTGTCGACCCGCGAGCTCGACGAACGCCGAGGCGATCTCGGGCCGGATCGGCTCCCCGCCGTTGAGCAGGATGCGGACCGAGGACAGATCGAGGTCACTCTGACCGTTCAGGTACCGCGTGGTGCGTCCGAGCGCCGGGCAGGATGCCGCGGTGATCGTGGCCTCGTACCGCGTGATGGCATGGAGCCAGGACACCGGATCGCGCTCCCACTCCCCCGGCGCCTGCAACACCAGCGAGGCCGAGGTCGCCAGGGCCGGAAGGAGCATCCCGCTCATGCCGAGCGGGTCGCTCAGGGGCAGCCAGCTCGCGAAGACGTCTGCGGCCGTGTCGACCTCCAGGATTCGGCCGCAGGAACCCGCGCCGGCCAGGGCCTGGCCGTGGGTGAACACCACGGGGCGCCGTGGTCCCGTCCGGCCGGCCGTGAACTGGACAAGCGCCGGATCGTCCGGCTCCGTCCGGGTCGGGCCCGGTACGTACGGGCCGCCGGCGATGATCTCGTCCGTCCCCACCGTAGGCAGATGCCCGCTGGACGATCGGACGTCCCGGGCGACCCCGGGCACGACGAGGATCGTCGCCCCCGCGGCGACCGCGAGTTCATGGGCGGGCGTGGCGCTCCGGTGGTGAGGGGGTGTGGGGAGCACCGCGGGAACCGCCCCCACCTCCCAGGCGGCTACCATACAGATCAGCAGCTCCGGGGAGGTCGGCACGAGGAAGCCGATCACGTCACCGGGTCCGATCCCCATCCTCCTGAACGTTCCAGCGGCTCTGCGGCCCCGATGGCGCAGTTCCCGGTAGGACAGCAATCCGTCCCCACGCGCGTCGGCGAAGACGACACCGTTGTGGGTGCTCGCCGCCCGCTCCAGCGCCTCGGGGATCGTCGAGGGCCAGCTGTGTCCCGCCCGCGACGATACGGCCCGGCGGGTATATCCGGAGATATCCGATCCGCCGTCCGTCACCGTTGCCACCGACCTTCCTGTGGTAGGCGAGTGGCCCGCGCGCGGTCGAGCGGAGGGGGAACGTCCGGCGGGGGGCTGGGGTCCGCTCCGTTGGAAATCCGACCGCACGCGGCCACTCGTTCTCTTCCGAGGCTAGACCTCCGGGGGGGAGCTCACAATGCCCAGACCGTGCGGATCGCGCCCCCTGATGCGACAGAGTGTCGCATCAGGGGTGAGCGTGGCCGGTGGATCCCTGTCCGAGCAGGTCCAAGACCCGCAGCCCGAGGGCGAAGAGCAGCGCCTGGCCCGGGTCATCGAGGCGCTTGCCGGTCACCTCGGCGATCCGGTCGATCCGCCGGTAGAGCGTGGCCCGGTGGACCGAGAGATCCTTGCCCGCCTCGCTCAGGTTGCCACCCTCGGCCAGATAGGCCCGGATGGTGTCCACGAGCCGCTCCGAGGCGCCGGGGTCGGCCTGCAGGAGCGGGGCGATCGTGGATCGATAGACCTCGGTCGCCAGATGGGGGGCGTGGCGCAGCAGGAGGTAGGGCAGGCACTCCTCATAGCCGATCACCGCCGTCGGCCCGCCGGATTCCCGGAGCAGCTCCATCGCCTCCCGGGCCTGCGCGTAGCTGCGTCCGATGCCCTCGATCCCGCGTTCCGGCCGTCCCACAGCGGCCATGATCGGCGCACCGGAATCGACGAGACCGCGGAGCCGTTCCGTTGCCCAGGCCGACTCGCCCGCTTCCCCGTCCACGCTCAGGACACCCACGATCCGATCCCCGTGAACGACCACCAGCGGGCGCCGGGCCCCCCGGTCCAATCCGGCACGGACGCCCTCCGCGGACTCGGCGAGGTCCGCGTCGTCCTGGGTGTTCCGGAGAGCCGCCACCACCACGACGTGCGCCGCGCCGGGGACGAATCCGGCCTCCCGCAGCGGTCCCGGCACGTCTTCGGGAGAAACCACACGGCCCTCGAGAAGATCCAGGACGCCACGATCCGTCTCCCGCACCTCGGGGTCCTCGCGGGGGCCCATCAGGAAGGCTCGCGCGATGGCGGCGGTGATCTGCGAGGTGAGCATGAGCGTCGCGGCACCGAGCTTCGCAGCGAGGTCCGTCCGCTCCTGCGGGGCGAAATCCATGCTCGTCAGCTGGTCGACGAGCCGCCTGCGCAGCGACCGGTTCCCGGCCTGCGCGAACCGGATCCCCGTGTGCAGGGAGACCGTCGGAGCGAGCTGCCCGATACCGGTTCGGACGATGGCTTCGAGCTCGAGTACGGACAGCGGCCGCACCTCCCCGATGCACCGCAGCAACGTCCGGACGGTCGGATCGCACAGCCCTTGCAGGTCGGAGGCCGTGAGGTCCTTGAGCTGCGTCCCCATCTCCGCCCGGAGCGTGGCGACCATGTCATCCACGAGATCGCGGATCTCGGCCTCGGCGACGACACGCGCGAGCAGATCCGAGACGGCTAGCTGCCCCCGGACCATTCACCCTCCCCGGGTTCGACCAGAAGGATCACGCCGAGCCGGCGGGCGCCGTCAGCGAGCAACGGGCTGCACACGACCCGGCACCGGAGCGACTTGCCCCTGCGCGACGTGGCCTCGACGACCACCTCCTGCGACGCCGCCTCCTCCTCCAGGCAGGCGCGGATCGGCTCCTCGATGTGCTGGAACGGCAGGCCGATGTCGAGCGCCTCCAGCCGCTCCCCCCGGACCTCGTCGGCCCGCAGCCCCCAGAGGTCCTCCGAGACGTCGTTCCACCCCATCACCCGACGCTCCCAGTCGACGACGACGACCCCCGACCGCAGGCTCGAGAGCACCGCTTCCAGGAAAGCGTTGACCTGCGAGGTCTCCTCGGTGCGGCGGTTCACCTCCTGATTCGTCGTCTCCAACTCCTGGTTGGTGGCCTGCAGCTCCTCGTTCGTCGTCTCCAACTCCTCGTTGGTGGCCTGCAGCTCCTCGTTCGTCGTCTCCAACTCCTCGTTGGTGGCCTGCAGCTCCTCGTTCGTCGTCTCCAACTCCTCGTTGGTGGCCTGCAGCTCCTCGTTCGTCGTCTCCAACTCCTCGTTGGTGGCCTGCAGCTCCTCGTTCGTCGTCTCCAACTCCTCGTTGGTGGCCTGC
>CAZLKN010000003.1:0-12833 GCA_964560135.1 uncultured Actinomycetes bacterium | reverse complement strand
TTCGTCGTCTCCAACTCCTCGTTGGTGGCCTGCAGCTCCTCGTAGGCGTTCTCGAGATCCTCGCGGGAACGCTCGAGCTCGGTACGCAGACGGCGATCCTCGGTCACGTCCCGGAAAAGAATGCTCGTGCCCAGCAGGTCGCCGCCGGCCTCGACCGGGGCGACGTCGATGTCGAAGAACTCGGATCTCTCCTCTCCCCGGCGCTCCACCTCCCGGAGGGTGACGGGGCGCAGGTTGGCCGTGACCTGCTCGATCACGGACCGCAGCTCGACCGGACGGTACGAGACCTCGAGGTCCTGGAATGGCCGTCCGAGGTCGTGGGGGCCGAGGCCGAACTGCTCGACCGCCTGCCGGTCGGCGTCCGCGAGCCTGCCCGAGGCATCGATGATGAGTTGGGCCCCCGGACGAAGATCCGTCGCGTGCCAGCGCAGACGCTGGCGGTGCTCAGCCGGCGGGGTCTCGAGCTCGTCCAGCCGGACCTCGCCGAAGTGCTGCGCGGGACGCGCAGCACTCGGGACCTTCGAGAAGATCCGGAACCCGAGCTTGTCGGGTGAGAAGAGGTCGCGCCGGGCGAGCAGCATCTCCGCTCGCCCGAGGAACAGGAATCCACCCTCGTCGAGGGCGAAGTGGAAGCGTTGCAGCACACCACCCTGCGTCTCGGCGTTGAGGTAGATCAGGACGTTGCGGCAGATGATGAGATCGAGGTGTGGGATGGGAGCATCCTGGACGAGATCGTGGCGTCCGAAGACCACCGCCCGGCGCAGCGTCGGATGGAACACGGCCCCCGGTCCCGATGGCGTGAAGTAACGGCCCCGGAGCTCCTCGGGCACCGATCCGAGGTCCCGCTCGGTATACAGCGCCTGCCGCGCCTGGGCCAGCGCCTCTTCATCCACATCGGTTGCGTACAGCTTCATCCGGCGGACCGCTTCGTCGACACCGATCGCCTCCGCGACCAGCATCGCGATGGTGTAGGTTTCCTCTCCGGACGCGCAGCCCGCCGTCCAGATCCGGATCGGATCGTCGGATCCCTTGGCCGCCACGAGACGCGGGATGATCTCCGCGGCGAGGTACTCCCAGGCCTCCGCGTCGCGGAAGAAACTCGTCAGGTTCACGAGGATCGTGTTGAACAGATGCGTGAATTCCTCTGGTTCGACCTCGAGGCGGTCGATGTACGACTCGAAGTCGGACACACCCACCGTGGTCATGCGCTTGCGGACCCGTCGCTCCAGCGACGGACGCTTGTACCCGGTGAAATCGAAGCCCCGGTTGTCCCGGAGGAACTCGAGCAGGGCCGTGAAGGAGGTGTCCGCTCCCTGCGGCGCGTGGCCCTCATCGGTCGGTGGACTCATCCGGACTCGACCTCCCCCACCAGATCGAGGAGGGCCCGGGGGATCTTCATCAGCGGGAGGATCTGATCGGCAGCGCCCGTCGCGATGGCCGCTTCCGGCATCCCCGCGTGCTCGGCCTCCGCCGGGTCCTGGACCAGGACCCGCCCGCCGCCGGCCTTGACGTCCCTGGCCCCCGTCGACCCGTCGGCTCCCGTCCCCGTGAGGACGACGGCGATCGCGCGGGAGGCGCAGTTCGCAGCCAGGGACTCGAAGAGCACCTCAGCGGAGGGCCGCAGGTAGTGGACGACCTCCGTATGCGTGAGTGAGAGCGTGCCGTCGGAGTTCACCACCAGATGCCGGTCGGGAGGAGCGATCGACACGGTGCCCGGACGGAGTTTCTGGCCGTCGGTGGCCTCACTGACCGGGAGCGCCGTACGTCGATCGAGGATCGCGGCCAGCTGGCTCTGCCTGCGGGGGTCGAGATGCTGGATCACCAGGATGGCCGCCGGGAACCCCTCGGGGAGCTCGTGGAGGACCCGAGCGATCGCGTCCAGGCCCCCCGCAGACGCAGCGAGCGCGACTATGTGGAACCCGACACCCCCGCCTGCGGTCCGCCCCCCGCCTTCCTGATCCATGGCCTCGCCTCCATCCGGGGGCGCCAGCCGAAGAAGCTCCCCGCTCCAGGTTCTACCCTCGCCCTAGACGAAATCACACCTTGGTGACCCTCGGCTAGCGCCCGGGTCCGGTGAGGGCGCGCCGCGGTAGGCTCGGCTCCTCATGGCCGACCCTCCCCTGCCTCTGGAAGGCGTCCGCGTGGTGGACTGCTCGACGGTGATCGCCGGTCCCCGCATCGCGGCCTACCTCGGCGACTTCGGCGCGGACGTGATCAAGGTGGAACACCCGGTGGGCGGTGACGACGTGCGCCGGTTCGGAAGCACGAAGGACGGCGTATCGCTGTACTGGAAGCTCGTGTCCCGCAACAAGCGGTGCGTCACGCTGGACCTCTCGAAGCCGAAGGGACAGGCTCTGCTGCGCCGCCTGCTCCGGGGGACGGACGTGCTGATCGAGAACTTCCGTCCCGGCACCCTGGAACGCTGGAACCTCGATCCGGCGTCCCTGCGCGACGACGACCCCCGTCTCGTCGTCGTGCGCTGCACGGGCTTCGGCCAGGACGGACCCTACGCCGGCCGGCCCGGCTTCGCCACGCTGGCCGAGGCGATGTCGGGCCTCGCCGGCATCACCGGCACGCCGGACGGGCCCCCGATCCTGCCGCCGGTGGCGCTGGCCGACGAGGTCGCGGGCCTCACCGGGACGTGGGCGGTGCTGGCCGCGCTCTACCACCGCGACGCCCGCGGGGGCACCGGACAGGTGATCGATCTGTCGCTGTACGAGTCGCTGGCGCAGCTTCTCGGTCCCCTGCCGCTGGCCTGGGATCAGCTCGGGTACCTCCAGCCGCGGATGGGGTCGCGCCTGCCCTACACGGCGCCGCGCAACGTCTACCGGTGCGCGGACGGACGGTGGGTGGCACTGTCGGCGACGGCGCAGGCGGTGGCGATGCGGGTCTTCGACGCCATCGGGCGCCCGGAGCTCAAGGACGACGCCCGCTTCGCCACCCACGCCTCGCGTGTAGCCCACGTCGAAGAGCTCGACGAGATCATCGCGGCGTGGATGGCGGACCACCCGCGCGAGGAGGCGATCGGGATCTTCGAGCGTCACGACGCGGCGCTGGCCCCCGTCTACACGATCGCCGAGTTCGTGGACGATCCGCACGTGCGGGCCCGCGGCTCGATCGTGACCGTCGAGGATACGGACCTCGGGCCGCTGCGGATGCAGGGGGTGCACCCCAGGCTCTCGGAGACGCCGGGCCGGGTGGCACACGCCGGCCCCACCGAGCTCGGCGCCCACAACGACGAGGTCTACGGCGAGCTCGGACTCACCACCGGGGAGCTGTCCGAGCTGCGCGACGAGGGGGTCGTGTGAGCGACCCGACCGCGTGACCCTCAGGCCAGTCCCTGCTCCACCGCCGAGGGTCCGACGCTCAGGGTGCTCACGCAGACGCTGACGTCGAGCACGGTCACCTCGACCACGCAGTCCTGCGGCGGGGGTGTGGGCGTCGAGGTCGGCGGCGGTGTCGACGTCGGCACCGGTGTGGGTGTCGCCGTGGGGGCCGGGGTCGGGGTCGGCGTCGGCGTCGCCGTGGGGGCCGGGGTCGGAGTCGGCGTCGGCGTCGCCGTAGGGACCGGGGTCGGCGTGGGCTCCGGGCAGTCGCTGTCGCCCTGACCCAGGTCGTGGCGGAGGGTGCCGCTGTCGGGCGCACGGTCGGAGAAGTAGTAGGGGTTGTCCTTGGTGTCCACCGTGTAGAAGTAGTGGGTCGCGGGCAACCCGAGGTCCGACAGCGCCGAGGCCGGGTACGACACCGTCATCGTCCTCGTGCCGTCGGTGTGGCTCACCGTGGCGTCGGCGACCTTCGTGTTCATCCCGTCGTTCCTCACGACGATCCCGTCCAGTTCCCCGTCCCCGTTCCGATCCCAGACGTCGACGTATCCCTCGGCGGCGAACACCGACGCGTCGTCGGTGTCGTGCAGGGACCACGAGATCAGGTAGACGTCGCTCGCGACGAACGGGTGCTCCATCGTGAGGGTGTACGCGACCGTATCGCCGGTGTCGTCGTGGGTACCGGCGACCATGTCGAGCTCGTCGGAACTGTCCGCGGGGTCCGTCCAGCAACCCCGTACCGCGGATGCCGGACCGACGGTCAGCATCGCGCCGAAGGCCACCAGCAGCAGCATCACGCTCAGTCGCTTCACGCCCACCCTCATGTCCTGCCACCGTACCCCGGACGCCCGGGGGCCCAAACGTCACCGGCCGCGTGCAGGAGGGCTCGGGCGTCCGGCGAATACTGGAGCGATGCACAGGCTTCTTCCGCTGTTCCTGGTGCTCCTGGCCCCACTTCTTCCCGTGGCGCGGGCCGACCCGCCCGCAGCCTGTTCCGGAAGTCAGGCCACGGAGGTGTTCACCGGCAGCTTCGACGCCTCCCTCGAGGGCGGCTACGTGATGGTGCCCTTCGATGTCACCGACTCCACGACCCGGGTGGAGGCCCGGCTGTGCTACGACCAGCCGGCCGCGCCCACGTCCGCGCAGATCGGCAACACCCTCGACCTCGGCCTGTACGACACGCGTGGCCCCGACGGGTTCTTCGGCGTGGATGGCTTCCGTGGGTGGGGCGGCTCCAGCCGGCTGAACGCCCACGTCTCGCCGTCGGGGGCAACCAACGGGTTCCTGCCCGGCGACATCCCCGCCCGGGAGTGGGCTGCGGAGATCGGCGTCGCCGCCGTGGTGAAGCCCCACGAGGGCAACCCGTCGGGAGAGGTGAACTGGCGCTTGGAGATCCACCTGTCCGACGACCCGGCGCACGCCACGCCGGCGTGGACCCCGAAGCCCTACGACGCCACCGCCCGCGGGGGCGAGGGCTGGTACAAGGGCGACTTCCACGTCCACGCCGAGCATTCAGGCTCGGCCCCCATGGGGACGGTCTTCGAGTACGCCTTCGCCGAGCAGGGGCTGGACTTCATCACCCTGTCCGACTACAACACCACCCGGCACCATGACGAGATCGGCCGATTCCAGGAGGAGCACCCCGGCAAGCTGGTCGTCCGCTCCGCCGAGGTCATCACCTACCGCGGGCATGTGAACAACCACGCGAGCCTGGCCCACGTCGACCACCGCGGAGGCCCGGTCTACGAATGGCCCGACCTGAGCGCCTCCGTGCGAGCACCGCAGCCCCCGAGCACGTTCCTGCGCGCGATCCAGGAGACCGAGCGTGGCTGGACGCAGGTGAACCACCCCACCACCTTCCCGTCGAAGATCCCCGGGTTCGCCAACCTGTGCCGCGGCTGCTCCTGGGAGTACGACGACGCCGAGACCGACTGGTCGCTGGTGGACGCCATGGAGGTGCAGACCGGACCGTCGGGCTGGGCGGGCCACGAGCCCGTCCAGGGCAACCAGCTCCTCCCGCTGGACGACAACGAACCCGGTCCCAACCCGTTCACACCGCTGGCCGTCGAGTGGTGGGACCGGCTGCGCCGCGACGGCCACCGGGTCACCGCAGTGGGGTCCAGCGACTCGCACCGGGCCGGCGAACGGTCGCTGCTGTACTCCGGCATCGGCCATCCGACCACGGTGGTGTACGCACCGGAGCTCTCCGAGCAGGGCATCGGCACCGGGGTCCGGTCCGGCCACGCCTACGTCAAGTTCTTCGGACCCGATGGCCCAGACCTCCGGTGGGAAGCCCGCGTCGACGCCTCGTCCGAGGCTCCGGACGCGATCATGGGAGACTCGATCTCCGGCGGGGCCGTCATCCTCACGGCGCGCGTCACCGGTGCGCTTCCGACCGAACAGACCCCGCAGCCGAGGACCCTGTTCGTGTTCCGCGACGGCGTGCCGACGTTGGCCTTCCCCGTCAGCGACGATCCCTTCGAGGTGTCCTTCCCCGCCACCGCGGCCGGGGACTGGCGCCTCCAGCTCCAGCGCGGCACCGCGATCGAGGCGCTGACGAACCCGATCACCGTGTCCTTCAGCCGCTGAGGACTACGACCCTCCCGGACGGATGCCCACGAACAGCTCCGTGTGCGCCTCGGCCCCCGGCTCGCCGTAGGCGTGGCGCAGGGCGGTGGCTTCGAAGCCCGCGTCCGCGAGGAGACCGAGCCAGGTGTCACGCGGGAACACCGCGAAGGTGTGCTCGTCGTACTCCACGCGCACCGGGCCCTCCCCCTCGCGCAGCAGGAAGACGAAGGAGACGGTGAAGGTGCGTCCGTCGGGATTGAGCGGGCGCGTCCACTCCAGGTAGCGCAGCGACCGCCCGTCGGCGTCGTGGCCGCCGTGCTCGGTGCGGGCGTCGAAGTTCTCGGTGGTCTCGTCCGGGACGAACAGCGCGATGCCGCCCGGACGCAGGTGGACGAACGCCGTCTCGATCGCGGCCGACAGATCGTCGGTGGTGGTCAGGTACATCACGGCATCGTGGGCGAGAACGGCATCGAAGTCGCGCTCCAGCCGGAGGGTGCGCATGTCGCCTTCCACGTGCGCGCAGTCGGGATTGAGCCGCCGGCTGACGTCGAGCATCCCGGGGGCCAGGTCGGTGAGCGTCAGGTCGAACCTCTCCCGCAGATGGGATGCGTTGTTCCCACCGCCGCTGCCGAGCTCGAGGACCTCACGCACCTCGCGGCGGGCCATCCCCGCGAGCACCTTCGCGTAGAGCGCGGCCTCCTGCGCATAGTCGTCGGGCGCGCTCATCACCGGCCACCAGTCGGCGAGCTCGGCGTACAGGCGAGCCACGGTCACGCCCAGCGGTAGCGGTCGATACCCTCACGCACCGCGGCCTGCCAGCACTCCTTGTTCCAGTGCCGGTGACGGTCTTCGTCCTCGGTATGCCAGGCCACCACGTGCTCCGAACGCCGGCTCACGACGCGCGTGCAGCGCGGGCACACGTAGTCGCGGTCGGGCTCCCCGCCCCGGTACCGCTCCGCCTGCCATCCCGGCGGAGCCCCCATGGGCGTGGTCGTGGCGCGGGAGCGGACCTCCCGTGGGGTTTCCTTCTTCGGACGGTTCCGGCGCGGCATCCCGCCGCGAGGCTACCACCGCGCGAGGCCGGGGGCCGGTGCGGTACCGTTTGCAGGCTGGACGGCCTCGGGGAGGGATGACCATGGCTCCGGACATCAACATCGACGTCGGCGAGATCATGCGCGGCATGCAGGACCGGATGTCCTTCCTGCTGTCCGCGGACAAGACCGTTGCCGAGGTGATCGACATCCTCCGGGACACCCACCGGATCCTCGCGAAGTTCGAGCAGTCGGTCGACCGCCTCGAGGACCGCGCCCGGGAGGCCGAGGACAAGCTCGCCGACCTCGAGATCTACGCCAAGCGGTTCGACCGCCTCGAGGAGGCCGTCCTGAACATCGAGCGCGCGACGCTGTCGGTGGAGGCGGCGCTGCACGCACTGCCGAAGGCCGTGCAGTCGCGCATCACCCGGGAGCTCCGTAACCGCAGCTGACCTCTCGGTCGGACGCCGCCCCCGGCCGTTCAGCCACCAACCGCCTCCTCCGCGTCCCACCAGCCACCCATTGACATCCTTCGATGCATCGAATATCTTCGATGTATCATGACGACGACGATCGACGGCTGCTGCCAGATCACCGACCCGGGCATGGGCCTCGAGGAGGCCGCGGCCCTCGCCGAGCGCTTCAAGGCGCTGGCCGATCCCACCCGCGTCCGCATGCTCAACCTGCTCGCCCGCAGCGGCGAGCTCTGCGTGTGTGAGTTGCAGGGGTCCTTCGACCTCGCGCAGCCCACCGTCTCCCACCACCTCGGGCTGCTTCGCAGGGCCGGACTGGTGGAGAGCACGGTCCGCGGCCGGTGGGCGTTCTACCGGGTCAACACCGAAGCGCTGGAGGAACTCAGCCGACTCCTGGAGGGTGCACGATGACCGAGATCCGTGACCAGGTCCGCGAACGCTATGCGCGCCACGCCGTCGACCTCCCCGCCGACCCCACCGGGCCCCCACCGACGCTCGGCGTCGGCGACCCGCTCCTGTGGGCGCAGCTCGAGCCCGGAGAGACCGTTCTCGATCTGGGCTCGGGTCCGGGGCGCGACCTGTTCGCGGCCGCCCGTGCCGTGGGCCCCGGGGGCCGGGCCGTCGGGGTCGACATGACCCCGGAGATGATCGAGCGCTCCCGGCGGACGGGGGCCGACCTGGCCAACGTCTCGGTGATCGAGGGTGACCTCGAGCGGCTCCCACTCCCCTGCTCCTCGGTGGACGTCGTCATCTCCAACTGCGTGATCAACCTCGTGGAGGACAAGCGCCGCGCCCTCGTGGAGGCGTACCGGGTTCTGACGCCCGGCGGGCGCCTGGCGATCGTCGACACTGCCTTCGACACCGAGCCCCCGGAGCACATCCGTGCCGACGCCGACTCCTGGAGCTGCTGCGTTGGCGGGGCGCTGGTCACCGACGACTACGCGCAGATCCTTCAGGACATCGGGTTCCGCGACGTGCGGATCGAGATCCTCGACGCGTCCTGCGGCGAGTTGTGCAGCAGCGACGCCACGGTGCGCTCGGTGGCCGTCACCGCGGCGAAGCCGGGCGACCATCCTGGGCAGGACGTTCCGCGCCCGGCAGTGCCGGCCGACCGTCCGGCGATCGACGCCCTGCTGGAGGCGAGCGAACTCCCGGCCTCCGGCCTTCACACCTCTGATGCGATCGTGCTCGACGGCGGCGTCGTCGCCCTCCAGCGCTACGGCGAGGCCGCGCTGTTGCGGTCGCTGGCCGTGCCCCCGGACCGTCGCGGAGCGGGCCTCGGCACGCGGCTCGTCCTCGCCGCCCTCGAGGTCGCCCGCTGGTCGGGGGCCGGCGACGTCCATCTGCTCACGCCCGCGCCCCGGGTGTCGTTCTTCGAACGGCTCGGCTTCCGTCCGGTGGCCCGCAGGACGGCCGGGGCGGCCTGTCCGTCGGAGCTGTTCGCGGACCCCGCCTGCGACGACGCCGTGGCGATGCGCCTGTCCTTCGAGGAGACCGACCTGCCCGCCCTGGGCCGTCCCTCACGCAAGGAGCTCCCCACGTTCCAGAGCGGAGCGTGCTGCTGACACCTACTTCTTCGCGTAGTCGTAGAAGCCCCGGCCCGTCTTCCGACCCAGGTAGCCGGCCTTCACCATCTGCTGGAGCAGCGGCGCCGGCGCGTAGGACGGCTCCCGGAACTCACCGTGGAGTGAGTTGAGGATCTCCAGGGTCACGTCGAGGCCGACGATGTCCACCAGCGCCAGGGGACCCATCGGGTGGCCGCACCCCAGCTTCATCGCGGTGTCGATGTCCCGCTCGGAGGCGTAGCCGCCCTCGAGCATCTTCACGGCGTCGTTGAGGTACGGAAACAGCAACCGGTTCACGATGAAGCCCGCCCGGTCCTCGCACATCACGCAGTGCTTCCGCATCTTCTCCGCCGCCGCCTTCGCCACCGCGAGCGTCTCCGCCGAGGTGGCCACCGTGCGGACGATCTCGACCAGCCGCATCACGGGGGCCGGGTTGAAGAAGTGGATGCCGCACACCTTGTCCGGCCGGGAGGTGGCCGCGGCGAGCTCCACCACCGGCAGCGAGGACGTGCAGGTCGCCAGGATCGCCTCGGGCTTCGTGGCCGCGTCCAGTTCGGCGAAGTGGCCCCGCTTCAGCTCGAGGTCCTCGGCGAGCGTTTCGATGACGATGTCGATGGACGCCATGTCCTCGATCTTCGTCGTCCAGGTGACGCGGCCGAGCGCTGCGTCGCGGTCGGACTCGGACAGCCGTCCGCGCTCCACCGCGCGCCCCAGCGACTTCTCGAGGGCACCGCGGGCCTTGGCCAGCGAGTCCCCCGAGCGACCCCGGCAGACCACCGAGAACCCCGCCTTGGCCGCCACCTCCACGACACCCGCCCCCATGGTCCCGGTGCCGAGAACTCCGACGGAGGTGACCTCGCGCGGCGGATCCGGGAGCCGCACCGCGGGACCGC
Organism: uncultured Actinomycetes bacterium; assembly: GCA_964560135.1. GTDB lineage: Bacteria > Actinomycetota > JAICYB01 > JAICYB01 > JAICYB01 > CAZLKN01. The sequence goes on along the minus strand of CAZLKN010000003.1, from coordinate 2,980 downwards.
CACGCTCGTCGGCCACGGTCTCCGGCGCCTCGGGCTCCGCATAGGTGTAGAACCCCCGGCCGCGCTTCCGTCCGAGGTACCCCGCGGTGACGAGGTGCTTGATCATCGGCGACGGTGCGTACCGTCGCTCCTGGAACTGGCGGTGGAGCGACTCCAGGATGCCGGCGCACGAGTCGAGGCCGACGAGATCCATCAGCGCCAGCGGGCCCATCGGGTGCCCGCAGCCGAAGCGCATCGCGGCGTCGATGTCCTCACGGGTCGCGGCTCCCGACTCGAGCATCGCCACCGCCTCGTTCAGATAGGGGAACAGAAGCAGGTTGGCGATGAACCCCGCGCGGTCCCGGCAGACCACGGGGGTCTTCCCCAGCTTCTCGGCGAAGGCCCGCGCCGTCTCGACGACGCCGTCGTCGGTGGTGACCGTGCGGACGAGCTCCACGAGGTCCATCACGGGGGCCGGGTTGAAGAAGTGGAGTCCGACGACACGCTGCGGGCGCGTGGTGGTGACGGCGAGCTCGATCACCGGGAGCGAGGAGGTGTTGGTGGCCAGCACAGCCTCCGGGGACACCGCGGCGTCCAGCTCCGCGAAGAGCTTCCGCTTGAGCTCGAGGTCCTCGGGGACGCACTCGATGACGAGATCGGCCCCCGACAGGGCGTCGACCGCCGCGTGGCCGGTGATCCGGCCGAGGGCCGCCTCCCGGTCCTCGGCGGTGAGCTTCCCCCCGGCCTCGGCGCGCTCGAAGGAGTGCCTGATCCGCTCCAGCCCCCGTTCGACCTGGGTATCGGAGACCTCGACGAACCGCACCTGGTACCCGGCCCGGGCGCAGACCTCCGAGATCCCCGCTCCCATCGTCCCGCATCCGACGATGCCGACCAGTTTCACGTCCTCGATTCCCATCGCCTTCAGCCTCCTCGGGTCGCCGCTCCGCCGAGCCTACGTGGGAGGGCACCTGCGCAGCTACTCGCCCCCCGGCATGTGCCGGCATCGTCGGCCCGGGTAGGCTTGGGATATGGGCGTGAACCACCCGAAGGATCGTCCCTGGCTGTTCCGCACCTACGCGGGGCACACCTCCGCGCGCGCCTCCAACGAGCTGTACCGCACGAACCTCGCCAAGGGACAGACCGGCCTGTCGGTCGCCTTCGACCTGCCCACGCAGACCGGCTACGACTCCGACCATCCGATGGCGGCCGGCGAGGTGGGCAAGGTGGGCGTCCCGATCGGGCACATCGAGGACATGCGGGCCCTCTTGGACCGGATCCCCCTCGCAGAGATGAACACCTCGATGACGATCAACGCCACGGCGGCGTGGCTGCTCGCGCTGTACATCGCGGTGGCCGACGAGCAGGGCGCGGCCCGTGCGGCTCTGCGGGGCACGACCCAGAACGACATCCTGAAGGAGTACCTGTCCCGCGGGACGCACATCTACCCGCCGGACGCGTCGATCCGGCTCACCGCCGACACCATCGAGTTCACCGGACGGGAGTGCCCGAAGTGGAATCCGGTGAACGTGTGCTCCTACCACCTCCAGGAGGCGGGGGCCGGTCCCGTCCTCGAGGTCGCCTACACCCTCGCCAACGCCGTGTGCTACCTCGACGCCGTGCGCGACCGCGGCATGCTCACCCCCGAGCGGGTGGGGGCCCTGTCGTTCTTCTGCAACGCCGGGATCCGGTTCGTGGAGGAGATGTGCAAGATGCGCGCCTTCACGAGCCTCTGGGACCGGATCTGTCTCGAGCGCTACGGCGTGGAGGACCCGAAGCTGAGGCGGTTCCGCTACGGCGTGCAGGTGAACTCGCTCGGCCTCACCGCCGTCCAGCCGGAGAACAACGTCCACCGGATCATGCTCGAGATGCTCGCGGTGGCCCTGTCGAAGGACGCCAGGGCCCGAGCGGTGCAGCTCCCGGCGTGGAACGAAGCTCTCGGCCTGCCGCGCCCCTTCGACCAGCAGTGGTCGCTCCGGGCCCAGCAGATCCTTGCCTTCGAGACCGACCTGCTCGAATACGAGGACATCTTCCGCGGCTCGGAGGTGATCGAGCACAAGACGCGCGAGATCGAGGAGGCGGCGTCCGAGGAGCTCCAGCGGGTGCTCGACCGGGGCGGATCGCTGAACGCGATCGACTACATGAAGGAGCAGCTCGTCGCCGCGCATGCCCAGCGGCTGCGGTCGATCGAATCCGGCGAGATCACGATGGTGGGCGTCAACCGCTACGAGACCAGCGAGGCCTCCCCGCTGGTGGCCGACGAGGGTGGCTTCCACATCGTGAAGGTGACCCCGGAGGACCAGGCCGAGCAGGTCGAGCGGCTGGAGCGCTTCCGTGGGACCCGCGACACGCAGGCGGTGACCAGGGCACTGGACGTGCTGCGCGCCACCGCCCGGGACGGCGGGAACATCCTCCCCCCGTCGATCGACGCCGCGAAGGCCGGCGTGACCACCGGTGAGTGGGGCGACGCGCTCCGCGAGGCGTTCGGGGAGTACCGGGCCCCCACGGGGGTCACCTCGGCCGCGGTGACGGCCGCTGACGACGTGGAGCAGATCGCCGAGACGCGCCGGAGAGTGCAGGAGGTCGCGAAGGCCCTCGGTGTGGGCAGGCTGCGGATGCTCGTCGGCAAGCCGGGCCTGGACGGACACTCCAACGGCGCCGAACAGGTGGCCGTCCGCGCGCGGGACCTCGGCATCGAAGTCGTCTACCCCGGCATCCGGCTGAGCCCCGCCGAGATCGCCCGGATGGCCGCCGACGAGGACGTCCATCTGATCGGGATCTCGGTGCTGTCGGGGGCCCACGACCTGCTCGTCCCCGAGGTGCTCGACCGGCTGCGCGAAGCCGGCGTGGACCCGAAGCGGGTCCCGGTGATCGTGGGAGGCATCATCCCCGACGACGACGCGGCGAAGCTCCGCGAGCTCGGCGTCGCCCGCGTGTTCACCCCGAAGGACTACGACCTCACCCGCAACCTCGGCGAGGTCGTCGAGATCCTCGCGCGCGACGG
>CAZLKN010000002.1:74475-125551 GCA_964560135.1 uncultured Actinomycetes bacterium | reverse complement strand
GAGGAGAACGCCGAGGAGTTCATCAAGAACTACGTCCAAAAGGGCGGCCAGTAGCGCCCCGGGATCCGGCTGGGCCCCCGCTCAGGGGCCCGGGAAGAAGTGCTTGAAGCGGGCCGCCGTTTCCGCGTCGCCTTCGATCGTGAGATCCGCTTCGTCGGGCCCCACGCGTCCCAGGGCGAAGAGGGCCACGTCTGAGTCGTCCCCCTGGATCACGCACACGGGGTTCTCGGTGTCGTCCACCACCGACCAGGCGCCATCGGTCCAGGCCACCGTCACGGCCCCCGAGGGCGCCTCCAGGCGGTAGGCCACCGGTTCGTCGGCGGGCTTGGTCTCGATCATCGGCAGGAACCCCGGGAGCGTCTCGATCGCGGTGGCCGCCACGTCGTCCATCAGCGGGATCCGGTCGCCCAGCGCCCACTCGAGGTCGTTGCGGTGGAAGCCGTACTCGATCACCGGCACCACCATCGCGATCGAGCAGGGCAGCGTGCTGAAAGGCAGCGGGACGAGCTCGGAGTCGTGCTCGGGCGTGAGCGTGTCGAGTGCCTCGAGCAGGTGCAGGCGCCCCTCCCGCAAGGCCTCCAGCACCACCTGGTCGTCCTCGGCGGGGATCACGGGGACCTCGGGGGTGTCCACGCTCCCGGCCAGCATGCGGTGGAAGGCCTCCCCCTGGGCCTGGGCGACGGCGGCCACGTGCGCAGCGAGATCCAGGACCGTCCAGCCCGGACACCGGGTGGAGGTCGCCCAGCCCTCCTCGGGGAGCGCCGTGAGGCGGCGGGTGATCTCGTCCAGGTCCCGGCGGATCGCGTCCGCCGCATCCACCACGCTCAGCACAGGCGAGCCTCCTGTCTTCGTTCCGTCCGACGCTCAGCGTAACGGGGCCCGCGGCGGGACGACAGCCCGGTGCTACCGGCCCGGGACGAACCCCATCACCTCGAGCATCCGCTCGAGGGTGGGCCCGGCCACGGCCCGGGCCTTGCCGGCCCCCAGCGCCATGAGGCGGCGGAGCTCCTCAGGGTCGCTGCGCAGAGCGTGGTAGCGCTCCTGGATCGGTTCGAGGAGTGCGACCACGGCGTCGGCCACGTCCTTCTTGAAGTCGCCGTAGCCGGAGTCGGCGTAGCGCTTCTCGAGCCCGGCGACGGTCTCGCCGGTGGCCAGGGCCATGATGTCGAGCAGGTTCGTGATGCCCGGCTTGGACGGGTCGGCGCGCACCTCCCGGCCCGGGTCGGTGACGGCGGTGGAGATCTTCTTCCGGAGCACGTCGGGGGCGTCGAGCAGGTAGAGGGTGCCCGTCGGGGTCCCGCCGGTGGTGGACATCTTCCGGGCCGGGTCCTGGAGATCCATCACCCGGGCCCCCACCTCCGGATAGCGGGCCTCGGGGAGCTTGAAGACCGGATCGTAGCGGCGGTTGAACCGCTCGGCGATGTCCCGGGCGAGCTCGAGGTGCTGGCGCTGGTCGTCGCCGATCGGGACCACATCGGTGGCGTACAGCAGGATGTCGGCCGCCATCAGCACCGGGTAGGTGAACAGCCCCGCGGACACGAACGGCTGCTGCTCTCCCTTCTCCTTGAACTGCGTCATCCGTCCGAGGTGGCCGTAGCTCGTCACCGCCGACAGCAGCCAGCAGGCCTGTGCGTGCTCCGCCACGTGGCTCTGGATGAACACCGTCGAGCGGTCGGGATCGAGGCCCGTAGCCAGCAGCATCGCCGCCAGGTCGAGGGTGCGGTCGTGGAGGTCGGCGGGGTCGTAGTCGACCGTGATCGAGTGCAGGTCGACGATGCAGAAGAACGCATCGCCCTCCTCCTGGGTGCGCACGTACTGCTGGAAACCCCCGGCGTAGTTGCCGAGGTGCTTCGCGCCCGTGGGCTGGATGCCGGAGAAGATCCGCATGGTGCACAAGCCTACGGGATGGGGCGGCTGGGACGGGAGCACGCGGGCGGACTAGTGCGAGGAGCCTATAAGGATCCCCCTGCCGGGCCATGGATGCATGCGTGGATCCGGGCGACTCTGCCCCTGGAGGTCGTGCGGTGGGATACGGACCAGGAAGGGACACGATCATGGAACGTACATCGAGGAACGGGCTGCGGATCACGAAGCGGCTGCTGCTGTCGATCGCCGCGATCGGGTCGGCGGCCAGCATCGCCGGTCTGGGGACCTTCGCGGTCTTCACGAACACCACGAGCGAGTCGCATGCGGTCACCACCGGCACGGTGGTCGTCGGCCTCGGCGACCTTGGAACCTCGGCGAACCGTCTGGACATCGACGCCACCGCGGTGGCCCCCGGTGACACCATCCAGCGGAGCGTCACCCTGGCCAACGACGGCACGCTGGACCTCGCGTCGGTGACCCTCACCACCTCGGCGGATCCGTCCTCGATCCTGGACACGGACGCCACCGATGGTCTCCAGATGACCATCGACCAGTGTGACGTGGCCTGGACGGAGTCCGGGCCCCCCTACACCTACACGTGCTCGGGGACGACCACCACGACCGTCGCCTCGCGCGCGGTGATCGGTACCGATCTGGCGCTGTCGGATCTGACGCTGACCGCCGGCGCGACCAACCACCTGCGGGTCACGCTGACGTTGCCGACGACGGCGGGCAACACCTTCCAGGACCTGACCTCAACGATCAGCTACGCCTTCACCGGGACCCAGCGTGACGGGACCGACCGATAGCCACACGGGAGCGTCCTGGGTCGCAGGATCAACCTGCGGCCCAGGATCTTTCCCGTTCAGGGAGACGAGGATGCAAGCGATGAGGAACCGGCTGGCACGGCCCGCCTGGATCCTGCTCGGGACGATCATGTGCGTCTCCGTTCTCGGGCTCGTGGCTCTCGGGCTCGGCCCCCGCCTGGGCCACTACCGGACGCTGACCGTGCTGTCGGGGAGCATGGAGCCTGAGATCCCCACGGGATCCGTTGTGGTCGTCACCCCGAAGCCGCTGCGTGAGGTCCGGGTGGGAGACGTCATCGTCTTCAACGCCCCCACGGACGGACGCCCGGTCACGCACCGGGTGATCGAGGTGCTCGAGGACGGGAACCGGCCACTGATCCGGACCAAGGGGGACGCGAACGCGTCCGCCGATCCCTGGAACGCGAGGCTCCTGGACGAACCCGCCTGGGAGGTGCGCACCGCCGTCCCCGGGATCGGGCATGCGGTGTTGTGGCTGCGCCAACCTGTCGTGCGGCAGGCGGCCGTCCTGGGTGCGCCGGTGCTTCTGGCCGTGATCTGGCTCGTGCAGATCTGGAGGCGTCCACGCGAGGAGCTCGAGCCCGCTGGGGAGGCGTCCCGTGTCGATGCGGCTGCCTGACCGGGGGCAGGTACGGCGCGTCACGGTGGTTGCCGTGTTCACGGCGGTCAAGCTCCTCGTGGGAGGGATGGCCCTTGCGGCGTTGACCTCGACGACGACGGTTTCCCACTCCGTGACGACCGGCAAGCTCGCGGCGCCGACGGGGCTGACGGCGTCCAACGGGACCTGTAACGCGCTGTCGTCGACGCGGGTGAACCTGTCGTGGACGGCCACCACGTCGACCTTCGCCGACGGCTACGAGATCTTCCGGTCGACCACCAACGGGGGCCCGTACACGTCGATCGCCACCGTGACCGGCGCGGGGACGACCTCCTACACCGACGCGACCGTGGCCTTCTCCACGACCTACTATTACGTGGTGCAGGCGAAACGCAATGCGTGGAGGAGCCCGAACTCCAACCAGGCATCGGTGAGGACACCGTCCAGCCTGTGCGTCCTGTAGGGAAGATCGACGGGCGAGGTGGCGCGGTGGAGGCGAGACCGGCGGAGGGGGTAAGCCGCGAGGAGCTCCAACTCGCGGCGCGGAACCACGGCATGCCGTTGGAGGCGCTGCGCTACCCGGTGACGCCGGTGGGGCTGCACTATCTCCTGATCCACTACGACATCCCCGTCGTGGACGCCGACCGGTGGGGGTTGCGGATCACCGGACGGGTACAGCGTGAGACCGAGCTCACGCTCGCCGAGCTACGGGACCTGCCGCGGGTGCGGGAGCCGGTGACCATGGAGTGCGCCGGGAACGGACGCGCCCTCCTCGACCCACGACCGATCAGCCAGCCGTGGCTCGTGGAGGCGGTGGGGACCGCCGAGTGGACCGGCACGCCGGTGCGCGGGGTGCTCGAGGCCGCTGGACTGCTGGACGACGCTGTCGAGGTGGTCTTCGCCGGCCTGGATCGGGGCGTGGAGGGTGGCGTCGAGCAGCACTACCAGCGCGCGCTGCCGCTGGCCGAGGCGCTGCGGGAAGAGGTGCTGCTCGTCTACGAGATCAACGGTGTTCCGCTTCCGCCGCAACACGGCTACCCGCTTCGGTTGGTCGTCCCGGGATGGTACGGCATGACGAACGTGAAATGGCTGGACCGGATCACGGTTCTGGACGCGCCCTTCGACGGGTACCAGCACAGCCGCTCCTACCGGTTCCGCGCGACCGAGGAGGATGCCGGCGAACCCGTGACGCGGATGGTGCCGCGCGCGCTGATGGCGCCGCCGGGGATCCCCGAGTTCCTCACCCGTTCGCGGTTCGTCGACTCCGGTGTGTGCACGCTCGAAGGCCGGGCGTGGTCGGGACGGGCCCCCGTCGAGCGGGTGGAGGTCAGCGTCGACGGTGGCGCGAGCTGGCGGGATGCGGCGCTCGGCGATGCCCCCGGGCGGTGGGCCTGGCGGGCGTGGACCTTCGTCTGGGACGCCACCCCCGGCACCTACGAGCTGTGCTGCCGGGCGTCCGATGCCCAGGGGACACAGCCCGGGGACCCCCTCTGGAACCTCGGGGGGTATGCGAACAACGCCGTGCAACGGATCCCGGTGGAGGTCCGCGCGGTCACCTGAGAGCTGCTAGCGCAGATCCCGGTTGAGGAACGTCCAGATCCCGCCGGCGGCGAAGAGCGCTACCAGGGCGACCGGCGCCCAGAGCGCCTCGGGGGCCAGGCCGTCCACCAGGGCGTTGCGCGTGAGATACCAGTTCCAGGGCGAGACGATCCGGAACGGGCGGGCGGCCTGGGTGGTGGCGATCACGCCGTGGAGCATGTAGCCGCCCACGGCGAGGGCCGAGGCGCCGGCGACGGCCGGGCCGCGGCGGCCGGTGGCCGCGCCGAGACCGAAGGCGAGGCTCGCGTGCAGAAGGGCCAGCAGGAACGCACCCAGGGTGGCAGCCGCGATCCCCGGAACGGTGACACCCTCGAGCAGGCCGACCGGTGGCGATAGAGCGACCTGCAGCACCAGGAACGCGAGGGTGAGGCCGGCGACCGAGGCGACCACCGCGAGTCCGCGTTCGAGGGCGATTCGCAGACGCGTGACGGGGTTCGACAGGAGCAGTTCCAAGGTGCCCTCCTCCTCGCTGCCGCCGATCGCCCGGGCTCCGAGCCCGATCCCGTAGATGAGGAGCAGGATCGGCAGGAGGACCGAGAACACCCGGGCGTGCAGGTAGCCGGCCGGGGATGTGAACGGGATGCCATCACCGGCGCCGAACAGCGCCTGGATGGCGGGCGGGAGGTCCTCCATCAGCTCGTCGAAGCTCGTCTGGTCGCGGATACTCGGGTAGAAGGCGACGGTGAACACCACGAGCCCCGCCATACCGATCATCCACCACACCGCCGCCCGCCGGCGATCACGCAGGAAGCGGCTGAACACGGTCATGTCTCAGACCCGTAGTAGGCGAGGAACACGTCCTCGAGATCGGTCTGGTGCGTGACGATCCGGACGACCTCGAGGCCGGCAGCCGCCTTCAGCACCTTGTCGATGCTTCCCTCGACGACGAGATAGACGATGCCGTCGATCTCGTCGGCCTCCACCACGCTCTTCAGCCGGCGGAACCGTCCGAGGGTGATCTCGCCCGCGACGTGGAGCTCGATGCGCTGGCGGGCCTGCCGGCGGAGCTCCTCGATGCCGGCCACCGTGACGAGCTCTCCCTGCCGCAGGATCCCGACCCGGTCGGCGAGGACCTCCACCTCGGGCAGAACGTGGGAGGAGAGGAACACCGTGGCGCCGTCCGCCACCGACTCGCGGAGCAGGGCCTGGAACTCCTGCTGCAGCAGCGGGTCGAGCCCTGAGGTCGGTTCGTCGAGGATCAGCAGTTCCGGCCGGTGCATGAAGGCTTGGACGATCCCCACCTTGCGCCGGTTGCCGGTGCTGAGCTGCCCGATCGGCCGGGACGGATCAAGCCCGAAGCGTTCCAGCAGTTCGACGCAGCGGGCAGGGTCGGTCCCGCCGCGGAGTGTGCCGAAGAAATCGAAGACATCGGCTGGGGTGTAGCGCTGGTCGAGATGCAGATCGGCGGGCAGGTAGCCGATCCGCCGGCGCACAGCCGGGTCGGCGCCGGACCTGCCGAGCACCCGGGCCGTCCCACGGGTGGGCCTGAGGAGGTCCAGGAGGAGCCGGATCGTCGTCGTCTTCCCCGCGCCGTTGGGGCCGAGGTAGCCGAACACCTCGCCGCGTTCGATCTGCAGGTCGAGGCCTTCGAGGGCCCGCACGGCGCCGAAGTGCTTGGTGAGGTCGCCGGTCGAGATCACGTGATCGGTCATCGCCACCGATGATGCTGCATCCGCCCGGTCGGCGGTGCGGGGTAGCATCCGTGGCGATGACCTTCCGGGAGAAGCTCGAGGCGGCGTGGGCCGGCAGTGGGAGCCTGCTGTGCGTGGGACTGGATCCCGACCCCGCGCGGATGCCGATCCCGGACGTGGCCGCCTTCGGCGTCGCGATCCTGGAGGCGGTGGGCGACCTCGTGTGCGCCGTGAAGCCCAACGTCGCCTTCTACGAGGCCCTCGGCCCGGAGCGGGGCTACGCGGCGCTGCGCCGGACGCTGGAGGCGGTGCCGCCGGGGGTCGTCACGATCGCCGACGCCAAGCGAGGCGACGTCGACCACACCGCGCGGGGGTACGTTCGCGCGATCTTCGACGACCTGGGGTTCGACGCGGCGACCGTCAACCCCTACCTCGGCGGCGATGCGACCGAACCGTGGCTCGAGCGTCCCGAACATGGGGTGTTCGTGCTGTGCCGCACCTCCAATCCCGGAGCCCGGGATCTACAGGACCTGGCCGTCCGCGACGCCGACGGGGAGCGTCCCCTGTACGAGGCGGTCGCACGCCGGGCGCAGAGCTGGGATCGCCACGGCAACGTCGGCCTCGTGGTCGGCGCCACGTATCCCGAGGAGATGCGCCGGCTGCGTGAAGCCTGGCCCGAGGCGCCGTTCCTCGTCCCCGGCGTGGGGGCCCAGACCGGATCGGTGTCCGCGGTGCTCGATGCCGGTGCGACCGCCGCCGGGGGCCTGGTGGTCAGCGCTTCCAGGAGCATCCTGTATGCAGGGGACGGACCGGACTTCGCCGACGCCGCCCGGGCCGAGGCGATGCGCCTGCGAGACCAGATGGCCACCCGGATGCACAAGGAGACGATGCGATGACGGATCCCAAGCAGTCCTGGGAGCAGGTTGGGGAGCGCCTCTCGGAGCTGGGCAACCGCCTGCGGCGGCATTTCGAGGCCGAACAGGCGGCCGCCGAGACCGAGGCGGCCAAGGACGCCCTCCGGAAGGTCATGGACAGCATGGGCCACGCCCTGGAGGCGCTGAGCAACGCCGTGCGCGACCCCGGGGTGCAGGAGGAGGCGAAGCATGCCGCGCGCTCGCTCGGGGACGCCGTGACGACGACGGTGGACAAGCTCGGCGCCGAGCTGCGCGCGAAGCGCGAACGACGCGACGAAGGGGAGTCGCCTCCGTCGGGATGAGCCACGCTCCGCCGGTCCTGCGCTAAGGTGGCTCGCGATGGACTCCGGTTCGGTATACGGGCATGGCCCCGGACGGCTCGCGGCGAGCTTCAGCGACTTCCTCCGGGAGGTCAGACCAGACCTGTTGCCCCAGAAGCTGGAGGTCGCCGTGCCCACCGCGGAGGCGACCACGATCCTGGCCATGCGGTACGCCGACGGCGTGGTGATCGGTGGCGACCGGCGGGCCACGGAGGGATACATGATCGCCCACCGGGACATCGAGAAGGTGTTCCCCACCGACTCCCACTCCGCGGTGGCGATCTCGGGCGCGGCGGGGCCCTCGATCGAGATGGTCCGCCTGTTCCAGACCGAGCTCGAGTACTACGAGAAGGTCGAAGGTGAGACGTTGTCGCTGGAGGGCCGGGCCAACCACCTCGGGCGCCTGATCCGGGCGAATCTGCCCGCTGCCATGCAGGGTCTCGTCGTCCTGCCCCTGTACGCGGGCTACGACCGCCGCCGGAACGATGGCCGGATCTTCCGCTACGACGTCACCGGCGGGCTGTACGAGGAAACCGACTACCACGCGCAGGGGTCGGGTGGGAAGGACGCCAAGAACACGCTGAAGCGGCTGTACCGCCGGGCCGAGGATATCGACCGGGCGGCCGCGGTCCGCACGGCCCTCGAGGCGCTGTCCGACGCCGCGGAAGAGGACGTCGGGACCGCGGGACCGGACCCGGTGCACGGGATCTACCCGACGGTGTTCACCGTCACCACCGATGGAGTGCGTCCGATCCCCGACGACGAGGTCGCGGAGATCGCGACGGTGGTGCTGGAGGACCGATCCCAGGAATACCATCGCCGCTCCGGGACCACCCGGGCGATCAGAGGGGAGCGGTAACCGATGCCGGCCCCCTTCATCTACGCGTCGCCCGAGCAGGTCATGAAGGACAAGGCCGACTACGCCCGCAAGGGCATCGCGCGGGGAAAGGCCATCGTCGCCCTCGAGTACACCGACGGGATCCTGTTCCTGGCCGAGAACCCCTCGGCGACCCTCCACAAGGTGTCCGAGATCTACGACCGGATCGCCTTCGCGGGGGTCGGGAAGTACAACGAGTACGAGAACCTGCGGATCATGGGGATCCGGCAGGCCGACCTGAAGGGTTATGCCTACGCCCGCGAGGACGTCACGGCGCGGTCGCTCGCGAACCTCTACTCCCAGGTGCTCGGACAGTTCTTCACCGAGGCCCTCAAGCCCTACGAGGTGGAGATCCTCGTGGCCGAGGTGGGCCACGCCGGTAACAACTCCGAGCTCTACCACGTGATGTACGACGGGGTGATGACCGACGAGCAGGGCTTCGTGGCCCTCGGGGGACAGAGCGACGACCTGAACCGGTACCTGCGGGAGCGCTATGAGCCGACCCCCGACCTCGGTGCTGCGCTGAGCATGGGGGTGGAGACCCTCCAGAGCGTCGGGAACCGCACCATCCCCGCCAACCAGATCGAGGCCGCGGTGCTCGACCGTACGCTCGGTCGCCGCAAATTCCGGCGGCTCACCCCCGAGGAGATCGCCCCGGCCGCCGGCGGAGAGGCGAGCTGAGCGGCGCGTCGCCGGTGCGACCCGGCCCCCGGGAGCCCCGCGTAGACTGACCGCATGGAGAAACGGATCTTCGGGCTCGAGTCGGAGTACGGCGTCACCTGCACGTTCAAGGGGCAGCGGCGCCTGAGCCCGGACGAGGTCGCGCGATACCTCTTCCGCAGGGTGGTGGCCTGGGGGCGCTCCTCCAACGTGTTCCTCGAGAACGGCGCACGCCTGTACCTCGACGTCGGTTCCCACCCCGAATACGCCACGCCGGAGTGCGACAACATCCCCGACCTCATCGCCCACGACAAGGCGGGGGAGCGGATCCTCGAGAACCTGCTGCTCTCGGCGCAGGCCCGCCTGCACGACGAGGGCATCGCCGGGGACGTGTTCCTGTTCAAGAACAACACCGACTCCGCCGGCAACTCCTACGGATGCCACGAGAACTACCTCGTCTCGCGGTTCGGCGAGTTCCAACGTTTCGCGGACGTCCTCATCCCGTTCCTGGTGACCCGGCAGTGTTTCGCAGGGGCCGGGAAGGTGCTGCACACCTCCCGCGGAGCCCTGTACTGCCTGTCTCAGCGCGCCGAGCACATCTGGGAGGGCGTGTCGTCGGCGACCACGCGGTCGCGGCCGATCATCAACACCCGCGACGAGCCGCACGCCGACGCGGAGAAGTTCCGCCGGCTCCACGTGATCGTGGGCGACTCGAACATGAGCGAGGCGGCGTCCTTCCTGAAGATCGGCGCGACGGCGATCCTCCTGCGGATGATCGAGGAGAACGTCGTCATGCGCGATATGTCTCTCGAGAACCCCATCCGCGCGATCCGGGAGATCTCCCACGACGCGACCTGCAAGCGGAAGATCCGTCTGGCCAACGGCCGTGAGCTGTCGGCGGTCGAGATCCAGTGGGAGTACCTGGCCCGCGCACAGCGCTACGCGGAGCGGCGCGACCTCTCCGACGCCCTGAAGACCTCCCTGAAGCTCTGGGAGGAGGTGCTGATCGGCCTCGAGAACGATCCCCTCTCGCTCGACCGCGAACTCGACTGGGTCATGAAATACAAGCTGATCCAGGGCTTCCGCGAACGCCACAACCTGCCGCTCGGACATCCACGGGTGGCCCTGCTCGACCTGGCCTACCACGACGTCCACCGGGGGCGGGGCCTGTACTACCTGCTCGAGCGCGGCGGGCACGCGGAGCGCATGGTCACCGAGGAGCACGTGGAGCGGGCGGCCGAAGAGGCTCCCCAGACCACGCGGGCCCGCCTGCGGGCGGCGTTCATCCGGGAGGCCAAGCGGCGACGGCGCGACTACACCGTGGACTGGGTGCACCTCAAGCTGAACGACCAGGCGCAGCGGACGGTGCTGTGCAAGGACCCGTTCAAGGCTGCCGACGAGCGCGTCGAGCGCCTGATCGCCTCGATGTAGGACCGTGCCGACCTTTCGCACCGGGACCTGCGAGCGCGTCCTGGACACCAGGGACGGCATCCAGCGCCTGGAGGTTCGCGTCGGGGACGAGCTGCGGCCGGCCGTTCTGTACCCGCGGTACTGCGCTCCCGCCGCGCCCGGTGACCGACTGGTGCTGAACACCACGGCCACCGACCTCGGGCTGGGGTCGGGCGGTGAGGACTTCGTGGTGTGGAACCTCGCCCACGACACCCACGAGGTCGCATCCGGAGGGCACATCATGAAGCTCCGGTACACCCCGGCACAGTCCGACGTGCTGGCCGTGGAGGCGCCCGAGTCGCCCCATCACGACGCGATCCGCTTCGCAGACGGCCTCGGCCGGCTGCCGGTGGTCGCGGCGTCCCTGCACTCCCAGCTCCTGCCCGTCGTGGCGGCGGTGCGGGCGCGCCGGCCCGGGGCCCGGATCGTGTACGTCATGACCGATGGGGGGGCCCTGGAGGCCGGATTGTCCCGGACGGTGCACCGCCTGCGTGAGCTGGGATGGCTGCGCGGGGTCGTGACCGCAGGGCACGCGGTGGGCGGGGACCTGGAGGCCGTGAATCTGTACTCCGCACTCCTGGCCGCGCGCGCGGTCGCGAAGGCCGACGTGGCGGTCGTGGGGATGGGACCCGGCGTGGTCGGAACCGATACGGCCTTCGGGACCACGGCGCTCGAGCTCGGATCGGTGCTCAACGCCGCCGCGTCCCTCGGCGGCATCCCGATCGCCTGCGTCCGGATGAGCAGCGGGGACGCGCGCGCTCGTCACACCCGGGTGAGCCACCACGCCCTCACGGCGCTGCTGCGGGTGGCGTTGGCGGAGGCCGACGTGCCGATCCCCGCCGGACGGGGCGAGGGCCTCGAGGAGATCGCCACCCTGCACCGGGTGGTCGAGGTGGGGACCGACGGTGTCCTCGAAGCCCTGGAGGCCGCGCGGGCCGAGGGTCTGGAAGCCTCCCACATGGGACGGGGACCGCAGGCCGACGAGCTGTTCTTCCTGGCGGCGGGGGCCGCCGGGTACCATGCCGCGTCGTTCCTCCGGCCGTAGGCGTCCGACGCGATAGGATACGCCTCGTGCGGAAGGTCGAGCGCCTCGTCAATCTCATCGCGCTCCTGCTGAACACACGCCGCCCACTCACCGTGGAGGAGATCCGCAACACGGTGCCCGGCTACCAGCAGGAGGACTACTCCTCGTTCAAGCGGATGTTCGAGCGTGACAAGGAGGAGCTGCGCGCCGTCGGCATCCCGATCGAGCGCCGCTTCACCGACGTGTGGGAGGTCGAGGAGGGGTACCTGATCTCGAAGGACCGGTACTACCTCCCGGAGCTCGAACTCACCCCCGAAGAGGTGGCCGCCCTATGGATCGCGTCCCAGGTGGTCGTCGAGGCCGGCGGCAAGGAGGACCAGGCCCTGATGAAGCTGTCCCTCGGGGCGGGCATGGGCACGGACCCGTCCTCACCTCCGTGGTTGCGGGCCCGGCTGCATCTGGACGCTCCCGCGCTGCCACTGCTGCTGGAGGCGGTGGCCGCGAAGCGAACGGTGGCCTTCGCCTACCGCGCGGCCGGGCGCACCGAGGACGTCGAGCGACGCGTGGATCCCTACGCCCTCGTCCACCGCCAGGGGGCTTGGTACCTGGTCGGACACGACCACCTGCGCGACGAGCTGCGCCACTTCAAGCTCCAGCGGGTCACCTCCGATGTGGCCTTCGTCCAGAAGGGACCGGGACCCGACTTCGAGGCCCGAGGGGACCTGCGTACCGGTGGGTACGCCGTCACCGAGCCGTGGGTCGGTGAGGAGGGAACCCCGGTGGAGGTCGCGTTCTCGCCGCGCATCGCCTGGTGGGTCGAGCAGGCCCTCGGACTCGAGCCCATCGGCACCTGGAAGGGCTGGACGCTTGCCCGCGTACCCGTCGCCGACGAGGCGGGGTTCATGAGCTGGGTGATCGGATTCGGTGAGGACGCCATGGTCAAAGGGCCCGCGCGGGTGCGCAGGGCGCTCGTGGAGCGGCTCGAGGCCACGCTGGGCAAGGGTGCGCCCCGGCCGGCCAAGCGCAAGCCGCCTACCAAGACGAAGAAGCCCGCATCCGGGGCCAGGAAGGGGAAACGGTGACCAAGCCCCGGCGTCGCGTGCGCAGCGAGGAGGCCAAACGGAGCCTCGGGCGGTTGGAGCGGATCCTGCTGCTCGTCCCGTACTGCGTGCAGCATCCCGGGGTGAGCGTGGAGGAGCTCGCCGAACGGTTCGGCGCGCCGCACAAGGAGATCCTGGAGGACCTCAACCTGCTGTTCATGTGCGGGCTGCCCGACTACACCCCCGCCGACCTGATCGACGTCTCCGTCGAGGAGGACCGCGTGTACATCCGGATGGCGGACTACTTCGCACGTCCGCTCCGGCTCACCCGGACCGAGGCCATCCCGCTGTACCTGCGGGCGCGTTCCCTGCTCGATCTCATGGAGGGGCATCGCGGCGGGGGCGGGGGTCTGGAGGAGCTCGCGCCGCTGCGCTCGGCCCTCGAGAAGCTCGCCGCAGCCCTGCTCCCCGGGGAAGGGGGCGTGGCCGAGCTGACCGAGCGGATCCGCGTGCATCTGGAGTCGGGCGAGGCCCGGTGGCTCCCGTTCCTGCGCGAGGCGATCACCGAGAACCGCCGCGTCGACATGGAGTACTACACCTACTCCAGGGACACGCTCACCCAACGGCGGGTCGACCCGTTCCTCGTCTTCGCGTCCCTGGGGCACTGGTACACCTCGGGGTACTGCCACATGGTCGAGGACCGGAGGATCTTCCGGCTCGACCGGATCAAGTCGCTCGAGCTGACCGAGGAGCGGTTCGAGGCCCCCGCCGACGCCGTGGGGGAGCTGCCCGGGCCGATCCTCTACGCTCCCGGGCCCGACGACGCCACCGTCCGCCTGCGGGTCGCCGGCCACATCGCGGTCTGGCTCGCGGATCCCGCATACCTCCCGGTGGAGGAGAGCATCGAGCTGGCCGACGGACGGCGGGAGCTCGTCTTCCGTACCTCCCACTTTGCCTGGCTGGAGAAGCTGCTGCTCGGGCTCGGCCCCCAGGTCGAGGTCGTGGAACCGCCGGAGCTCGCAGAGCGCCTCCAGGAAGGGACCCGGCGCATCCTCGCCCTCTACGAGAAGCCCCCCGCCGCCAAGTCCCGGCGCGCCTGACCCCACGCGGTGTCGCAGGCGACGGCTAGCGTGGCCGCGTGATCGGTTACCTCGACATCGAGACGTCCTTCGAGGGCGGTGTCACCGTGCTCGGCCTCCTGCGGGCGGACCGGGGCCTCGTCCAGCTCGTGGGGCCCGCGCTGGATGCCGGCGCCGTGGCCGACTCCCTGGCCGGTCTCGACATCCTGTGCACCTTCAGTGGCGAGCGCTTCGACCTCCCGGTGCTGGAGAAGGCCTACGGTCTCGACCTGTTCGGGTCCTTCCGCTCACTGGACCTCGCCGTCGAGTGCCGGCGGGTCGGCCTCCGGGGCGGGCTCAAGCTGATCGAGGGACGCCTGGACATCCCGCGGGGCTTGCGCGGGATCACCGGATACGATGCGATGCTCCTGTGGCGCAGATGGGAGGACGGCGACCGGGAGGCCCTGGAGACCCTCCTGGCGTACAACCGGGACGACGTGATCAACCTCGAGTTGCTGGAGCGGCGCCTGCGGGGGGATCTGGAGATCCCCGAACCGGTGGAGCATCTGATCGTGGGCGCGTGAGCGGCGATCCCGAGGACGTCGTCGCGCGGTACTGGGCGGAGCGGGGCGGCAAGCCCGAACCGCGTCCCCGCCATCCGCTCACACCCGCTGAAGAGCACGAGTACCTGGTGAAGGGCTCGCGCCTGTTCAACCGACGCAACTTCTACGACGGGCACGACGAATGGGAGGAGGTCTGGCGCCGCGCCTCGGGCGCGCGGAAGCGCCTGCTCCACGGGATCATCCAGGTGGCGGTGGGCTACGAGCATCTACGGCGCGGCAACCCGACGGGGATGGCCAGCCTCCTCCGCCAGGGGGCCGCCAAGCTCGAGCGCTTCGCGGATGCCCCGGGGGTGGGCGAGCTCCGGGAACGGGCGCTGGCGGACGCACAGCGCGCGGACCATGATCCGGACGTCACGCTCCGCTCGTGCCCTCCGCCGAAGATCATGGTGACTCTGGAGGGGCACGGGGCCCGAGGCCCGGTGGACGCCCTCCGGATCGCGGTCCCTCCGACGGCCCGCGGGTGACCCCGGGCGGCGCGCGGTTCCTTCTACCGGATACCGTAGGGGGAGCGAAGGGAGGCCGCCATGATCGACTACGCGGCGTACGAGCAGGCGATTGGGCTCAACTGGTACGAAGTCGATCCCGATCTTCAGGACACCGTCGAGCGACTCGTCCCCGCGGGCGACCGGGTGGACGCCGACGCGAGGCTCCGGGAGATGGGTGGGCTCTGTGGGGGAGCGGTGGCGGAGCGCGCCGAACGCACCGACCGCGAACCACCGCAGCTCGAGCGCTACGACCGGTGGGGCAACGACGTCGGAGAGGTCGTCCACCATCCGGGGGCGCTGGACAGCAAGCGGGATCTCTACGAGGCCTACCTCTCGGTGCCCCATCGCAGCGGACGGCCGATGTCGGCGGTGGTGGGGTCGGCATGCAGCTACCTGCTCGACCAGTCGGAGACCGGCATGGCCTGCGCCGTCGGGATGACCGCCGGCGTCGCACACCTCGTGGACGCCTTCGGCTCCGAGCAGGTGAAAGGGCATTTCCTCCCGCACCTCCGCGCGACCTCTTACGACGACTACTGGGACGGCGCGATGTTCCTCACCGAGCGGGACGGGGGCTCGGATCTCGGTGCCTCCACGAAGACGACCGCCACCCACGTCGAGGGGGACCTGTGGCTGCTGAACGGGTTCAAGTGGTTCTGCTCGAACGTGGACGCCGACGTGATCGCCACGCTCGCCCGTCCGGAGGGCGCCCCCGAAGGGGCGCGCGGGATCGCGCTGTACGTCGTGCCGCGCAAGCGGCGGGACGGCGCCCCGAACGGCATCCGGATCCACCGGCTCAAGGACAAGCTCGGCACCCGGGCCGTGCCCACCGGTGAAGTCGATTTCGTCGACGCCGAGGCATACCTGCTGGCCGGGGGCGACGACTCCCCGGACGCCGGCGCGGACGGCAAGGGGCTGTCCCGGATGATGGGCGGAATGGTGCAGGGCTCCCGCCTCGGGGTGGCCTATATGGGACTCGGCATCTGTCGCCGCTCGTTCCTCGAGGCCGCCATCTACGCGTCGCACCGGCGGGCGTTCCAGAACCGGATCGACGCCTTCCCGATGGTGCGGGAGACACTCGTCCGGATGGTGATGGAGCTCGAGGCCGCGGCGGCCCTGTGCTTCGAGGGCTCCGCCGCCCGGGATCGCGACGATGCCGGCATCTGGCGGATCGTGCCCACGCTCGCCAAGTACCGTGCGACCCGACGGGGCGTCCAGCTCGCCACGGCGGCGATCGAGGTGCACGGTGGGAACGGCTACATCCAGGACTGGCCGCTCGCACGGCAGCTGCGCGACGCCCAATGCCACCCGATCTGGGAGGGCACGGAGAACGTCATCGCCCTCGATGTGCTCAGGGCGCTCGCCCGGGACGGCGTCCTGGAGCCCCTCACGCGCCGGATCGAGGCCGCCATCGACGGTGCCGACCATCCCGCCGTCGCCCCCACGCGCGACCGGGTGCGCAGCTTCGTGGAGGAGACCAGGGAGGCGGTGGGCTACGTGGCCGCGGCCCCCAAGGACGTCGCCCAGCTCCACGCCAGGCGCGTCACCCGCTACCTGGCGGACCTGACGGCGGCTGCGCTCCTCGTGGAGCAGGCCACCTGGGAACTCGCCGAGCGCGGCTCGGCACGCAAGGCGGCGCTGGCCCGCCTGTACACCGGCGTCCACCTCGGCGTCCGACCGCTGCGCGGCATCGGGCAGGACGACCGGTTGATCCTCGACCTGTTCGAGCCGCTGACCCGGTACGGAGCCGTCGAGCCCGACCGGGTGCTCAGCCTGGTCGGGTGAGCGGCTTGGCGGTGCTCGCCCTGCTCATCGTGGCCGCGGCCGGCGTGGTGCTCGTGGCTGTGGCCGCCTCGGGGGCCGGGCCGTTGCGCTCGCTGCGCCGCAGCATCGGGGGGCTGAAGGAGGTCAGGGACGAGGCCGAGCAGCTCCGCCGCCGGACCGAGGTGCTGCGACGTCGAGCCGCCGAGCTGCGGGCAGACGTCCCGGACGACCCCGCGTCACCGTAGACTGGTGACATGAGGGTCGGGGCGACCGAGATGATCGTGCTCGTGGTTCTGGTCCTGCTGGTCTTCGGGCCGCACCGTCTCCCCGAGATCGCCAGGCAGGTCGGAAAGGCGCTGCGCGAGATCCGTCGGGTCTCGGGCGACTTCGAGCGTGAGGTCCGCTCCGGGCTCGCTTTGGACGAGGACTACTCGGGCAACTTCCCGTCCTGGAAGGGCGCGCCCCGTCCGCCGATGGAGAAGGCCGAGCCGTTCCGGCCACCGCCGGGCCCGGCGTCCGATGCAGCGGAGGGGTCCGGCGCGGCCCCCGTCCCGGAGGCGACAGCCCCCGGGGACGCCGAACCGGGGGCCGGTACCGAATCCACGAGCGGGCCGGACGCCGCCCAGGCGCCACCCGACGACCCACCCGTCCCTCCCACGAGCTGACGTGCGGCTGAGGAGATCGCGGCCGGAGGCCGCCACGGCTGAGCACACCGGCGACCGCCGCTCGCGCCGGCGCCTGTTCCGTCGCCGCCGCCGCCGCAGCCGCGACGCCGAGGGCAAGATGACGCTCCTGGAGCACCTCCAGGAGCTCCGCTCGCGGCTGTTCTGGATCATCGTCGCGGTGGGTCTCGCCGCGGTGGCCGGCTGGTACGTCTTCGACCCGGTGGTGGAGCGCCTGCTTCGTCCGGCGTGCCCGTACCTGCAGGACCCGGAGGACTGCCGGTTGATCTTCACGAGCCCGCTGGAGATCTTCACGCTGCGGCTGCGCATCGCCGTCTACATCGGGTTCGGACTGGCGTTCCCCGTCGTGCTCTACCACTTCTGGAAGTTCATCGCGCCGGGGCTGCGCCCGCAGGAGCGGAGGTACTCGATCCCCTTCGTCATCTTCGGGATGCTCCTGTTCGTGATGGGGGTCACCTTCGCGATGTACACGATCCCGCAGGCCCTCCGCTTCCTGATCGGTCCGGTCATCGCCGGTGACTCGGTGACGCCGCTGCTCACCGCCCGGGAGTACCTGGGCTTCGTGCTGCGCTACCTGATGGCTTTCGGGCTCGCCTTCGAGCTCCCCCTCGTCCTGATGTTCCTCGCGCTCGCACGGGTGATCACCTCCCGGCAGATGGCCCAGTACCGCCGTCACGTCCTGGTGGGCCTGGCCGTCATGGCTTCCTTTCTGACCCCGCCGGACGCCTACACCCTGGTGATCGGAACGGTAGTGCTGTACACGCTCTACGAGATGTGCATCTGGCTGGCGCGGCTCCTCAAGCGGTAGCGGCATAGCACGCCCGGCGGCGGGGTAGGCATAGACTTGATGTGATGGACCCCACGCCGCTGTTGCCCCTCGGGGCCGAGTTCGCTTCGGGGCTCCCCTTCGAACTCGACGGGTTCCAGACCGCAGCGATGCAGGCCCTCGAGGAGGACGGATCCGTGCTCGTGGCCGCGCCCACGGGCTCGGGGAAGACCGTCGTGGCGGACTTCGCGTCTTGGCTGGCGCTCCGGCGCGGCGCGAAATGCTTCTACACCACGCCCCTCAAGGCTCTGTCGAACCAGAAGTTCGGAGATCTGATCGCCCGCCACGGCGCGGGGAACGTGGGCTTGCTGACCGGCGACAACACGATCAACGGCGAGGCCCCGCTGGTCGTCATGACCACCGAGGTCCTGCGGAACATGATCTACGAGAGATCCCAGACCCTCGAGGGCCTGCACTACGTCGTGATGGACGAGGTGCACTACCTCCAGGACCCCTACCGAGGCGCCGTCTGGGAAGAGGTGCTCATCCATCTGTCGACGGATGTGCGGGTCGTGTGCCTCTCGGCCACGGTCTCCAACGCGGATCAGGTGGGGGAGTGGCTGGAGACGCTGCGTGGGCCGACGGCGGTGGTGGTGGAACACGAACGCCCCGTGGAGCTGCGCAACATGGCGATGGTCGGGGAAGAGCTCTTCCCTCTCCTCGCCGAGCCCGACGCCGAGAACGTCCCGAAGAAGGGACGCCGTCGCGGGCAGAAGGTGAACAGCGATCTGGCGCGCGTGTGGGCCCGGGGGGTGGCTGCCGGAGCCCGCTACGGCCATGCGGGCCGGAAGCGGCGTCCGGGCGATCGCGTCTACACACCGTCGCGCATCGAGGTGGCCGAAGTGCTCGAGCGGGAGAAGATGCTGCCGGCGATCTGCTTCGTTTTCTCCCGGGTCGGATGTGACAAGGCGGTGGAGTCGTGCATCTTCGCCGATCTGCACCTGACCTCCGAGGCGGACGCCGAACGCATCGTCGAGTTCGCGGAGATGCGGGCCTCCAACCTCGACCCCGAGGATCTGCGAGCCCTTCGGTTCAGCACCTTCGTGGACGGCCTCCGCCGGGGCGTGGCCGCACACCATGCGGGGATGCTGCCGATCTTCAAGGAGACCGTGGAAGAGCTGTTCGCCGCCGGACTCGTCAAGATCGTCTTCGCGACCGAGACCCTCGCGCTCGGGATCAACATGCCTGCCAAGACGGTGGTGATCGAACGTCTCACGAAGTTCACCGGGGAGCGCCATGAGCTGCTCACACCCACGGACTACACCCAGCTCACCGGCCGGGCCGGCCGGCGGGGGATCGATGAGCTCGGCTTCGCGGTGGTGCTCTTCTCGCCCTGGGTTCCGCTCGACCGCATCATGTCGCTGGCGACCGTGCGGGCCTACGAGCTGAGCTCGTCGTTCCGGACCTCCTACAACATGGCGGTGAACCTCGTGCGGAACCACGACCCCGAGGCGGCGATGCATCTGCTGAACTCCTCCTTCGCCCAGTTCGTGACCGACCGCGAGGTGGTGCTGTGGGAGCGTCGCCTCGAGGAGAAGGACCGGGAGGTCGCCTCACTGCGCGAGCAGGCCCATTGCAACCTCGGTGACGTGATGGAGTACCGGCGGCTGCGGGAGGCGGCGGTGGAGGCGCAGAGGACGCAGCGCGGCGGTCCGGAGGTCCAGGAGGCCTTCGGGCGGCTCGCACCCGGAGACGTGGTGTGGGGCGACAAGCTCGGGAAGGCGCTGGTGTGTGAGCAGCCACGGATGGCGAAAGGAGGCGGACCCCAGGTGTCGGTGATGACCACCGACCGCAAGCTGCGCCGCGTCTCCCCGCGGGATTTCCGGACGGCGCCGGAGCCGCTCGGACGGATCGCGTTGCGGGGGCAGTCCTGGCGTGCGGCCAAAGTGCGGAAGAACCTGGCCGACTCACTGAAGCGGCTCAACGTCTCCAAGCCGCGCGGTGCGGGCGGCGGAGCTCGCACGGCGGACCTCGTCCGAGCCTACGAGGAGCATCCGGTTCACGCCTGTCCAGAGGCCTCCGAGCACCTGCAGTGGGCCGAACGCCTGGACAACGCCACGGGCGAGGCGTCGTCTCTGCGCAAACGCGTGCGCCGACGGCGGGGGACGATCGGCCAGACCTTCGAGCGCGTCTTGAACGTCCTGCGGGAGCTCGGCTACGTGGAGGAGTGGGGGCTCAGTGGGAAGGGCCGGCTCCTGACCCGCGTCTACAACGAGGCGGATCTCCTCGTCGTGGAATGCCTCGACCGCGGGTGGTTGGCAGGCCTCGATGCCGAGGAACTCGCCGCGGTGGTGTCGCTGTTCGTCTACGAGGCGCGGGGTCGCGACGAACCGGAGAGTGCCCCCACGCCGCATCTGGCCCGGTACCAACGCAGGATCATGAACCTCCACAAGCAACTCTCGGAGGTGGAGCAGCGTGAGGGGCTCGAGCTCCTGAAGGAGCCCGACGGCGGGGTGATGGGTGTGATCTACGAGTGGGCCGCCGGTTCCAGCCTCGAGACCCTCCTCGAGGATCGGGCGATGTCCGCCGGCGACTTCGTCCGTGTCGCCAAGCAGGTCATCGACCTGCTCCAGCAGCTCCGGCAGGTGGTCGACGACGGTGACCTCGCCGACACGCTGGCCGGATCCGTGAAGGCCGTCCAGCGGGGTGTCGTTGCCTACTCCTCCGTGGTCTGAGCTCGGGCGGCTGCTCACCGGGGACCTGGCCACCGAGGTCGGCCCGCGGTCGAGCTACGGCCGCGACATGTGGCCGATGCAGATCGCCCGGCAGCGGCGCGGGGAGGCCTTCGCGCTTCCCGACGCCGTCGCCGCGCCGGCCTCCGTGGACGACGTCTCCGCCCTGCTCGCGTGGTGTGGCGCGCACGACGTGTGCGTGATGCCGGCCGGTGGGCGTTCGGGCGTGTGCGGTGGCGTGCTTGTGGACCCCGTGGCGCTGGGGGGCCGGGCACTGCTCGCGCTCAACCTGCTGTCGCTGTCCGGTGTGCACGTCGATGCGGCGGACCTCCGGGCGACGGCGCTGGCGGGCACCCGTGGCCCCGACTATGAGCAGGCGTTGCAGGCGCACGGACTCACGGGCGGCCACTACCCCCAATCGCTGGCGATCTCGACGGTGGGCGGCTGGCTGGCCTGCCGCTCGGCCGGGCAATTCTCGACGCGCTTCGGGCGCGCCGAAGATCTCGTGGCCGGCCTGGACGTCGTGCTGGCCTCTGGTGAGATCGTCCGGCTCGGCCCCCATGCCGCGACGGCCGCGGGCCCCGATCTCGCGCGGGTATTCCTCGGGTCCGAGGGGACGCTGGGCGTGATCGTGGGTGCCACGCTCCGAGCGGTGCCCGCGGGACCGCGGCCGCGGACGGCGCTGCGCTTCGAGCGGTTCGGCGACGGGATGGACACGGTTCGCCGCGTCGTCCAGGCCGGCGTCCGGCCCGGGGTCGTCCGCCTGTACGACGAAGCCGACACCGCCTGGTCCTTCCCGGATGTCGGTGGGAGCGTCCTCGTGCTCGTGTTCGACGGCCCTCTGGCCGGCGAGGAGATGGCCTTCGTCGTCGCCGAGGCCGCTGCCGCGGACGGCACCGAGCTGGGCCCGGGACCGGCCGACGAGTGGCTCGAGCACCGGTTCGACGCCGTGGAGCAGCTCGAGCGGGTGATGCGTCCGGACGGCCCCCTCGGTCCCAACGTGATCGTGGACACCATGGAGGTCGCCTCGGAGTGGTCGCGGGTGATGGAGCTCCACGCACAGGTCACGGCGGCCGTCGCGCCGTACTGCCTGGGCGTGCTGTGCCACATGTCCCACGTGTATCCCGACGGCGCGTGCCTGTACTTCACGCTTGCGATGCAGGGTGCCGACGAGGCGGAGGCCGAGGAGCGGTACAGCGCGGTCTGGGAGGCGGGGATGGAGGCGACGGTGCGCACCGGCGCGACGATCACCCACCACCACGGGGTCGGCCGCCTCAAGGCCGGCTGGTTCCGTCGGGAGCTCGGCGAGGGAGGGTGGGCCCTGCTGGGGTCACTGAAGCGGGCGCTGGACCCCGCGGGCATCCTGAACCCGGGCAACCTCGGCCTGTAGCGTCCGGGCGCACGGGTGTGCTGGTATCGGCGCAGGAAACCTGCGAGTCGGAGGGAGGTCGGATGCCGGGGGTCTACGTGATCGCGAACCCGAAGGCCGGTCGGGGCGCGGTCGGAGAACGGTGGGAGCGGCTCCTGGGCGAGCTCCACCGCGCCGGGCTCGATCCGCTCGGTGATCTGACCCAGCGCCCGGGCCACGGAACGGAGCTGGCGAAAAGGGCCCGGCAGGACGGACACGCGCTGGTCGTCGCGGCCGGCGGGGACGGCACGGTCAACGAGGTCGTCAACGGCCTGCTGGCCGACGGGCTGGAAGGCGACATCCCGGCCCTCGGCGTGCTGTCGCTGGGCACCGGCGGCGACTACGTGAAGACCTTCGGGCTCCCCGAGGACCTCGCCGGATCCGTGGCGCGACTGGCGTCGCCTGACCCGCCGCGGGTGGTCGACGTCGGCGAAGTGCGCTTCGGCAACGGTGAGGCGAGGTATTTCGTGAACGTGGCGGAGGTGGGATTCGGCCCGGAGGTCGTCCGCCGCGCCCAGCGTCTGCCCCGCCAGATGGGATCGGCGGTGTACCTGGCGGCCTTCTGGATGATGCTCCCCGGCTTCCGCCGCCGGAGGATCGTCGCCCGAGACGACGGGGTGGTCTACGAGGGTCCGTGCATGAACGTGGTCGTGGCCATCGGCCAGCTGTTCGGGGGCGGGATGCGCATCGCCCCGGGTGCCGACCCGTCCGACGGGTTGTTCGACGTCCAGTTCCATGTCGGCTCGAAGCTGGACTACGTGGCGGGGATCGCGAAGGTCTACAAGGGTACCCACCTCCCGCATCCGAAGATCCACGAGTGCCGGGCCGCGGAGCTCGAGGTCACCTCCGAGCCGGAGGCGCTGATCGAGATGGACGGGGAGGTGGTGGGCTCGACCCCGGTGGTCTTCCGGACGCACGCCGGCGCCCTGCGGCTGAAGGTCTGAGCGGTCTTTATACTGGGCTGGATGGCCTGCCCCGCCTGCGGCAACCCGGTTCCTGAGGGCGCGCGCTTCTGCCCCTCCTGCGGTGCGGCGATGCACGTTCCCTCCGACGAGCGTCGGGTGGTGAGTGTGCTCTTCGGCGACGTCGTCGGCTTCACGTCGCTGGCCGAAACCCGCGATCCCGAACAGGTCAAGAACCTGATGGACCGGTGCTTCGAACGGCTGGTCGCCGACATCACCGCCTTCGGGGGCCGGGTGGACAAGATCGTGGGTGATGGCATCCTCGCGCTGTTCGGGGCCCCCGTGGCGCACGAGGACGATCCGGAGCGCGCCGTCCGGGCGGCGCTGCGGATGCAGGAGACCCTCGAAGCCCATGCCGGCGAGGTGGGGGCCCCCTTGCGGATGCGCATCGCCGTGAACACGGGGGAGGTCCTCGTGGGGGCGCTGCGCGCCGCCGGTGACGTCACGGCGATGGGTGACGTCGTGAATACCGCGAGCCGGCTGCAGTCCGCCGCGCGACCCGGACAGGTGATCGTCGGGCCCGAGACCTACGCCGCCACACGTGAGGCCATCCGGTACGACTCCCTGGGCCCCCTGCAGGCCCGGGGACGGGACGCGACGGTGGAAGGATGGGCGGCGGTGGCTCCGCTCGGCCCCCCGGGCGTCCGCCGGCGCCGGACGAAGGCGCCGCTGGTCGGGCGGAAGGCCGAGATCGGCATGCTGTGGCACTCGCTCGGGACGGCGTTCGCGCATCGACGCCCCCATCTGGTGCTGCTGCTCGGCGAGGCCGGCGTGGGCAAGACGCGGCTCGTGGAGGAGCTGGCCGAGATCGCCCGCGGGGAGCACGAGGCGCTCGTGCTCGAGGGCCGCTGCGTTCCTTACGGCGAGGCGAACGTGTGGTGGCCGGTTGCCGAGGCGCTGCGTCAGGCCTGCGACATCGCTCCGGACGACGAGGCCGCAGTGGCGATGGACAAGTGCCGCGCAGCCGTGGCGGCCCTGCTTCAGACCGTGGATGCGGGCGAGGCCGACCGGGTGGCCGACGGGCTGCTGTATCTCATGGGCTACGAGGCGAAGCTGCACGACCTCGAGCCCGCCCGGGCCCGGGAGGAGGCCTTCCGTTCGCTGTGGACCTGTCTGCAGGCCATCGCCACGAATCGTCCGATCGTGCTCGTGCTGTCCGAGCTGCACTGGGCCGACGAGCTGGTGTTGGACTTCCTGGACCGGCTGTTCGAGCGGCTCCGCGACCTGCCCGTGGTGGTGGCGGCGACCGCGCGTCCGGAACTGGACGACCGTTGGACGCCGCGGCCCGGTCGCCACAACCTGATGGTGCTCCATCTGGATCCTCTGGAACCCCAGGCGGCCGGGAACCTGATGGCCCATCTTGCCGGCCGCGAGGTCCCCGCCGATCTGCGCTCGATCCTCATCGAGCGCAGTGGAGGCAACCCGCTCTTCCTCGAGGAGCTTGTGGCCCTGCTGAGCGAGTCGGGGATGCTCGAGGGGCGCGATGGATATCCCGCGGAGCTGCCCGCCACCCTGCGGGGCCTGGTGGCGGCGCGCATCGACGCCCTCTCACGGGAGGAGCGGTCGATGCTCGAGGATGCCGCCGTGGGCGGGCGCACCGGCCCGGTGGACATCCCCGAGGCGCTTGCTCGGGAGCGCGGCGAGGACGACCCGGCCCGCCGGCTGGAGGCGCTGGCGGCCAAGGACCTGCTGGGGATCCGCGACGGGCGGTACGAGTTCAGATCCGACCTGGTGCGCGACGTGGCCTACGAGACCCTCACCAAGGGCGAGCGTGCTCGGCGGCATGCACGGCTGGGTTCCTGCCTTGAGAAGCGGGCGAAGGCCAGCGGCCGGGAGGATGAATACCTCGAGCAGGTGGCGCATCACTACGGTTCGGCAGCGGAGCTCGTGGCGGAGCTCGGAGTGGTGGACGGAGCCCCGTCCGACCTCCGCGAGCGCGCCCTGACCTGGCTCACCAAAGCGGCGTCGCGGGCCGAGGACCGGGAGACCCCCGGGGTGTGTGTGCATCTGTACGACCAGGCCCTGCGGCTCACCGGCGACGGGCCCCATCCCGACGCGCTCCACCTCCGCCTCGGCCGGGCGAAGGCCCGCGCCGCGGTCCGCGACCTCGAGGGTGGCCGAATCGACGCCGAGGCGGTGATGACCGAGGCGCGGTCCGTCGGCGACGACCGGGCCTGTGCGCAGGCGCTCACGGTCGTCGGCGACATCGAGACCAAGGAGACGGCCTATGCCCAGGCTGCGGAGACCCTCGCTCGAGCGGTCGAGGCCTGGCGAAGCCTGGGGGATCGCAGCGGCGAGGCCGACGCGCTCCGGCTCCTCGGGATGACGAGCATGTTCCGGGGCGATCACGAGGAAGCCGAGGGCACCATCGCCGAGGCGCTGGCCGCGTTCCGGTCGGTGGGGGACCGTCGCGGAGAGGCCTGGTGCCTCCAGAACCTCGCCTGGTCGTCCTTCTACCAGGGCGAGTACTCCCGCGCCGAGGAGCGGCTGCACCGTTCCGTGGAGGTCTTCCAGGAGATCGGCGATTTCGGCGGGCTCGGGTGGGCGTTCGGCCTGCTCGGCTACGTCGCCTACTTCAAGGGCGACCTGGCCACGGCCGAGACCCTGGCCGAACGCGGCGTCGAATGGACCCGGGAGATGGGCGACCGGTGGGCGGAAGGGATGATGATCACCCTGCTGTCCAACGTCCGCCTGTGGACGGGCCGCACCCAGGAAGCGGTGGAGCTCGCCACCCGGGCCGGTGAGCTGTTCGAGTCGATCGACGACCGCTTCGGGAGGGTTCAGGCGGGCATCGCGCTGTCCTTCGGACTGGTCCTGGGCGGGCGGATCGGCGAGGCGCTGGAGACGACGCAACGTATCGGGGAGTTGGCGGAGAACCTCGATCAGGCGATGAAGTCGCTCGCCCACGTGCAGCGTGCGAACATCACGACGATGATCGGCGACGGGGCGGAGGCCCTGGCGTGGCTCGCCGAGGACAGCAAGGGCCGCGAGATCGACGCCGCACACGTGACGGCGGCCGAAGGGCTGGCGCTCCTGCAGGTGGGGCGGGCCGAGGAGGCCACACGGATCCTGGAGGATGCGGTGGACGTCGCCTCCGCGGACGGATCGAAATCCCGGGCCCTGGGAACGCTGGCGATGGCGGCGGCCTGTGCCGGCCGCGTCGAGCAGGCGCTGGCAGCCGTGAGCGCCCAGGACGAGGTGGGTGGCGGAACCTACGTCGACCGCGTGCTGGGTCGGATCGGTGCCGGCCTCGCCGAAGCCCTCCGCGGGGACGGCGCAGCCGCAGAGAAGAGATTCGCCCAGGCCGAGGCACTGCTGGCAGACACCGGAGACGTCCTGAACCAGGCGATCGCGGGACTGGCGCACGCCTACGTGCTCCGACTGCTCGGCGATGACGCAGCCGAGGACCGCGTGGCCTCGGCCCGGGAGCGTCTGGAACGGATCGGGGCACATGCGGACGGTTGGGATGCGGCGTTCCGCCAGGTCGCCGAAGGTGGCGCCACGACCGTCCCCGGGTGATGGACGACCGCGAGATGCGAGCGCGCGTGGCCGACGCGCGGGTTGCCCGGCTCGCCTCCCTCACCCCCGACGGACGGCTGCACCTGGTTCCCTTCTGCTACGCCCTCGTCGGCGAAACCCTCTACTCGGTCGTGGACGACAAACCGAAGCGCAGCCACCGCCTCCAGCGCATGCGGAACATCGAGGCGACCCCGGACGTGTGCGTGCTGATCGACCACTACGAGGACGACTGGGAGCGCGTGTGGTGGGTCAGGCTCCGCGGCCGGGCCCGGGTCCTCGAGGACGGCGAGGAACGGGGGCGGGCGCTCGACGCGCTCCGGGAACGGTACGCGCCCTACCGGGAGGACCCGCCGTCCGGTCCGGTGATGGCCGTGGACGTCGAGGAGTGGCGCGGGTGGGCCGCCGGAGGATGAGGGTTCAGTTCCGCTCGGCCGCGACGGACTCCTGCACCGCCGACCGGTAGGTCTGCTCGGCCTCGGTCCGGCGCTCCGGCGTCCACCCGTGCTCCGAGGCCAGGCGGTCGCAGACCCAGGGAAGCGCCGCCAGCCCCCGGTCGCGGGTGGTGATCTGCAGGCGGAGGCGGCGCGCGAGGACGTCCTCCGGTGTCATGGCGTGCTCGGCGGAGATGGCGTGCGCCGCCTCGGCGCGCAGGTAGGCGGCGTCGGGGTGCAGCGGGAGGCCCAGGTGCGGATCGGCTTCGACGAGGGCGAGGACCTCGCCCGCCCGGGACCCGTAGCGCCCGTACAGGCGTTGGGCCTGCCGGGGGTCGAGGCCCGCATGGGCCACCGCGGCGGCCAGGGCCTCCTGGAGGCCGGGAGGCTCGTCGCCGCCGGCGAGCTTGAGCTCGGCGGTCCGCGACGGCGGACGGGCCCGGAAGTCGCCGGCTTCGAGCACGGCATCCACGGCGTCGGCGGCCATCGGCCGCCATGTGGTCAGCTTCCCGCCCGTGATCGTGACCACTCCGCCCGGCCCGAGCAGCACCTTGTGGCGGCGTGACAGATCCTTCGAGCGCTCTCCCGGCTTCTGGATCAGGGGCCGCAGGCCCGCGAAGGACCCGACGATGTCCTCATGGGAGACGGGGTCGGTCAAGACATGGTTCAGGACACCCACCAGATAGTCGATCTCGGCCCGCCGGACGCGGGGCTCGTCGAGGGAGCCCTCGTGGTCCTCGTCGGTGGTGCCCACGAGCACGCGGTCGTCCTCCCAGGGGATCACGAAGACGTAGCGTCCGTCGGGGGTGGGGATCGCCAGCGCCGTGCGCACCGGGAGCCGGTCGGCCTCGAACAGGATATGGATCCCCTTCGACGGACGGATCCCCACCTCGTCGTCGGGATCCTCCATCCGGCGGATGTCGTCGGACCACACCCCCGTGGCGTTCACCACCACGCGGGCCCGGACGTCGAACTCCTCGCCGGAGAGACGATCGGCGACGCTCGCGCCGTGGACCCGGCCCGCCTGCGGACGGCCAAGGATCCTCGGGCCCGAGCGGGCCAGCGCCCGCACCTCGGCGTGGTTCGCGAGGACGGCCCCGTGCTCGAGGGCCGTCCGGGCCACCGCCCAGGTGAGGCGGGTGTCGTCGGTCCGCGCATCCCAGTACAGGAGACCACCGGCCACGTCCTCGCGGAGCGCGGGGGCCATCCGGCGGACGTCGTCCGCATCGAGCCTGCGGTGGCGGGGGAACCGGGAACCCAGGGCGAGCACGTCGTAGAGTTCGAGTCCGGCCCGCACGGCCAGCAGCCGCCGTTTGCCGTAGCGGGGCATCACGAACGGGATCGGCGACACGAGGAACGGGGCCATCTCCTGGAGCACGCCGCGCTCCTTGAGGGCCTCCCGGACGAGGGCGACCTCGAGGTGCGCCAGGTAGCGCAGGCCCCCGTGGATCAGCTTCGATGAGCGCGATGAGGTCCCTGCGGCGTAGTCGCGCTTCTCGACCAGGGCGACGCGCAGGCCGCGGGTGACGGCATCCAGCGCCACGCCGACCCCGGTGATCCCGCCGCCGACCACCAGGAGGTCGAATTCCTCCCGGTGCAGCCGGTCGACCGCCTCATCCCGTCGCATCACGCCTCCATCATGGGTGAACGGGGCGGCTGCCTGCGGAAGCGCTTCCCGGCGGTGGCGTCGGTGGTGGCGGGTAGCCTCACCCCATGCTCGACTTCGTGTCGGTGGCCTCGCAGGTCCGCGGGATGCGCGAGGGTCTGGCCTCGCTCGCCGACGAGGCCGGTCCCCGGCTGGACCACGCCTGCGCGGCGTGGGAGCACGCCGCCGCCCTGGGCCCCGACCTGCGCGACCGCGTGCTGCGGGCCAGGACATCCTGGCTGGTGGCTGAGCCGCTGGAGCCGCTGGGAGCCTATCCGGTGGCCGTCCACACCGGCTACCGGGTGGTGGCCTCCGACGGCTCCCAGATCTTCCCGGACCGCCACGAGATGCCCGGCTGTTTCCTGGTGAACGTGGGCACCTGCGACATCGACTACCTCGCCCCCGGCGCCGTGCTGGCCTCCCGGCCCGAGCTGTGCTGGCTCCCGGAGGACGTCTACCCGCTCGTCGGTGGTGAACGGCAGGAGGCCGACACCCGGGTCGTGGGCGCCCGGCGTTTCGCCGCCGAGTGCCGTGCCCTGGAGGAGGCGCTTGATCCGGGGGGCCCCGCCACCCTGGCCCTGATGGACGGCACGCTTCTGCTCTGGTGGCTCGAGCCCGACCCGGTCCGCCTCCGGGGCCTGGCCCCCGACGACCTGAAGACCCGTACCTTCGCGGCGCTGGAGGCCTTCCTGGCACGCGCCCGCACCACCGGGGCGTTGCCGGCCGGCTACCTGTCCTCACCCCGCGCCACCGACGTCGTGTCGATGCTGAAGGTGGTGCTGTGCACCGAGGACCCGGTGGACTGCGACCGCTGTCCCTATGATGGGGGGGCGAAGACGTGGACGCCGCTGCGCCCGGCACCGGCCGGAGGGATGCTGCCGGAGCCCACCAAGCCCTGCGAGGAGGCCGAGCCCCTGTCCGACGCGGCGCTGTTCGCGCGGCTGCTGGCAGCCGGGCAGCGCTCGCCGCGCTTCCGGTCGCACGCCAAGGTCGCGTCCGCCTACGAGGCGCCGGTGGACTTCTGCTATCTGCACACGGGGGCCGAGATCGCCCGGGTGGAGGTCCCCGCCTGGATCGACCCCGACGCCTTCGAGGTGCTGCTCGGCGCGCTCGTGGACCAGTGCGCCAAAGGCATGGGCTACCCGGTCTCGCTGGCCGAGGCCCACGAGCAGGCCGTCGTGAAGGCAGCCGACCGGCGGGCGTTCGTGGAGCTCGTCCGACGCCAGAACGTGTCACGGGTGAGCGCCAAACTGGTCCGGAAGCGTATGAGCGTGCTGTGACCCACTGGAGGTCTCGATGGAGATGAGCAACGGACACCGGGAGC
Organism: uncultured Actinomycetes bacterium; assembly: GCA_964560135.1. Lineage (GTDB taxonomy): Bacteria > Actinomycetota > JAICYB01 > JAICYB01 > JAICYB01 > CAZLKN01. The sequence continues at coordinate 95,352 of CAZLKN010000002.1, read as the reverse complement.
CAACCCCCGGCGCGGCGGTCGGGGAGATCGTCGAGGCCTCGACCACAAGGATCCGGGCCGTGGCGCAGGAGGCGTTCCTGCCGCCGGCGTTCGGAGCGTTCGTGCGGACCGTGAGTGACTGGCGTACCACCTACGGGGTCGTGTCGCACGTGGAGCACGCGTCGCTGGATCCGTCCCGGCGGGCGATCCCTCTCGGACGCACCTGGGAGGAGCTGCGCCGCGAGCAGCCGCAGGTCCTGGAGCTTCTGACCACCGAGTTCGACGCGCTGTGCGTCGCCTTCAGCGACGACGACCACACCATCAACGCCTACCTGCCCCCGGTGCCCCCGCGCGTCCACGATTTCGTGACCGTCTGCTCGGCCCCCGAGATCCGCGTGCTCACCGACGATCTCACCTTCATCCGCACGCTCGGAGGCTCGGGCCTCCCGGTGGCCGCGGAGCTGGTGGCGGCGGCGATCCGCGAGGCCGCGCGGGTGCGCGACCACCACGAGGGGTTCCTGCTGCGGGCCGGCCGTGAGGTGGCCGATCTCTACCGCCAGGACTACGAGCAGGCGTGTGCGATCCTGCGGCGTCTCGGCAAACGCCTCAAGGGAGACGACAGCGACCGGTCGCCGGCGCCGGCGGTCGCGCTCCGTGGGGAGAGCGGCCGGTAGTGGGGGAGCGGCAGCGCCTCCACGCCGACGACCTCGACGGCTTCGACCTGTCGCCGCGGCGTCTGGGCCGGGTGATCCGGGGATCGCTGCTCGAGGGCCTCGAGGCACGCCTCGGTGACGAGGTGTCGGTGGAGGACGTCCGGGTCGGACGCTTCGTCGTGGTGGAAGGGGAGCGGCACCGGTTCTTCTCCACCATCCACGACGTCCGCCTCGCCAACACCAACGAGGACGTCCTCCTGCGGCCCCCCGAGGACGACTTCGTCCAGCAGGTGCTCCAGGGCACCAACACCTACGCCACGATCGACCTCCGTCCGAAGCTGCTCCTCGAGCCGGGCGAGCTCGGCGTGCGCCCGGTCAAGACGATCCCGCCCCATTTCGCGACCGTGCGGGAAGCCGGCAACGAGGACGTGGAGCTGGTGTTCGGCTCCGAGGATCACGAGCACCTGCCCATCGGCACGCCGCTGGAGATGACCACGCCGGTCTGCCTGGATCTGCCGCGCTTCTGCGAGCGGTCCAACGCGGTGTTCGGCAAGACCGGCACCGGGAAGTCGTTCCTGACCCGGATGCTGTTGGCCGGGGTGATCGCCGGCGAGCACGCCTCGGTGCTCGTCTTCGACATGCACAACGAGTACGGGATGTGGTCGGAGGACGAGGAGACCAAGCGGAAGGCTCCCGCCCTCAAGGAGATGTTCGGGGGCAAGATCCTGATCTTCTCCGTCGACCCCGAGTCCTCGCGGCGCCGCAGCGTCACCCCCGACTACGAGGTCCAGGTGGCCCTGAGCGACATCGACGTCGGCGACCTGCGCCTGCTCCGTGGCGAGCTCGGGATGTCCGACGCGCAGCTCCGCGACATGGAGACCCTCGCCGAGCGCTGGGGTCGCGACTGGCTCTCGGAGCTCCTCGAACGCCAGGACGCCGGCGACCTCGGCGACGTGATCGTCGACCAGCGGCTGCCCGTCCAGGAGCAGTCGGTCAAGGCGCTCGCGCGCAACCTGAAGAAGATCGCGAAGCTCCCGTTCGTGCGCCACGCCGTCACCGACAACACCGCCGACACGATCGTGAATGCCCTGCTCCAGCGCCGGCACGTCGTGATCGAGTTCGGCAGGCAGACGAGCTTCCTCGCCTACATGCTGGTCTCGAGCATCCTCAGCCGGCGGATCCACGCGCGGTGGCAGGAGGAGAAGGAGAAGGCGTCGGCCGACGGTCGCCTCGGTCATCCGCCACAGCTGATGATCACCCTCGAGGAGGCGCACCGGTTCCTGTCGCCGGAGGCCGCTTCCCAGACGATCTTCGGCACGATCGCCCGCGAGATGCGCAAGTACAACGTGACGCTGCTCGTGGTGGACCAGCGCCCATCGGGTATCGACGAGGAGGTGCGCTCCCAGCTCGGCACCCGGGTGGTGGCGGCGCTGGACGACGAGCGCGATCAGGGCGCGGTGCTGTCGGGGGTCCCCGACGCGAAAGCGCTGCGGATCCTGCTCAACAACCTAGAGGCCAAGAAGCAGGTGCTGCTGTCCGGCTACGCCCTGCCGATGCCGATCGTGGTCGACGTGGAGGACTACTACGCCTTCGCGAAGGCGATGCGCCGCCAGGCTTCGGAGACGCAGGACGGCGACCCGCCGGTCGGGGATCTCGACCTCTGGGGCCGGGATCAGTCCTGAGCTTTGGCCAGCTTGACCTTCCGCTTGGACCGGCTCTTCGCGAGCGACCTCCAGACCAGCAGGAACACGACGGCGACGATCTGGCCCCCGAGGATCGCGCGGTTGACGTCGATGGCCGGCTGCCACGCCACCCGCCCGTCCTTGATCACGTACGCACCGGCGGGGCGCGCTGTGAGGCCGAACCCGCCTCCTCCTTCGTAGCCGTCGCCGTTCTTGCTCGGCGCGCCGCCCCCTCCGGCGCCGCCACGGACGGTCGCCGCCGGGATCACGGTCACCCCATCGCGTTCCTGCGCCTCGCCGAAGACGCGGCGAACCGTCAGCGCCTCACGGGCCTGGCCGACCATCTCCTGCACGTCCATACCCCGACTCCTTCCGCTCGGTCCATGCCCAGTTCCTCACGTCCGACCGGTGACCGCAAGAGCGGACGCTAGGGGCGCGATCGCCGACTTGGCGGGAGGCAGGGCTGGCCGCGTGGCGCCGAGAGCCTCCCGGACGGCCGTTGCCACCGCTTCCAGAACGTGATCCGTGGTCAGGATCGCGTGGACCCCCCGGGTCCCACTCAGGGAGGGATCTGCGCTGCGACCCGGAGCGACGAGCACGATCGTCCGGTCCCCGAGCCGGGGGTGGACGCGGACCTCGTTCAGCTCCTCCATGGGAAATTCGCCGCCCACCACCACCACATCGATGTCTATCCCCTCGGATTCGGGTGCGGTCCAGGCCTGGCGGACGACGACGTCGGTCAGCAAACCACCGAGGTCACGGGCGAGACGTTGGTCTTCTCCGAGCACGAGCACGCGGGGATGTTCGACTGTCATCGGAGACCCCCCTCGGGATCGTGGGGATGGGCCGGGCGCTCCGGATGGTGCCAGGACGCCTCGGGGGCCGGATCGGAGACCGTCGCACGGGTGCCGAATACGTAGCGGCGGAAGCCGTCCATCGGGCCGGCGTCCTCGGGCGCCCGATTGCCGGCAGGCAGTACCTCACGGCGCAATCGGTCGGCCGCCGCGGCCACGGCGCTGGGATCGGTCTGGCGGGGGACGACGATGACCCCGCCGTCTCCCACCGGTCCCGGAAGGTCCTCAGCACCCGCCAGGACCACCACGGCCTTGGCGAGGTTGCGATAGAACCAGAGCAGATGCCAGGAGGGGGTTCCCATCCCGGCAGCGTCGCTCGCCAGATCCGTGTCGAGGACGATCACGTCCGCGACCGCAGCCAGGGCACACCGGTGGCCGAGGCCGCCGGTGCAGACGTAGCCCGGCGGCCTCGGGCCGGGGCAACCGAGCACCTCGTATCCCCGCTCCTCGAGGGCGGCACCGACCGGCCCCGCCACCGAAGCGCGGTCGCTGACTACCAGTGCGGTCGCCACCGGTCGTTCGTCCATCTCATCCGGAGCCTACGAGGCGCCTGTCGCGGGCACATCCGTGGGGGACCCGGAGGCGATCCCGCGATGTCTACGGATGGTTCCCGACCGCCGCCGGGCTACGGTCGGCCGACAGACTCGGTCGAACAGGAGGAACCGGCATGGCTGGGCACGGATTCGCGTGTCGGGCCGCAAGCGAAGGATGATGCATTTGGGACACATCGGCTCGTGAGGAGAAGGCTATGGGGAAGCTCGTCGTCGGTGTGGATGGATCGGAGGGCTCCCGGGAGGCGCTGCGTTGGGCGGCGCAAGAGGCCCTGCTCCGCGATGCGCGGGTAGTGGCGATCCACGCCTGGTCCCTTCCTTTCGTGGCGGGTCCCATGGGAGCCATCATCCCCACGTTGCCGAGGGAGGACCTCGAGGCTGCCGCCAGGGACGTGCTCGAGGACGCGGTGTGCGAGGCATTCGGGGGCGAAGCGGCGATGCCGCCGATCGAGAAGCTGGTCGTGGAGGAGCCGGCGGGGAAGGCCCTGGTCGAAGCTGCGCAGGACGCGGATCTGCTCGTCGCGGGGTCGCGCGGGCACGGTGGCTTCACGGGGCTATTGCTCGGATCCGTGAGTCAGTATTGTGCGCACCGCGCCCCGTGTCCCGTGGTGATCATCCCGTCGGGACACCGCATCGCGAGCAGCGACTAGGCCGACAAGAGCGTGGGACGAAGCACACGGACGGCGGCCAGCGGGGTGCCGGCATCGCCGGTGGGTGTCGCCTGTTTCGTCTGATCTGCACGGTGCTGCCCTCAGAAGGTGGATCGGGCCTCGTCCGGCCGTTCGGCGCCGTCTGCGGGCCCCGAAAGGAAGGCGCTCACCCGGGAGATGCGAGCGCCCTGGAGCCGGAATAGGAGCACCTCCAGGATGGGGAACGGATCATCTGCGCGGCGTGTCCGGCCCGTGCAGATGGCGGCGACGGTATCCCCCGAAGCGAGAAGATGACGGATCTGTACGTGGCGGGTCTCACCGCCGCTGATCTGCCAGACATCGATCAGATGGCGTTCGATCAGCCCTCGTCCCTGGAATGTCCCCGGGATCGGTGGCGTGTTCGGCTCAGACCACACCGCGTCCTCGGTGAGCATCCCGGCCACAGCACGTATATCGCCGCGTCCCAAGGCTTCCAGGAAGCTCCGGACGATCGTCTTCGTGGATGGTTGAGTCTCATTCGGAAGGGCCAGATCGACGTTCATGACCCGCACGGTAGGCGATGCGCGTCTGGCCCACATCCGGGCAACCCACGGATATGCGATCCCGTCGTCAGGGGATCTCGCTGATCAGGCGGAGGGCGTCGAGGAGCACCTCCTCGCGGGGTCGGGCCGTCGCGAGCGCCGTGCTCTCGGGCCAGGGGTCCATGTGGCGGGCCATCTCCGCCGCCACGTCTGGGGTGGCGTCCGACGGGTCGGAACGGTCGCGGTTCCGCTGGCGGATGCGATCCTCGGCGACGGCATCGGGAGCGACACACCGGAACTCCACAAGATCCGAACGCGTCTCAGAGGCCACCTCGCGGGCAGCGTGTCGGTGGTGCCGAGTGATCCAGGAGGCGTCGAGAACGACCGAGACCCCCTGCTCGAGGGAGCGGTGGGCGCGCCGGAGGAGCTCGCGGTACGTGGCGTCCGTGGCGGCCGGGCTGTAGAGTCCTTCGCCGAACCGGGCGGAGGCATCCCCGGCGGAGGCGTGCAGCGCCTTGCGCACCTCGTCCGAGCGCACCAGGGTCCAGCCGAGCTCCGATGCCAGGTGCCGGGCGAGGGTGGATTTGCCCGTGCCGGGGAGGCCTCCGACGAGCACGAGGCGGATCCGTGCGCGCTCGAGATGCTCGATACAGAGGTCGAGTAGTTGGCGGGCTTCGTCCGCCGCGGCCTCATCACCCTGATCGTGCCGGAGACACGCGACTTTGCACCGCACCTGCGCACGGTAGGCGACGTGATGGTGGAGGAGGGAGCGGGGGGCGTCGTCGTGGCTGCGTTTCAGGTAGCGGTCGATGAACCTGCCCGCAGTCTCTGGGGCCCCCAGGCGCTTGAGGTCCATGACCAGGAAGGCGGCGTCAACGATCACGTCCCCGTAGCGCAGGCGGTCGTCGAACTCGATGCAGTCCAGGATCCGTGGCCCGTCGGGCAGGCAGAAGATGTCGTCGGCGAGCAGGTCCCCATGGCCGTCGCGGATTCGCCCGGCTTTGATCCGCTCGTCGATGAGCGGCCGCCGTCCCTCGATGTAGCGCTCGGCGAGGTCCATGAGCCGGGTGGCGGACGTCGGATCGAGGAGCGACCCGATGAACGGCTGCATCTGCGAGGCGTTGTCCCGCCAGTTGCGCAGGAGCGCCTCGGCTGTTCCGGCCGCGTCGATCTCGTTGCTACGTGCGGCCTGCTCGTGGAACGAGGCGACCAGTTCAGCGACGGCATCGATGCAGGCGGAGGCGCGAACCGGGTCCGAGGACAGCAGTGTGGAAAGCCGAGCATCCTCAGGCATCCGTTGCATCACGACGAGGTGGTCGCAGATCTCGCCGTCCGGCCCCCGGATGTCGGCTACGCCCAAGTACACGTCGGGCGCCATCCGCCGGTTCAGCTCGACCTCCCGATGACACACGGCCTCCCGCGCGCTGCGCGATGTGTGGTCGAGGAACCCTGTGCGGACCGGCTTCTTCAGCTTGTAGACACGGTCCCCCACCAAGAACAGGATCGACACGTGCGTCTCGGCCACCGCCGCGGGCCACGTCGTATCGCTCATGCCCTCTGCGTACCCGCTTCGGTTCGGTGTGTCCATCCGGGATGCACACCGATGCGGGCGCGGGGCGTCCACGGATGGCCGGTTCCGGGTGCCGTCCTAGGCTCGGGGAGAGGAGAGGAGGAGCGATGAGGATCCGCGAGGTGTTCCGACCGATGGCCGTGACCATCGGCCCCGAGGAGATCCTGCACAAGGCGGCCTCGAAGATGCGCTTCCACCGGATCGGGGCGCTGCCCGTCATGCACGGTGACTGGCTGCTCGGCATCATCAGCGAGCGTGATTTGGTCAGGGCCATAACCGACGACGCCGACATGCGGACCGCGCTCGTCGGCGAGTACATGAGCTACCGTCCGGCGGTGATCTCCTTGGACGCCGATCTGGAGGAAGCAGCAGAGGCGATGCGTGCCCTCGAGGCCCGTCATCTGCCGGTGGTCGACGACGAGAAGGTCGTGGGGATGCTTTCCATGAAGGATCTCCTGGTCGAGAGCCTTCGCTCCCCGTGGGGCGGGGGGATAGCCTGAACGCAGACATGCGCGACAGCGAGGTACGGCAGGGACGAGCGTGGCGGTGAGCCGCGCTCGTCAGGGCAGGGACCCGGGCCCGGGGCCGGCAACCGACCGCGTCTGGGCACTCGTCGATGCGGCGGTCGCGCTTTCCAGCACACTCGATCTCGACCGCGTGCTGACCCGGATCGTCCGCATCGCCTCCAAGGTGATCGGTGCGAAATTCGGGGCGCTCGGGGTCCTCGACGAGGACGGAACGGGCCTGTCGAACTTCGTGTACCACGGGATCTCGAAGGAACAGGCCAAGCGGATCGGCCCCCTGCCTGTCGGGCGCGGCCTTCTCGGTGCCCTGATCACCGATCCGGAGCCGATCCGACTCCGCGACCTCGGCTCAGACTCCCGCAGCGTCGGGTTCCCCGACCATCATCCCCCGATGCGCTCGTTCCTCGGCGTTCCCGTCGTCGCGAAGGGCCGGGTCTTCGGCAACCTCTATCTCACAGAGAAGCGGGGAGACGAGCCGTTCACCGAGGAGGACGAGGCGCTGGCGCTGGCGCTCGCCCGGCAGGCCGGCGTGGCAGTGGAGAACGCCCGCCTGTACCGCGAATCCCGTACCAGCGAGGCGGCCGCGAAGCGGCGCGTGGAGTTCCTCACGACGATCCACGAGATCGGCCAGGAATTGTTGGTCGAACTCGACCCGAACCAGGTGCTGCGGGGGATCGCCCACCGTGCCCGCGAACTCCTCCGTGCCCATTCGGCGACGGTGGCGCTGGCTGCATCCGAGGGCACGGAACTGACGCTCGAGGTCGTCGTGGGTCGTGGATCCCGCAGCGCCCAGGGAGTTCGCCATCCCACTGCCGCATCCGTCGCCGGTGCCGTGCTCGCCTCGGGTGAAGCCGCCCGGGTGGACGATCTCGAGGGTGTTCCCCACGTTCGCTACCCGATCGTCGACGCCCTCCAAGCGCGCTCCGCCCTGTTCGCGCCCTTGTTCGATCGCGGATCGGTGATCGGTGTCCTGGGTGTCACACACCGGTCCCCCGCACACTTCTCCGAAGAGGATCTCGCCGTCCTCAGCTCTTTTGCCAATCTGGCGTCCCTCGCACTGCAGAACGCGCGCTTCTTCGCGGCGGAGCGCGAACGCGCGGAAGCGGAATCGGAGCTTGCTGCGAGCCGGGTCCGCGAGGAGATGCAGGCGAAACTCCTGCGGGAGGTCATCAGGGCCCAGGAAGACGAGCGGCGCCGCGTTTCCCGGGACCTGCACGATTCGGCGGGCCAGGCGCTGGCCTCGATCCTGGTCGGCCTGAAGGTCGCCGAGCAGGAGGAGACCATGCCGCAGATGCGCGGGCGGATCGCGGATCTTCGGAAGGTGGCTGCGGATGCAACCTCCGAGCTGCGGCGCCTCGCGCTTGAGCTCCGGCCGACCGTCCTCGACGACCTCGGCCTCGTCGCGGCCCTCGAGCGGTACACGCGGGACTTCGAGGAACGCACCGGCCTAGGTGTGCGGCTTCGTGTCGAAGGTGCCGAGGAGCGTCTCGATCCCGAGCTGGAGACCGTGGTGTACCGGGTGCTCCAAGAGTCCTTGACGAACATCGCGAAATATGCGCGGGCGAAGCGGGTCCACGTGCTCCTCACCGTCACCGAGAAGCACACGAAGCTGCGCGTGCGTGACGACGGTGCCGGGTTCGATCCCGCCGCCCCACGCACCGAGGGTCTGGGCCTCCGCGGCATGCAGGAGCGCGCCGGCCTCGTCGGCGGGCGGGTGGCGGTACGCTCAACCCCCGGCAAGGGCACGACCGTCGAGCTGGTCGTGCCTCTGCCGACTCAGACCGAGGACCCACGATGACCCCGGAAGCCGAGGCAGCGACGATCGCCGTGTTCATCTGCGACGACCACAACGTCGTACGCTCCGGGCTCGGGATGCTCGTCGAGTCCCAACCCGATCTGCGGGTGGTGGGCGACGCTCCCTCGGGAGAGTCGGCCATTCGGGGCCTCGACGACCTGTTCGCGGGCCCCGAGGCCGATCGCCCGTCGGTGGTCGTGATGGATCTGATGATGGAGGGTATCGGCGGCATCGAGGCGACGCGCCGGATCAAGGCAGACTGGCCGGATCTGAACGTCCTCGTGCTCACGATGGCCGACGACCGCGCCTACCTCAAGGAATCGTTCGCGGCGGGTGCATCCGGATACGTCCTGAAGGACGCCGCGGATGTGGAGTTGGTGGACGCGATCCGAGCGGTGGCCGACGGTGGGCGCTATCTGCATCCGGCCCTGGGTGCAGAGCTGGCTCGCGCCGAGGTCGAAGCCAAGGAGGGCCCGAAGGCGCCCCACGGCGTCCCGCTATCCAAGCGGGAGGTCGAGGTGCTTCGCTTGGTGGCGCTCGGTTACGCCAACAAGGAGATCGCCGAGGAGCTGTTCATCAGCGTGCGAACCGTGGAGACGCACAAGACGCACATCATGCAGAAGACGGGCTACCGGACCCGGTCCGAGCTCACCCGCTTCGCTCTGGACGCGGGGATCAGCGAGCAAGCCTGAACCCGGGCAGGACCCTGTCTACGTTCGTGGTTCTGCACCGATGTTCCCCTTTCCGGCTCGCCATACCATCGCGGCATGAACCCACGTGCAGTCTCCCGCACCTCGACCGGCCGGACCGCGGTCCTCTGTCCGGTCGACGAGATGACGCTCGGGTCGGCCCGCTTCTCGGACGGCTTCGTTGGGGTGTTCGACGGCGACTCCGAACGGATGAGATGGCTGCTCCGGGGGATCGCGGCGGACGCCGAGGGTCGCGTGGCCCTGGCGATGGACGGGGGAACCGTGGTCGGCTTCCTCGGACTGATGCCCCCTTCTCCGGGGGATCGGTTCTTCAGCGTCGTGCCCGTCTTGGAGCTCGCGGTCGTCGAAGTGGCCGTCGCGTATCGCCGCCGGGGAGTATTCACAGACCTGTTCGACGCGGTGCTCCGGGACGATCTCGAGGAACGGATCGTCCTGGTGATCGCCGACCCCGCTCATCGTGACCGACGCGAGAGCGTTCGTGCGTTCCGGGACCGCCTCACCGCGACCTTCGGGGCGTTCGGTTTCTTTCCCCATCCGACAGACCATCCGGACGTCGCACTCCACCGTGATGCCGTCCTCCTCGCCCGGATCGGTCGGGGAGTGGGTCGCTTCGAGCGGTCCGCATTCTTCGAGGCGCTCCGCCGCCCGGCGGAGCGCCCGGCCCGCGTCGCTGTGTTCCTGAAGGATGCGGGTCTGCGGAACCTGGTGCGTACAGATCTTGAGCGGCACGACCTCGAAGTGGTGTCGGTCGCACCGGCACCCACGCCGGTGGCACCCGTGGACGTCGTCGTCACCGGGTACGCCGGCGATACGGGAGCCCTCGTCACGATCCGCGTAGTTGACGACGATCGGGTCCAAGTGTCCAACGGGGTGGTCCACCAGCCGTCGGCCGAGCTCGACGCACTGCCGCAACTCATTCGGCGTGAGATCGCGCGGAGGAGGTACACGAGATGGCCGAGATCCTCGAAGAACGCCTCCTAGAAGCCCCGCCGGACGTCCTCGAGCGCATCCTGGCCGGCCCCCAGGATTGGCTGGACCGGGCTGCGGGGAAGGCCGGTGAGCGGGGCGAGCTGGTGTACGGAGAGCTGGGTGCCGAGTTCGGACGGGGAACGACCGGGGCCCGCCTGCACAAGCGGGTCAGGATGCAGGTCGGCCGGCCGGAACGCCTCTGGGATCGCATGGTCATCCCCCTCACCTGGGAGGCGGCGGGGTTCTCGGGGCTCTTCCCGGTCATGGACGCGCTGATCGAGCTCCACCGCAAGGGACCCGACCGGACCCGACTCGTCTTCTGGGGCCGGTACGACCCACCACTCGGCCGCGTGGGCGACCTCGTGGACCGGCTCGTGGCGCACCGCGTCGCGGAAGCCACGGTGCGCGGCCTGCTGGCCGCGATCGAGGAGCGGCAAACGCGGTCGGAGGACGGGAAGGCTGTCGGTACCGACGCCTAGCCTGGGGCGATGGCAACGCTCCGGGTGATCCACTTCGCAGACCTGCACCTCGGCGTCGAGTCCGGGGGCCGGGCGAACCCCACCACCGGATTGAACCAGCGCATCCACGATGTGTGCGACCGGCTCGACGAGGTCTGCGCCTGCGTGGAGTCCGAGGATGTCCACCTGGTCGTCTTCGCCGGCGACGCCTTCAAGCACCAGCACCCCACACCCACCCTCCAGCGTCTGTTCGCGCAGCGCATCCGCCGGATCGCGCGCTCGGGGGCCCGGGTCTTCCTGCTGGTCGGCAACCACGACCTGCCGAAGATGGCAGCCCTCGCCCATCCCTTCTCCATCTACGACGCGCTCGAGGTCGAAGGGGTGGTCATCGGTGACCGGGCCGGCGTGTACCGGCTCCCGCTGACCGCGGGTGCGCCCGCCCCCGAGATCCAGGTCGCGGCGCTGCCGCACTTCTCCCGCCAGCATGTGCTGGCCAAGCTCCCGGACGGCGTCGACGATCCCGACGCATGGATCGGCCGGCGGCTCGAGGAGACCGTCCGCGTGCTCGGGCGTGACGTCGACCCTGCCCTCCCGGTGCTGTTCGCAGGTCACTGCCACGTCAACCAGGCCCAGCTCAGCACGGCGCAGGCCTTGTTCGGGATCTCGGAGATCGAGGTGTCGCTGTCGACGCTGACCTCCGGGCAGCCCTTCCCGTACTACGCGCTCGGGCACGTTCACCGGCGGCAGGTCCTGTCCGACGACCCCTTCGTCGCCTACTCCGGATCCCTGGAGCGGGTGGACTTCGGGGAGGGATCGGTCGTGAAGGTCGACGGCGATGGCCGGACCGAGCGACGTGAGGCGGAGGCGAAGGGCTTCTACCGGTTCGATCTCGTCTCCGGCGACGACGGGGCCTGGCGGCTCGACGCCCCGCCCGAGTTCCGGGCGGTGAACGCCCGTCCGTTCGTCACCATCAGGGTGGGGAGCGTCTCGGGCTCCGATCCCATGGCCGAGCTTCTGGAGCGTGTCGAGACGGCCCGCCGGACCGGGTGCGACCTGCAGGATGCGTTCGTGAAGGTGACCGCCGAAGTCGACGCCGCCGACCGGGCCCGGCTCACGCATCGGGCGGCGCGGGAAGCGGTCCCGGAGGCCTACGACGTCCGTCTCTCGGTCGAGGTGCGCGGGGAAACCCCCGTCCGCGACCCGCGCTTCGCCAAGCGCATGGGGGAGCGGGAGGCCCTGGAGCGGTATCTGGAGACCCGCGAGGACTGGTCGGACGACCGCGACGACCTCCTGCACCTCGGTGCCGCCCTGATCGAGGAGGTGGCCGGATGATCCCCTTGAAGCTCGACATGGAGAACTTCTTGTCCTACGCGGCCCCCGGCCCCCTGGACCTCACCGGGATCGAGGTCGCCTGCCTCAGCGGTGCGAACGGACAGGGCAAGTCCGCCCTGCTCGACGCGATGACCTGGGCCCTGTTCGGCGCCGCCCGGGGCTGCGAGGGGGGTCAGAACCAGGACCGGCTGATCCGCGACGGCTCCGACGGGGCGCGGGTGGAGCTCACCTTCGAGCTCGGCGACGACGTCTACCGTGTGCAGCGCAGCCGAACACGGGCCGGCAAAGGCGATCTGCGTTTCGCCGTACGCTCCGGGGACGGCTGGACCAGCCTCGCGGGCGAGAGCCTGCGTGAGACGGAGGCACACCTCGCGTCGGTGTTGCGGATGGACTACCGCACGTTCACGGCCTCGGCCTTCCTGCTCCAGGGCCGGGCCGACGATTTCCTGGCCCGCATGAAGCCCGAGGACCGCAAGGAGGTCTTCGCGCGCCTGCTCGACCTCGGGGTGTATGAACGCCTGGAGGACGCCGCCCGAGCCCGCGCCCGTGACGCGGAGGGACGCCGTCGCGAGCTCGCGAAGCGGGCCGAGGATCTGGCTCCCCGGGTCACCGAGCTGGCGGAGGTCGCCGAGGCGTTGGAGGCCGCCACCGCCGCGCACCGGGACGCCGAAGCGTGCGTGGCCGAGGCCGAGGGCGTGACTGAGGCCGCGGCGCGCGAGATGGCGGGCCTGGAGCGCCAGGAGGCCCTCGTCGGGCGGGAACGACAGGCCCTGACGGAGCTCGGCGACCGCGTGGAGGCCGATCGCCGGACCCTGGACAGCCAGCACCGGGAACTCGTCGAACTCGATGCGCTCCTGGCCCGGACGGAGGAGGTCACCGAAGGGCTCCGGGAAGCGGAGGAGCTTCGCGCGGCCGAGACGCGCGCGCAGGCGGCCGCGACCGCCGCAGCCGAGATCGAGCGCCGCAGGACCGAGGCGGAGGCCCGCATCGAGGCCGAGGAGCGCGCCATCCGCGAGGTGATCGCGCGGCACCTGGAACGGGCGCAGATCCTCGAGCGTGAAGCGGAGGAGCTGGCAGGCGACGAGAAGACCCTGGCCGACGTGGAGGCCAAGCTCGCGTCCCTCGGTGATCTCGCCGCGGCCATCGAGCAGATCCAGGCCCAGCTCACCGGGCTGCGCGAGGAGGATGCGCGACTGCGCCAACTGCTCGTCGACCGGGAGCGGCAGGGGACCGAACTCACCGAGAAGCTCGATCTGCTCGCCGCCGGGGGAGGGGAGTGTCCGCTGTGCGGTGGTCCGCTCGACGAGGCCCACCGCGCAGCGCTCCGGCGCGATGTCGGGGAGGGCGTCGAGGCGGTCCGTGCTGAGATCGAGGCCGCCACCACCGAGCAGGAGGCCGTCCGCAAGGAAGGCCGCCGCCTCGCCGAAGAGGAAAAGCGCCTCAAGCGATCCGCAGAGGAGGTCCGCGCGCTCGAGGGACAGCGGTCCGCGCTGCACACCCGGTTGCAACGGCTTCCGGACATCCGCTCGGAGGCGACCCAACTGCGGAAGGATGCGAAGGCCCACGAACGGCTGCTGGCCGATGGTGCCGTGGCAGCCGAAGCGCGCAAGGTCCTGGTCGAACTGGACGAGGAAGCCGCCGGCGTTGGTTACGACCCCCAGGCCCACGCCCGGATCAGGCAGCGGCTGGAGGAGCTGAGGCCGTACGAACGCCTCCAGGGCCGGCTGGCGGAGGCCGAGCAGCGACGGACCCGGCTGCTGGAGGAGCATGAGGCCCTACGGGGCCGTGCCGAAACCGGTGCGGAGGTACTCGAGGAGCGGCGACGCGCACTGGTGGAGCTGGAGGCGTCGCTCGCGGACGCCGATGCGATCCGCGCACGCCATCAGGCGGCGGCCGGGGACCTCGAGGAAGCGCGGCGGACGGCGGATGCCCGTGGACGGGAGGTCGCACGGCTGTCCGAGCGGCGGGAGACGCTGGCCGGCGATGTGGAGGCGCTCGACGGCGTTCGGGACCGTGAGCGGGCGACCGCCGACGAGCACCGTCGCTACCAGCGCCTCGTACAGGCCTTCGGGCGGGGCGGGATCCCCGACCGGATCATCGACAACGCGCTGCCAGAGCTCACCGCCGAAGCCAACGCGATCCTCGGCCGGCTCAGCGACTACGAGATGAGCCTGGCCTTCGCCCTCTCCAGGCCCACCAAGGCGGGGAAGGTCCGGGAGACCTTCGACGTGCTGGTCCACCACGACGGCGGGGTCCGCGATTACCAGATGTTCTCCGGCGGGGAGGCCTTCCGGGTGGCCTTCGCCATCCGGATGGGACTGTCCAAGCTGCTCGTCCGCCGTGCGGGGGCCAGGCTGGAGACGCTTGTGATCGACGAGGGGTTCGGTACCCAGGACCCCGAGGGACGCGAGCGGCTCGTGGAAGCGATCAACCTGGCCCGGACGGAGTTCCGGAAGGTCCTGATCATCACCCATCTCGACGAGCTGAAGGACGCCTTCGGCACCCAGGTCCGGGTGACGAAGGACCCCGTGGAGGGTTCTCGCTTCGAGATCGTGGGGAACTAGCGGGAAGTCCGGAGCGGGCTGCTCGGTTCACCACCCGACGGGAACCTACCGGCTCCGGGACGCGTTTGACCCCCTGTGGTACCGTTGCGCCGTTCTTTCGAAGGGAGAGGAACAACGGTGGCTGAAGAGGAAGAGACCAATAGCACCGAGGAAGGTGGCGTCGAGACCAGCCTCGAGGAGCTGCTCCAGCGCAAAGACCGCCGAGCGGCTTCGGACGACGACGACGACGAGGAGGCGCTGCTGGAGGCGATGGACGAGCGCGAAGGCCGCGCCGAGTCCCTCACGGTCAAGGTCGTGCCCCCTCAGCCCACCGAGTTCACCTGTCGCGGGTGCTTCCTTCTCAAGCACCGCTCACAGCTCGCGGACAAGCGGAAGACCCTCTGCCGCGACTGCGCGTAGGAAGGGGCCGACCGGGTCGGAGGGGAAGGGGCCCGACCCGGCCGGCGGGGAAACCACATCCGTGTAACTCTGTTCCAGGGTAGCGCCACCCAGCGACACGCACCCGGATAGACTCCCCGTGTGGGCTTCAATCCCTACAACCGGATCCGCCGTGCCCGGATGACCCGCCGTGGTGACGTCCTCTACGTGGCCGCGGGGGCGGTCACGATCCTGGCGCTCGTCGTCTGGTCGCTCTGGTAGCGGCCTCAGCCGCCCTCGCGGGAGCAGCGGCCCATCCTGACGGATCCGGTGCACACCTGGGCCGAGCCTCCGGAGGACGACGGCGGTTTGGAGGACTGTTCGCGTGGAGGTTCTCGCTTCGCGGGGGGAGCGGGTCGTGGGGTGGCTGCCGTCCGATCTCCGTCCTCCGGTGGGTTCTCACGCGCGCGATCGCGGTCGGCCGGGATCGGGTTCCCGAGGACGAACTCGCCATCGAACCCATCGTCCATCAGCGGCACCCGTCCCGGGTAGCGCGCGGAGATGGCCTCCTCCGCGTAGGCGAACGCCTGTTCGACCGACGTGGACGCGCGACCGTTGAGCATCGCCTCGGCGACGACGTACTGGACGAGGAAGGAACGCCCGTACCAGCTGGCCTCGTAGGAGGGGCGGTCGGCGGCGGAGGCGAAGAGCGCCACACGGCCGGGTCCGACGATGCCCGGCAGGCTGAACCCGGCCGCGTAGCAGGTCGGAAGCAGGACCCACATGGGGGAGCGGACGGCGTCGAGCGCCGCGGCGAGGTCACGGGCCGAGATGGTGCGCCCGTCGGCGGCCACGATGTGGTTCTGCCCCCGGATCACCCGGGTGTGTCCGGCGAACGCGAACACCGCCGTGCCGTCGTCGGGGACCGCGGCCGCGAGTTCGCGGATCGCGGAGAGGATGTCGTCCCGGCCGGCCTGGCCGTCGGCCAGGGTGCGGACCTGGTCTCGGGGGAATCCGTAGGCGAGCAGCGCCTCGTGCGTGGTGCGGGCGTCGTTGACCGCGCCACGCAGCTGGGGAGCCCCGCGGGCGTTGTCGATGCCGATGAGCAGTGCGTGTCGCCCATCGGCCGGTGGGCGTGGAGGCTCCGCAAGACCCTCCGCCGGAAGCTCCGGCGGGGCCTCGGATACAGCCAGACGCCCGCCCGTGGGAGCCAGGGACGGATCGATGTCGCGGAGCAGCTCGGGTGCTATCCCGCGGGACGTCTGGTCGGTCGGTGACTCCTGCAGACCACAGGCGGCGAAGACGCAGAGCAACGCTGCGCAACCGACCCTCAGCGAACGGACTCTTCCCCTCACCACCTACAGGGATACGCTCTCGGGCCGGCATCTCCTGCCGTGGACACGAGAAAGGTCCCGGGCGTTTGGCGCCCGGGACCTTCTACCTCGAAGGTAATTCTCGGTACGTGGTCAGTCTAGGATCCGAACCTCCGCGCGATCAGGCTTCCCGCGCCGGCCAGGCTGAGCAGGAAGAGCCCACCGAGCGTGGCCACGGCGGCACCGGGCCCCGTCCGCGGGAGCTCCTCGCCGAGCACGGCGGCAACGGCCACCTGGACGACCGGGGAAACTCCGGCGATCCCCGCACCGGCGACAGCGGAAGCCAGCCCCTCACCGGAGCAGTTCGCGAGGGTCGCGGTCGCCGTCGCGATGTCCTCGATGACACCGGCGGACTGCGCCTCGATGGTCACCGTGACCGTGGCGCTCTCACCCGGCGCGATCGGGCCGATGTCGTTCCACACCACCGTGGCCGACGTCAGGTTGTCGCCCGGCGTCGCCGAGTCGGCGGTGGGATCGGAGCCCACGATCGTGAAGGTGGCGCCCTGCGAGGTGGTGATCGAATCCTCGACGCGGACCTGGGTCAGCTCGCAGTCGAAGGGGTTGTTGACGGTGATGGGCGTCACGAAGGTTTCCCCGACGCTCACCGACGTGGGATTGGCGGACTTGTCGACCGGGATCTCGCAGCCGATACCACCGGCAGGCACCTGGGTGTCGACCTCCATGTGGCCCACCCGGATGTCGGCGGCACGCTGTGTCACCTCTCCGGTGACGTCGTCGACCTGCTCGAGGAGCTTGATCCGCACGACATCCACGGCGGCGGAGGCGAAGGTGCCGGCGGGGTCGACCGTGGGCTCGCTCTCGGCGTCCCCGCCGATGGCCCGCGGATCTTCACCGATGGCGAGTTCCGCGACGCCGGGGATCTCGATCACGAGGCCCTCGTCGCCGACGAGGTCCTGGGTCGTGATGATGCGGGTGACCTCGCCCGCGTCGTCGATCAGTTGCAGGATCGGGGTCTCCGGGGACACTTCACCAGGGCCGTAGTGGACCGTCGCGCCCCCGGTGAGGCCGGTGGCCTCCGCGCGCAAGACCCACTCACCGAGGAACTCGATGGTGGTCTCGTTGGCGCTGCCCTTGAAGAGGGTCACCGGAGCGATCGTCTGCCGGTTCTCCGCAGCCAGGCCGAAATTCGGTGCGCCGTCCTGGGGCATGAGGAAGGTGCGGGAGACGGACTGGGAAACGGCCCGCTCGGGCTCGGGAGCGGTCAAGGAGAGCAGAGGCTCATCGAAGCCGTCCTCGTTCTCGTCGCCGCCGGCGTCCACGAGCTGGACGTCCGCAGCGTGCCCGAGGCCTCGGCTGATGTCGTCGCCCAGGAGGCAGAAGTCTTCATTCCACCGGGCCAGGGCTTCGCCGCGGAGGAGCGCCGCGTAGGCGGCGGGGTCGACGTCAGCCGGGCCGACCTCCTCGGTATTCGGGCCGGGGTTGGAGGGTCCCGCGGCCTCGGCCTTACCGGCGACGATCGCCTGCGCCTCGGCGTCGGGGGCCTGGACCAGTCCGATCTCCAGCCCCGAGCCGCGGGCGTAGGAGAAATCGGAGGGCAGGCTCGGCTGGTATTCACGCTGCATCTCATTCAGGCGGCGATCCGGCAGGCCCTGGGAGTCGACCGTCGCCCCGGAGAAGGCGACGTCCACGTTCTCGACGCGGATGTCACCGCTCTGAAGGGCGTCCGCGTGGGCGACCGTACCCGTCGCCGCCGCAGAGAAGTCGGCGACGGACCAGTCGACGGCCTCCTGGGCCCCCGCTGGTGCGGGGTAGAAGAGGAGACCGACCACCGCGAGGATCGTGGCGACCACGCCGACGCGAGTTTGATGGGTGGGGCGATGCGATGCCTTCATGTTGGTTCCCCCTGGTCGGGTTCGGCTGCGTCTCTTACACCTCATACGCACACATGCTCCGTTCCTTGCGTCCCGCCCGGAGTGCTCCACCGGGCGAACTAGTTCATCTGTACTAGCGAGCGAGGGGCTGGTGAGGTTACGGGATGCTCACTCCCCGCCGGCCGGTATGAACGTTATCCGTTCTTTTCCCGGCGGTCGTGGTTCCTAAAACTGGAGCAGCCGATATGCCCGGACCCGACCGTGGGGCGGAGAGAATTAGGAGGTCGCCGGCGAGGGATTGCGACGCACGAGCTGAGACAGCCCGCCCGAACATCCCAGAGCCAGTTGCAGACCCACGACCACCACGGACGCGGCTCCGGCCTGGGCCGGCGTCGCGCCCAGAGCCACCAGGAGGAGCACGATCGCGCCCTCCCGGACACCGATGCCCCAGGCGTTGACGGGGAGCGTGGCCACCAGGGAGGCCAGCGGCACAGCCACGAACCACGCGGTGGGGGAGATGTGGATCCCCATGGCCTGACCCGCCAGTGCGTACGCGGTGAGGAACAGCGCGTGGTAGGCGAGCCCGAATCCGAGGGCCCGCACGAGTCGCCGGGGCTGGTTCCGATACCCCGCGAAGGCGTCCTCGAGGCCCGCGCAGGCCCCCCGGAGCTTCCCGGGCAGCCACATGAGACGCCCTCGCCGGACGGGGGCCCACAGGGCGGCCAGCGTCCCGCCCGCGATCATCGCGAAGAGCACGGACGCCAGGGCGGACAAGGAGATCACCAGCCGGGACGACAGCCAGTGCGTGCCGAGCGCCAGAGCGGGCCCGGTGAGCAGGAGAAGGGCCACGAGACCCAGCGCCCGCTCGAGCATGATCGAGGCGGCCGCGTGATGGGGATTGGCTCCACGCCGGTGCAGGGCGAGCATCCGGTAGCCGTCGGCGGCCACTCCGCCGGGAACCAGCGTCGCCCAGAAATGCGATTCGACGTGGATCCTGGCCAGCGGCACGTAGCCCAGACCCTTTGGCGCGAGACTCCACCAGCGTCCGGCGGCCATCAGGTGGGCGCCCGTCGCCGCGGCGAAGGATCCGACGATGAAGTGTGGGCTGGCCTGGACGAGGGTCGTGAGCATCCCGGAGGCGACGAGACGCCGTCCGGCCCAGGCGAGTCCCGCGAGCAGGAAGATCTGACCAGCCAGGCGCAGGAGGCGGAGCAGGCGCGGTCGTACGCGGGAGTCGGCTCTCATGTGTCGCTTCCGTTCGTGACGCCCTGGGGATCCGGTGCGACCGGCCGGGGCGCCGGGGTGGGCTCAACCAAACTTATCAGACATCGCTCTGGGCGGTGTCCCGCCAAACGGAGCCCGGGCGTGAACGCCCATAATCCCGGTTCTGTAAACCCACGCCGCGGGGACCACGAATGCCCAACCAGCCGTCCGCTCCCCCGGGGCACTCAGTCCTGGGCGGTGTAGTCCTCGGTGGGGATCTCGAGGCCGAGCTTGGTGGCGAGATTGTAGACGTCGCGCTGGTAGAAGATCCGGCAGCGCACGTCCGGGTGCCGCTCCCCCAGCAACCGCAGCTTCCGGTTCTTCCGGGTCACGAGCTTCTGGGACATCGTGGTGATCTCGACGTACAGGTCGTATTCCGGCAGGTAGAAGTCGGGGGTGAAGGCGTCGGTGACGTTGCCCTGGTCGTCGGTGGCGAGATCGAAGCTGCGGGGCTCGTAGTCCCAGTCGATCCCGTAGAACTCCAGGAGACGGGCGAACAGCCGTTCGGCGGCGTGGACGAAGGGGACGTCGTCGAGGGCCGGGCGCTGGTCGCGGGGCCGCGCCTGGCGGACGGGCTCCCCGAACAGGCCGCGAGGCTCGCCGGTCATCGGCCTCCGGCGCCGGTGCGGGCCCGGGTGGGACCCTCCTCGATCGCCCGGGCGGGCTCGCCGGCGGGCAGGATCTCCTTGAGGGTGCCCTGGATGTCCTCGAAGACCTTGCCGAGGGCGATGCCGAACACGCCCTGCCCGCGGCGGAGCAGGTCGACGATGTCACGCTCCGAGGTGGCGGCGTAGATCGTGTTGCCGTCCGACAGCAGCGTGACCTTCTCGAGAGGTGCCTTCAGGCCGTCGGTGAGGTACTCGATCGCCTTCCGGATCTGGGGAAGGTTCACGCCGGCGTCGAGGAGGCTCTTGATCACCCGCAGGTGGACGAGATCCCGGAACGAGTACAGCCGCTGGCTGCCCGATCCCTGCGCGTCCTTCAACGAGGGACGCACGAGGCCGGTGCGGGCCCAGTAGTCGAGTTGCCGGTAGGTGATGCCGACGATCTTGCACGCCTGTGGACCCCGGTACCCCTCTTCCACGCCCGCCCCCGATCCCTTCGTCGCCAACGGTCTTCTCCCCCCGACGTAACTACACCGACGCAACTTGCAGGACCATGAGTGTGCCGCCTGCGACCCGTCCCGTCAATCCTCATCACCCCCTACGGGTACGGGGCAGGTCCAATCCGGAGGGGGGTA
>CAZLKN010000002.1:24569-74375 GCA_964560135.1 uncultured Actinomycetes bacterium | reverse complement strand
GTCAATCCTCATCACCCCCTACGGGTACGGGGCAGGTCCAATCCGGAGGGGGGTACGCAGCTCCGGTCGCTCTACCCCGGGGGGGTACATACGGAAGGGCCGGGGGTAGCCTCGACGGTGGCGTAGCGGGTGCCGTCCGGCGGCACGACGGAGGTCAGTATCCGGACGGGATCCGGTAGACGGGCGAGGATCGGAACTACTTGAAGTCCTCGGGGGTCACCTGTTCGAGGAATTCCCGGAACTTCTCGACCTCCTGCTCCTCGTCGTCCTTGACGACGATCGCGGCCTCTTCGAGCACGTCGGGGTGGGCGAAGATCGGGATCGACATCCGGACGGCGAGCGCGATCGCGTCGGACGGGCGGCTGGACACCGTCACCTTGGATCCGTCGGAGACCATGTGGATCTCGGCGAAGAACGTGCCCTCGCGCAGTTCGGTCACCAGGATCCGCTCCACGCTCACGTTGAGGCCCTCGAGCAGATCGCGCATGAGGTCGTGTGTCATGGGCCGCACGGTCTCGATGCCCTGCATGCCGAAGGCGATCGCCGTGGCCTCCACGGCGCCGATCCAGATGGGGAGGTACCGCTCCCCCTCCTGTTCCTTCAGGAGGACGATCGGCTGATTGGCCGGGAGCTCAACGCGAACCCCGACCAGGTTCATCTCGATCACGTCGCCTCACCGTCCCTCGGCGTCGACCCTCGGACCCTTCGAGCCTATACCCTATCCAGCGTCTACGACTCCTCGGACCACACCCCCCAATCACGCAACTGAGGGTCGA
Source organism: uncultured Actinomycetes bacterium (assembly GCA_964560135.1). Classification (GTDB taxonomy): domain Bacteria; phylum Actinomycetota; class JAICYB01; order JAICYB01; family JAICYB01; genus CAZLKN01. The sequence goes on along the minus strand of CAZLKN010000002.1, from coordinate 73,599 downwards.
GGAGCAGTGGATCCTCCCGCAGCGCCTCGAGGTCGGTCACCTCGACCAGGCACGGCAGGTTCCGGTGGTAGCCGAGGATGTCCAGGCCGTAGCCCACGACGTACTCGTTGCCGAGCTCGAAGCCGCGGTAGGCGATCGGCAGATCCACGAGCCGCTTGGACGCCCGGTCGAGCAGCGCGCACACCCGCAGGGTCGCCGGCTCCCTCGCCTCGAGGTTGCGCAACAGGAACGACAACGACAGACCGGTGTCCACGACGTCCTCGACGACCACGACGTGACGGCCCACGCAAGGATGGTCCAGGTCCTTGACGATCCGCGCCATCCCCGGCGGGTGCTCCCCTTCGGCGTAGGGGCTCAGACGCAGGAAGTCCACCTCGACGCTCGGCGGCAGGTACCGGACGAGGTCCGCGAGGAACATCAGACCGCCCTGCAGGAGGGTCACCATGAGCAGGTTGGCGGGCTCGGCGGCGGCGATCTCGGCCCCCAGCGTCCGGACCCGCTCCTGGAGCTCGTCGGGGGCGACGAGGAGACGTCCGACCCGCCGGTCCATGACGCCTCCTGACCTCACGCGTACGGTTTGATGGCCTCCCGGAGAAGGGCCTGCATCAGCTTGTTGCCCACCCGGACGAGTTCCCGAACGGTTTCCGCCGCTGCCTGCCGCGCCTCGGGATTGCGCTGCTTGATCAGCGGGAGCACCATCTGCTCGGCCAGCGACGCCCACCGGTCCACCGAGGACCGGAAGATCCGCAGGTGCCGCGGCTCGAGTCCGAGCTCGATCAGCTCGGCGGACAGCTTGGCCGCCTCCAGGTCGTTCTCGTCGTACCGCGGCTCGTCTCCAGCCTCCTTGGAGCGGATCACGCCGAAGCTCTCGAGCTGCTTCAACTGGCTCTCGTCGAGGCCCGATGCCCTGCCGAGCTCGGCCAGCGACAGCGAGACCCCCGTGGAGACCGGCCGGAAGACCTCCTCGGTCGCGTCGGCGGGCTGCGGAACCGCCGCCGGCGGTACCGCCTCCTCGAAGTCGAGCGCGGACTGCCCGGCCCCCGCTCCGGAGGCCTCGAGCTCCTCGAGGCGCTCCCGGATGACCTTCAGGGGCAGGAAGTGGTCGCGTTGGAGCCGGAGGATGAAGCGGAGCCGCTCGATGTCGTTCTCCGAGAACTTCCGGTACCCCGACGCGGTGCGCTCCGGGTGGATCAGGCCCTCGCTTTCCAGGAACCGGATCTTCGACACCGTGACATCGGGGAACTCCTCCTTGAGGACGTTGAGAACCTCCCCGATGGACAGGTAGGGGCGCCCCGCCTCGAGCGCCACGCTACCGACCGCCTCCCGCGTTCAACAGGAACAGGAGCCGAAACTTGCCGATCTGCAGCTCGTCGCCGGAGGACATCTCGCTGCGGTCCACCCGCTCGCGGTTCACGTAGGTGCCGTTCAGGGAGCCGAGGTCGGTCACCGAGTAGCCCTCGTTCTCGCGCCGCACCTCGGCGTGCCTGCGGGAAACCGTGATGTCGTTCAGGAAGATGTCGGACTGGGGGTGGCGCCCGACCGCCACGACCTCCTTGTCGAGGATGAACTTGGTACCCGCCGCCGGTCCCCGCCGTACGATCAGGCACGCCTGCCCGGGCTCGAGCTCTGCGAGCTGAGCCTCCTCGTCGGCCTCGGCCTCGATGGCGGAGAACGTCGCGGTCGCCTCTGCCTCGACGGTCCCCATCGGAACGCCACAACGCGAACAGAAGTTCGCGCTCGATTCGTTGAGATGTCCGCAGCTAGGACAGCGCATCGGGTCCTCCTTCGGGGTTCAATCTAGAGAACAGGGTTAGCCCGGTCAACGCTCCGAGCGCCGGTGCGTGGAGACCGGCGTGGTCCACGGAGCCCGCCGGGCGCTCAGGTTCCCCTTCCGGCTGAGGGTGAGATGCGCACCGGCGTCATGTTTCCTCGGTGAGCGTCTCGACGAGTGCCTCGTACGCGGTGGCGTGCAGGAGCTCGTCGAGCTCGGCCGGATCGTCGGGGCGGATCACCACCAGCCAGCCCTCGCCGTAGGGGTCCTCGTTGACGAGCTCGGGCGACGCCGCCACCTCGGCGTTGCGGTCTACGATCTCTCCCGTCACGGGGGCGAAGAGGTCCGAGACGGCCTTGGGCGACTGGATCTCGCCGAAAGGCGCGTCCTGGGTCACGCGGGCGCCCGGCTCGGGCAGCTCGACGTACACCACGTCGCCGAGCGCGTCCTGGGCGTAGAAGGTGACCCCCACGCGGACGAGATCGGTCTCGAGACGTGCCCACTCGTGCTCCGGGGTGTAGCGCAGGTCTTCGGGGTAGCGTTCGCTCATGGTCTGCAGGCGGAAGGAAGCCCGCCGTCCCCCTCTCTGGGTTCTGGATCCGTCCGTGGTTACTCGATGAGGTTACGGATGAGACGGACCTGTGTGCCAGCCAGCGCCCTCGCCTTCGACTCGGAATCGGCCTCCGCCCACACGTGCACCAGCGGCTGTTCGGGGTCGGGGAGCACCAGCACCCAGTCCTCGCCGTGGTAGATCTTCACGCCGTCCAGCAGCTCGACGTGGTCGCCGGAGGCCTGCTCGACCATCTGCCGCATCACGGTACCCTTCATCTCCCACGGACAGGACACCGGCTCGTGTACCACGGTGGGCTTCGGCAGACGGCCGATCAGCTCCGACAGCGGGTCCCCCGTGCGCGCGCGGTGCTCGAGGATCTTGGCCAACGACATCATGCCGTCCGGTGACGGCAGCAGCTCCGGGAAGATCAGGGCTCCCTGAGGGTCCCCGGCGAAGCGGACCTCGCCGGACCCGGCGACGTCCATCAGAGCGGCCATCGACGCCTTCGTCCACCGCACCTCGAGGCCGTTGTCGGTGGCCAGCCGGGCGGCTTCCCGCGAAGCCGCCACGGGGAGAGCCACCGCTCCCCCGTCCCCGGACAGCATCGCGATGGCAAGCAGCAGAGTGGCCTGCGCGTCGCAGACCCGGCCGGAGTCGTCCACGAGGTACAGGCGCTCCCCCACGGGGTCGAACATCGCTCCGAGGTCCGACCCCGAGACCGTGACGAGGTCCGCCAGACGGGCCTGGTGCTGGGCGATCTCGTCCAGGGACACCACCGACCGGGACTCGTCGACGACGGCGTTCACGGCGAGGACCTCGCAGCCGAGGCGACCGAGGATCCCGGGCAGCACCTGGGCCGTCGCCCCGAGGGCGTAGTCGACGACGAGCTTCAGCCGCGAGCGGCGGATCTCGTCCACGTCGATCTGTGCGAGCAGGCCCTCCGTGTAGTACTCGAAGGCCCGCGGAGGATAGTGCAACTCCCCGAGCTCCCCGGCGTAGGCGCGGCGGAACTCCTCGCGATAGTAGGTCCGCTCGATCTTGCGCTGCTTGCCCTCATCGAGGTCCTTGCCATCGGGGTCGACGAAGGTCACCTCCAACGACTGGGGATCGGAGGGCGAGGTGCGCAGCGCGATCCCGCCGTGGGAGTGGCGGGTGCGGATGTAGTAGCGGGTCACCGGCGTCGGAGTGAGCTCGAGATCATGGCAGTGGATGCCGGACATGTTGAGGCCGGCCACCACGGCCCGCTTCATCGCCCGCGCCGCCCGGGTGGCGTCGCGGGAGGTCGTGATGATCGAGCCTTTCTTCAGGGTCGACCCGTACGCCATCGCCAGCCGGACGACCACCTCGGGGGTGACGTCCACGTTGATCAGCCCGGACACACCACGCCCGCCGAACAGCGTGCGGACCCCCTTGGTCTCCCAGATGATCGACTTCGTGATGATCGCCCCGGCCTCGACGGTCTTGAAGGGGTAGATCTTCACGTTCGGGTTGACAACGGCGTCCTGGCCGATCGAGCAGTCGTCCCCCACGACGACGCCCTCCTCGACGCGGGCGTTGCGACGGATATCAGAGTTCTTCCCGATCACGCACCCGCGGAGGTTGGACATCGGGCCGACGTAGGCGTTGTCGTGCACGACCGCCCGGTGCAGGAAGGCGCCCTCCTTCACGACCACGTTGGCCCCGAGGACCGTGAACTCCCGCAGGTGGGCGCCCGCCTCGATGCGGCAGTTCTCGCCGATCACCACCGGGCCGTCGATCCGGGCCCCCGGATCGATCTCGGCCCCCTCCCCCAGCCAGATCTGCTCGCCCAGGGCGAAGCCCGGCACCTCTACGGCGACCCGTCCCTCGAGCACGTCCCGGTGGGCCATCTGGTACGAGTCGAAGTTCCCCACATCGCACCAGTAGCCGTCCGCCACGTAGCCGTAGATCGGCAGGCCCTTGTCGAGCAGAAGCGGGAACAGGTCCTGCGAGAAGTCGAAAACGACACCCTCGGGGATGTAGTCGAAGACCTCGGGCTCGAGCACGTAGATGCCGGTGTTGATCGTGTCACTGAAGACCTGCCCCCAGTTCGGCTTCTCGAGGAAGCGCTCGATCGAGCCGTCCTCGCGCGTGATGACGATGCCGAACTCCAGCGGGTTCTCCACCGACTTCAGGCAGATGGTGGCGATCGAGCCACGCTCCTTGTGGAAGGCCACCACCTTCTGCAGGTCGATGTCGGTCAGGGCGTCACCCGAGATGACGATGAACGTCTCGTGGCGCAGCTCCTCCTCGGCGTTCTTGACGCTTCCCGCTGTGCCGAGGGGGGTCTCCTCAGTGGCGTAGCTGATGTGCACGCCGAGGTCCTCGCCGTTCCCGAAGTAAGACCGGATCAGGCTGCCGAGGAACTGGATCGTCGCGATCGTCTCGGTGAAACCGTGGCGGGTGAGGAGTCCGACGATGTGCTCCATGATCGGACGGTTCACGATCGGGAGCATCGGCTTGGGCTGGTTGGAGGTCAGAGGCCGAAGGCGGGTTCCCTGTCCTCCGGCCATGATCACGGCTCTCAAGCGGCCCTCCTTGTCGTTCGGCTGCTGTCGGCGCCGGAAGCACCAGTGTATCGGTACCCGCGGGCCGTCCTCCTCACGCGGTGGCCCGGGGAGCTCAGACGGAGCGCCGCTGCTCCTCGAGCCAGGCCCGGATGTCCTGCCAGTAGCGGTACGCGGCCACGAAATACAGCGCCCCGCCGAACGCGAAGACGACCAGACCCGCCGGATGGAGCCATCCACCGATCGTCAGTGCGGGCAGGGAGGAGAGCAGCGCGAAGGTGGCGGTCTTGCCCACGCGCTTCACCTTCGGCGACCCGAAGCCGCGCCTGGACAGCCCGAGGAAGACCACGGAGATGGCCGCGTCCCGGAGCAGGACGGGTGCCCCCAGCCACCACGGGAGGATCGGCGACCCGCCGGGCTGCGCCACCATGAGCACGACGATCGTACCCATCACCAGCACACGATCGGACACCGGATCGAGAAGTGTCCCGATCTTCGTGACCGTGCCGGTCCTTCGGGCGACCCAGCCGTCGAGGTAGTCGCTCACACCCATCAGTCCGAGGAGGACGGTCGCGACGATCCGCCGCTCGGAGAGGATCAACCACCATAGGAGGGGCGCGCCGGCGATGCGGCCGAGGCTCAGCGCGTTCGGGATGTTGAGCCAGGCATCGGCGGGCGCGGCGTCTCGGGGATCGGTTTCCATCGCCGGCTATCCTACCGGGCTCGAAAGCGGTGCCCCGGCTCAGGCCTCGACGACGTCGGCCTGCGGCGGCTCGGCAGGGACCCGGGTAGCCAGGCGCCACAGTTCCAGGTCGTTCGACTGGGAAAGGTGCCCCTGTTCGGCCAGGGCCTCGAGGGCGTTGCGCCGTCCCCGGTCTGCGATCCCGTCGAAGACGCGTGCCACGGCCATGCCGGCCAGGCGCGCCGGCAGCGTGGACAGGAGCGCGAGTCCGGCTGCAGCCGAAGCGCCCCGCCGGGCGCCTCCTGCGGCAATAGGAGACCTCTGCGGTCCCTTCATGTGGGTCATGGACACAGCTTCCGTCTTCGAAGTTTCGCGGCCGTTACCGGACGGTGAACGTCGCGTGAGAAAAGGCCCCCGGACTACCCGTCGGGCAGCACGGGGGGCGGTACGATCAGCGAGAAGGGCGACGGGATCGGAGCCTCGGAGATGTCCTCCGGGGGCTCGAACCTCGGCTTGTCCGCGGCAGCATCATCGGGTGCAGGCTCCCCGGGCAGCGGATCCGCCGGTGCCGTCACGCCGGTGCTGTCCTCGGTCACGGTCGTTTCGGGCGCCGGGCTCTCGGCCTCGAAGGGGACGTTCTCCTCCACCTGGGCGGGTCGATCGCGGACCTCCCGGGGGGCTTCCTTGGCGTCACCCCCGCCGTCGGGGAGCACGAGCGCGGCTGCGGACAGCCCGACTCCAAGGGCGACGGCGACGCCGGCCATCAGGCTGGCGCCACGGCGTACGTGCCTGGACGGACGGGCGACCGTCGTACCGAGGGTGCGGGCGGTTTCCTCCTGCAGTTCCTCCACGAGGCGCAGCGCGGCACCGGGCTCGCCGATGCGCACCAAGCCCTCCACCATCCGCAACCCCAGATCCAGGTCGTTGCGGAGACGGGCGGGGTCAGGCTGGTAGGTGGGCTGCAGAGGCTCAACCCGTGCGCTCACGCGCACCTCCCTCAGATGTCGACATATCGCTCCTACAGACTACGACCTCCGGCCCACGAAGGAAAGGGCCTTTGCGGGACCGGGGGTCCTGTTGCGCCGTGCAAACGTTCTCGTCGGGACGGCGGGACTTGAACCCGCGACCTCAGCACCCCCAGTGCTGCGCGCTACCAAGCTGCGCCACGTCCCGGGTGCGAGGACCATCTTACTCGGATGGGAAGCGATGCATGTGGCGGGTCTACACGGGCCGGCAGGAGAACCGGACGACCTGCGGGGAAGCCGTCCGGTAGGCGAGGCGGAACGCGGCGTCGTCGGGCCATGACCTCCCCCTGATGTGCAGCGATGCCAGCTCGAAGGCGACAGGGGCGTCCCGGAAGGGGTACGGATCGAGCGTCAGCGTCGCCGGGTCGGTGGCACGGCACACGATCCGGACGTCGCTGCCCTCCCCGGTCCGCACGAGGGGCATCGTCTGTTCGTCGGCGGTGTCCAGCAACCCCATGCACACGACCAGGGAAAGCCGGTCCCAGACCTGGAGCAGACGCCACGCCTCCTCCACGTCTGCGTCGTCTGCCCGCGTCTCCGCCCGGAGTTCGTGCTGGCGCCGCTGCTCCCCCTCCACGTACGCGTGTGCCAGGTCCAGGTCCCGCCCCGCGAGATGCTCGATGCGTGGATCCATCCCCGGGTGGAAGGGACGGGTGTAGAGGCGCTCGCCGTGCATCGACGCGATCAGGCCCGCGTATGCGTCCTCGGCCTGGACGAGATCGATCCCGCGGCGGTAGAGCTCGACATGCTCGTCGACGGGGATCCGGATGAAGTCGACCGGGTCGCCCTCCGGCTGGACGCGCGGAGCCAGCTCCCACTGCGCCCAGCCGTCGTCGTGACGGGACGCCGCCACCAGCACCGAGTCGCGCCGCTCGGGTACCGGGAACCGCTCGTTCCCCCACGCCGCGGCGAAAGCGCCGGACAGCAGCGCATGGTCGGTCTGGCGGACGCACAGCAGTCCCCCGTCGCGCTCCTTGACGATCATCGCTGCTCCCGGCTGCCGCGTGGACGGCGCTCCGCGCCCGCACCACGCCTGGGTGCGGGACCGCGCAGCGTGAAATGGATCGGGGTCCCCTCGAACCCGAAGCGCTCCCGCAGGCCCCGGTCGAGGTAGCGCAGCCACTGGTCGGGGATGCGTCCAGGCCCGAAGAGCAGGATGCGCGGTGGCGCGGTCTCGGCCTGCACCGCGTACTTGACCCGGACCCGTTTGGACTTCGAGGGGATCGGCGTGCGGGCCTGGAGGTCGTCCACCACGGCGTTGAGCAGATGCGTGGGGACGCGGAGGGGACGCGCGTCGAGTACCCGCCGGATCGCGGGCAGGATCCCGCCGACACCCGTTCCGGTCAGAGCCGAGGCCTGCAGGATGGGAGCGAAATGCAGGTGCGGCAGGCGGCGCCGGACCTCCTCCTGTTCGATGCGCCGCTCCTCCGGGGGGAGCAGGTCGACCTTGTTCAGGAGCACGACGGCCGACCGGCCGAGGTCCACGATCTCCTCGGCGATCCGCAGGTCCTGCCGGGCGATGCCCTCCGCGCTGTCCACCACCATCAGGGCCATATCGCAGCGGTCCAGCGCCCGCATCGTGCGGACGGTCCCGTAGTACTCGGTCGAGTCGTCGACCCTGATGGCGCGCCGCATGCCGGCCGTGTCGACGAAGCGGAACCGCTCGTCCCCCACGACGACGACGGTGTCCACGGCGTCGCGGGTGGTGCCCGGCTCGTCGTGGACGATGCTGCGCTCCATCCCCACCAGCCGGTTGAAGATCGAGGACTTGCCCACGTTCGGGCGTCCGACGATCGCGATGCCGGGCTCGCTGGGCTCGTCGGGCTCCTCGGTGCCGAAGCCCTCGGTGAGGATGTCGAGGAGGTCGCCGGACCGCCGGCCGTGGAGAGCGGATACGGGGACCGGGTCACCCAAACCGAGCTCGTAGAACTCCACGGCGGACTGGTCGCGCTCGGCGTTGTCGGCTTTGTTGACCACGAGCACCGTCCGTCCGCCGAGGCGCCGGATCACGTCGGCCACCGCCCGGTCCTCGAGCGTGATGCCCTGGGTCGCGTCCACCACGAAGGCGACCACGTCCGCCTCCCCGGCGGCGGCCTTCGCCGTCTCGGCGACCTTCCCCGCCAGCGCCCCCTCGGGGTCGGCCTCTAGGCCCCCGGTGTCCACGAGCAGGAACTGGCGTCCGAGCCACTCGGCCCGGTACAGCACCCGGTCGCGCGTCACCCCGGGCCGTTCCTGGACGATCGCCTCGCGCCGCCCGAGGATCCGGTTCACCAGGGTCGACTTTCCGACGTTCGGACGTCCGACCACGGCGACCACCGGCAGGGTCATCGAGGCTCCAGCTCGTCCATCACCGCGACGAGGCGTCGCTGGGCCTCGGCGGTGGCCTCCCGGATCCTGCGCCGCGGGAGGATCCCCTGCACGGGGCCCCCGAGGATGAACGGCTCGCCGATGCGCGCACGGATCTTCACGAACCGGGGGAGTTTGTGCTCCTTGGGGAACACGGCGTCGGTGGCCGACAGGGCGACGGGCACCACCGGTGCACCGGACTTCAGAGCCACGTAGGCGAGACCGTCCTCGATCTCTTCGAACCGTGACCGTGGACGCCGCGTCCCCTCCGGGAAGATGCCGACGATCTCGCCCTCCCGCAGCAGCTCCAGCGCCCGGTTCAGCGCGGTGCGGTCGGGGTGCCCCCGCCGGACGGGGAAGCCCCCCATCCGCAGCAGGAACTTGGCGACGGCCTTCTTGCGGAACAGGTCGTCCTTGGCCATGAACCAGACCTTACGGCGCGTGAGGACCCCGCTCACGGGGATGTCGACGAGGGACCGGTGGTTGGGGGCGAGGATCGCGGGCCCGCTGACGGGGATGTGTTCGGCACCCGTGAGCTCCAGGCGGAACGGGCCGCGGACGATCGCCGACAGAGCCGCCCGGACCCCCCGGTACAGAGGGTTGGGCGTCCTCCGCGGCCGGAGATGCTCCACGATCCGTTCTGCGACCTCGTCGGGGGTGAGGTCGCTCGTGTCGATGATGAGCGCGTCGGGGGCGGGCCGCATGGGGCCCACCTCGCGCTCGCTGTCGCGGCGGTCGCGTTCCCTGACCGCCGCCAGCGCTCCGTTCGGAGCGGCATCACCGGCGCGCCGCACAGCCCGGACCTCGGGTCTGGCATCGAGGTAGGCCTTCACGTCGGCCGTCGGCCAGACCACCGTGCCGATGTCGCGCCCTTCCACCACGGCGCCGGTCGGGCGGACGAGACGCCGCTGCAGCGACACGAGGACCTCACGCACCTTCGGGATCGCGGCGACCCGGGAGGACGCGCGCGTCACCTCCGGGGTACGGATCTCATCTCCGACCTCCTGCCCCGCGTACCGGAGCCTGCCGTTGGCGGCGACGTCGCAACCGGACGCCACCGCGCGGGCCACCCGCTCCACCTCCCCGGCGTCGTCGGGGTCGACACCGGCCTCGAGGACGTGGAGCGCCACCAGGCGGTAGGTGGCTCCAGTGTCGATATGCGGCAGGCCGAGGCGGCCGGCCACGAGCCGGGCGACGGTCGACTTCCCCGATCCGGCGGTGCCGTCGATCGCGACGAGCGTGCGCATCATCCCTGCACGACCTCCATGTCCGCCCCGGCGAGGGTCAGCGTGTCTTCGAAGCCGGGCCAGGATATCCCGGCGGCCTCGTATCCCAGGATCCGGGTCTCGCCGGAGGCCACGAGCCCCGCCACGGCCAAGGCCAGGGCCACCCGGTGATCGCCCCACGACTTCACTTCGGCCCCCATGAGCGTGGACGGCCCCTCGATACGCATCCCGTCCTCGAGCTCCTCGATCCTGGCGCCCATGCGGCCGAGCCCGTCGCAGAGCGCCGCGATGCGGTCGGACTCCTTCACCCGCAATTCGGCGGCACCGGTGATCACCGTCTCGGCGTGCGCCTGCGTGGCGAGGACGGCGACCAACGGGATCTCGTCCACCAGCCGGGGAAACGGACCGTCGAGGCGGACGGCACGCAGCGGCGCCTTCGCCGCCCGGACCCTGCCCACGGGCTCCCCCATCCGCTCGGATCCGCCGACCGATGCGAGCTCCGCCCCCATGGCGGCGACCACGTCGAGGAAGCCGCTCCGGGTCGGGTTCAGGCACACCCCCGGAATCTCGATCTCACCGCACAGCACCGCCGCCGCGATCAGGTACGCGGCCGACGACGGATCGCCGGGCACCTCGATCTCGAAGCCGTCGGGCTCGAAGGGCTGCACCTCGACCCTGATGCCTCCGTCGCCCACAGCATCGGTGCGGACGGGGGCCCCGAGCGCACGCAGCATCCGTTCGGTGTCGTCCCGGGTGGGCGTGGGCTCCACCACCGCGGTGGACCCGGCGGCGCCCAGTCCGGCGAGCAGGATCGCCGACTTCACCTGTCCACTCGGCGCCGACGGCACGATCTCTGTGCCGCGGAGGTCGCCGCCGTGAACCCGCAGCGGTGGGAACCGGCCGTCGCGAGCCTCGACCCTCGCCCCGAGGCTCCGCAGCGGCTCGGCTACGCGGTCCATGGGACGCCGGCGCAGCGAGGCGTCGCCGTCGAGCACGGAGGTGAAGGGGCAGCGCGCGGCGAGTCCGGCCAGGATCCGCATGGTCGTGCCCGAGTTGCCGCAGTCCACCGGCCCGGTGGGCGCCGACCACGACTCCAGTCCCCGGCCCTCGACGACCGCCCGGTCGCCGTCGACGGCCACCCGCACCCCGTAGGCGCGCAGCGCGTGCGCGGTCGAGGCCACATCCTGGCCTGGGGGAAGCCCCCCGATCACCGTCCGGCCGTGGGCGATCGCCCCCAGGAGCAGGGCGCGGTGGGCGATCGCCTTGTCGCCGGGGACGGTGAAGGAACCCGTGAGGGTCCGCCCGGGCCGTACCAGCAGGATGCTCATCCCTCCCCCACCACCGTGGCGTGGAACCCGTGCGCGCGGAGTTGGACGATGGCACGGTCCGCGGTGGGACGGCCGTCGAGGACCAGGCGGACGAGGCCCCCACCGGCGGTGTGGTCCATCCACAGGTCCTCGATGTTGAGGCCCGCCTCCCCCACCGCGTTCGTGATCTCGGCCAGCACCCCCGAGCGGTCGGGCACGGGGACCTCGAGGGTCACCGGTTGGGCCGGCGCGCGCTCGCCCTTGAGCGGGAAGCGCTGCCGCGCCTGCCGCGCCCGGTCGACGATGGCGTCCAGTCGATCCCAGTCCTCCGCGGCCAGAGCGTCCCGGAAGCTCCCGAGCCGGGACGAGAACGCCTCGAGCTCCGCCAGGATCGCCTCGCGGTTGGCCCGGAGGATGTCCCGCCAGATCCGGGGGTTGCTGCCGGCCGTCCGCGTCACGTCCCGGAAGGAGCCGGCGGCGGCGCGGAAGACGCGTTCGTCGCCCTCGTCGCCCGCGAGCTCCATCAGCGTGGTCGCCAGCGCGTACGGGAGATGGCTCACGAGCGCCACGAGACGGTCGTGCTCCCCGGGGGCGAGGGTGAGCACCTTCGCCCCGATCCGGGAGACGAGCCCGTGCACCCGCCGGAGCGCGGCGCCGTCCGTTGCGGGCGTCGGGGTGAGGATCCACAGTGCCCCTTCGAAGAGGTCGGCGCGGGCGGCGGCGATGCCCTCTCCCTCCGTTCCGGCCATCGGGTGACCGCCGACGAACGGCCGGGCTTCGCCGAGCAGGCGTTCGGCCTCGGCCACCACCGGCCCCTTGGTGGATCCCACGTCGGTCACCACGGTGCCCGCAGCGGCGGCTCTCGCGATGCGACCGACGGTGTCCACGACCTGACCCACCGGGGTGGCCACCACGACGAGGTCTGCGTCCGCCGACCCCGACTCCAGATCGGAAGCGACGCCGTCCAGCGCGCCGTGCTCCACGGCGCGGGTGGCGTTGGCCGGATCGCGGTCGTAGCCCACGACCGGGTGCAGGCCGGCGGCGCGCAGCGCCAACCCGATCGAGCCGCCGATCAGGCCCGTGCCGACGATCAGGGTGCGATCGCCCACCGCTACACGGGATCCGGCGGATCGAGGAGCCGGGCGGCATCCTCCAGATACACGGGTTCCGGCCGGTGCCGCCCGTAGTAGTGGAGGAGCACCCGCACGCAGCGCGGCACCGCGAGTGTGCTGGAGACCTCGAGCTCCCGCGCGCACAGGAGCGGTACCCCATCCAACCCCATCAGGCGCGCGGCCGCGGCCGGGAACTCCGCGTGGAGATCGTCGGTGGCCGTGAACACGATGCTGACCACGTCCTGCGGTGCGATGGCGTTGCGGTCGAGCACCTCCCGCAGGAGGCGCTGGGTGGACGAGACGATCGCCTCCCGGGCGTCCTGGGGCACCGTGATCGCACCGCGTACCGCGTAGAGCCGCTCCATGGTCACGGGTCAGTCTACGGGTCGCGCCGTCCTGCGGTGCCCGCCCGGGGCTCGGCCTCCCGCAGCAGCGCCAGGACCTCCTGGCCCCCGAGCTTGCGCCAGCTGCCCTCCTTGAGGCGACCGAGTTCCTGGGGCCCGATCTGGGTCCGGACCAGGGCCGACACCGACACGCCGATCGCGTCGAGCATGCGGCGCACCATCCGCTTACGCCCTTCCTTCACGACGATCTCCAGCAGGCTCCGGTCGGCTTTCCGTCCGAGCAGCCGCACGGCGTCGGCGCGGGCCCGTCCGTCGGTCAGGTCGATGCCGCTGCGCAGGCGACGGAGGTGGCGCTGTCCCAGCGAGCCGCGGACCTCCGCCACGTAGGTCTTCGGCACACCGTAACGGGGGTGGGTCATGCGCAGCGCGAAGTCGCCGTCGTTGGTCAGCAGCAGGAGCCCCGCGGTGTCGATGTCCAGGCGTCCCACGGGGAACAGTCGTGGCTCCTCGGGCATCAGATCGAGCACCGTGGGCCGGCCCTGCGGGTCTCTGGCCGTGGTCACGTAGCCCACCGGCTTGTTCAGGGCGATGTACACGTGCTCCTCGGCGACCGGCAGGCGGGTGCCGTCGACCTCCACGGCGTCGGTGTCGGGATCCACGCGCATCCCGAGCTCGGCCACCTCGCCGTTCACCCGGACGCGACCCTCGGCGATGAGTTCCTCGCAGGCGCGCCGGGAGCCGAGGCCCGCCCGGGCGAGGACCTTCTGCAATCGCTCCCTCACGCTCCGCCGTCGTCCTCCCGGTCGGCGTCCAGCCCCTCGAGGAGGTCCAGCGGCCTGGGCGCCAGCGCCTGCTCGATCTCCGCGGCCACCGCTCCGTCGGGCGCGAAAGAGGCCAGCGGTGGGAGCTCGGCCACCGAGTCCAGACCGATCTTCTCGAGGAACAGCGGTGTCGTCGCGTACAGCGGCGGCCGGCCGGGCCCCGGGTCCCGGCCCACCTCGGCGACCAGCCCCCGGTCCTGGAGGGTGTTGAGTGCGGAGTCGGCGTTCACACCCCGGACCCTGGACACCTCCCCCCGGGTGACCGGCTGCCGGTAGGCGATGATCGCGAGGGTCTCCAGGGCCGCCCGCGACAGGCGCCCGATGCGGGAGCGGTTCGCGAAGTGTCCAACCGCCTCCGCCAGCTCGGCCCGCGTGTAGATCCGGTATCCGTCGCCGGCGCGGCGGACCTCGAGCCCCGCTTCACGCTCCACGTAGGCGCGGTTCAGGTCCTCGATGATCTCCAGGACCCGGTCGGGGTCGAGTCCGAAGGCGGCCGCGATGTCCTGCGCGCGGACGGGTTCCCCCGCCGCGAACAGGATCGCCTCCACGACGGCCGGTGTGACCCCGAGCATGGCCTGATCGGCTGGCGTGCTCACGTGTACCTCCTCAGGTCAACTGGATGCTGATGTCCCCGAGCCGCTCACCCTGGCCGATGCGGACCTCACCGCGCATCGCGAGCTCGAGAAGGGCCAGGAACATCGCCACGCCCCACGAGAGGCTGCGCCCCCGGCACAGGGCTCCGAACGTCGAGGGGCCTCCGGCGAGCGCTCCGGTGAGTGTCGCCGCAGCCTCCTGCGTGGACACCTCTTCGCCGATCACCAGGCTCACGTCCACGGTCCGGTTCTGCTCGCGGATCAGCTCGACGAGCACGCGCGCGAGGTCGTCGGGCCGCAGGTCACCGAGCACCGGCAGCTGCCGGAGGGCATCGTCGTCGGGGGCCGGGACGGGAGGGAACCGGGTGTCGCCCGTGGCGATCAGCCCCATCACGTGGCCGCCGGCGCTCTGGAAGGTGCGCACCTCCAGGAGCCGGGCGATCAGCAGGTCCCGTTCGAGGTCGTCCTCCTCGTGGCCCCCCTCGCCGTCGCCGATCCCCGGCAGCAGCGCTTTGGCCTTCATCTGGAGGAGCGTGGCGGCCACCACGAGGAACTCCGTGGCGACCTCGAGGTCCATGTGCTCCATGCGCGCGACGTGGGCGAGATAGTCCTCGGTGAGCTTGGCGATCGGGATGTCGCACACGTCCACCCGGTGATCGGAGATGAGGGACAGCAGCAGGTGGAACGGGCCCTCGAAGACCTCGAGACGAACCTCGTAGGTCATGTCCCCACCCTCCGCGTGTGCGGCAGGCCCATCGCCTCGCGTACGGCTTCCATCGTGGCCTGCGCGCGCGGACGCATCCGGGCGCGCCCGGCCGCCAGGACCTCCTCGGCCATACCCGCCTTCGCACCGAGGTCGGCCCGGCGCTCGCGGAATCCCGCGAGCCGGTCGGCGAGTCGCACAGCGAGATCCTCCTTATCCTCGACGCACCCGAGTGCGCCGTCGCGGCAGGCGTGGTCCACCCGTCCGGCCTCCTCGGGAAAGAACATCTTCCACCAGTGGAACACGGTGCAGACCTCCGGGTCGCCGGGATCACTCTTGTGGACCTTGGCCGGGTCGGTGATCGCCGACCGCACGACGGCTTCGATCCGCTCCGGGGGGTCGTCGAGCCAGATCACGTTGCCGTAGGACGTCGACATCTTGCGACCGTCCGGGCCCGGGACGCGCCTGGCCTCGGTGAGCATGGCCTCGGGTTCGGGGAACAGGTCGCCGTAGAGCCGGTTGAAGCGCCGGACGATCTCGCGGGTCAGCTCGAGATGCGGGAGCTGGTCCTCCCCAACCGGAACGAGCTCACCGCGGGGCAGGCAGATGTCCGCGCACTGGAGCACGGGGTAGCCGACGAACCCGTGAGTGGCGATCTGCCGTCCGGTGAGCTCCCGGAGCTGCTCCTTGTAGGTGGGGTTGCGTTCCAGCCACGACAACGGCGTGATCATCGACAGGTACAACGCGAGCTCGGCCACCTCGGGGATGTCGGACTGCTTGTAGATCGTGACACGGAAGGGATCGATCCCCGCCGCGATCCAGTCGAGGACGACGTCCCGGGTCGCCTCCGCGATGGGGGCGGCGTCCTCGTAGTCGGTGGTGAGGGCGTGCCAATCGGCGATGAAGAAGTAGCACTCGTGCTCCTGCTGGAGGCCGAGCATGGACTCGACGTTCCCCAGGAGGTGGCCGAGATGGAGTCGGCCCGTCGGCCGGTAGCCGGTCACCACGCGTCTGGTCATCCGCTGCAAGGATAGGTGTCGGGTCGGACAGCGCTCACCGGATTCAGATCGGGATCAGGAAGAGGAGCCCGCGCATGATCAGCATCACGACCCTGAACAGCGGTTCGGCGAGGAAGACCAGGAGCAGCAGCAGGATCAGGAACCCGTAGGGCTCGATCTGGTCCAGGCGCTGACGCCCCCCGGTCGACAGGAAGGGGCGCAGGAGCCGCGATCCGTCAAGGGGCGGCAGGGGCAGGAGGTTGAAGGCCGCCAGGATCAGGTTGATCTCCACGGCCAGGAATAGGACCCGGGCCCCGAAGGACCCCTGCTCGGCGATGAACTGTCGCAGGGCGAACAGGCGCTGCTCCGGGGCGACCCCCGCCGGGAAGAGGTCCATCAGCTCGCCGAGGCGCAGGCCGTACATCGTGGACAGCAGGATCACGCACACGCTCGCGATCACCACGTTGGACACGGGCCCGGCGAGAGCCACGATCGCGAAGCCGGTGCGGTCGGTTCCCCGCAGGTTGCGGGGGGTCACCGGGACGGGCTTGGCGTACCCGAACACCGGGCCCCCTGCGAACGCCAGCAGGGCTGGGAGGATGAAGGATCCCACGGGGTCGAGGTGCTTGACCGGGTTGAGGGTCAGGCGGCCGGCGGCCTTGGCGGTGGGATCGCCGAGCCAGAGCGCCACGACACCGTGCGACAGCTCGTGCAGGACGACGCTGACGAGCAGTGCGGCGATCAGGAGAAGGGGCTCGACCATCCCCCCACCCTACCGGGGTCACCACCCTGCGGTCGTGAACCTTCCGGGCCACACCGGGGTTGGAGGTACGACAGGACCACCACGAGCCGGAAGGACGGGAACGATGCACGGACGACGGATCCTGCTGGGGGCGCTGCTCTCGGCGGTGCTGCCCATCACCCTGGCCGCCGATGCCGCGGCCTCCTGCGCGGCGTCCAGCGAGCAGGAGTACGTCCAGCGTGCGGAGGTGATCTTCGAGGGCGAAGTCATCGGCGAGGGGTCGCCCTACGACGACGGTCACGCGTCCTCCCTCGGGGAAGCGCAGACGGCACGCATCCGCGTGACGGTGTACGAGAAGGGATCGGGGGCCGAGGAGGTCGACGTGCTCACCGGCGAGCGCCGCGACGGTGAGATGGCGTCCTTCGTCTCCACCGGTATCACGCCCTCGGCCGGCGAGACGTGGCGGATCTATGGACGGTTCGTGGCCGACGGAGTGGTCGAAACCTCCGCCTGCGACGGCTCCCGCTACCTGGCCGGTGAGGGCGTGGTCTCCCACCCGGACGGCGACGAGCCCATCCTGGAGCGGGACGCCGAGATGTACGCGACGACCTCGGGCGAGGCCCCTCAGACTCCGGACGGCGACCGCTCACCGTGGCTGCTGGCGGCCGCCGGGCTGGCCGTGGTGGGCGGCGGCACGCTGGCCGTCCGCCGGCTACCGCGCCGCGGTTAGAGCACGCCTCCCGCGTCAGCCGAGCTGCTTGCAGGCCATGCAGAGACTGGCGTGGGGACGGGCCTCGAGGCGCTCCGGCGGGATCTCCTGCCCGCAGCGCTCGCAGCTGCCGTAGGTGCCTTCGTCCATCCGTTCGAGCGCGCCGTTGACGTCGCCGAGGGTCTCCAGCAGGCCCTCGGCGATGGACAGCAGGTTCGCCTTCTCGGCGGTGGCCTGGCCGCTGTCCGCGAACCCGTGGTCGAACCGGTCGGCCTCGGGCGCACCGGTCTCCGGGTTCACCCCCATGTCCTCGAGCTGCTGGACGAGGGCCCCCCGCTCTTCCTCGAGCCGGGTACGTAGCTGCTTCAACGTCGCCTGATCCATGGGTCGGTCTCCCTACCAGCCGGCTAGGACGGGGGTGGGGTCCCGCGCGCGCGGCGTGACCCGCGGCCCCTCGGATGGGCCTCGTCGTATACGTCCTTCAAGGTCTGCCTGGACACCAGCGTATACACCTGTGTGGTCGACAACCTCGCGTGCCCCAACGCCTCCTGCACAACCCGCACGTCGGCGCCTCTGGCAACCAGATGCGTGGCGAACGAATGCCGGAGCGCGTGCGGGAAGACCCGCTTCTCGGGAACTACCCGCCCCGCATACCTTTTTACACATTTCCAGGCGCTCTGTCTGGACAGCCGCTTGCCGCGCGCGTTGAGGAAGAGCGCCGCGGCCCCTGCTCCCCCGGCGGCATGTGCCGGACGCCCCTCCCGCACGTACCGGGCCACCGCGGACACCGCCGGTCCCCCGATGGGGACGAGCCGCTCCTTGTGTCCCTTGCCAAGGCACCGCACGGACCGTTCCTCGAGGTCCACGTCGTCGATGTCGAGGCCGACCAGCTCCGAGACCCGGATGCCGGCCCCGTAGAGGAGCTCGAGGATGGCCCGGTCGCGCAACTCTGCGGGGGTCGAGCCGGATGCAGCCTCGATGATCGCGGTGACCTCGTCCTCCGCGAGGGCCCGTGGGAGGGCCAGGCCCCGCCGGGGGCCGTCGACGAGGGCCGCCGGGTCACCGGCGGCGTAGCCGTCCCGCAGGCAGAAGCGGTGGAAGTGGCGGATCGCGGCAAGGGTGCGGTTGAGGGTGGCCGCCGATACGCCGGCATCAGCCCGGGCGGCGATCGCGTCGGCGACGTGTCCGGTGGTGACGTCGGCGGGCTCGCGCACGCCGGCCTCGGCCAGCCGGCGCAGGTATCGCCGCAGGTCCCGGTGGTAGGCGATGACCGTGGACGGAGCCACACCCCGCTCCACCCGCAGGTAGTCCTCGAAGGCCTCGGCGGCCGTCCGTAGGGCGGTGGGGATCGCAGGCGTGCCCGGGGTCGTGCCCATGGCTATAGCAGCTCGTCGATCGGGGCGTGGGGCAGGCCGTGGGCGTCGGCGACGCCGTCGTTGGTGACCACCCCCTGGTACACGTTCACACCCAGGGCCAGTGGACGGTGCGCCCGCAGGGCGGCGTGGAGGCCCTCGTCGGCGATGGCCTCCACGTACGGAAGGGTGACGTTATTCAGGGCGTGGGTGGAGGTGTGGGGAACGGCGCCGGGGACGTTGCCGACGCAGTAGTGGAGGACGCCGTGGCGCTCGTAGACGGGGTCGTGGTGGGTGGTGACCTCCGCGGTCTCGATACACCCGCCCTGGTCGATGGACAGGTCTACGAGCACACGCCCCGGCTGCATCTGGCGCACCAGCGACTCCGGGACGACGACGGGGGCCCGCCGTCCGGGGACGAGCACCGCCCCGATCACCAGGTCCGCGTCGACCACCGCCTTCTCCACGCTCTCCCGGTTCGAGTACAGGGTCATGATCCGCCCCCGGTGGATCTCGTCGATCTCGCGGAGGCGGTCGATGTTCTTGTCCAGCAGGAGCACCTCGGCCTCCATCCCGGCGGCGATGAACGCGGCGTTGCGTCCGGCGGTGCCGGCGCCGATCACCACCACCCGGGCCGGGCGTACCCCCGGCACCCCGCCGAGGAGCATCCCCACGCCGTGCTCGGCCTCCAGGTAGTGCGCGCCGGCGTGGGGCGCCATGCGTCCGGCGATCTCGCTCATGGGGGCCAGCAGGGGCAGGCGTCCGTCGGGAAGCATCACCGTCTCGTAGCCGATGGCCACCGTCTTGGTCTCGGCGAGGCGCTCGGTCAGCTCCTTGTGGGCGGCGAGGTGCAGGAAGGTGAACACGACGAGGTCGGACCGGAAGAACCCGAATTCCTCGCTCAGCGGTTCCTTCACCTTGCAGACCAGCTCCGCAGACCAGGCGTCCCCCGCGCCCGGGACGATGCGGGCGCCGGCCCGCTCGTAGTCGGCGTCGCTGAACCCCGAGCCTGTGCCGGCGTCGCGCTCGACGAGCACCTCGTGGCCGTGGTCGCCGAGCTCCCTGACCCCCGAGGGCGCGAGCGCCACGCGGTGCTCGGCCTCCATGACCTCCCGCGGAACCCCGATCCTCATGGATGCAAGCCTACCGGCGGGCGCTTCGGGGGGCACGGAACGGGAGACCGTTCAGGGGTGCCGGAGGGCCAGGTACGCCAGGCCCAGCAGGGTCTTGGCGTCCCGGACCTCGCCGGAGCCGAGCAGCGCACTGAGGTCGCCGGCCGGGTACCGCTCCACCTCGAGGACCTCACCGGCGTCCGTCTGTCCCGCCTCCTCCACGAGGTCGTCGGCGTAGTAGAGGTGGAAGCGCTCGTCGGTGAATCCGGGGGTCGTGTAGTAGGTCGCCAGGTGCTCGAGGGCGCGGGGGCGCAGGCCGACCTCCTCCACGAGCTCCCGCTCGGCGCAGGCCGCCGGGTCCTCATCGGGCGACAGCTTGCCGGCCGGGATCTCCAGCAGCGCCTCGCCGCAGGCGTGCCGCCACTGGCGCACCAGCACGATCTCGTCGCGGTGGACGGCCACCACCCCGACGGCGCCGGCGTGCTCGATCACCTCGCGGGTGCCGCGGTGGCCGTCTGCGGCCTCGATCTCGTCCACACGCAGGTTCAGGATCTTCCCCTCGAAGACGCGCTGCGAGGACAGCAGCCGCTCCTCCATGCCCGGCACCTCTCGAGTCGCTCTCAGACGCTCACGCCGGCCCGCTTCGCGGCGGCCCCCACGAAGTCGCGGAACAGCGGGTGGGCCCGCGTGGGCCGCGACCGGAACTCGGGGTGGAACTGGCTGGCGACGAACCACGGGTGATCGGGCAGCTCGACGATCTCGACCAGTTGGCCGTCGGGCGAGGTGCCGGAGGCGATCAGGCCCTCGGCCTCGAGCTTCGGCAGGTACTCGGGGTTGACCTCGAAGCGGTGCCGGTGCCGCTCGTGGACGAGACGGTCGCCGTAGGCCGCGGAGGCCTTGGTGCCCTCCTTGAGCACGCAGGGCCAGGTGCCCAGGCGCATGGTGCCACCCTTGTCGGTGACGTCATGCTGGTCGGCGAGCAGGGCGATCACCGGGTACGGCGAGTCCTCGTCGAACTCGCTGGAGTTGGCGTCCTTCATGCCGCACACGTGGCGGGAGAAGTCGATCACCGCGCACTGGAGGCCGAGGCAGATCCCGAGGAACGGAACGTCGTTCTCCCGCGCGTAGCGGGTGGCCTGCACCTTGCCTTCGATGCCCCGCACGCCGAAGCCGCCGGGGATCAGGATGGCGTCGACCCCTTCGAGGTGCTTGCCGTCGTCGATCATCCCGTCGGATGCCACCCACACGATGTCCACGTCCACCCGGTGGTGGATGCCGCCGTGGCGCAGCGCCTCGGTGACCGACAGGTAGGCGTCGGGCAGGTTGACGTACTTGCCCACGAGCGCGATCCGCACCGTGCCGACCGGCGAGGCCACCCGGTCGCAGAGTTGCCGCCAGGAGGTCAGATCCGGCTCCCCGGAGGGCAGGCCCAGGTGACGGCAGATCTGGCGGTCGAGGCCCTCGTGGTTCAGGGACAGCGGCACCTCGTACAGGTTGCGGGTATCGGAGGCGGACACCACCGCGTCCACGTCCACGTCGCAGAGCAGCGAGATCTTCTGTTTGAGGGTCGGGCCGATCGGACGGTCGGACCGGCACACGATGGCGTCGGGCTGGATACCGATCGAGCGCAGGGCCATCACGGAGTGCTGGGTGGGTTTGGTCTTGAGCTCGCCGGACGGCGAGATGAACGGGACCAGGGACACGTGGCAGTAGAAGATGTTCTCGCGGCCGACATCGCGGCGCACTTGGCGGATCGCCTCGAGGAACGGCAACGACTCGATGTCGCCGACGGTGCCCCCGACCTCGGTGATCACCACGTCCACCGACGAGTCGCGGCCGAGGGCCAGGATGCGG
This sequence comes from uncultured Actinomycetes bacterium, assembly GCA_964560135.1. Classification (GTDB taxonomy): domain Bacteria; phylum Actinomycetota; class JAICYB01; order JAICYB01; family JAICYB01; genus CAZLKN01. The sequence continues at coordinate 51,824 of CAZLKN010000002.1, read as the reverse complement.
TCCTTGATCTCGTTGGTGATGTGCGGGATCACCTGCACGGTCTCACCCAGGAACTCGCCCCGCCGCTCGCGCTGGAGCACCGACCAATAGATCTGGCCGGTGGTCACGTTCGACTCGCGCCCGAGGTTCGTGTCCACGAACCGTTCGTAATGGCCGAGATCGAGATCTGTTTCGGCCCCGTCCTCGGTCACGAACACCTCGCCGTGCTGGAACGGGTTCATCGTGCCGGGGTCGACGTTGATGTACGGGTCCAGTTTCTGGAGGACCACGGTCAGACCCCGGGCCACGAGGAGTCGCCCGATCGAGGCGGCGGTGATGCCCTTCCCGAGGGACGAGGCGACACCTCCGGTCACGAAGATGTGTCTCGCCACGTCAACCTCCCTGGTCGCCTCAAGGTATCACGCCCGCAGCGAGCCTACGCGCGGGTGCCGACACCGCCGCTCAGCCGCCGGCGCGCCCCAGGCGGTCCAGCGCGTTCAGAGGCCGGACCCGTTCGATCACGCGGCTGAAGGACACGATCTCCGAGGCCACGGTCAGCGCCACCAGCACCACGAGGAGCACCACCAGGCCCCCGTGGCCCACCGCGGCGACCAGAGACACCCCGAGCACCGCCCCGAGCAGGTTCGCGCCCGTGTCGCCCAGCATCCCCCGCTCCCGCAGATCGGCGGGCAGGAAGGCGGCCAGGCCTCCGAACACCGCGGCACCCGCCACCACCGCCGATGCCGGCGGCAGAGCCGCGAGATGGCACAGCCAGGCCGCCAGCCACACCTTCCCCGCCCGGCCCGGACGCAGGTCGAGCAGGTTGACGAGGTTCGTGGTCAGGGCGACCACCAGGCCCCCGACCGGGATCCACGCACCCCGCAGGCCCAGCGCCCAGGCTGCCCCCAGCCCGACCAGTCCCCCGCCGCCGGCCTTCAGGAGCCCGGTGGTCACCTCACCCCGGAGCAGGGCCCGGAGGTGGCCCGCGAAGCCGCCCGCGCGTCGGCTCGCGTAGAGGTCGTCGAGGAGGCCGAGGATCGCCATCACCGCACCGGCTCCGGCGAGCAGAAGGCCCGGCGCGGTGTCCGGCGGGTCCACCAGAACCACGGTCCCCGCCCCGCAGCCCAGCGGGACGGTGAGGACGGCCCCGAGGGTGCCGGGCAGCGTCCGGCCCCGGTAGTTCTCCCGCAGGTGCCGGGGGCCGAGCAGCATCCCGGGCGGACGCCGCACCAGAACGAGGGTCGCCAGGCCCCCGACGAGGGCGGCCACGAAGGCCTGCAGCACGGTCACGGCAGCGGTTGGGCGCGCTCGCGGACCCGGGCCTGGCGCCGGACGGGCCCCAGCCCGGGCGGCATGTCGGCGTCCAGAGCCAGCAGCACGAGGAAGGGGGCCACGTGCCCGAAGATGAGCGCGGGGATCGCGATCCCCGAGTCGTTCACGGCGAAGCCGACCACGGCGGTCACGATGGATCCGATCAGCGCCGCGCGGAGCAGCGGATGTCGTGGGAGGGTGTCCCGCAGGATCCCTCGGGGGCGCATCAGGAACAGGGCGCAGACGGCGAGGGCGATCGGGATCATGAGCGTCCAGGACGTGAACCCGATGACCCCGAGGTTGGCCTGGACCTTGCGTGTGATGACCGTCGTGAGGGCCTCCCACCCGCCCTCGGAGACCCGGAGGGCGAAGCGCCCGAGATGGGTCCGGACCTCCGGGGGCCGGGCTGCATCCAGGGCCGTCAGTCCCGCGGCCAGGACCACCGCCCCCACGCCCACGCCCGCCACCCAGGGGAGGCGGAAGCGCCACCCGCGGGCGATGGCGAAGGCGGTGCCGACACCCACGAGGCCGGCGAGGAAGCCACCGAAGTTTGCTCCGAACATGGGCAGGCCGACCAGGAGCGGCACCACGAGCAGAGCCGGGCCGGACCATAGCGGAGCCCGGCGGCGACCACTCAGTTCGAGCAGACCGAGCAGGCCGAGGAATGCGGCCGGGTACAGGATCGCGTGGCCTCCGTTGCTCAGGCCGTAGAAGCGGCCGGCCACAATCGGCGAGTGGCCGAAGACGGCATTGAGCTGCAGCGGTCCCCCGAGGAGTCCGTCGCCCAGGTGGAGCAGGGCCGACATGAGCAGGAGCACGACGCCTCCCCCCCAGCGGGGGCCGGGAAGGGCGGCAGCGAGGATCGCCAGGAGAACCACGACCGACCAGATCACAAGGTGGTACCCGGCGTCGGCGAGGGCGTGGGCACCTACCGCCCGGCTGATCAGCGTGGCCGGCGGGATCGCCAGAACCATGTAGGCCAGCCCCAAGAGCGCCCGGCCCAACGGCCGGGAGCCGTCCCCAACGAAGACCAGGAAAGCCAGGATCGCCAGCAGGAAGAGCAGGACCGTCAGGACCGTGGCGACCAGCGGCGTCACCCGCTCCCGGGTGAGCGACACCCGGCTGAGCTCGGCCATGCGCTCGGACCGGTCCGCGGATGCGTCGGCGACGTGGCGCAGCGGTGTTCCGGTCATGGATGCGGGCACCGCCAGCCCCAGGGCGTCGAGTACGGCTGGGGCGACGTCGGTGAGGGCCGCCAGGCCCTCCCAGCGGGTGCTCGGCGAGGTGAGCAAACCCCGTTCGACCCCGTGTCCCGACACGATCAGCGGGGTGAGCTGCTCGCGGGGGGTGCCCTGGGGGCCGGAGACGGACACGACGATCACGAGGTCACGTGGTCCGAGCTCGGCGAGCACCGCCCCGAGCAGGGCGTCGGTGCGTTGCAGCGCCCACCTCCTCACCGCGGCCTGGCGCCCGGAGGCCACGACCTCGGTGAAGTCGTCGGCGCGCAGCGTCTCTCCAGGTTCGACGAGGATCACGCGCGCGGACGCCAGCGCGTCGCGGGTGGCCGCGAGGAAGTGGGCGGGATCGGTGGCGCGGCCGAACGGTCCCCCAGGATCGTCGGTAACCAGGTTGTCGAGGCGGCCGCCGTCGACCGAGCCCGTGGCGTCGACCAGGCCGAGCACCGACGAGCGGCGCAGGGTCGCCGTCCCCTGGGGCTCGTCGGCGAGGTCACCGGCGGACACCACCGCGCGGGGGATCCCCGCCGCCGCCAGTGCCTCACCGAGGGCCCCCACCTCGGTGCCGTAGTGCAAGCTGCGCTGGCGCCGCTCCAGCATCGGCACACCGAGATGGACGATCTCCCCCCGGGGGGCCCGGCCGGTGCGCCGCCTCAGTGCGTCGCCGGCGGTGCCGCCCTCGAAGGGGTCCTCGACGTTGAAGGCGAGCTGCGCCAGCACGTCGCCCATCCGGACGTTGGCGCGGTTTCCCGCGCCGAGGGTGAGGTAGCCGCGCGCGGCGTCCGTACGCCGCGCGGCCGTCCGGACCGACATCGCCGCCACCGCTCCGGAATCCACGAGGCCGTCGATCGCCGGGGTCCGGGCGTCTTCGACGTCCTCCCAGGTGACGCCGGGCATCGTGAAGATCAGCACGCGCTCCGCGCCCCGTCCGACGGGCTCGGCGGCGGCCGCGGCCGTCGGAGCCCCGAGCGACACCGCTGCGAGCACGACGAGGGCCGGGGCGAGGATCCGCCTCACCGGACCACCTCCTCGTACACGCACCCGACCCGGGCCACGAGCTCCTCGGGGGTGGGCAGACGCACCTCGCGGGCCCGGGCGGTCAGTCCTGCCCGGAGGTCGGCGTCCCGCGTGAAGCGGGTCAGCGCCTCCGCGAATCCTGCACGGTCCCCTGCGGGTACCAGGAGCCCCGCGTCGGCGACGATCTCCTCGATCGCCCCCACGCGGGTGGCGATGACGGGCGTCCCGGCGGTGATGGCCTCCACGACAGCGATAGGGTATCCCTCCCCCACCGACGTCATCGCCAGGACGTCGGCTGCGCCCAGGAGGTCGGCGACGTCGTCGCGGTAGCCGAGGAAGCGGACGGCTGCGCCGCGGGCGAGGCGTTCCAGACGCGAGTGGTCCGGACCCTCCCCGGCGATCCAGCCCACGGCGCCGGAGGCCGCGACGGCTTCGACGAGGACGTCCAGAGCCTTGTCGGGGTGCAGGCGGGCGAGGGCGAGGGCGACCACATCGCCCCCGGCCGCGCCCAGGTCCGCCCGGACGTCGTCGCGCGAGCGCGCAGGCGCCGGCAGCGGATCGACCGCCGGTGGGATGTACCGTGCCCGCGGGAACAGCGACCGGATCCGTCCGGACACGGCGATGACCGCATCAGCGGAGCGGACGACAACCGGCGCGGCGGCGCGCAGGAGCGGGTTGGCGGCCGTCCGGCCCTGGACCGGCAGGTCCATGTGCATCGTCAGCACCACCGGCGGACGCCGTGGGCGCAGCGCCGCGGCGCCGACGCTGAGGCCGTGGGCGTGGACCACATCGGCGTCCCATCCGGCCCGCGCGAGGTCACGCCGGCGCAGCGGACGGAACGGCAGGCCCTCGAAGTAGGGGGCGAGATCGGCCGGCCCCCACACGGCGGAGGTCTCCCATCCCGCCGGCGGGTGTCCGGCGAGGTAGCGGACGTGGCGCCGGATCCCCCCGCGCGACGGTCCGAGTACGTGGGCGACCCGTCTCATCGACGCAGCCCCTTCACCAGGTCGAGCGCGCGGCGGAGCTCGGGCGACCGCGCCGAGAGAGCCAGGTAGGCGAAGCCGCCCGCGGCCAGGCCGGCGAGGACGGCCAGCGGCGCCTGGGCGTCGGACATCCCGTCCACCACGAACCAGACGAGGCCGCCCATCACCGTCGCCCGGAGCAGGCTCGCGGCGAAGGACCGGAGGTCGGTTGCGACCGTCCAGCCGGGGGCACGCCCGGCCAGCAGGACCACGCCGAGGGCCACACCCACCCACTGGCCCGCTGCGTGACCCAGCCCGAGGATCCGGAGCGCGTCACCGCCGGTCGGCGCGAGAACAAGCGTGGCGGGCACGGCGATCAGCGCATAGGTCCCTACCGACACACCGTTGAGGGCCACCGGGGGCCGGGTCTGGTGGCGGGCATAGAACGAGCGGGTGAGGGTCGCGACCAGCGCGTAGGCCGGCAGCCCGACGGCGAGGGCACGCAGCGCAGAGGCGACGAGCGCAGGCGCGGCCTCGGCGGGGCCCCCCCGTCCCAGGATGGCGTCGGCCAGGGTCGGCGCCAGGACGAACAGCCCCACTGCCGCCGGTGCGGCCAGGAAGGCGGTGGCCCGGAAACCGGTGGACAGCAGCCCCGCGTACCCGGCCTCGTCCCCACGGGCGGCGCGCTGGGCGAGGGCCGGGAACAGCGCCACGGCCACCGGGAGCCCGACGAGGGCATTGGGCAGCTCGAAGAAGGCGAAGGCCACCTGGTAGCCGACGACGCCGCCCTCGACCCGGTTGGCGAGGACGAGCGTCACGAGCAGCCCTACCTCGGTCACCGCGAAGAACGCGATGCCCCACACCCCCGCCCGGATGGCGCGGCGTACCACGGGGTCGCGCCACCCCAGTACCGGCCTCCACCGCACGCCGAGCCTGAGCACCGAGGGAAGCTGGCTGAAGGCCAGGACGAAGACCCCGGCGGTGGTCCCGCCGGCGAGCACGTAGAGCTGCGTCGGGGTGACCGTCCCGAGGTCGGCGCCGGGACCCAGGAACCGGAACGTGAGGTAGGTGGAGATCACGACGAGGCTCGAGAACAGCGGCGCGGCGGCCGGGATCGCGAACCGGCGATGGGCGTGCAGCAGCCCCGTCATCACCATCGCCAGAAGGTAGAGCGGGATCTGCGGCAGGAAGAACCACAGGAACCAGGCGCCGAGTTCGATCTGGGCGGCGCGCACCGCCTCGTCGGCCACGCCGATGGTCATGGCGCGCATGATCGGACGGGCGAGGAGCGCTCCGGCGACCACGATCGGGACGGAGATCAGCAGGAACACGTTGGCCAGGCTCGCCGCGACCTCCATCCCGCGCTCCCGACCCCGCTCCAACTCCGCCACGAAGGTCGGGACGAACACCGCCGACAGCACACCGCCGGCCACCAGCTCGAAGACGATGTTGGGCACCCAGTTCGCGGTCTGATAGGTGTTGCCGAGGTAGGTGGCTCCCACGGTCAGGCCGAGGACGATCCACCGGGCGAAGCCTGCCACCCGCGCCAGCAGGGTGATCACCGAGATCTGCGCGCTGGCGCGGAGGAGCCCCGGCTCCGGCCCCGGGACCGTCCCCCGTCCGGTCCGGTCCATCAGGTGCTCTGGTCGGGGTCCCCGGGTGCCTCACGCGGTACCTCGGGGAGGAACCGCAGGCCGTCTTCGGCCCCGAAGTGGCTTCCCACCTGCAGGATGGCGGCCTCCAGAGCCAGCACGGCGCCGACGCCGGTGGGATCCTCGGCCGCCGAATCGAAGGTCGCCAGGGTCGACGGCGCGGCCTCCTCCTCCCGGATCACCCGGACGGCATCGTGCCTTCCGGGGGCCTCACCCACCACGAGGGTCGGCGCCACAGCGCCCGCCCCGCGGCTGAAGGACGCCAGCCAACCGGGGTTCGGCGCATCCTCGCGGTGCGGGCTGGCGAAGGACACCACCGCGGTTCCGGGCGGGGGCCACTCCCCGGCGATCTCGCCCCGCTCGACGGCCAGGAACCCGGCCTCCACGAGGCGCCCCATCAGGGCGCGGCCCGTCGGCTCCAGCAACCGCTCTCCCAGGAGGCTCAGCACCTCGTCCACGAGGTCATCGCCGGGCTCGAAGGCGGGAGTCACGGAGCGGACGACCAGCTCCAGCTCCTCCCGGCTCCCCTCGAGGACCAGGGCCCACTTCTCGGTGAAGGTCACCGATCCGGCCTGGACCGCTCCGGCCCGCAGGAGTCCCGCCTGCGTCTCCGCCCGCCACCGGCCGCCGCCGCCGTCGTACACGAACAGGGTGGGCCGATCTGCGAGGCGGCCCTCGCCCGCCCAGGGACCGAGCTGCTCCACCATCTCCGAGGTGCGGTCCACGTCCCGCCGGAGGTCGACGATCTCGGTTCGAGCGTCCTCCAGGTTCCCGCTGAGCCGGCGCATCTGGCCCTCGAGCCCGTCCACAACAGCGCGGTCGAGCACCGTCGTACCCATCAGGATGCCGAGGCCCAGAGCCAGGAATACGGCGATGATCGAGACGATGTGGTAGCGGAAGTCGATCAAAACGATCCTCGCAGCCGGAAGAGGAATTGCTCCAGCATCTGCCAGATCGACTCCCAGTACAGCCGCATCGGTCGGGACACGATGGTCACGATCACCATGGTCACGAGGGCCGCGAGGACCAGGAACACGAGATCACGTGTGCGGACCCGTGTGCGGTAGAGCTGGGACACGCCTTTGGCGTCCACCAGGCTCGGACCGATGCGCAGGCGCGCCAGGAAGGTCGAGGCCATCCCGGCCCGTCCTTTGTCGAGGAACTCCACCATCGAGGTGTGGCTTCCGACGGCCACGATCAGCTCGGCCCCCTGCTCGTGGGCGAGGAGCATCGCCACATCCTCGCTCGTGCCCGGCGCGGTGACGACCTTGCAGTCCAAGCCCAGCGCTTCGACCCGCGGCAGCCCGGGGGCCACACCGTCGGCATATCCATGGACGAGCAGCTCCGCCCCGCAGCGCAGGGCCTCCGTCGAGACCGAGTCCATGTCCCCGAAGATGATGTGCGGACGAGCCCCGATGGCCAGGCACGCGTCCGCGGCGCCGTCCACGGCCACGATCACCGGCTTCATCTCCCGGACGTAGCCGCGCAGGGCATGGAGGTCGTCCTTGTAGTGGTATCCCCTCGTGATGACCAGGGCGTGGCGCCCGGCCATCTGGGTCCGCAACTCGGGGGCGCGCAGCGCGCGGAGCAGGATGTCCTGCTCACGCCGCACGTATTCCAGCGTGTTCTCTGCGAAGCGTTCAACGGTCTGGGACAGACGGGTGTGGGCGTCGTCCATGAGGGAGCTGATGTCGTCCTCGTCCAGTCGCCGGCCTTTGGCGACGACCTCTTCACCGACCAGCAGCCGGTCGCCGTCCATCCGGACCTCGTCACCCTCCCGGACACGGTCGAAGACCTCGTCGCCGACGTCGTCGAGCAAGGGGACCCCTGCCCTGGCGAGCAGGATCGGACCGAGGTTCGGGTAGCGTCCGGAGATCGACTTCTTCGCGTTCACCACGGCCCCGACGCCGTGCTCGATCAGGCTTTCGGCAGCCATGCGATCGACGTCCTCGTGATCGATGATCGCCAGGTTGCCGGGCTTGAGCCGCCCCACCAGCCTCTTGGTACGGCGATCCAGGCGCGCGACACCGTCGACCGTCCCATCCGGTTGCGGTCGCGCGCGTGAGTTCACGTGGCGGCGAAGTAGGCGGAGTTCCATGCGAAATTTTCCTGCATCACCCTACTCCGTCCGGACGCGAGCGGTCTGCTCCGGTCAGCCGGCACGGGCCGTCGGTCGCTGGGCACGGGCCAATTGAACCAGCTCCGCTGCGTGGGCACGCGCCAGGTCGGAACTGCCGAGGCCTCCGAGCATGCGGGAGATCTCTCCCAGTCGCGCGCCGTCGGTGAGAGCCTCGATGCCGACTGAGCCGTCCTCCTTGCGCACGCACAGATGGCGGTCCGCGAAGGCCGCGACCTGGGGCAGGTGGGAGACGACGAGGACCTGATGGGTGCGCCCCAGCCGCGCCAGACGCCCGGCGACTTCGAGCGCCGCCTCGCCCCCGATCCCCTGGTCGGCCTCGTCGAAGACGAGCACCGGGACACGGTGGGCCGCGGCGAGTGCCAGCGTCACGGCGATCATCAGCCTCGAGAGCTCTCCCCCCGAGGCGACCTTGCCGAGGAGGTCGGGGGACCGTGCGGGGTGGGCGCTGAACCGGAACGCGACCCGGTCCCGGCCGTGCTCCCCGAGCGTGTCCTGAACATCGCAGGACACCTCGAAGACCGCGTTGGGCAACCCCAGCGCCGGGAGCTCCGCCTGGACGGCCTCGGCCAGTCGTCCGGCGGCCCGGGAACGGCGTCGGGTGAGGTCCCGCGCCAGGCCTTCGACCTCGGCCTCCAGCGCCGCCAGGGCCTGTTCCAGCTCCACCGCCCGGGCGTCCGCGCCGCTGAGCTCGGTGAGGCGGCTCCGCGCCTCGGCGCCGAAAGCGACGACGTCGTCGATCGAGCCGCCGTACTTGCGCTTGAGGCCGGTCACGAGGGCGGCGCGTTCCCGGAGTGCCTCCAGCCGGGCGGGATCGGGTTCGAGGTCCTCGGCCCAGCTCCGCAGATCCCACGCCGCCTCCGCCGCCTCGGCCGCCAGAGCTCCCACCCGCGCTGCGAGCGTCTCCAAGCCGGGATCGAGCCGGGCCGAATCCTCCAGCATCTTGTGTGCCTCCGCCAGGCGCCCGGCCGCCCCGTCGGACCCGACGAGCGCCGCGCCCTCGGCCCCCGTCACCGTCAGTCGTTCGGCGTGCTCCAAGCGACCGATCTCACTGGCCAGTAGGTCGTCCTCACCGGGCATCAGGGCGGCGGTCTCGATCTCGGAGGCCTGGAACTCGAGGAGCTCCCGTTCGCGGGCGAGCGCCTGCTCCTCGCGGGCGTGGCGGTCGCGCTCGGCGGTCATGTCGCGGACGCACGCCAGGGCGGTCCGGTACGCCTTGAGGACGGTGCCGGTTCCGGCGAGCTCATCCAGTGCCTCGAGCTGCGCCTGTGGGCGGGCCAGCGCGAAGCTGCTTCCCTGCCCGAGGACCTCCACCAGGCGGCCGCAGACCTCGCCGAGCGCTCCGATGGGCGCGAGACGTCCATTCACCCAGGCCCGCGATCGTCCGTCCGCGCCGACCTTCCGGACCACCACCACCTCCGCCGCATCCTCGAGGCCATGGTCGACGAGGTGCCGGCGCTGCTCGTCCGGCAGGGTGAGGACGGCTTCGACGACCGCCTCTTCGGCGCCCTGCGAAACCATCCGGGCATCGGACCTCGATCCCGTCAGCAGCAGTAGCGACGCGACGAGCAGCGTCTTGCCCGCTCCGGTCTCCCCCGTCACGACGTTGAGGCCCGGGGAGAAAGCCACCGAGGCCTCACCGAGCACACCCAGGTTGCGGACGTACAGCTCTTCCAGCACACCCGGATGCTAGAGGCCGGTACCGACGCCCGAACGGTCTGCGCCCCGGCCGGGAAACCGGCCGGGGCGCACTACCCTGGGAGATCAGGGGGTTGGATCAGGCGGTTGGCTCCTCGGCCCTGTCGGGGGCGTCGTGCGCCTCGAGACGATCGTGCCAGCGAGCTCCGAGCCGGCCCCCGAGGGCACCGGCGAGGAACATCACGACCAGGGTCGCGAGTCCCATGGCGGCCCCGAAGTTGACGAGCAGGTCTTGTTCGACGGGGATCCTGACGTCGGTGAAGGGCGCGAAGAAGCGCGTTTCGGCCTCGAGAGCTGCTCCGATGCCGCCCACCAGGACGGCGATCACGATCCCTGCGGCGGGGACGAGCAGCCCGTTGCCGACACCCGCTCCGCGGGCCATTCGACCGGCGGTGTAGCCACCCCACAGGTACGCGGCGAACTGGACCAGCAGGAAAAGGATCCCACCGAGGATGCCGGCCTGAACCGCCTGGTCGCGGGTCAGATCAGCGGTCCATGCTCCGGTGGCCACCATGATGGCGCCGATCACGGCACTCAGAACGAAGATCGTCCCGAAGGCCACCGCCGTGCCGGTCAGGATCGACCCGAAGGAGATCCCTCCCCTGACGACCACTTCCCGGTGGTGGTCGTGGTGGACCTCGTGGTCCCTGCGCGTATCAGCATGTCGTTCCTCGGTACGGGCCATGGGCTCTCACCTCTCTTCTGCGTCGTTCCCACGGGATGCTTCCCCCTTCCCGAGGGCGGCGAAACCGCACCGGGGACTCAGGCGGGAGGCACGCCGAACCGGCGGGCGAGGCGCGTGAAGAAGGAGTCCGGATGCAACCGCGCGAGCCGGACCGTGGACGGGCCCACCTCCGCTCGCAGGACGTCCCCTTCTCCGATCTCGGTACGCGCATGACCGTCGATGAGCACGATCCCCCGGCCCCCGAACCGGACGGCGATCTCCACCTCGTGTCCTGCACCGACCACGAGCGGACGGTCGAACAGGGAGTGGGCCCCGACGGCCACCACGACGAGGGCCTGCAGTGCCGGCGAAACCACCGGCCCGCGCATCGAGAAGGCATAGGCCGTGGAGCCGGTCGGTGTGGCGACGATCAGGCCGTCGGCGCCGAAGGTGCTGAAGGGTTGGCCCCCGAGGGTCAGCGTCATCCGGATGACCTTGCCGCCCACGCCGCGTTCCACCGAGACCTCGTTCACACCCTCGCCCAGATCGTCCACGTCGCCGCCGGCCCGAAAGACACGCGCGTGGACGCTGCTGCGCTCGTCGAAGGTGGCATCTCCCCCGAGGGTGCGCTCGAGAGCGTCGTAGAGCTGGTCGGGGCCGACCTCGGTCAGGAACCCGAGGGTGCCGAGGTTCACACCCAGGATGGGAACCCCGGCGAGGCCGGCGAGCTCCACACCGTGGAGCATCGTGCCGTCGCCCCCGAGCACCACGAGCAGGTCGAGACTCCGGAAGGCATCGCGGTCGGTGGCCGCCTGCGGGAGCCCGAACTCCTCGGCGTCGTCGGGGACGAGGCAGGGGGTGTGACCCCGCTCGGTCAGCCACGCCGCGATCTTCGGCGCGAGCTCCCGGGCCTGCGGCTTGGTGGCGTGCGGAAGGACCCCGACGCGTTTCACGGCCCGCTCCTGAGGTGCAGGAAGAACTCACGGTTCCCGTCGGCGCCCTCGATGGGCGAAGGCGTCTGTTCCACGACATCGAGCCCGTGGCTCCGCGCCGCTTCCACCACGCCCGCCACAGCGACGGCGTGCAACTCGGGATCGCGCACGACCCCTCCGCGTGGCACCCTGCCCCGGCCCACCTCGAACTGCGGCTTCACCAGCACGACGATATCTGCTTCGCCGGCCACCGCGGCCAGATGCGGCATCACCGTCCGTAGGGAGATGAACGACAGGTCCGCGCAGACGAACCCGAACGCGCCGAGCTCGTCGGGCTCCAGTGAGCGCACGTCGGTCCGCTCCATCACCGTGACGCGGGGGTCCGTGCGCAGTTTCCAGTCGAGCTGCCCGGTCCCCACGTCCACGGCCACGACCGCCTCGGCTCCCCGCTGGAGCAGCAGATCGGTGAAGCCCCCGGTGGACGATCCGACGTCCAGGCACCGCTTCCCCGCCGGTTCGATGCCGAAGGCGTCCAAGGCACCGGCGAGCTTGACGCCGCCGCGGGACACGAACGGTTCCGGGTCGCCGACGATCTCGATCGGCTCGGCCGGATCGACCATGCGGGCGGGCTTGGTGGCCACCGAGCCGGACACGAGGACGCGACCGCCGACCACCGCCTGGCGGGCCCGCTCCCGGGTGTCGGCCAGGCCGCGGCGAACCAGCTCCGTGTCCAACCGTCGTCTGCTCAGGTCTTCTTCGTCGACGAGGCGGAACCGCGCCCGCCGGACGGTTTGGCGGCGGCCTGGCGGGGGCGCGTCTTCGTCGTCCCGCTCTCGAGCGCCTTGACCCGCCGGGCCACACGGTCGAGATCCTCCCGGGTCACCAGGCCCAGCGCCTTGACCTGCCGCTGGATCTCCTTGCGCACCAGCCGGACGAGCTCCTGCCGGTTGCGCGCCGAGCGTTCGACGAGCTGGCGTGCCGCGCGCTGGACGTCGCGGCTGCGGATCTCGCCGCGGTCCTGCAGCTCCCGGACCAGCGCCTCGGCGCGGTCCCGCGAGAGTTCCGTCACCCCCGCCAGCGAACTGGCGTACCTGCGGAGTACGTCCAGCATGTCACTCCCCTCCCGCGTCCGGGCCGCGGCGCAACGCCGCGCTTCGAGCATACTGGCACCTGCGGAGCCGAGGCGACGGAGCGGCGATGATACCCCTGCGGGACCACAACCCCTACCACCGCTTCCCGATCCTGACGGTCCTGCTGATCGCGGCGAACGTCTATGCGTTCTTCGCATTCGGGGCCGCGGAGGACCGGATATTCGAGATCTCCGAGCGGGCGGCCTTCGAGTACGGCGCGGTGCCCTGCGACCTGCTCGGTCGCTGCGAGGCGCTTTCAGGCGAGCTCGAGCGGGCCTTCCCGGACCGTGGCTCCATCCTCACCGTGCTCACGTCGATGTTCATGCACGGCAGCATCCTCCACCTCGCCTTCAACATGCTCTTCCTCTGGATCTTCGGCAACAACGTGGAGGACAGACTGGGGCGGATCCGCTTCGCGCTCTTCTACCTCCTGACGGGTGTCGCGGCGCTGGTGGCCCAGGTGGCCATCGCGCCGTCCTCGATGGTTCCCATGGTGGGCGCCTCCGGCGCCGTCTCGGGGATCCTCGGCGCCTACGTCGTGCTCTGGCCCAAGGCCCGGATCGTGATGTTCGTCCTCCTCGGGTTCATCCCGCTCGTGTTCGAGGTGCCCGCCTGGTTCGTCATCGGGTACTGGTTCGTGGTGCAGGTTCTCGGTGGCGTGGCGCAGCTCGGCGCCGTGCAGGAGGGCGGGGTGGCGTTCTTCGCCCACATCGGCGGCTTCGTCGCCGGGTTCCTGCTCATCCGGTTCCTCGCACCCGACCGGCGCAGGCCGAAGCACCTCGACGAGCTGTTCAGGGAGTGAACAGGCGGGGCTGCGGTCCGGTGTCCACACCCAGCCGCTCCAGGTAGGGACGCAGCTGCGGCGCCGCATCGACCTCCTCCGCGCCGTCGAGTGCCTCCAGCAGCAGCCGCCGCAGCAGGTTCCACGCGACCCGGCGGTCCGTCCCTTTGGGGACGCTGACGGAATCCAGACGCACACGGCTGCCGTTCCGCGAGCACTCCACCCGGGCGAGCTCGCCATCCCCCATGGCCAGCACCGCCCCGTCCGCACGTTCCGTCCGGGGCAGCGGGAGATCGCCGAGCAGCTCCCCGAGATCGTCCAGGATCACGTCCGGTACCTCGGGAAGGCGCCCCAGGTCCGACTCGGCGGTGACGCCCGAGAGCATGAGGGCAGCCGGGAGCCCGGCCCGCTTCGCGCCGACCAGGTCCGTCTCCGGCCGGTCCCCGCAGAACAGGGTCCGCTCCGGCGGCGTGCCCGCCCGTGCCAGCGCGATGCGGAACAGCGCCGGCTCCGGCTTGCCCACGACAGTGCCCTCGACGCCGGATGCGGTGCGGATCGCGGCGAGCAGCGCGCCCGTGCCCGGAAGGACGCCGCCCTCCGTCGGATAGGTGGCGTCGGCGTTGGAGGCGATCAGCGGCACCCCCGCGCGCGCCAGGTCGGACGCTTTTCGGATGTCCTCGAACGTACCGCGCGGGTTCCAACCCACGACCACGGCCTTGATGTCCCCGTCGGCCTCCCGCGTGGGCACGAACCTTTCGTGCCGGAGCAGCGTCATCAGTCCCTCTCCCCCGCAGACGTGGATGCGGTCCCCTTCCCCGGACCCGCGTCGACGGAGCTCCTCGGCCACCGCGTGCCCGGAGGTGACGACATCCTGCGTGGCCGTGGGCACCTTCATCCTCATCAGCTTGACCGCGTACTCCCGTGGGGTCCGTGAGGAGTTGTTGGTGACGAAGAGCACGCGCTTGCCGGCGTCCCGCAGGGCATCGATCGTCTCCGCCGCGCCCGGGATCGGCGTCTCTCCCCGCCACACGACGCCGTCGAGATCCAGGAGGAAGGCATCGAAGCCCTCGGCGATGCTCACCCGGTCTCCCGCTCCCGGAGCCGGTCACGCAGGGTCCGCCGGACCTCGTGCCTCGCAAGCGCCGATTCGTAGTCGGCGTTGTCGGGCCGCATGACGTTGGCCATCCGCAGGTGGCCGCAGGCCTCGTCGATTCGGCCGAGCCTGCCCAGGCAAAGTCCCACGGCGAAGTGCGCGTAGTCGTTCACCGGATTGCGGTCGAGCAGGTGGGTGAACTCCGCCAGGGCTTCCCGGATCCGCCCGGCGTCGAAGTACGCGCGACCGAGGGCTTCCCGGATCGAGCCCTTGTCGGGTTCGGCAGCGACCGCGCGCTCGAGGACCGTGGCCGCCGCGTGCGCATCGCCTCCCCGCAGCAGCGCGAGTCCTCGCTGGTACCACTCGTACACGGGGGTCATCCTCCTCAGTATGGCACCGGTCGGCCCCGCTCCCGGCGTGGGTGACGGTCGCGCACCGTAGTATTGGTCCATGGCTACCGTCCGTCCCTTCCAGGGGCTCACGTTCGATCCGACACGGGTGCCCGACCCGGCACTCGTGACCTGCCCTCCCTACGACGTGATCTCACCCGACGACCGGGAGAACCTCTACGGGCGGCACCCCTACAACATCGTGCGGATCGTCTCCGGCCGGGACGAGGGCGCCGACCACGACGCCGAGAACAAATACACGCGCGCCTGCGGCTTCTTCCGCTCATGGGTCTGGGAGGGCGTCCTCCGCGAGGATCCCCAACCGGCGTTCTACGTCTACCGCCAAGCCTTCAGCGTGCCAGGCGGAGGCCTGCGCCGCGTGTGGGGGATGCTGGCCACGATCTCGCTCGACGACCCGATCCTCGCCCACGAGCACACGATGTCCGGACCGAAGGCCGACCGCCTGTCGCTGATGCGCGCGGTCCCCGCCAATCTCTCCCCGATCTACGCGCTCTACGCCGAGGATGGCGGCGGCATCTCCGCCGGGCTGCAGGAATGGGCGGGCGAACCTCCGGTCGCCGACTTCGTGGACGACGAGGCCACCCGCCACACCGTGTGGGCCGCGCACGACGAGGCATTGCACGCCAAGGTCGCGACAGCGCTGGCACCGTCCCCGCTTCTGATCGCCGACGGTCACCACCGCTTCGAGACGTCCAAGATCTACCGGGACGAGCGCCGGGCCGCCGCCGGCGCGGGCCCCTGGGACCACGTGATGGCCCTCCTCGTCGACGCGGGTGTTCAGCCCGTCTGCATCCTCCCCTACCACCGGATCGTCCGCCGCTGCGACGCCCCCGACCCGTTGGTGGTGCTGGAGCGCACCTTCGAGGTCACCGAGATCGGTCCGGTCACGCCCTCCGACGCCGGCCGCCTCGGTCTCGACCTGTGGGACGAGCCGCGGGAGGGCGTATTCGTCGCCTTCGTGGGCGATCGTGCCTACCGGCTCGTCGCTCCTGCGGTCGGTCCCGATGAGATCCCGGCCGGGATCCTGAAGCGCCTGGGGATCGAGCCTCTGGGGATCCCGCGGGCGGAGGACTTCCTGTCCTTCACCCCCCGCGCCGAGGAGGTGGCCGCCGAGGCCGCCGCCGGACGGGCGGTGTGCGGCTTCCTCATCCAGCCAGTGTCGGTGGACCGGGTGTGGCGCCTGGCCTCCACGGGGGCCCAGATGCCGGAGAAGTCCACGTACTTCCATCCCAAACCCAGGGACGGCATCGTGATCCGGGCACTCGAGCCCTGCGACCGACCCTAGGACTCCCGCACCACGCTGCGTGGCGGCGTTCCCACCGTTTATCGTAGGGCCCCGAGGGTAAAAGAAGGTATCGGAATGTCGCGAGGAAGAGGAGGAACCACCATGGCGCACACCCTGCCTGATCTGCCGTATCCGTACGACGCGCTCGAGCCCCACATCGACGCGAAGACGATGGAGATCCACCACACCAAGCACCACCAGACCTACGTGGACAAGCTCAACGCCGCGATCAAGGGCACCGACCTCGAATCCAAGGGCCTGGAGGACCTGCTCAAAGGGATCGACCAGGTCCCGGACAACATCCGCACGGCCGTCCGGAACCACGGCGGAGGCCACGCGAACCACTCCTTGTTCTGGACGGTCATGGGCCCGAACGGGGGTGGCAAGCCCAGCGGTGACCTCGCCAGCGCGATCGACTCGACGTTCGGGGGGTTCGACACCTTCCAGCAGAAGTTCGCCGCGGCCGCAGCAGGGGTATTCGGGTCGGGCTGGGCGTGGCTCGTCTCCTCCGGGGGGAAGCTGGAGATCACCGGGAAGCCGAACCAGGACTCGCCGCTGATGGACGGCGTCACGCCGATCCTCGGCCTGGACGTGTGGGAGCACGCCTACTACCTCACCTACCAGAACCGCCGGCCCGACTACATCGAGGCATGGTGGAGCGTCGTCAACTGGGACGAGGTCGCCAAGCGTCTGTCACAGGCGTAGCTCCGGCCGGGTCGTACGGGGCGGCGTCCCGCCGGGGCGCCGCCCCCACTTTGTCCTCAGGACCCCCAGCCGGGCTCCAGGAGCGCATCACCGCGTTCGGTGCGGTAGTAGACCTGCCAGTGGTGGTACCCGAGGTGTGTCCGCTCGTCGGCGGCCATCTCCTGGGCGTAGAGGGTGATCGCGCGCACGTAGCGCTGGCTGCGGTTGTAGGCGAACAGGGCCCGGTCCATGTCGTCGGGCGCCCCGTTGGCCGCGAGGTAGCGCGCGGCGGCCATGATGGCGTCGCGCGGGTCGTTGACGTCCCCCCCTTCGCCGTAGGCCTCCCAGGTTCCGGGCATGAACTGCATCGGACCCTGGGCTCCTGCCGTGCTGTCGCCCTGGATCCGTCCCATGCGTGTCTCGACCAGGTTGATCGCGGCGAGATAGGTCCATCCGACGTTGTAGCGTTCCTCCGCCTCCGCGTAGAAGGCGCGCAGATCCCGGGGCGGCGGGGGTTCGACGATCCGCCAGTGGTCGGGCAGGTCCTCGGCGGGGCGAGTGAGGTCGAGCAGCTCGGCCTGGGCCTGCACGTTCGCCTCCACGCTGCGCACCAGCCGGCGGGGGACGGCGTCGAGCACGGCGGGGACCCAGTCCGGGGTCCGGGCGAGTTGGCGGTACGCGGCCTGTTGGATACGTCCGTGTTCGGGCAGGTCCTCGTCGCCGGTCAGCGGGGACCGGATCGCCTCCTCGGCCCGCCTCAGACGCTGGATGAGGGTCGTGACGTCGGGGGATGTGTAGGCCTCCGCGCGCTCGAAGGGATCCGGAAGGGGCGTGGGTTCGGGGGTCGGTGTGGGGGCCGGGGTCGGCGTCTGCGGGGGCGGCGATATGCCCTGTTCCGCGGGTGTACAGGAAGCGCCGACGATCAGGAGCGCCGCGCAGAGGCTCACCGGTCGAAGGTGCATGCGCATGACCCTATCCGTGGAGGGTCGGTCGTGGGGAAGAAACCTCCGGAGGCTCCGCGTCGTTGACAGACTAGAGGCCGCTGGCCGCAGGACACGGAACGCGGAGTAGGATTGGACGGGACCGGGAAGGTGCCGGGTAAGGCCCGAGCCCCCGATCGGCACACCGCGAGATACAGAAGGGAACAACGAGCATGACCGTCGCGAAGGTCGTACGTCGCATCCTCGCCTGCTCGATCGCGTTCTTGATCGTTCTCGCCCCCGCGGGGCCTGCTCACGCCCAGGAGGAAGCGGAGTCCGGTGCTACCCAGACCGGCTACTACACCCAGACCCAGGACCCAACGAAGGTCGCCGGCGCGCCGATCGCCGATGTCCTGTGTGAGGTGCCGTCGCCCGATCCGCGCACCTGCCTGAACCCGGCCCTGATCATCGGCGCGACTCCGGGCTGGCCCCGCCAGGACAACTACGTCTACACGGCGCGGATCGCCGGCGACGACGACACGTACGGCTACGCGATCCCCGACCTGTTCGTCGTGCCCTTCGGAGCCACGATCCTCGCCCTCGAGTTCGAGTTCCAGGTCGAGGCCCATGAGGACGTGGGCACCCTCGACCCCGAGTTCGATCCCGACAACCCGCACATCCGCCTTTGTCTGGTGACCGAGGAGTGGGTCGGCATCGACTCGGGCCCGTGGGAGGAGCGTCCCGACCACGACTGCGCGGTGGAGGCGGCCATCGAGAAGATCGGTGAGGAAGTGCGCAGCGAGCCCGATCCGCGGACCGAGGTCGAGCGCGACCGCGACATCGTGATCTACAAGGCCGACCTCATGCCGATGGCCGCCGTGTGGGCCACGGACACGCCCAACAACGGCATCGCGTTCGTTCCGACCACCGACGCCCCGGACAACTACCAGATCGCCGTCCGCACCTCGGCGCAGGCCCCGGATGCGATGGTCACCCGAGTCACGTTCGATCCCCCGCCCACGCAGGTGCTCGATGCACCGCCGCTGGCATCCTTCGACGACCCCGGCTTCGACACGACCTTCGAGGACGTGCCCTCCGGGGGCTCCACCACCACCGTGACACAGCCCGAGACGGGCGCTTTCCAGGTGCCCGAGCAGGAGGAGGGTCCGGCACAGGTCCGACGGGCCCTGGGCACCCCCGAACCCCGCACCCCGTGGTGGGTGTGGACGGTCTTCCCTCTCGGTATCGCCGTGATGGGGACGCTGGGCCGGGGGCTCACTACCACCGCTCCGCTGGCGACGGCGGGCCGTCTCGGCCCGGTAGGCCGGTTGATGGAGCGTCGTCGCTCCGGTGTCGAGGCATAAGGAGTACGTGCACATGGTGCAGCGCCTACGTCTGTTCGCTTTCGTCGGGATCCTCGCTCTCTTCGCGGTCGCTTGCGGCCAGAAGCCCGGCGTCCACCAGGGCAGGGTCGTCAGTGGTGAAGTCTTGGAGGACGGCACCGTGGACGACCTGGAGGACTTCGAGGAGTTCGAGGGCCAGGAACTTGGTGAAGGCGAGGAGATCGTCACCGACGAGCAGGGCCGCCAGGTCGTGCGACGCCGGCAGACCTCCGGCGGCGGCGGAGCGAACGGTGGATCCGGCGGCGGCTCGGGTGGCCAGGCCGCCGAAGGTGACCGGACGGGCGTTTCCGACGAGGAGATCAGGATCGGGATCCACGCCCCGGTCTCCGGTGCGGCGCCGTTCCCCGCCCGTGCCTTCGCGCTGGGCCGCGACGTCTACTGGAAATGGAGCGGAGCTCCGACGATCCACGGTCGCCAGGTGAGGGTCTTTTTCGAGGACGACCACTACGATCCCCGGACGGCCCGCGACGTGTGCCGGAAGATGGTCGAGGAGGACAACGCTTTCCTGCTGATCGGCGGCGGTGGCACCGACCAGATCCAGGAGTGCGCCCGCTGGTCCGCCAGCCAGGGCGTGCCGTACCTGTCTGCCGGGGTCACGGAGATCGGCATGGACAACCTCCGCAACTACTTCGCCCTATCGATGTCCTACCCGCAGCAGGGACCCCTGCTCTGGCAGTTGATCCAGAGCGATGAACGTCTGGCCCCCCACGTCGACAACGTGGCGATGGTCTACACGAACACGCCGAACTTCGGCGACGCCCGCCAGGCGTTCGTTTCTGCGATGGAGGCGAGCGGGAAGCAACTGGTGCTCGAGCGCCGGATGTCGAAGAACCCATCTCAGACCGAGTACTCCCAGACGGCCCTGGCTCTGCAGAACGCGGGGGCGGAGGTCGTGTACATCCTGGTGGCGCCCACCCACTACGTGCAGCTCACCGCACGTCTCTCACAGGGGTACGAACCGTGGTGGGTAGGCGTGGGGATCACCAAGGCGCTCAACGACGTGCTGGAAACAGGGTGCAGCACGAGCCGCGGGGCGATCGACAACGGCCTGTTCTTCTCTCCGTTCCCCGGTCTCGACCGCATCGACCAGATGGACGGCGATTACCGGCGCGCGTACCGCGAAGTGAACCCCGGCGAGGAGCCCGACGACCTCGGGATGGCCTTCTGGGGCCTGAGCAAGACCCTGCACCGGATGTTCGAGAACGCCGGCCGGGATCTCCACCGCCAAGGCTTCATCCAGACGACCGAGCAGAGCGAGTTCCAGTCCGGAGTCTTCCCGAATATCCAGTACTCGCCGCAGAACCACTTCGGTGCCGACTCGGTTCATCTGCTGAAGGCCGACTGCGACAGCGAGCAGCACCAGACCGTAAAGACGTTCGCG
Source organism: uncultured Actinomycetes bacterium (assembly GCA_964560135.1). Classification (GTDB taxonomy): domain Bacteria; phylum Actinomycetota; class JAICYB01; order JAICYB01; family JAICYB01; genus CAZLKN01. The sequence goes on along the minus strand of CAZLKN010000002.1, from coordinate 31,150 downwards.
CGCAGCTTCTGATCCGCGTTGTCGCTTTCCTCAGCCCACAGGGTAGGCTCAGGGCGGTCGACGTAGAAGAGGGGCGGCGTGGTCTCATCGTTCGTCATCGGGATCGTGGTCGGGGCCGGATACGGTCTGATGGCCCTCGGCCTCGTTCTGATCTACAAAGCCAGCCGGCATTTCAACTTCGCGCAGGGTGAGTTCGGCACCGTGGCGACGTTCGTCGCCTGGTTGATGCTCGAGCGCGGTCTGGGCTGGCCGTTGGCGGCGCTGGCCGCCGTGATCTCGGGAGTGCTGATGGGTCTCCTGCTGGAGCGGGTCATCGTCCGTCCCCTCTCGGGATCGCCCCCGGTCACCGTGCTCGTCGCCACCGCGGCCGTCGCTCTGCTGGCGATCGGCCTCCAGATCCTCATCGGTGAGGCCCGCCTGCGGGCGATCGACGAGATGTGGGTGGGGTCCATGTCGATCGCCGGGGTCCCGGTGAGGTTCCAGCAGGTCCTGATCCTGGTCGGGCTGCTCGTCATCGGCGGGCTGCTCTACCTCTTCTTCCAGAGCCCCATCGGGACGGCTCTGTTGGCAACATCCCAGGAGTCCTTCGCCGCACGCATCGCCGGGATCGATACCCGCCACATGGCGATGCTCACCTGGGGCCTGGCAGCGTTCTTCGGCGCGGTGGCCGGCCTGCTCTTCGCCCCCATCGACGCCTTTACCCCGGGCTTCATGACCGCGCAGCGTCTCATCCCCGGCTTCACTGCCGCGGTCCTGGGAGGGATGAATAGTCTCCCCGGGGCCGTGGTCGGCGGGTTCGTCGTGGGCCTCGTCGAGTCCTACTTCGGATTCTTCCTCGGCACACACATCGCCGGTGCCGACCTGCTGGGTGTCTTCATCGCCCTGCTCGTCGTCTTGTTCCTCCGCCCTCAGGGCCTGTTGGGAAAGGAGGCGTAGGTGGCGATCGACAGCGAGTCCACCGAAGCCATCCCCCGGGTCGAGGATCCGTCCGCCGAGGAGTGGACGCCATCTCGCGGCGGATGGTACGCGCGGGTGGGGACTGGAGCCGTCCTGTTCGGCGGGCTGCTGGTGATCGTCGCCGTCATCCCCGGGTTCCAGGCCTCTCGGCTCGGGTTCGCGGCGATCTTCGCCATCATCGGGATCAGTATCAGGGTCCTGCTCGGGTATGCCGGTCAGATCTCCCTCGGCCACCAGGCGTTCGTGGGGATCGGGGCCTTCATGGCCGGCTTCGTGTTCACCGAGCTGGAACTCCCGTTCCTGATCTCAGTTCCCGCTGCGGCGCTCTCAGGGGGGGTGGCAGCGCTGCTCCTCGGCGGGGTGGCTCTTCGCGTGCGCGGGTTGTACCTGGCGCTCGTGACTCTGTCGTACGGGGCCGTCGCGGAGCGAACGATCTTCCTCTTCCGTCCGTTCACCGGCGGAGGCGCAGCCCTGCCCGCAGACCGCCCCGCTTGGGCGCAGGGCGACGCTGTGTACACCTACGTGTGCTTCGCCGTCCTGGCACTCGTGCTTTTCGTGGACTGGCGGTTCGGGAACTCCAAGGCGGGACGGGCCGTCCAGGCCGTCCGCGACTCGGAGCGTGTCGCAGCGTCGATGGGCATCAGCATCATGGGCTACAAGCTCCTGGCCTTCGTGCTCTCCGGACTGATCGCGGGGCTGGGAGGCGGCCTGTGGGCCCACCACGCCGAGGTGGTCGTCGCGGCACCGTTCACGTTCACCCTCGCCTTGACCTTCGTGTTGATGGCGGTAGTCGGCGGCCTGCAGTCCCGGGCGGGCGTGGTGGCCGGCTCCGTCTTCTTCGCGCTGTTGTCGAACGTGCTCTTCGAGTACCTGCACCGCGTTCCGGGGATCCGGTGGGTGCTCGACCTGTTCCCGGAGCCGGCGCTGATCGTGCTCGTGATCGGCCCGGCCCTGCTCATCCTCACCCTGGTGTCCTTCCCGGGCGGGATCGGGCAACAGATGAAACCGATCATCAACTGGTTCATGGGCAAGCGGTTCGACCTGCACGCGATCCACGAGCAGCAGGCCCACGTCTCCGGAGGTTCCGATGTCCGTCCTTAGCACCGATGGTGTGGCCATACGCTTCGGAGGGGTCCAGGCCCTCAGCGACGTGTCGATCGACGTCAACGAGTGGGAGATCGTCGGGCTGATCGGCCCGAACGGGGCCGGGAAGACCACACTCTTCAACTGCATCACGGGGTTCTACCGCCAGAACGAGGGACGGATCGCCTTCAGGGGCCAGGACGTCTCGGAGCTCCCGCCACACAAGCGGGCAGCGCTCGGGATCGGCCGTACGTTCCAGCAGGTGGGCCTAGTCCGGTCGATGACGGTGCTCGAGAATCTCCTCCTGGCACAGCACATGGCCGTCCGCTACAACCCGACCGCGGGCATCATCGGGAGCCCGGCGAGCTTCTTGGAGGAGAAGGAGCTGGCCGGCAGGGCCATGGAAGTGCTCGACTTCATGGATCTGGCCGACCTGGCCCACTCGCCGTTGCCGGGCCTCCCCTACGGCACCCTGAAGACGATCGAGGTGGCGGCGGTGCTGGCCACAGATCCCGAGATCCTGCTGCTCGACGAGCCCGCGGCGGGGATGGGCCCCGAGGAATCCTTCGCCTTCGGCGACCGGGTGCGGGTGATGCGCAAGGAACTGGGCCTCACGATCGTCGTGATCGACCACCACGTGCCGCTGATCGTCCGGGTGTGTGACTACGTCTACTGTCTGAACTTCGGTCAGGTCATCGCGCAGGGCGAGCCGGAGGCCGTCCGGCGGCATCCGGAGGTCGTCACCGCCTATCTCGGGGAAGAGGCCGAAGATGGCGCTGCTTGAGGTCGAGGGTCTGCGTGCGGGCTACGGGGGGGTGGAGGTGCTGTACGGACTGGACTTCGCCGTCCACGAGGGCGAGACGGCCGTGCTCCTCGGGCTCAACGGGGCCGGGAAGACTACCACGATGCTCTGCATGGCGGGACTGCATCGCCCGGACGCCGGTACGATCAGCTTCGCCGGCGAGGAGGTCACCGGGCAGGACGCCAAGCACATGGTCCCCAAGGGCGTCGTGCTCGTGCCGGAGGGGCGGCGGGTCTTCCCGGCGCTCAGCGTCGACCGCAACCTGTCCATCGGAGCGTGGACGAAACGCAAAGACCAGAGCTTCGTCGCCGAGCGGCGGGAAGCTGTCTTCGAGTACTTTCCCCGCCTGCGGGAGCGTCACGAACAGCTCGCCGGTACGCTGTCCGGAGGCGAGCAGCAGATGCTGGCGATCGCACGCGGGTTCATGGCGGATCCGAAGTTGCTGCTCATCGACGAGGCGTCGCTCGGCCTGGCGCCTGTCATCGTGAAGCAGGTGTTCGAGATCATCGAGCAGATCAACGAGACCGGGGTCACGGTGATCCTCGTGGAGCAGAACATCGGCGCGCTGGACATAGCGGACCGCGCGTTGGTGATCGAGAAGGGCACGCTCATCTACAAGGCGGAGGGTGAAGAGGTGAAGCGCAAGGAAGCGTTGCGTGAAGCGTTCCTGGGAGCGCCGGCATGATCGGGTCGCGGCTGGCGCAGGGGGCATCGGTGGTCAAGGACTGGTTCAAGATCACCACCTACATCGCGGTGGGGCTCGTCGCCTTCGGGTTCCTGGTCCTCTTCCTGGCGTGGAACGGCGCCGCGGAGAAGGACACGATCCAGCAGCAGTTCCCGTATGTCATCTCGGGCGGGCTGACCGGGCTGGCCACGATCATCCTCGGTGTGGCGGTCTTCGTGATTCAGGATGGCCGGCGTCGCAGTGCGGAGAATGAGGAGCTGATGCGCGAACTCCAGGCGACCCTCGCGCAGGTGGCCGAAGGCCTGGGGGCATCCCTGCCCGACCGGTCGATGGAGGGCCTCGTGGTGGCAGGCGCAGCCAGCTACCACGACCCGAGCTGTCACCTCGCGGAGGGTCGCACGGAGGCGGACCGGATCACTCCGGAGGAGGCACGGGAGCGCGATCTGTCGCCCTGCCGGATCTGCAAGCCGTAGGAAGTACGAGCTTCGTCCGGAATCTCTGCATCTGCCCCCCTCAGCCGGCGTCGTGGTCCTGCCGAAGCCTCTACCAGAGGCATATGAGACCACGAACGCTCCAACGAGATGTCATCGCGCGCCTTCGGGGAACCGACGGCCGCGGTGTCCGCTGCCCGACCGACGCAGGTCTGTCGATCGTCGAGGTGATCGCTGCGATCGGGATCTTCACCATGGTGATGGTCCTGATGTCCTCGATGATGAGCGTCGGGCTCCAGGGTGTGCTCCTCGGCAAGCAGCGCGAAACGGCCGTCCAGGAGATGAATCGCTTGCTCGAGATCTCCCGTAGCCTCGCCTACGACAACGTGGGGCTCGCCCAGAACGACCCCGCCCTGGCGTCGGACCCGGCGATCGTGGATGTGGGAGGTCAGAAGCAATATCTCGTGGAGGCACCCGATACCTACGAACCGCTGTCCTGGGCGACGAACACCTCCAACCATCCTTTCAACCCGCACGTGAAGACCTTCGACCGGGGGCCTTCGGAGCTCACCTCGTACGTATACGTCACCGGCGTGGACGCCAACGGCAATGGATCCGTCGACTACCGTCGGGTGACCGTACGCGTGGAGTGGACGTCCAGGCGCCCGGGCGGGCCCGAGAACGAGGTGCGGGCTCAGACCCTCGTCAGCGAGGGTGGGATCGTCCCCATCGCCCCACCGGGCTCTGGCGGGTCCGCCGTGCCGTTGTCCGGTGAGACCTTCGCCCTCGCGGGAACCGGGTCCCTCCGCGTGGATCGGGGTTCGCTCCTCGAGCTCGTTCCCGCGGACGCGCCGACGGTGGACTCGGTGATCGCAACCTACCCACAGAGCCAGGGATCCTCCAAGGCGCCTGTGCCGAACGGCGCATCCTGCACATCCACATCCGTCAGCCTCCAGGGTCCGACGCACTCATACGGGAACCACACTGTGAGCGTGACGGCTGACGACGATCCCACCAGCGGCGCACCGCCAGACCCCGATCCGAAGAGCCATCCCGGCACCACCAACGTGACCGGTAGCGACGCGGTGGACAACATGCTCGCGGAGAGCACCCTCTCCTCTCCGGTGACGTGCGAAGCGACGGTCGATCACACCGACGCTCTGCCCTACGAGCGTGGAACCGCAACCGGTCCGACCTCGATGACCTTCACACAGGACATCTCCGGTACGGGGCTGGGTGTGGATGTGCTGAGCGTCATGAAGCAGGAATCGCCAAACGTCACACAGCAGATCGACCACGATCTCCTCTCGGGGAGCCGCCTGGTTCAGTCCGGCGCTCACGGGTCCGTGGGGGAGACTCGGATCATGGAGGTCGTGGGAGCGATCCCCCGCGGGCTCGTCCGTGTCGGAGCCTTCCAGTACGACCTGCACGCCGGCGCATCGGCACTCGACCCCGGAGCACCGACGTTCACCGTACCGGGAGGGATCCACATCGAGATCTGGGATCCCAACGAGGCAATCTCCTCCGGTTCCTGCTCGGACCGGACCGCGGACGGCTACTGCCAGGTCACCGTCAACCCCGACGCAGCAGGCTTCCAGGGTTGGTCCGCGGGCATCGAGAGCCAGGTGAAGCTGTTCAACCTCGGACTCACCGAGGTCAAGACCGACGTCACCGTTGACGTCCTCCCCCCTGCGATGAAACCGGGGATCCAGGGACCCAACGGCGAGACGATCTGGGAGGCGAGCTACACCGCCGTGAGCATCACGGCGCGGACGAGGATCACTGTCACCGTCGATGAGCTGCTTGGGACGAAGCTGCTCCTCACCGACTCCATCGCCGACGTCGTCCTCGGACAGGGCCGGGCCACAGGTTGCATGGGGGCCGTATGCGTATCCTGACTCCGCTCCGCCGGGAGGAGGGCTTCACCCTCATCGAGATCGCGATCGCCGGCCTGCTGTCGTCGGTCGTCCTGGGCCTGGTCGCCGGCCTATTGGCCCTGACGTACCGCACCAGCCACTTCACCCAGGGGCAGTCCTTCACACTCGACGATGCGCGGACCTCCCTGCAGCAGGTCGCACGCGACATCCAGAACGCGTCCCACATCGACTGGTGTGGAACCGCAGGGGCCTGTCTCGAGCTCGTGACATGGTCCCCGACCGAGGAGCTCCGACTCGTCCGGTACAGCGTGGACATGCCCACGCTGGAGAAGGCCGAATTCGACGCCGACGCGAACAGTTGGGCAGACCCACGTCCCGTGCTCGACCGCCTGGCCAATCCGCCCGGCCAACCGGTCTTCACCTGTGACCTCCAGACCGCCCTGCTGCGCATCAACGTCGATTTCGTGATCCAGCCGACCCCGGACTACGCCGCGACCTACCACCTCCACACCTCGGTGCGGCCGCGCAACTACCCGTCCTCTGCGATCTGCCCATGAGCGGTCTCGGCATGATTCGCGACGATCGTGGGTCGACCCTGATCGCCACCGTGCTCGTCGGCCTGGTCGTCATGGTCCTGGGCGTTCTCTCGCTTCGCCTCGCCGTCCACACCAACGACGTGACCTCCCTGGACCGCATGCGCGCGCAGTCGCTGCAGGCCGCCGACGCCGGAGCCAACGCCGCCATCA
>CAZLKN010000002.1:0-24469 GCA_964560135.1 uncultured Actinomycetes bacterium | reverse complement strand
CGCATGCGCGCGCAGTCGCTGCAGGCCGCCGACGCCGGAGCCAACGCCGCCATCAGCCGGCTGGAGATGAACCCGGCCTGCGACAGCGCCGTCTCCTCACCGTTGAGTCTCACCGATGGGGCCCGCACCCTCAGCAAGTACCAGGTCCGCGTCGATCCGGCCGCGGGCACGGTCTGCGAGGCCACCCTCGAACGGGTGATCAGGTCCTGGGGGTTCGCCCCGGCGGAGAGCGAGCGTTCGCTGCGCCACGTGACGGTCGGCGTGCAGCTCCTCCCCCAGGACGGCTTCCGGTTCGCGCTCTTCGCTTCGGGACCGACGGGGGTGGTCCAGGTGAAGAACACCGGCAGCATCGACGGAGACATCTACGCCGAGAACCTCGACCAGTCCCAGAACAACCTGGACGCCCACGATGTGATCACCCCGGGCTCGATCGACACGAAGAACAACTCCGTCTACACCGGGATCCTCTGGGCCGGCGGCAACATCAAGGTCGGCCAGGATGGATCGGTCGCGGGATCGATCCTCTCCTCCGGGTCGTCGGCCCCCGGCAACGTGAACCTCGAGAACGGAGTCGTGGTGGGCAAGGACGTGCGCGCGAAGGGGAACGTGACCACGGACACCACCACCGTCGTGAACGGATCGATCGCCGCCAACAACCCGTCGGTCCCCGATCCGCCCAACATCGAGCTGCCCGGGTTCACCTGGGATCCGGCCAACTACTCTCCCGCCCCGCAGACGTTCCTGACCGGCGCCGACGCCACGACGTACCTGAAGTCAGCCTCGAGTGATCTCCAGGGCACCTTCTACGTACCCGACAGTGCCGGTACGGTCGAGATCGGCCGGAGCACCATCACCGGTCCGCTCACGATCGTCACCACCGGGAAGGTCAGCCTCGGCCAGACCCTCAACGCCTCGGGAGGCCCCTGGCAGGTCGTGATCGTCTCCCTGTCCACAGCCTCGGATGCGATCAGGGTGGCCAAGCCGATGACCGCATCACCGAACCTGGACATGCTTCTCTACACCCCCGGAGGGGTGGACATCAAGAACAGCACCACGATGAGCGGTGCGATCTACGCCGACCAGATCCACCTGAAGAACAAACTGAGCTTGAAGCACGCGCCGTCGTTGGCGACGAACCCTCCGGTCGGCTTCGCCTTCGGTCAGTCCTCTGCGGCCCGCTTCACCGTCGTCCCGGTGCTCTGGCGCGAGGTCGTTCCCGGGCCTCCCCCGGCCTGACGGCCGCCTGCGGGTGGGTCGGTCGGTGTATCCTGCGTAGTCAGAAAGGACTACGCAATCTGCGTCCCAACGCCTATACCAGCGGCCCCCTCGATGCGGTTCAATGCTGTACGAAGCCCATCGCTGTCGAGACGCGGGAGCCTATTTGAGCCTCATGAACCGGATCACATGGCACCTACGGGCCTCGGCCCGCGCAGAAGAAGGCTTCGGGCTGATCGAGGTCGCTGCCGCCCTAGGCGTGATGTTCGTGTCGCTCCTCATCCTGATGAGCACCTCGATGATCGCCTTCAAGGACGTCGGGATGGCACGCCAACGCCAAGCGGCCACAGGGATCGCCAACGACTTGATGGAACAGGTCCGTGCGATGCCAGTTCCGGACCTCGACAAGGGCCTGGACAGCACAGACGCCGCCTTTCTCGACGACGCGGAGGCCGTTTCCTGCTCAGGGGTGTTCCACTTCAGGTCCTGCGACGGAGAGAAGCTCCTGACCACACCCGGTAGCGATGCGGGGTCACCTCTGGTCCCCCACCGGGCCACGGTGACCCTGAGCCAGAACCCAACCGTGTACACGAGCCATGTATACGTGATGGAGGCCGATCCGGATGATGTTCCCGAATCCGGGGCCTACCAGGTCGTCGTGGTCGTCACCTGGCCCAACCCGATGCGCGGTGGGGCGATCCCCAGGGTCGAGACCCGAACCCTCCTCTACCAGCCGGTGGGCTGCGTGGACCCGGCGTTGAACCCCCACGCCGCACCCTGCAGCGCCTTCCTGGCGGCCTCCGGCCTGATCGACCAAGGGCGGATCGAGGTCCTCGACAGCGCCACCGGCACGCCGATGGTGAGCCTGCTGACACCCGGTATCCGCAGCCAGCTCCAGATGGAACAGATCAGCGCCGTCCAGGCCACCGCCCACGGATCCGGCGCGCTCGAGGGTGATGGCAGCGCGGCTGCCGCAGCATCGGTCTCGGCCCTCGCGGACGACGACCCCAGCACCCCCACAGACCCGTACGAGTCCAAGATCCTCGACAATTCCGCCTCGAGCAGCACCGGCGTCACCGCTCAGGGGAGCGTCGTCAGTGGGTCGTCGTCTTCGACGGTGGAAACCCTGCGCGGGACCGCGGCCTCAGCAGCTACGGCGACGAGCACCTGTCCGACGGCTCCCCTCACCCCGCGGACGGACGGACAGCCGTGCGAGCACGCCCACGCAACTCAACAGGCGGGACGGACCTCGGAGGCCGGTGTCGACTTCCGTGTGGGCGGTACGAGTATCGCCACAGCCAGCCTGGCCCGGATGACCACGCCGACCACGCTTCAAACCCATCAGCGGATCGACGGGGTTGCGATCCCCGGACAGGACGGCTATCTCGGCCTGGCCGGTGTCCGTCAGCTCAATCGCGTCGAGCTTGTGCGCCTCCCGAGTCAGCTCGACACCGTCTTCAAGCTGACGAACCTCGGCTGGCAGGGCTACCTCGTGGCGGTCGAGGACTTCACCGACGCCGTGAGCGTCCAGGCCGGCACCGGGACCTCCGCCCCGACCGCCACCGTGACCGGCGGCACACTCCGGGTCTGGAACGGCGCTTCGTACGACGCGATCCCCTTGAGCGGGCCGGTCACTCCCCGGACGGTCGCCGGCGTCAGCGCCTCTGCGGCGATCGGGCTCGTGACCGTGAACGCCACGCTCAACGGGCAGATCGAGGGCGGCGGCGGTACATCGACCACCCAAGCGCCCAGCGGGGCGAGTGGGACGGCGACGCGGACGGAGGCCGAAGCCACCGTCAACGCACCGCTCCGGGCCACGTTCACCTACCGGCTGGAGGCTCTGGGGTCGGCCGTTGACCTGACGATCATCGTCGACCTCGGGACCCACACGGCACGCGCCCAGTACAAGGAGGCGCCCAGTGCGTGACCTCGGCCTGCAGGTCTGGCACCGCAGCGGGGATGAGCGAGGCATGACGATCATCGAGCTGTCGATCGCCGCCATGCTCTCGATGGTCGTCTTCGCCATCTTCGCCGCGGCTTTGATCTCGGTGCAGGGGGCCGTCAACCAGCAGACGCACCGCAGCATCAACAACGATCAGGTCCGCCTGGCGGCAGAGCAGCTCGACCGCGAGGTGCGGTCCGGCAGCCTGCTCTACAACCCGGACGATGAGACCGTTCCCGGACAGAGCCTCAGGGTCTACTCCCCCACCGCCACCGCCGACCGGTGCATCCAGTGGAGGATCGAGGACCGCCAACTGCTCCGGCGGACCTGGGAGGCGTCCTTCGGTGCGCAACCCGATCTCTCGACCGTCTCACCGTGGCGTACGGTAGCCGAGCACGTCGTGAACCGCGACCTGTCACCCGAGGTGTCGGCATTCTCGCTCGTAGGCTCGTCCACCGCCGCCGTCGGCCGCACGGTGCAGATCCTGCTCCTCGTGAACAGCCGCTTCGACTCGAGCCCAGACCAGACGGTGACCATCCGCCAATCGATCTACGGCCGCAACACCAGCCGCGGGACCGCCTCAAATCAGCAGGCGTGCGCCCCCGCCCCCCCGAACTGATGAGAGGAAACATCCCGATGAAGGCCCTCCTGCGCCGCGAAGACGGCATGGCGATGATCACGTCGCTGCTGGTCGTCCTGATCGTCGGCGTCCTGAGCGTCGTTGCGCTCCAGATCAGCCGACACGACACCGAACAGAGCGCCCGGCACCGGAAGCGGGTGCAGGCCATCGGCGCCGCGGAAGCGGGGGTCAACTGGTACTTCTCACACCTCCAGACGGCCACACCGGCCACGCTGGGGCCCTGCGAGACGGGCACCCAGCCCGTGGATGCCGCAGCAGGGACCTCCTTCTCGGCCACCGTGACCTACTACGCCTCCGACGGCAGCGTGATCCCTTGCGCCAACCCGGCGGGCATCGAGCCTGCGAAAGCGCTGATCAGTTCCGTCGGAAGCAGTTCAGGAACGGGCCCGGAGCGAAGGATGGAGTCGCTCGTGAACCTGCTCCCGATCCGGGGAGGCGCCCTCTCCGGGACGGCCATGTTCTCCCAGGACGACATCACGCTCAAGGCGAACGTCCAGGTCTTCAGCGGACTCGGCATGAAGGCGGACATCTATACGAACGCCACGTTCTCAGCTCAGACCAACGACCTCATCGAGGGCAGCATCTTCGCCCAGGGCACCGTCAGCCTGCACGGGTCCGGCCAGAACACTCGAGTGACCCGAAGGGTCTGGGGAGGACAGGCGGTGACGCTCTCGTCAGGCTTCCCCGTGGGCGGCACGGTTCGCTCTGCCACCTCGATCTCGGTCGGCGGGTCGATCGGCGGCGATGCGATCGCTCCCACCGTCACCCCCGCCAGCCCCTCCGTGGCGGGCCAGGTGATCCTCGAGAACCCCGGTCTCCCGCCGACGCGGCCGTTCCCCCAGTTCGTCTACGACCCGGTCGAATGGCAGGCGAGCGGGTACAGCATCCACAACTTCTCGGACTGCTCGACGGCGGAGAACTTCCTCGCCGACACCTATCCCGCCCTGACGGAAGGCAAGCATCTGATCCGGGTGACCCATACGACCTGCACGTTCCGTGTGACGAAGAAGACGACCCTGCGAGGTGACCTGGCCATCCTCGTCAGCGGCCCGATCGACGTCCGTCCGAACACAGGGTTCCGGGCCCCCGACGACGCCAGCTACGACATGCACCTGTTCGCCGGTGCGGGTACCCCCGGCCCCTCCGTGTGCGGCAGCGGGAAACCAGGGTTCACGCTCCAGTCCAACAACGTCGCCGACCAGCGGATCAGGACCGTCGTCTACGCTCCGGGCGCGGTGGTCTACCACTCGAACGGACGCGTACTCGACGGCCAGATCTTCGGGTGTACGGTCGACCTCGCCTCGAACTCGTTCATGGTCTTCTACCCGGTGTTCGTCCCGGGAACCCAGATCACCGGATACAACCAGGATCTCGTCTACACGCGGGAAGAGCCGACGACCTGAGATTGGATCCGGCCTCTGCCGTAGGATGGGGCCGATGACCCAGTTGCGCCTGCCGCCGCCCGAGGGGGTCGAGATCCTCGACGTCAACCTCTTCGACACCCCGGACCTGTCCTGCAGCTATCTCGTCCATGCCGCCGAGCCCGCCCTGATCGAGACGGGCCCGGCCACGGTGTTCGACACCGTACGGGCCGAGCTCGACCGCAGGCGCGTGGAGCCCAGGCACATCGTGCTCACCCACATCCATCTCGACCACGGGGGTGGTGTGGGCCACGTGGCCCGGCTCTTTCCGGGCGCCACGATCTGGGTCCACGACATCGGTGCCCGGCACGTCGTCGATCCCACCCGGCTGGTCGCCAGCGCCCGGCGCCTGTTCGGCGACGCCCTCGACACCCTCTACGGTGAGCCCGAACCGGTCGCGGAGCAGCAGGTCAAGGCCATGGAGGACGCGGACGTGATCCCGCTGGGCGACCGCGAGCTCCAGGTGCTGTACACCCCCGGACACGCCAGCCACGAGGTGACCCTCTTCGAGCCCGATTCCGGGGCGGCGTTCGTGGGAGACACCGCCGGCGTGTACTACGGGGATGCGTGGCAGAAACCCGCCACGCCGCCCCCGGAGTTCGACCTCGAGGCTGCGCTCGACTCGATCGAGCGGGTCAAGCGCCTCCGGGCGTCCGCCATCTGCTTCACCCACTACGGCCCCGCCCGTGAACCCGCTCTCGACCGCGCAGCGCAGGACCTCAGGCGGTGGGACACCGTATTGCGGCCGAAGGTGCTCGCGGGGGCCGAGGAGGACGAATTGCTGCAGGTGATCCGGCCCGTCGCCGGTGATCCGCCGGGGCGCGACGAGTTCCGCGAAGCCGCGTCGACCCTGTCGTCCACCGAGAACAGCGTGCTGGGCTACCTCCGCTACTACCGCAAGCGGGTCCTCGACCCGGAGGGTCCTAGCCCGACGACCTGAGCCCCAGACGCCGGCTCTCCACGTCGAAGAAATCGGGATCCTCGGCGTAGATCGCGTCCCACCAGCCGCGGGCCTCCGGACGGCGCCCGTCCCGCTCCAAGGCGTCGGCCAGCGCGTACCAGAGGCGGAGGTGATGTCCCATCACCTCCGCCGGCTGGACGGGCCCCCCCAGGAGCCGTTCCACGGCCTCCCCGGGACGGTCCAGATCCCCGAGAGCGCCGGCGAGGACCACGAGAGCCTCGATGTGGGTCTCCTCGTCCAGCCGGTCGGTGGGGAGGTCCTCCAGGATCTCCACGGCCCGGTCCGGCTTGCCGAGGGCGCGCTCGCAGTCGGCGTAGAGGTGGTCCTGGTCCCGGCGGCCCGAAAGGCGCCGGTACGCGGCGAGCTCCCGGGCGGCCTCGCGCCACCGACCGAGCCGGTAGTAGACGAGGCCGAGGATCTCCCGCACGGCCCCCGCGCGAGGGGCGTCCGTCTTCGCCCGCAGCAGCGGAGCGAGCGCCTCGGCGTAGGATCCGTCCTCGAACAGGGTCGATGCCTCCGCGACGGCCTCCTTGACCTGCTTGGCCTTGCCGTGATGCGCGATCTCATCGATCTCGCGCGCGATCTCGCGGGGAAGACCCGCGGTGCCGCCGGTCGGGGGCCTGGGTTTCCGTCGGGGCGGAGGCGTCCCGCGTCCTCCCCCACCACGTCCGTGGTCAGACCGCATCTCACACCACCCGCGCGAAGCGTCGCTTACCCACCTGCAGGACCCTGCCCTGCAGCCGCTCGTACGGAACCTCCTCGTCGGAGAGCACCTCGCCGTCGAGGCGGACGCCGGCCTGTTCGACGAGCCGGCGCGCCTGCGTCGTGGACGGTGCCAGCCCCACGGCCTTCATGAGCTTCGGCAGGTGGACGAGGACCCCGTTGCGGCAGTCGTCCGGGACCGCGACCTCGGGGACGTCGGCCGGGATCTCGTGGGACGTGAAGATCAGGTCGAACCGCTCGCGGGCCGCAGCAGCCTCTTCCGGGCCGTGGTAGATCGCCACGACCTCCTCGGCCAGCCGGCGCTTGGCCTGCTCGGGGCGCAGGTCGCCGGAGCCCACCTGCCGGGTGACCGCGTCCACCTCTTCCGGGCTGAGCTCCGTGGCGAGCAGGAGGTACTTGTCCAGCAATCCGTCCGGGACGCGCATCAGCTTGCCGAACATCTCCGCGGGAGGTTCGGTGATCGCCACGTAGTTGCCGAGACTCTGTGACATCTTCTTCACACCGTCCGTGCCCTCGAGCAGAGGCATGGTCAGGACCGCCTGGGGTTCCTGGCCGTACGCGCGCTGCACATGGCGGCCGACCATCAGGTTGAAGTGCTGGTCGGTCCCGCCGATCTCCACATCCGCCTCCACCGCAACCGAGTCGTAGGCTTGGAGCAGCGGGTAGAGGAACTCACGGATCGTAACCGGGATGCCGCCCGCGTAGCGCTCGGCGAAGTCGTCGCGTTGCAGCATCTGGGCGATCGTGTAATGGGAAGCGAGCTCCAGGAGCCCCTGCGTGGACAGCGTCTCCAGCCACTCCGAGTTGTAGCGGACCTCGAGACTCCCCGGGTCCAGGACGAGCTCGAACTGGCCGAGCAACCGCTTCGCGTAGCCGTCCACCTGCTCCTTCGACAGCATCGGCCTGGTCTTGTCCTGGCCCGAGGGATCACCGATCCGGGCCGTGAAATCGCCTACGATCAGCACCGCTGTGTGGCCGAGATCCTGGAACCGCCGCAGCTGCCGGAGGACGACCGCCCATCCGAGATGGACATGCTCGGCGGTCGGATCGCAGCCGAGCTTGACCCGCAGGGGGCGTCCCAGGCCGAGCTTCACCCGGAACTCGTCCTCGGGGACCACCTCCGCAGCCTTCGCGGACAGGGTGCGCCACTGGTCGTCAACAGGGATGGACATTGCCGGATCGCCTTCGAAAGTCGGTTCCGTGTGGTAGCAGTATAGGGTGCTGAAGCGTAGGCTCTCTCTGGGCCGTCGCCGTCCGACCCCCGTGCGAACAGCGGTCGGGCTCGTCGTGCTCGCCCTGCTGGCGTCCGCCTGCGGGCAACTCGAGCCCCTGTCCACCCAGGAGGCTCTGGAGCGACTCAACATCGCATCCACCAAGATCTACGCCGCCGACGGCACCCTGATCGCCAACCTGCACGGGGAGATCAATCGCGACATCGTCCGCCTCGAGGCCATCCCCCAGCACGTCCAGGACTCCGTCGTGGCCGTCGAGGACGAGCGGTTCTGGCAGCATCGCGGGATCGACCTGCGCGCGATCACACGGGCACTGCTCCGCAACGTGAGCCGGCCGGACGACGGGCGGGTGGAGGGAGGATCCACCGTCTCCCAGCAGCTCGTCAAGAACCTCTACTTTCCGCGGCCCGCCCGCACGATGGAGCGCAAGCTCGCCGAGGCCAGGGTCACCTTCCAGTTCGAACAGCGCTACGAAAAGCCCGAGATCCTCGAGATGTACCTGAACACCATCTACTTCGGACGAGGCGTCTACGGGATCCAGACCGCCGCGCGGTCGTACTTCCGCAAGGAGGTCAGCGAGCTGACCCTGGGCGAAGCCGCGTTCCTCGCCGGCCTGATCCACGAGCCCGGACGCTACGACGTCCGGGACGGCGACCCGCCGGAACGGCGAACCGACCGTCTCCGCGCCGGGACGTCGCGCCGGAACCTCGTTCTGTCGAAGATGACCGAGCTGGGCTTCGTGTCCCCCCAGGAGGCCGAGACGGCGGCGCAGGAGGAGCTCGAGCTCCAACCGAGGGGGGAGAGCGAATGGCACTATCCCTACTTCGTGGACATGGTCCTGCGGCAGCTCGGTGTCCTCCGGAGCCCCGGCGTGAACCTGCTGGATCCCCGGTTCGACTTCCTCGGCGAGACCTTCGAAGAACGGTCCAAGAGCGTGTACCGGGGTGGCTTGAGGATCTACACCACCCTCGACCCGAAGGTCCAGGACGCCGCGGACGAGGCGATCCAGAAGGTCCTGCCCGACGACCTGACCCAGCTGTCGGCGGCGATCACCGCCGTCGAGCCCTCCACCGGATACATCCGGGCCGTGGCCGGGGGACGTGACTACTACCCCGACTGTGAAGGGATCCCCGACGACGAGCTTCCCGCGTTGTGCCGCATCGCGAAACTGAACCTCGCGCTCGGAGAGTTCGGGGGCGGATCCGGGAGGCAGCCGGGGTCCTCCTTCAAGCCCTTCGTGCTCGCCGCGGCTCTCGAGCGCGGCGTGTCGCTCAACCGCACCTTCAGCGGGTCCCCCTTCACGCACACCTACCCGGGCGGGGTCTGGAACGTGCGGAACTACGAGGGATCCGGCGGAGGTGGGATGAACCTCATCGAGGCGACCGTCCGGTCGGTGAACGCCGCGTACGCGCGTCTGGAGATCGACGGCGTGGGCGAGGGTGATGCGATCCTCGGCGCCGGACGCGTGGCCGACCTCGCGCGTCGCATGGGGATCTCCTTCCCCACCAGGGAGGAGCTGCAGGACCTGTGCGATTCTGACGACTTCAACCGCACCGGGGAGTGCACGCCTGCCGACAGCGTCCCCTCCATCGCTCTGGGGGCCAAGGAGGTCTCACCGCTCGAGATGGCCACGGCCTACTCCGTGTTCGCCCACGACGGCGTCCGGGTGGAGCCCACATCCGTCGCCCGGATCACCGACGGCGAGGGCCGGACGCTCTACGAAGCCGACCAGCCGCAGGAGCGGGTGCTGTCCGCGGGCGTCGCCCGGGCGGTCACCCACGTGCTCGAACAGGTCGTCCGGCGGGGCACCGGCACCCGGGCGCGCCTCGGACGTCCCTCAGCCGGGAAGACGGGGACCTCCCAGCAATGGCGCGACGCCTGGTTCGTGGGCTACGTCCCGCAGCTCACCGCGGCGGTGTGGGTCGGCAACCCTCTGCTCGTGGAACGCAACGGACGATTGGAGATCGACTCGATGGTGCCCGGCAACGGGTACCCCTTCCGCGTCGTCGGCGGATCGTTCCCCTCGATGCTGTGGCAGTACTTCATGACGAAGGCGCTGGACGGCATACCCGTGGAACGCTTCACCCCGCCCCCGAGGTCGATCTTCTTCTCCGACACCGCCACGCCCGAACCGGAGCTCGCATCCGTGCCCGGCGTGGTGGGCCTGACCCGCGACGAGGCGGTCTCGGCCCTGACGGCGGCCGGCTTCGGGGTCGCCGAGACGCTGTGCCTGGCCCGTGGCGCGGACGAGGGCCTGGTCGTGCGCCAGAGTCCCACCGGCGGCGAGGATGCCTTCAGTGGCACCACGGTGACCATCTGCCTCTCGGTCAACGAGCTCCCCTCCCCCACGCCACCCGAGCTCGAGGAGGGGGCCGTGCCCACGCCGCAGCCACCGAACAACGGCGACTCCGGGGGCGGTGGCGAGGCCACGATGGCCACCGTACCCGACGTCGTCGGTGAGTCCCGGGCGAGGGCGAACTCGGAGTTGCAGCGCGCAGGGTTCCAGATGGGCACCGTCCGTGAGTGTGATCCCTCCGGCGCGGCCGAGTCGGGCCGGATCTGGAAGCAGAGCCCGTCGGGTGGGACCCAGGCGAAAACCGGCTCGACGGTGACCGTCTGGTACCAACCCACCAACTGCTAGCGTTGTCGGGCTCCGCCGCCCGGCTGCCCCCGCCCGCGGCTCACCGAGACCGACGGCAGCCAGAACCGCCATTCGCGGTGGTCGTCCACGGTCAGCCCCACCCGGACCCCGGCCCGTACCTCACCCGGTCGTGACGGCGAAGCCAGGATCCGCAGATCCCCCTTCACCAGGTCCGCTCCGTTCAACCGCCGATCGATGCCGAGGGCGCGGCAGAGCCGTCCCGGCCCGGCACCGAGCTTGCGGTCCGGCAGGGATGCGGGCGCTCCGGCGGCCCGCATCGCCTCGATCCCCCAGACGGGTTCGATCGCTCGCAACAGCACCGCGCTCGCCGTCCCTTCGGGAGCGGTCACGGCGTTCACGCAGTGGTGCATCCCGTAGGTGAAGTACACGTACGCGATGCCCGGGGGGCCGAACATGATCCGCGCCCGGCCCCCGGGTGCACGGTCGGCGTGGGAGCCGGGATCCCCCGGGCCCCCGTAGGCCTCGGTCTCCACGATGCGACCGCCGATCGCACCGTGGCAGGTGCTGTGGACGAGGTGACAGCCCAGCAACTCGCGTGCGACGACGTCCACGGGCCGCTCGTAGAAGCTTCGCGGGAGCGCGGAGGTGGGGTCCGGTTCGCTGAGGCGGTCCACGACGGGTCATGATAGCCGCACAGCAACAACTGAGGAGGTCCGGCGATGCCCGATTCCACGGAGCTCACGCCCCCGGCGGAGACGAACCCGTTCGCGGCCGTCACGTACTTCTTCGATCTCGCCGCCGAGCGGCTCGGCCTGGACGACGAGATGCGGGCGGTGCTGCGTATGTCCTACCGCGAGATCGCCGTTCAGGTGCCGGTCCGTATGGACGACGGCCACCTGGCGGTCTTCATGGGCTACCGGGTGCAGCACAACGGGGCCCGTGGGCCCTACAAGGGCGGGATCCGCTTCCACTCCAGCGCCGATCTCGACGAGACCCGCGCGCTGGCCTCCCTGATGACCTGGAAGACGGCCCTCGTGGACCTGCCGTTCGGCGGGGCCAAGGGCGGTGTGCAGTGCGACACCTCGACGATGTCGACCGCCGAGCTGCAGCGCCTCACACGCCGGTTCACGCTGAACATCTCCTACGTGCTGGGGGTGAACCGGGACATCCCCGCCCCCGACCTCAACACCAACGCGCAGACCATGGCGTGGGTGATGGACGCCTACGGCCAGCGGTACGGCCACACCCCGGGCATCGTGACGGGCAAACCCGTGGAGCTCGGTGGTTCGCTGGGGCGTGAGGCTGCCACCGGCCGCGGCGTCGTGTACACCACGGAGGAGGCGGCCCGGTACCTCGGCGTCCCCCTCAAGGGATCGACCGTCGCGATCCAGGGCTTCGGCAACGTAGGGTCGTGGGCGGCGCGCCTGTATGCCGCCGGCGGCGCCAAGGTCGTAGCGGTCTCCGACGTGCAGGGTGGGGTCCACGACCCGGCGGGCCTCGACATCCCCGCGGTCATGCACCATGCGGAGGAGAACGGATCGGTGGTGGACTTCCCCGGCAGCGAACCGATCACCAACGAGGAGCTGATCGAACTCCAGGTCGACTGGCTCGTCCCGGCCGCGCTCGGCGGGGTGATCGACGCCGACAACGCCGACCGGATCGCCGCCCGCGCGATCATCGAGGCCGCCAATCACCCCGTCACCCCCATGGGCGACGCGATCCTCACGCAGCGCGGTATCCCCGTGATCCCCGACATCATGGCCAACGCGGGCGGGGTGACGGTCTCGTACTTCGAGTGGACGCAGAACATCCAGCAGTACCGCTGGGAAGAGAACCGGGTGAACGCCGAGCTCGGGAAGGTGATGAGGAAGATGTTCGCCGACGTGGTCACATTCAAGGAGGACTACGGCAACGCCTCGTTCCGGGACGCCGCCTTCGCGCTCGGTGTGCGGCGCGTCGCCTACGTCGCCCGCCTCCGCGGCTACGTCTGAGGCCCCTCGAGCCGGCGTTCGACGATCCGGTTGAGTGAGCGGATCTGTCGACGGACGTCCTTCGGCGACGGTCCCCCGCGCACCGTCCGGCGCTGCAGCGACCTCCGCGGGTCGAGCAGCGAGCGGACATCGGCCGCGGTGAGGGGTGCGAGCGCGTCCGGGTCGGCTTCGAAGGTTTCGGCGAGGCTCGTCCCCCGCTCGGTGGCGCGGTGCGCGAGGCCCGCAACCTGCTCGTGGGCCCGGCGGAAGGGCACGCCCCGGCCCACGAGGGCCTCGGCGAGATCGGTGGCCAGCAGCGTATCGTCCGCGGCCGCGCGCTCCAGCCGGTCGGCGTCGAAGCCCATCTGAAGCACGAGGCCGGACGTGGCCTCCAGAGCCATGCGCGTGGCCGGGAAGACGGACCGGAGGTGCTGCTTGTCGGTCTGCAGATCGCGATCGTAGGCCAGCGGAAGCGCCTTGAGGGTCACGAGGAGCCCGGTCAGGGCCCCCACTGCGAGGCCCGCGTGTCCCCGCGCCAGCTCGCCCACATCGGGGTTCTTCTTCTGGGGCATCATGCTCGATCCCGTGGCGTACGCGTCGGGCAGGCGAAGGAACCCGAACTCCGCGGTCGACCACAGAACGATCTCCTCCGCCAGACGGGACAGGTGCGTCAGGGTCATCGCGCAGGCGTAGGCGCCGTCGACGAGGAAGTCCCGGTCGGACACCGCGTCGATCGCGTTGTCGAACATCCGGTCGAAGCCCAACGCCTCGGCCGCCACGCCCGGGGAGATGCCGAGCGTCGAGGTGGCCAGGGCCCCCGCCCCCAGCGGCGACACGTCCGTGGTGCGGTAGGCGGCATCGAGCCGGTCGAGATCGCGGACGAAAGCCCAGGCGTGGGCGCACAGCCACTGACCGACGGAGATCGGCTGTGCGCGCTGGAGGTGGGTGTAGCCGGGACAGAGGAGCTCCACGGTCTGCGCGGCGCGTTCGGTCAGCGCGCCCACCACCGCGGCGAGCGCGGACCGGACCGCGGTGATCTCGTCGCGGGCCCAGAGGCGGAGCGCCGTGGCCACCTGGTCGTTGCGAGATCGGCCCGCGTGTACCTTGGCCCCGAGCGGGCCGAGCCGTTCGGTCAGGACGCGCTCGATGGCGGAGTGGACGTCCTCGTCGTCGTCGGAGATCAGCTCCGGCTGGGCGGCCATCGCATCGAGCTCGCGCCGCAGCTTCCGGGCCTCGGACCCTTTGAGCACCCCGGCCTCCTCGAGGCCGTGGACATGGGCGATCGTGCCGCGGATGTCGTAGGGCCACAGGAACCGGTCGTGGGGCAGCGAGTGCAGGAACGCCCACGCCTCGGGGGCCAGGCCCCCGGGGAGCCGCTTCGCCCAGGTCGGACCTCCACTCACGCGTCCGTCCCGCCCTGCCGCTCGGCCCACACGCGCACGGGCAGCGACCAGAGGTCGATGAACCCCTTGGCGGCGTCGTGCCGGAAGGCGTCCGCGTGGGAATCGTAGGTCGCGAGCTCCGGCGAGTACAGCGCGTGGGGGCTGCGCCGTCCCACCGGCCGGGCTGTCCCCTTGTGCAGCCGCAGCCGGACCTCACCGCTCACGGCCCCCTGGGTCGCGTCGACGAAGGCGTCCAGCGCCTGCTTCAGCGGCGAGAACCACTGCCCGTAGTAGACGAGCTCCGCGTACCGGCCCTCGACCTGTTGCTTGTAGTGGCCGACCTCACGCTCGAGCGTCAGGTCCTCGAGGTCCCGGTGGGCGGTGATCAGGGCGTGCGCGGCCGGCACCTCGTAGATCTCGCGGGACTTGATCCCCACCAGACGGTTCTCGATCATGTCGATCCGCCCCACCCCGTGCTGCCCGGCCAGGCGTTGCATGCGGTCCACCAGGTCGACGGGGGCGAGGCGCTCGCCGTCCAGCGTGACGGGGATCCCCTGCTCGAATCCGATCACGACGTCATGGGGGTCCTCGGGCGTCTCGGCCAGCGGACGGGTCAGCTCGTACACGTCCTTCTCGGGTGGTTCCTGCCAGGCGTCCTCGAGGATGCCGGATTCGATGGCACGGCCCCACAGGTTCTCGTCCACGGAGTAGGGCTTCTCCGCGGTGGCCACCACCGGGATGCCGTGCTCCTTGGCGTACGCCAGTGCCTGGTCGCGTTGCATCCCCGTCTCCCGGATCGGCGCCACGATGCGCAGGTCGGGGGCCAGCGCGGCGATCGATGTCTCGAAGCGGACCTGGTCGTTGCCTTTCCCCGTGCAGCCGTGGGCGATGGCCACCGCATCGCGTTCGCGGGCCAGGCGCACCAGCCGGCGAGCGATCAGCGGCCGGGACAGGGCGGAGACCAGTGGGTAGCGTCCCTCGTAGAGCGCGCCGGCGCGGAGCGCCGGCCAGCAGAACTCCGTGACGAATTCCTCGCGGGCGTCCACCACGACCAGATCGGAGGCACCGGCGGCCTCTGCGCGCAGCTGGATACCCTCCAGCTCGGTCTCCTGGCCCACGTTGACCGTGAGGGCCACCACGTCGAAACCGTAGGTCTCCTTGAGCCATGTGACGCACACGGAGGTGTCGAGGCCCCCGGAGAACGCCAGCACACAGGTTCCGCTCACGATGCTCCTTCCTGTTCGGCCAGTAGGCGCAGACGATCGGCCAGACGCCTGCCGCCCACGCCCTCGGCGGCGACAACCAGCACCGTATCGTCGCCGGCGACGGTGCCGATGACGCCGTCGACGCCGGCGCCGTCGATGACGGCGCCCAGCGTCGGGGCCATGCCGGGGAACGTGCGGACCACGACGAGGTTCCCCGACGGCACCATCGCGGCCACGAGCTCGGCGAAGACCCGCTTGCCGAAGCCCGCGGGCGGCCCGTTGCGGTTGGGCAGAGCGTAGACGGTGCGGTGGCCTTGTCGCAGCCGGACGGCGCCGACCTCCTCGAGGTCCCGCGAAACCGTCGCCTGGGCGACCTGGTGGCCCTCCTCGGCGAGCATCAGGACGATCTCCTCCTGCGACCCGGTGAAGCCGTCCTCGAGGAGCTCCCGGAGGCGCCTGCGGCGCTCCACGCGTTCGGATTGCGTGCTGCGTGGCATCCTCAGGCCCCCAGCAGGCGGACGAAGACCGCGGCGGCGGTGTGGAGGCGGTTCTCGGCCTGGTCGAAGACCCGCGACGCGGGACCGTCGATCACCTCGGCGGCCACCTCCTCGCCGCGGTGCGCCGGCAAGCAGTGCAGGAAGATCGCGCCCGGATCGGCCAGGGACATGAGCTCCCCGGTCACCCGATACGGATCGAACAGCGCGTTGCGGACCTCCGTCTCGTCCTCCTGCCCCATGGAGGTCCACACGTCGGTGTACACGGCGGCGGCGCCACGGACGGCCGCGGCGGGATCGTCGGTGATCTCGACGCTTCCGCCGGCACCCCGCGCCCACGCCACCACCTCCGGATCGGGTTCGTACCCGCCGGGGGCCGCGACGGCGATCTGCACGCCGGCCAGAGAACAGGCTTCGATCAGGGAGTGGGCGACGTTGTTCCCGTCGCCCACGTACGCCACGCGGGTGCCTTCGAGCCCGCCGGCCGACGCGGCGACGGTCTGGAGGTCCGCCAGTGCCTGGAGGGGATGATGGGTGTCCGATAGGGCATTCACCACCGGCACCGAGCACACGTCGGCGAGCTCCTCGAGCAGGGTGTGGGCGTATGTGCGCATCACGATCGCGTCCGCGTAGCGCTCGAGGACGCGCCCCGCGTCGGCCACGGGCTCCCTCGTTCCGAACCCCGGCCCGATGTCGTAGGCCCCCACCGGGTGAGCGCCGACGCGGACGAGCGCCACCTCCACCGAGAAGCGTGTGCGAAGGGAGGGCTTCTCGAAGAGCACGGCCACGGATCGGCCCCGCGCCGCGTCGCGGAAGGCGTCCCGGTCCTCGCGGAGGCGGCCGGCCAGGTCCAGCAGCTCCAGGAGCTCGCCGGGTTCAAGGTCGGCGACGCGCAGGAGGTCGTGCACCTATCCCACCGCCTCGATCGACTCGCGGAGCAGACCGATGCCGTCCATGGCCTCCTGTTCGGTGATCACCAGCGGCGGGGCCACGCGGATCGCCGAGGGCGTCACGTCGTTCACGATCAGCCCCCGGGCCAGGGCGGCAGCGACCACGGCACCGGCTACGGGGCGACCGAGGTCCACGGCCAGCAGGAGACCCCACCCGCGGACCTCCGTGCCGAGCCCCTCGAGCTCGGTACGTATCCGCGCTCCCAGCTCCCGCGCATGGTCAACGAGGCCGTCGCGGTCGACGACGTCCAGCACCGTGCAGATCGCGGCCCCGGCCAGCGGCCCGCCACCCACGGTGGTCGAGTGGTCCCCCGCCTGCAACGCCTGCGCGTAGCGGTCGTCGACCCACATCGCGCCCGCCGGAACGCCGCCGCTGAGGCCCTTGGCGAGGGTCACCACGTCGGGCCGGATGTCCAGATGCTCGAAGCCCCACCACCGTCCCGTTCGGGCGACGCCGGTCTGTATCTCGTCACACACGAGCAACGCTCCCCGCTCGGTACACACCTCCCGCACGGCCCGCGCGTAGCCCGGATCCAGGGGGCGGATGCCTCCTTCGCCCTGGATCGGCTCGATGAAGACCGCGGCCGTCCGGGACCCGACGGCTGCGTCCAGCGCCGCGAGGTCACCGACGGGGATCCCGCGGAACCCACCCGGCAACGGCTGGAAGCCCTCCCACTTCTTGGGCTGCATGGTGGCCGCCAGCGACCCGAACGTCCGGCCGTGGAAGGACGCCTCCAGCGCCACGATCTCCACCCGGCCCGGCTCCCCCGCCCGCCAGGCGTGCTTCCGGACGAGTTTGATCGCCGCCTCGTTGGCCTCCGTCCCCGAATTCGCGAAGTAGACCATGCCCGGCCCCAACCGCTCCACGATCGCCTCGCCGGCGCGCTCGGCCTGCGGTGTGCGGAAGAGGTTGCTCACGTGCAGCAGGCGCTCCGCCTGCTCCCGGAGGGTGCGGGTCAGGTCGGGATGGGCGTGACCGAGGATGTTCACCGCGACGCCCGCAAGCATGTCGAGATACCGCCGTCCCGCGTCGTCGTAGAGCCAGACGCCCTCGCCACGCTCGAAGACGATCTCGTGGCGCTTCACGTTGCCCAGCAGCCTGCTCGCCGGTGTCACGATGCCGTCACCATCGTCCCGACCCCCGAGTCCGTGAAGATCTCCAACAGCAGCGCGTGCTCGACGCGTCCGTCCAGGATGTGCGCGCGCTCCACCCCCGCTTCCAGGGCCTCCACGCAGCTGGCCACCTTCGGGATCATCCCCTCCGAGAGCTTTTCCTGGGCCAGCAGCCGGCGCAGGTCGGCCAGGGTCACCCGCGACAGCAGGCTCCCCTGGTCACCGAAGTCCTCGTACAACCCCTCGACATCGGTGAGGTAGACGAGTTTGGCGGCCCGGAGCGCGCCGGCGATCGCGCCCGCCGCGTGGTCGGCGTTGATGTTGAACGCCTGGCCGTCGGCGCCCACACCCATGGGGGCGACGACCGGGATGAACCCGGAGGACACCAGGCCGGTGAGGACCCGCGGATCGACCCGGTCGACACTTCCGACGAACCCGAGGTCGGCCCCCGTGAGGCTGGTCATCTTCCGGGCACGGATCAGATTCGCGTCCTCCCCGGACAGACCCACCGCCAGATCGCCGTGCGCGTTCATCAGGGAAACGAGCTCCTTGTTCGTCTTCTGGAGCACCATCCGCACGACGTCGAGCTCCTCGGCCCCCGTGACGCGATAGCCGTCGACGAAGGTCGGCTGCTGGTTGAGTCGCTGCATCAGCTCGGAGATCTGTGGGCCGCCGCCGTGCACCAGTACGGGGCGCATTCCCACGTAGTGCATCAGCACGAGATCCTGGGCGAAGGATCGCAGCAGGTTGCCATCTCCGATGGCGTTCCCGCCGTACTTCACGATCACGATCCGTCCGGAGTAGCGCTTGATGTACGGCAGCGCTTCGACGAGGATCCGTGCCTTCTCGATGGTCGTGGGGGCCGTGCTCATGTCGTGTAGTCCGCGTTGAACCGGATGTAGTCGGGGGTCAGGTCGCAGGTGAGCACCTCTGCCCGGCCCGATCCGAGCCCGAGGTCGACGGCGATGACGACCTCCTGGCCGACGAGGCTCTCGGCCGCCTCGGCCGCACGTCCGGTGTCGACGCCGTCCACCGCGAGGTCCACGCCTCCGAAGCCGATCCGGAGCTTGCGGGGGTCGAGCGCCGCGTCGGGGGACTGACCGGCCGCCTGCGCAACCCGGCCCCAGTTCGGGTCCCGTCCCCACACCGCCGACCGGACGAGCATGGAGTTCGCGACCTCTCCGGCTACGGCACGCGCCTCGGCGTCCGTGGCCGCGCCACCGACCTGGACGCGGACGACCTTCGTGGCCCCCTCGCCGTCGGCGACCACGGCGTAGGCCAGATCCGCCATCACCTCGTGGACGGCCCCGGCGAAGATCTCGGAACCGTCAACGGCGGCGCCCGAGGCCCCGTTGGCGAACAACAGGACGGTGTCGCTCGTCGACATGCAGTTGTCGATGGTGATCGAGTTGAAGGTCGGACCGATACCGGCCGCCACCACCTGCCGCAACCACGAGGGATCGGCCGCGCCGTCGGTCGTGAGGTACACGAGCAGCGTCGCCTGGGGCACCGCCATCCGCGGGGCGATCATGCCGGCGCCCTTGGCCATGCCGCCGACGGTCACCGTCCGTCCGCCGAGCTCGATCCTGCGGACGGCCGTCTTGGGGCGGGTGTCGGTGGTGAGGATGGCCCGGGCTGCGTCCGCCCACCCGTCGGCGGACAGGCGGGTACCGGCTTCGTCGATCCCCGGAAGCACGCGGTCCATCGGCAGGCGCGGACCGATCATACCCGTGGACGACACGAGCATCTCCTCCTCGGGGACGCCGCAGACCTCGGCGGCCGCGGCGGCCATCTGCACCGCGTCCGAGAGCCCGGCGCGTCCGGTCGAGACGTTCGCGACGCCCGCGGAAACCACGACCCCGCGGGCCCGCCCGGACCCCACACGGTTCCGGCAGACGGTCACGGGAGCACCCACGACCTTGTTGGTGGTGAAGGCGCCCGCGACGGTGGCCGGCCGGTCGGAGCACACCAGCGCGAGGTCGAGGTCGCCCGACGGCTTGGTACCGGCGGCCACACCAGCCGCGACCCAACCCGCGGAGGCGGTCACACCGTCACGGCTCATGGATAGACCCCCGCGGTGGCGAGCCCGGTGTCCTCGTCGAGTCCACACATCAGGTTGGCGTTCTGGACGGCCTGGCCGGCTGCACCCTTCCCCAGGTTGTCGATGGCGCAGGTGACCACCAGCGTGCCGGTCCGTTCCTCGGCTCCCACGCCGATGAGGGCGAGGTTCGATCCGGCCGCCTGCTTCGTCGTCGGCTGGCGGCCTTCCGGCAGCACATGTACGAACTGCTCCTTCGCGTACGCAGCGCCCAAGGCCTGGTACGCGTCTGCGACGCCGGCCCGGAGCGGCGCGTAGCAGGTCGCCAGCAGCCCGCGCGTCATGGGGGCCAGGTGCGGAGTGAAGGTCACCGTGAGCGCCCGACCGGCGGCACGCGACAGCTCCTGCTCGATCTCCGGGGTGTGACGGTGCCGGCCGACGCCGTAGGCGGCGTAGGAGGAGTCGAGTTCCCCGAAGAGGTAGGCGACGTCGACCTTGCGGCCGGCTCCGCTCACTCCCGACGCGGCATCGATCACGATCCCGTCCGAGCCGATCACACCTGCATCCAGGAGCGGCGCCAGTGGCAGGATCGCGGCCGTCGGATAACACCCGGGGTTGGCCACGCGCGTCGCCTCAGCGATCGGTGCCCGGTGCAACTCGGGCAGCCCGTAGACCCATCCGGACAGCTCCTCGGGATGCGGATGGGAGCCGCCGTACCAGTCTTCGTAGGCCGCCGGGTCCTGCAGCCGCCAGTCCGCCGAGAGGTCGACGACGCGCGTCCCGGCCGAGGCGAGCTCCCGTCCCGCTGCCGCTGCCCCGCCGTGCGGGAGAGCCAGGAAGGCGAGGTCGAGGGAGGGTGGATCCGCATCGGCGGCCTCGAGCCTGAGCGCTTCCAGCGCGGGAAGGTGCCCGAAGACCTCACCGACTGTCCTTCCGGCGTTGCGGTCCGCGGTCGCCCACACGAGGTCGAACCCGGGATGGGACCCCAGGTAACGGAGGAGCTCACCGCCTGTATAGCCGGAAGCACCGAAGACAGCTACCCGATAAGTCTTCATAAGAAGGGATAACCATACAGATAGCACGGGCTCGGGTCAAGCGTGGAAAGGTACCCGCCGTGCTCGGCGACGCCGCCTCAGCGGATCTCCGCACCGAACCGGTCGACCACAGCCGCGACCGCGAGCTCCCGGGCGCCGTCGCACTCTGCTGCGGTCAGCGTGCGGTCCGGAGCACGGAAGGTGAGGCGGAAGGCGAGGCTCCGGCGGCCGGCCCCCACCTGCTCACCCCGGTATACGTCGACGAGGACGACCGATTCCAGGTGGTCCCCGGCCGCCGAGCGGATCGTATCCGCGACGTCGCCGGCCGGTACTTCCTCCGGGAGGGCCAGCGCGACATCGCGGAGGACGGGCGGAAGGCGCGGCACGTCGACCACGTTCAGACTGTCGGGGGCCCGCGCGAGCAAGGGTCCGACGGCGAGCTCCAGCAGCGCCGCGCCGCCGTCGAGATCGTAGGCCCGCGCCACACTCGGTCGGATCTCGCCGAACGATCCCACGGTTTCACCGTCCAGGACGAGCGTTGCGGCCCGGCCCGGATGGTAGGGCATCGTCTCACACACGCCGCGCCCCCATCGGGTCACGCCGAGCTCGGACAGGATCAGCTCGACGATCCCGGTGATGTCGTAGGCATCCACACGGCGCCGCTCGTCGTCCCACCGCGCCCCGGAGGCATCCCCGGCCAGCACCGCGCCGACGGCGAGATGCTCCAGAGGCAGCGGTCCTTCCTGCTCGGGCCAGCCGTCGAACACCGTCCCCATCTCGAACAGCCGGATGCTCGACTCCCCACGCGCGGTGTTCGTCTGCGCGGCCCGCAGCAGCCCGTGGATCAGGTCTGGCCGCAGGTGCCGCTGGTCGGCGGCGAGCGGGTTGGTGATCTCCATCACCCGACCATCGGTCCGAAGGATCTCCAGATCGGGATCGGGAACGAACGACGACAGCGTGGCCTCGGAGAGCCCCGCCCCGAGCAGGATCTCTCGGAGCCGTCGCCGGAGGAGCTGCGGCTTGGTCAGGAACCCGCGTTGCCCGGTGGGCACGGTGGCCGGCACGCGATCGTATCCGTAGAGCCGGCCGATCTCTTCGATCAGGTCGATCTCACGCTCGAGGTCGGGTCGCCATGTCGGCACCGTCACGTCGACGGTCTCCCCGCCACCAGAGATGGTGCACCCCAGCCCTTCCAGGAACCGGTGGGAATCCTCGTTCGGGACCTGCAGTCCGAGCACGAGATCCACGCGGGCCTGCCGAAGGTGCAGGGTCGGAGGCTCGGGGGCCGCTCCCACGTCGACGGCGCCGGCGGCGATCCGGCCCCCGGCCCACCGCCGGATGAGTTCGGCGCACAGGGCCGCGGCGGCGGGCACCGCCCCCGGGTCGGCACCCCGCTCGAAGCGCTGCGACGCCCCCGTACGCAGGTCGTGCCGCCGGGCCGTCCGGTACACGGTACGGGGGTCGAAGTACGCCGACTCGATGAGCACACGGCTGGTGTCCGGCCCGACCTCGGTCGCGGCGCCACCGATCACGCCGGCGACGGCCTGGGGATCGGTGGCGTCGGCGATCACCAGATCCCCGGGGTCGAGGGAGCGTTCCTCGCCATCGAGGGTGACGATCCGCTCGCCGGCCCGGGCCCGCCGGACGACGATCCGCTGCTCGGCGAGCTTGTCGAGGTCGAAGGCGTGGAGGGGCTGCCCGGTGAGCTCGAGCACATAGTTCGTCGCATCCACGACGACGCCCAGCGGACGGGCGCCGCAGGCGATCAGGCGGGCCTGGACGAGCGCCGGGGACGGCCCGGGGTGCACGTCGGTGACGACCCGGGCGAGGTACCTGGGACACCCCTGCGCATCCTCGATCTGCACGGAGGTCAGGGAGGCTACATCCGATCCCTCCTCGACCACGTCGAGGCCGGGTACGTGCAATCCGACGTCGAAGAGCACGGCGACTTCGCGAGCCACCCCGATCATGGACATGAGGTCGGGGCGGTTGGGGGTGATCTCCAACTCCAAGACCTCGTCGTCGAGCTCCAGCAGCCCGGCGACGTCCGCGCCGACGGTCGTACCGGCGGGCAGGACGAGGATCCCCGAGTGATCCTCCCCCAGGCCCAGCTCGAAGGCCGAACACAGCATGCCCTGCGACTCGTACCGCTTGGCCATGGTGCGGACGCCGATGGGTTGGTCGAGGGTCGTCACCCGCGCCCCCGGACGGGCCAGCGGCACCCGGTCCCCCACGTCGAAGTTCCTGGCCCCTGCCACCACCTGGAACCGTCCGGCATCGCCCGCGTCGACCTGGGCCACGACGAGCTTGTCCGATTCGGGAGCGGGCCCGACCTCGAGCACCTCGGCGACGACGACGTCGCTCACGCGTCCGCCAAGCCGGTCGATCGCCTCCACGGACGTACCGGACCGGGCCAGCCGCTCGGCGATCTCCTCGGTGGACGCCTCGACGGTGACGAGTTCCCTGAGCCAGGAGACGGGGACTCGCATCAGGCTGTCACCGGTCCTCCGCGGAACTGCTCCAGGAACCGCTGGTCGCCCTCGAAGAACAACCGCAGGTCGTTCACCCCGTAACGCAGCATCGCCACGCGCTCGATCCCCATCCCGAAGGCGAAACCGGTGTAGCGCTCGGGATCGATCCCGCAAGCTTCGAAGACGTTCGGATCGACCATGCCCGCGCCCCCGACCTCCAGCCAGCCGCTCGCACACTGACCGCACCCGGCTCCGTCGCACAACGGGCAGGACACATGCAGCTCCGCCGACGGCTCGGTGAACGGGAAGAAGGAGGGGACGAGTCGCGCCCGGCGGCCGCGGCCGAACGCGCCCTCCACGAAGGCCTGGACGGTCCCCGCCAGGTCGCCGAGGGACAGGCCCTCGTCGACGGCCAGGGCCTCGATCTGGTGGAAGATCGGGGAGTGGGTAGCGTCGGCGGTGTCGCGGCGGAAGACCCGTCCGGTGCAGATGACGTAGATCGGCGGCTTCCGCTCCTCCATGACCCGGATCTGGACCGGGGAGGTGTGGGTCCGCAGGAGGGCATGGTCCGGGCCCTTCGGTCCGGAGACGTAGAAGGTGTCCATCATCGACCGGGCCGAATGGTCGGCGGGCATGTTCAGGGCCTCGAAGTTGTGCCAATCGGTCTCCACCTCGGGCCCCTCGGCGACTTCATACCCCAGGCCCACGAAGACGTCCTCCAGCGAGCGGATCACCTCGATGAGGGGATTAGGCGCGCCGCGGGCCGGGCGGCGTCCCGGAAGAGTGAGGTCGATCCGGTCGGTGGCCAGGAGGCGCTCCTCGGCCTCCCGCGCGAGCTGGGTGCCGCGTTCACGGATCAGCTCCTCGAGGTCGCGGCGGATCCGGTTGCCGAGCGGACCCACGACGCGCTTGTCCTCGTCCGGCAGGTTCCGCAGCTCACGGAGGATCTGATTGAGCTTGGCCTTCCGGCCCAGATAACGCACCTCGAGGTCACGGAGCTCCTCCGGCGAGCCCGCGTCCGAGATGGCGGTGTGTGCCTGCCGCTCGAGTTCTTCGAGCTCCCTCACGTGCTCGCT
>CAZLKN010000001.1:214985-233399 GCA_964560135.1 uncultured Actinomycetes bacterium | reverse complement strand
CGGACGCGGGGTACGGCCGTACGCTCATCCGGATGCACTCGCGCGCCCGCGCTCTCCTGATCGTCCTCGCCACCGGCTGTCTGGTAGTGGCGGGCAGCCCTGCGTGGGCAAACCACTGTCCATGGAGCCCAGGAAACCCATCCGACTGGTGCCACACCCCGCCCCCGACGCCGGCCCCGACACCACAGCCGACGCCCGCTCCAACCCCGGCGCCGACGCCGGCCCCGACACCGGCCCCCACGGCTGCGCCGACCGCCGCCCCCACCGCGGCGCCGACCCAGGCCCCCACGCGGCGAAGCACGCCGCAGCCGCGGGCGACCCCGGCGCCGACAGGCGCCGACGACGACTTCGAGACGCCCGACCCCATGGCAACCCCGTTCGAGCTCGACATCGAGCCGCTGGGGACCCCCGAGATCGTGGTGCAGGGCCCCGTCTTCGACGACACGGACACGGACGACACCTCCCAGGAGCTCAACGTCCAGGAGGCCGGGGAGCATCGCGAAGGCGGTGCGGGATGGGCGTGGTTCATCCTCGGCCTGATCTTCGGGTTCGTGATCCGCTCGGCGATGCCCCTGATCCGGGGCGACAAGCGCCGGCGCAAGCAGCAGATCTTCGGCTGACGGCGCCCTGCGGAAACGAGAAACCGGCCGTGGCGCCCCCGCCCCATCTTGGGCGCCCCGACCGGTCTCTACACCTGGTGACGGATCCCCGCAGCGTTGCGGGGATCCGACACATCGTCCTTGTCTACGGTCCCGGAGATGACATCGACCGGCCCTGGACAACGACGGCGGGCAGGCGTGCGAGTCGTCCAGGGCCGGCGATGTCCTGGGGGGAATCGTCACGGTCCCTCGCGAGCGCTCGACGCTCGCGCTCCGTCAAACCTCCCCAGATGCCGAACCGTTCCTGCGATGACAGCGACTCCTCGAGGCACTCGGCACGGACGGCGCATCCGCGGCAGACCTCCTTCGCGCTGCGCTCACGGTCGGCGCGCTCGGCGCGCGACTCGGAGGTATCCGGCGCGAAGAACAGGTCCGTGCGTCCGCGGCACGCAGCCGCGACCACCCAGTCCTCAGGGTCGTAGGTACCCGTCGCTCGATTGAACATCTCACCCTGTAAACGCCTCAGCGGGCAGGAAGGTTCCCCTGGGAACGGACGTTCTGAAGAAACTCACGCAGCGGCGAAGGACCGCTACCGGAAGCGGTCGATCACCCACTGCCAGGCGCGCGCCCACCACGATCCCATCCGGGACATCGTCGACGGGCCCCCCTGGGGGAACGGTTCCAGGAGCGTAGCCGGCTCGAGCTGCGGCTCCTCGGCCACCACGACCCACGTCGAGCTGCCTCCCTGCCACATCCACGTCCCCGGGCCCGGACCCGCCCACAGCGGCGCACCGTCGAACGGGACCTTCTCGAAACCCTCCGGCGGCGAGAGGTGGCCACGGGATCGGAAGACCGACAGCGCGTGGAGACCGTCGGAGTACACCCAGTGCCGGACGTCGCTGCCGTCCACGTCCACACCGTAGGCCCGTGCGAGCCGGTACCCGTAGGGCAGCCCGCGGGGGGCATCCCCGGCGGCCTCCTGCTTCGCCATCGACGAGTCGCGGCCGGCCTCGGGCACCTCCGCCCGGCCCGCCTGGCCCCACCGCATCTCGAGCACCGTGGAGAGCCCCACCAGTCCCCCCGTCGCACCGAAGAGCTCCCTGCGGTAGACAACCCCGTTGTCGGGCTGGAGCCACAACCGTTCGACGAGGCGACGGTCCTTGCGCCGGACCAGATCCAGCGGCACGACCGACACGCCGAGCACCGAGGACGGCTCTCCCGCCGAGACCTCGTACTTCGTCAGGATGTCTTCGACGTTGAGCGGCACCATGGGCGGTGAGCCGTCCTCCAGGGACATGTGCTCGTCGGCGATCAGCCCCTTGCGCGCGTGGCGCCAGAGCCGGGTGACACCGCTGCCGACCTCCGCGCGGACGAACCGGCCGTCACCCGTGGACCGGACGTCGAGCACCGCCGCCGACTGCGGGGATCCCAGATACACGACGAGCTGGCGGGCCTCGTACACCGCGCGTTCGGCGTCCCGCATCTTGTGGAAGTACGACTCCACCTGATCGCGACCCCAGGAGGGCGCATCGACGGCAACACCCGAGATGAGCACGGCCAGCACCGTGAGCGGAACCAACCTCCGGCGGAACGAGGACGGCTTCGGGTCGGCTCCAACCGTCGCCACCGGCGTCCGCATCCTCAACGACCCGAGACCGCGAATAGCACCTGTCCGCCGACATTGCTGCCGTCGTTGACGCTGACATGCCGGTTGACGAAGACCTCCACGGGAGCCTGTTCGGGCTCCGGGGGGGCGGCGATGCCGGCCAGGCTGACGGCCGCCACCGCGACGGCAACAGCCACGGCGGCATAGCGGCGCGGCCCCCGGAAGGCGTCGCGGACCAGCCGGCGCGGCGAGGAGCCGGGGGTGAGCGCGGACGCGACGAACTCCTGGGGCGCGACCATCCGGGGAAGGCCGGCCACGAGGTCGCGGACCTGGGAGAAGCTGTGCGCCGCCTCGCGGCAGTCGTCGCATTCGGACATGTGGGAGTGCGCGTACCGGCGTTCGTCGGGGTCGCACTCCCCGTCGAGGAGCGCCGACAGGACCTCCCTGGACAGACAGCCGGTCACGATCCGGCCTCCACGTACGGCTCGAGGATCTGCCGCAGCGCCTCCCGGCCGCGGTGGATCCGCGAGCGGACGGTGCCGGCGGGGATGTCGAGGATCTCCGCGATCTCGTCGTAGGAGCGCCCCTCGAGATCACGCAGCACGACGACCTCCCGGAACTCGGGCGGCAGCTTCACGAGGGCCCGCTGGACGATCCGTCTGAGCTCCTCGCGCTGGACGGCTTCCTCCACGATCGGACCCGAGCCGGCCCGGGAGCCCAGGTCCTCGGGAAGCGCGTCCTCCCTGAGCCGCTTCCGCTTGCGCAGCCTGTCGCGGAACGCATTGACGGTCGTTCGGTACAGCCATCCCTCGAAATTCCCTTCCCGGTACCGTCGGAGCCCCTTGTGGAGCCGGAGCAGAACGTCCTGTGCGAGGTCCCGGGCCTCTTCGTCGTCCCCGGTCAACCGGTACGCCATCGTGTAGACGACGTCGGCGTAGCGAGCCACGACGTCGGCCCACTCCGGCCCCTTCCGCCCGGCTCCCCCACCCGGTTCGTCCAGGTGGAGCATCCCGGGGCCCAGGAGCCCTCGCCGGAGAAACGTCCACGGTCCGAGCAGGGTTCCCGCCTCACGGTAAGAGATGTCACATCCATCCTAGCCGTCGGAAGGAACCAACCCTGAACGCGCGGGGGACCCGCCGGCCGACGGCGGGTCCCCCCAGCGTTCGCTTGGTTCTGGTTACGGTTCGGGAACGTCCGGGGGCTCCGGAGCGTCACCGGCACATTCGGCGAGGGCTTCCTCGGGGTCGACGTCCGAGGCATCGCCGGGGTAGTGGTAGGAACCGTCACCCGATGCGACCACGCTCGCGTCCTCGCCGACGACCTGGACGCCGGCGTAGCCGTCCAGACATGGGCTGATGGCCGTGAGGGCATTGCCCTCGTCACCATCGGCGACAACGTAGCCGCCGTCGTCCTCCATGGAGGCCGTGGCGGCGCCCAGGTCCGCCACACAGACGGTCACCGAGCTCTCGCCGACGACAACTGGCTCGGCACCACACGCCTCGGACGGCGTGTGATCGGCGCCGGCGGGCATCGCTGCGAACAGCGCACCGCCGACGAAGACTGCGAGGAACAGCGCACGGAACCTGCGCATATCCCCCTCCTTCCATGTTCTGCTGCGATCCGGGGATACCAGAGGTATCCTTCGACAAGCACCGCGGAAACCCTCTTTCCGCGGTACGATCTGTTGGAATCCATCGGCTCTCCCCTGTGATGGGCCACGTGTCCGCTGGGGGCGGAACACGGGATCATGTCGCTGAGAACCTATCTGTCCAAACTCCGTTTCGATCCCAGTCGTCGAGGCTGGATCCTGCTCGTCGTAGCCGGCGCTCTCGTGTCCTCGTTCGCGGCGGACGCTGTCGCGTCCATCGGGAGCGTCAGGCCGGGCGTCGAGGTGGCCGGGCTCGACCTCGGGGGACAGAGCCGCGAGGAGGCCGAGCGGCTCCTGACGCGCCGCGCCGAACGCCTCGCCACCGATCCCGTGGAGCTGTTCACCGAAGGCCACCGCGTGGCGGTCGAACCGGATGACGTCGGGTTCTTCCCCGACGTGGACGCGACGCTCGAACGGGCGATGGCCGTGGGCCGGCACGGCAACCTGTTCATCCGGTCCTGGCACCGGCTCCGCTCGTACTTCGCGAGCACGCAGCTGGGCTGGGTGAGCAGCATCGACCGGGAGTCGGCCGACGCCCTGATCGGTACCTGGGCCGAGCGGTTCGACGACGAGGGATACGAGGCAGGGATCCGGGTCTCCGGCGCACGGATCGTGGCCGTCGACCCACGCCCGGGACGCCGGCTGGACCGGCGCCGCGCGCGGCTCACGATCCAGCGCGGATTCGAGACCTATCCCCGACGGTCGCTCGAACTCCCCTTCGCGGTCCGGGGTCGCGACACCGACGCCTCCGACGCCGCCCGCGCGGCCGAGTTCGCCAACCGGCTCCTGCGGGGGCCCGTCACCCTCATGTCGCCGGACGATGAACCGGTGGAGCTCCAGCCCGCCGAGCTCGCGCCGCTGCTGGAAGCCGTTCCGGTGGAGCGTCGTGGCGAGTGGATCCTCGAGGTGCGTTTCTCCGCGGAGCAGGTCCGCGAGCAGCTCGGCCCCCGCATGGAGCCCTTCGAGCGGGAACCGCGGAACGCCTCCTTCTCGGTGGGTGGTGGCAGCGTGAGCGTCGATCCGGGCCGGGACGGCCTGTCCTTCGACGCGGAACAGACGGCCGCGGCGCTCCTACAGGTCGCGCGACGGGATCCGCCACGGCGCACCCAGGCCGCGTTCTCCTCGGTCGAGCCGTCCCTCACCACCGAGGGGGCCCAGGCCCTGCGGATCAACGAACGGGTGTCCACCTTCACCACCAACTACCCGTGCTGCCCACCGCGCGTGAAGAACATCCAGAGGATCGCTCAGATCGTGGACGGGGCACTGATCCGGCCCGGCGAGACCTTCTCCCTCAACCGCTTCGTCGGACGCCGCACCGCGGAGCGCGGCTTCGTCTCGGCCCCCATGATCTACGACGGCGAGTACAAGGACGACATCGGCGGGGGCGTCTCCCAGTTCGCCACGACCTTCTACAACGCGATCTTCTTCGGCGGGTACAAGCTCGACACCTACCGCGCCCACTCCTACTACATCTCGCGCTACCCCCCGGGCCGCGAAGCCACCATCTCCTGGCCCTCCCCCGACCTGAAGTTCACTAACGACTCCCCCGGGGGCATCCTCGTGAAGACATCGGCCTCCAACACCTCCGTCACCGTGTCCTTCTACGGCGACAAGCAGGGGAAGACCATCCAGGCGGAGGCCGGCGAGCGGACGAACTTCACCGACCCGCCCGAGCAGCGCAAGCCGAACCCGGACCTTCCACCGGCCCAGGAGCGCGTCGTCCAGAGCGGCTCCCGGGGGTTCGACATCGTCGTGTGGCGGGTCATCACCACCGCCGACGGGAAAACCAACCGCCAGCGGTTCTTCACGCGGTACAAGCCCGAGCCCCGGATCATCGAGTTCGGTCCGGGCACCCCGGAGCCCACACCCGAGCCGACGCCGGAGGAGCCCCCGCCCACGCCGGCTCCCACGCCGGCTCCAACCCCACCGCCCGATCCGGATGAGTGACCCCACGCCGGTCTCGTCGACCCGACCCGGGCTCACTTGGTACCCTGACGCGTCGACTTCCCGTCCCCGCACCGCCGAGGGGGTACCCGCATGACCGAAGGCATCTCGATGCGTGAGGCGTCCCGCGTCCTGGGCGTCAGCCAGATCCGGGTCCGAGAACTCATCCGCAAGGGCACCCTGGCGGCCGAGAAGGTGACCGACGCCGCCGGCGAGCGGTGGTCGATCCCCCAGACATCTCTCGACGAGTACCTCGCCAAGCGGGCGGCGAACCAGGACGGCCAGCCGAACCAGCCCGCCAAGCCGGCCCCCAAGACGCAGGAGGCGAAGCCCAAGGCTCCACAGCCGGCCTCCGAGCCCGCTTCGAACGCCCGCCTGGCCCAGCTCGTCGGCGTGGTCGAGCGCGAACTCGCCCGGGTCGGGACCCTCCTCGACGAGGTCGGCAAGCTGCGCTCGTCCCTGGACGGGCTCCAGCAGGCACAGGCGTCCATCGTCCGAGAGCTGGAGCGTGTGCGGCGGGAACTGGAGAAGCCCGAAGGAACCGAGCAGCCCAAAGCCGAGAAACCCAAAGCCGAGAAACCGAAGACCGAGAAGGCCAAGACCGAGAAGCCCAAGGCAGCCAAGTCCGAAGCAGACAAACCCGAGGCCGACAAGTCCGAACCGCCGGCGGAGGAGAAACCGAGCGAGGAGAAGGCCGGGGGCACCGAACAACCCGAGCTGCCGGAGTCGGCGGCCTCCGGGAAACGCGCCGCCGAGGCGTCCGGCACGGAGAAACCCGCCAAGAAGACCCGGGCCAAACCAAAGGCCAAGACCGCCGCCTCCGGCAAGGCGAAGAGCGACGATCGCTCGAAGAGCGCCAACACGGCGCTGGCCGCCGCCCTGCGTGACGCCGGAGTTGACGCGGAGGACGAGAAACCGAAGGGTGGTGGCCGCAAGAAGCGGTCGTGAGACCGTAGATCACGTCCAAACGGACGGGGGAGCTCGGTGGGACCGGGCTGAGAGGGCGGCTGGTGAGCCGCCGACCCCCAGAACCTGATCCGGGTAACGCCGGCGAAGGGAGGCCCGTAGATGATCGGCAGCACACTCGGACTCACCGTCACGTTCGCCGCACTCGCGCTGTTCGCATGGGTCGGCGTCAGGGGTGCGACGCGGTTCGGCGTCGACCAGCGCGACCCCTACCTCACCGCCCGCGCCACCCAGGGTGCGGCCGCCGTGGCCCTCAGCTTCTTCGCCTCCGCGCTCGGTGCCTGGATCCTGTTCGCGCCTCCTGAGGTGGGCACATTCGGCGGCGCCCTGGGGATCGCCGGGTACGCCGTGGGACAGGCGGTGGCGGTCGCGATCTTCGCCTGGCTCGGTCCGGCGGTGCGCGCGCACGTCCCGCGCGGCTCGACGGTCCTGGACTTCGTCCGGCAACGCTTCGGACGGGGCATGCAGGCCTACGCCGGCGGGATCTCGGTGCTGTACATGTTCCTCTTCCTGACCGCCGAGCTCACCGCCGTCGGCGGGGTGGTCGCCCTGCTCAGTGGCATCGACCCGCTCGTCCCGATCGTCGCCGTCGCCGCGGTGACCGCCGCCTACACGGCCTACGGCGGCCTCCCCGCGTCGCTGCACACCGACCGGTGGCAGGCATGGCTCATCGCCACGCTGCTCGTCGCGGGCGCCGTGGCCGTCTTCGCAGGCGTCGAGGCTCCGCTGCAGGCGGCCCGCGCCGGCGGCGCCTGGGCCGTCGGCCGGACGGGGGCCGAGCTGTTCGTCGTCCTCATGATCGCCGTCGTGGCGGCGAACCTCTTCCACCAGGGCTTCTGGCAGCGCGTCTGGGCCTCCCGTGACGACCGCGTCCTCGTGCGGGGCACCGTGGGGGCGGGGATCGCGATCGTGCCGATGATCGCGATCCTGGGGCTCGGGGGTGCCGTCGCCGCGGGCCGCGGGGCGCTGGAGGTGCCGTCCCTCGCGTTCTTCACGCTGCTCGAGGGACTCCCGAGCTGGGTCGTGGTCGGCGTGGTGGGGCTCGCCGTCGCGCTCGTGTGCTCCACCGTGGACACCCTGCAGAACGCCCTCACCTCGCTGGGCGCCGTTCACGTGGCCGGGGGCCGGATCACGCTGGGCGCGGCCCGCGCCATCACCGTCGCCCTCACCGTGCCCGCAGCCGTGATCGCGCTCCAGGGGCACAGCGTCCTGCGCCTGTTCCTGGTCGCGGACCTGCTGGCGGCGACCATCGCGGTCCCGGTCTTCGCCGGCCTCTGGAGGCGGGTCCCGCACGCCGCCGCGGTGGCCGGGGCCGTGGCCGGGCTGGCCGGGATCGTGGCCCTCGGGTGGATCACCCGCGGATCGCTGTGGCAGGGCGTCGTGCTGCTGACCCTGCCCGAGGGACCGGCGTTCGGCGCCTTCGTGGTGGCTCCGCTGGCGTCCGCGGCGGTGACCCTGGCCGTCACCCTCGCCACGCGCACCCGCCGCCCCGTGGAAACCGCCGCCGCCTAGTCCGGCGGAGGGGACGGCGGCAGGGTCAGGGGGCCCGGCTCCCGGCCCTCGATCCGGTCGAGCAGGACCACCAGCAGGCGGGCCGTCAACCCCCAGACGACCTCACCGTCCACGTCGAAGAAGTGCATCGGGAAGCGGACCCCGCCCCGCTCCCAGACCTCGTCCCTGCGCCGGTGCGGGTCGGCGAGCAGGTGCAGCGGCGGAGTGAGGACGCGGGCCACCTCCCGGGGGTCTGGCACGAGATCGTAGGGGAAGGGGATCCGCGCCACGAACGGCCGCACGACCCATCCGGTGACGGCCGTGGGGGCGTCCCCGAGGATGCCCAGGATCTCCACGTCTGCGGGGGCGAGGCCGACCTCCTCCTGCGCCTCGCGCAGTGCGGTGTCCGCAAGCGAAGGGTCGCCGGATTCCCACCCCCCGCCGGGGAAGGACACCTCGCCGCGATGACGGCGAACCGTCGCCGACCGCTTCGTCAGCACCACGTGGAGCTCGCCATCGCACGCGAACAGCGGGATCAGCACCGCCGCGGGGCGGTCTGCCTCGGTGAGATCACCGCGGTCGTCGGGCAGCACGGAGCGGAGCCTGTCGAGACACTCCGGACCGTAGCGCGGCGGCATCCCCGCACGGTACCAACCACCCGGGGGCCGGGAAGGCAGGCGCCCGCTAGGAGACCCGCTGGGCCGATCGGTTGCCGCGCCGGCGGACGTGGGCGCGGCGCTCCTGCTCGGTGAGCCCGCCCCAGATCCCGTAGCGCTCACCGGCTTTGAGGGCGTAGTCGAGGCACTCGTCACGGACCGTGCACCGGGCACAGACCGCCTTCGCCTCGATCTCACGTTCGTCCTTCTCCTGCTTCGACTCGAAACTGTCGGGCGAGAAGAAGAGGTCGGGGTCGAGCTCGCGGCAGGCGGCACCGGTCCGCCAGTCGTTCTCGGGCTCGACCATGAACAGTTGGGCCAGTGGTGTCGTCGTCTCCATCATGTTTCCTTCGTTCCTCCATCGGGCTCCCGGGCGCCGTCGGCGGGGCCAGGCGGTTCCGTGAGTGGGAAAACCCCCGGGGCGGGACGCTCCAGGGGTTCCTTCCGGCCGATCCTACAGATCAAGCCCAGGAGCCGTTGATGCTGCGTTCTTACCCTTATCACTGTACGACCCTCCGTCAAGTCTTTACACAACCGGCCTTTGGTTTACACGTTCTCCGAGCCCCGGTAGACTTGGGAAGTCCCCGCTGTTACGGGTTGCCCTGGGGGCGGGGGCCGGAAAGGTGACCTCTGATGACGTCGATCCCACTACCCCACGACCCCGACCGGATCGCTTCGATCCTCGGTGATGAACGGCGCCGCGCGATCTACCTCCACGTCCTGCGCCACCACGGGCCCGTCACCGTCAACGAGGTCGCGCGCCGCTTCGACATCCACCGCAACGCGGCCAAGTTCCACCTCGACAAGCTGCTGGACGCCGGCCTGCTCCGCTCGGAGTTCAAGCGGGTGAACGGCCGTCGCGGGCCCGGTGCCGGCCGACCCTCGAAGCTGTACACCTGCAGCGACGTGGAGGTCTCGTTCTCGATCCCCGAACGCCACTACGACCTGCTGGCCCATCTGCTGCTCCAGGCGCTGACCTCCGGTGAGGGCCTGGAGGCGGTCGGACGGCGCTTCGGCCGCGAGACCGCGCTCACGGTGAAGGCCGAGCTCGGCCTCGGACCGGACGACGCGGTCGTCTGCCTCGAAGGGGTCCTGGAGCGGCTCGGCTTCCACCCGTCGATCCAGCGTTGCGTGGACGGCACCGTCCAGGTGTCGACCAGCAACTGCCCGTTCGGACGCGTGGCCATGGAGGCACCCGAGGGCGAGGTCTGCCAACTCGACCGGGCGATCGTGCAGGGGGTCCTCGACGCTTTCGGCTCCGGTGACGTCGAGATGCTGAAGACGGCCTCCAAGCGGCTCGGTCACGATCTGTGCGTCCGCGAGATCGCCGTCGGCTCCACGCCGTAGGACTGTCGGTCCCCGCAGGTAGACTCCCGCGCGGGAAGACCACCGGCAGGAGGACGAGCGGACATCGACACGTTCACGTCACGAGACCGGCGGCCCGGCAAGCTGTCGCGCTGGGTCCGTACCTACCGGCTCCCGCTCGGGATGCTGGGCGCCTTCGCGGCGGCGCTGGTGGCGTTCTCGCTGGCTCCGGTGCCCGTCCAGGAGCCGGTCGCCGACACCATCGCCCGTACCCCCGGCCCCCAGACCCCGTCGCGGAGCCCCTGCGTCGCCTGCGGTGTGGGACACAGCTGCGACCCGGCCACGGGCCGGTGCGAGCTGGTCGAACGGACCCCGATCCCCTGCGTACGCGGGTCGACCTACGATCCCGACGAGGGGTTCTGCATCCCCGACGAGACCCCACCCCCGCCTACACCGCGCGTCGTGGCCACGCCGACCCCGGATGTGCGGACGGCCACCCCGGCCCCCACACCGTCGGAGGACGACGACCCGCCCGCCACCCCGGACCCGGGCAACCAGGGGGACCGTCAGCGGCCGCCACCCGAAAGCGACTGAGCGCTACCCGGCGTCCCAGACGTCGCCCGTACGCAACAGCGCGTGGAGATCAGCCTCTGCGTCCTTCGCCCGCGCATCGTCCTGCTGGCGCTGCAGGATGTCTTCGTACACGGGCCGCTCCACGGCGCGGAACACGCCGGTGGGGGTGGGTCCGGTCGGGGTGTGAGCCAGCCTCGAGAGGGCGAACGCCCTGGAGGCGTCGAGGGTGTTCTCGTCGTGCACGAGCAGGCGGTCCTCACCGACCTCTTCCACGTCCACGATCCGCAGGGTGCCGTCGGAATCGGCTACGACCCCCTTCTCGTCCTGGGCCCCGAACCGGATCGCCTTCCCGGGCTCGAGTTTGATCAGGTTGGCTCCGCGGATCTTCGGGTCGCGGACCGCGTCGAAGGCGCCGTCGTTGAAGATGTTGCAGTTCTGGTAGATCTCGATGAACCGTGTCCCGCGGTGCTTGATCGCCTTGCCGAGCACCTCGGTCATGTGACGGCGGTCGTTGTCCACGGTGCGGGCCACGAACGAGCACTCGGCCCCCAGAGCCAGCGAGATGGGGTTGAAGGGATAGTCGGCCGAGCCGAAGGGGGTCGACTTCGTCACCTTGCCGATCTCGGAGGTCGGCGAGTACTGCCCCTTCGTGAGCCCGTAGATCTGGTTGTTGAACAGCAGGACCGTGAGGTCGACGTTCCGACGCATCGCGTGGATCAGGTGGTTGCCGCCGATCGACAGCGCGTCGCCGTCCCCGGTGACCACCCAGATGTCGAGGTCGGGACGGGCGGCCGACAGTCCCGTGGCGATCGCGGGGGCCCGCCCGTGGATCCCGTGGATCCCGTAGGTCTCCATGTAGTAGGGGAACCGGGACGCGCACCCGATCCCGGAGACGAACACGACGTTCTCACGCGGGACGCCGAGTTCGGGCATGAAGCTCTGGACGGTGGCCAGGATCGCGTAGTCGCCGCACCCCGGGCACCACCGCACGTCCTGGTCGGACTCGAAGTCCTTCTTGGTGAGCTGGACCACGGGGGCCCCGCCGTTCGCGTTGCCGGTGCTCATGAGATCTCCTCCAGATGGTCGATCATGAC
The DNA here is from genome assembly GCA_964560135.1 of uncultured Actinomycetes bacterium. Taxonomy (GTDB): domain Bacteria; phylum Actinomycetota; class JAICYB01; order JAICYB01; family JAICYB01; genus CAZLKN01. The sequence goes on along the minus strand of CAZLKN010000001.1, from coordinate 221,517 downwards.
CTGTTCGAGCTCGGCGGCCTTGAAGGGCACCCCGGCAACCTTGTTGTAGCCGCGCGCGTCCACGAGGAACTCGGCCCGCACCAGCTTGAGCAGTTGTCCGAGGTTGTGTTCGGGGATCACCACCCGGTCGTAGGACCGCAGCACCTCGCCGAGGTTGGCCGGGAAGGGATTGAGATGCCGCAGGTGGGCTTGGGCGACCTTGCGTCCGGCGCGGCGCAGCCGCTTGCAGGTGGCGCGCACCGGACCGTAGGTCGAGCCCCAGGCCAGGATCAACAGCCGGGCGTCACCATCGGGGTCGTCCACGGGCAGGGGTGGGATGTCCCGGGCGATCCGGGCGATCTTCTCGGCCCGCAGCAGCGTCATCTTGTGGTGGTTGTCGGGGTCGTAGGAGATGTCGCCGGGTCCGTCCGACTTCTCGAGGCCCCCGATCCGGTGCTCGAGGCCCGCGGTGCCGGGGATCGCCCACGGACGGGCGAGGGTCTCGGGATCGCGTTTGAACGGCCAGAACTCGCCGTCCTGGTTCGTTTCGGTGGCGAAGGAGAAGACGGTACGCAGGTCGGGCAGATCGTCGACCGAGGGCAGCCGCCACGGCTCCGCCCCGTTGGCGAGGAACGCGTCGGACAGGATGATCACCGGGGTTCGGTACTTCAACGACAGCCGTGCCGCCTCGAGCACGATGTCGAAGCAGTCGGTGGGGCTCTTGGCCGCCACGATCGGCAGCGGCGCCTCACCGTGTCGACCGAACATCGCCAGCAGCAGGTCGGCCTGCTCGGTCTTCGTCGGCATCCCGGTGGACGGGCCGGCCCGCTGGATGTCGATCACGAGCATCGGCAGCTCCACCGAAACCGCGAGCCCGAGGGTCTCGGATTTCAGGTCGAGTCCCGGGCCGGAGGTGATCGTGACGCCCAGGGCGCCGCCGAAGGACGCTCCCAGCGCCGCACCGATGGAACTGATCTCGTCCTCGGCCTGCATCGTCTTCACTCCGAAGGCCTTGTGGCGGGCGAGCTCCTGGAGTACGTCGGAGGCCGGGGTGATCGGGTAGCCGGCGAGGAACATCTCGAGGCCCGACCGTTGGGCGGCGGCGACCAGTCCGTAGCTCAGGGCGAGGTTGCCGGTGATGTTGCGGTAGGTCCCGGGCTCGAGCGTCGCCGGCTTCACCACGAAGCTGTGGGTGAAGACCTCGGTGGTCTCCCCGAACGCGATCCCCGCCTTGAAGGCGCGGATGTTGGCCTCGGCGATCTCCGGACGCTTGCCGAACTTGCTGCGCATCCACTGCTCGGTTCCTTGCGCGGGGCGGGAGAACATCCATGTCAGCAGGCCCAGGGCGAACATGTTCTTGGCCCGGAGGGCCTCCTTCTGCGTGAGGCCCTCGATCCCGTCGAGCGCTCCGAGGGTGAGCTTGTTCAGCGGCACCTCGTAGACCTGATAGCCCTCGAGAGAGCCGTCGGTGAGCGGGTTGGCGGCGTAGCCGGCCTTCTGGAGGTTGCGGTCCTCGAATGCGTCGGAGTTCACGATCAGCGTGCCGCCCGGCTCGAGGTCTCCGAGATTGGTCTTGAGTGCGGCGGGATTCATGGCGACCAGCACGTTGGGCGCGTCCCCGGGGGTGAGGATGTCGTGGTCGGCGAAATGCACCTGGAAGCCGGACACGCCGTAGGTGGTCCCTGCGGGGGCCCGGATCTCGGCCGGGTAATCGGGGAAGGTGGCCAGATCGTTGCCGAAGACGGCCGTGGCGTTCGTGAAGCGGTCGCCGGTGACCTGCATCCCGTCGCCGGAGTCACCGGCGAAGCGGACGACGACCTGCTCGATCTCCTGGACGGATTTCGCGGCCACCTCGAACTCCTCTCGACGCGTGTGGTTGTCGGCGCACGGTTGGACCCGGTGGGAGGTCCCGGCCGCTCTATTCAAGTATAGACAGCCAACGGCGCCCTCACGGGCGTTCGGCGTCAGTTCGACTCGTGGGACAGCAGCCGGAACCGGTGCTCCCCGGCCTCGCCCGAGGGACACGGCGGGACGGTCTTCCCGTGCTCGAGATCGAGCTCCTGGCCGCAGATGCACGCGTAGCGTCCGGTCACCGGCGCAGCCTCACCGGGGCGCAGCACCCCGAGCTCGTCGGTGACCTCGACGTCGTCCCAGTCGACGTCGCCCTCCTGCGGCCAGTCGTCCGAGGCGTCCATCGCGATCGTCTGCTCCAGCTCGTCCCACTCGTCGCCTTCCTCGTCGTCCCCCCAGTCCAGGACCTCTTCGGCGGCGGCGGGGGCCGGGGGCGGCGGCGGGGCCTCGGCCCGGGCGTGGGGCGGTGCGGGCTCGGGGAGGGGCTCGTCGACGTAGTCCACCGGTTCGTCCTCGGGCTCCTCGGGCATCCCGATCATCTCCTCGGGGCTCACCAGCTCCTGCACGGCCGGTCGCAGCCCCACGCCGAACAAGAGCGCACCCGACAGTAGGTGCAGGCCGTTGTCGGCGTGGTTGAGCGCGAGGATGTTCGCCTCCTCACCGATCGCGAACAGCCCGGCGAACCCCACCGCCAGGTACACCGCACCGACCACCACGCAGAAGGCACGTGCGGCCCAGACACCGCCGAAGGCGCCGAAGAACAGCAGCGCCCCCACACCGAGATGGACGATGTTGTGCAGCGGATTCAGGTCGAAGATCACCAGGGACTCGCCCGTCCGCGCCGTGAAATCGACGTCGGCGGTCACCGCGAACCCGACGCCCCCCACCACCAGGTACACGACCCCGAACGCGAACGCCACCTTCCTCGCGAGCGCGAGGTTCCGCCACCACCGCATCGGTCCCCTCCCGGCCATCGCTTCACCTTCCCCCGTCATACCCCATCCAGGGGCGCAACGTATCCATCGCTTCCAAATCGATACGACAACGTAGACAATGGGGACGTGGCCGTCGACACTCATTCCCCGCCAGAGCCATCCCGGCTCGGCAGGGCCTGGTCTGATCTGCCGCTGCGACGCAAAGGCGTGGTGGTCGTGGCTATCCCGCTCGTCGCGCTGGTCGTGGCCGGCGGTTCCTTCCTGCTCGTCCAGCACAGCAGCGGCCGGGCCGACCGGGAGCTCCACGCCACCCTCGAGCTGCGGTCCCAGATCCTCGAGGTCCGGGCGCTGCTCGTGGATGCCGAGACCGGGGTGCGTGGATACCTGCTCGTGGGCCGAGATGCGTTTTTGACCCCCTACTTCACGGCCAGGGAGCGGCTCCCCGGTGCCCTCGGCCGGCTCGGCTCGATGGTGCAGGACGAAGCCGAGCAGGCCGACCGCGCGGCCCGGGTCGCGCAGATGTCCGAGCGGCGGCTCGACATCCTCGACACCCTGCGGCGGACACGCCCCACCGGCGGCGCACCGACCGTGGAGCAGACGCAGGCGCTCGCCCAGGGCAGGCTGGTCGCGCAGAGCGTCCGGGGGATCCTCGAGCAGATGGAGGAGCACGAGGCCGGACGCCTGGCCGAGCAGCTCGTCCGGGCGGAGGGCGTGCGACGGTATGCCTTCCTCGTCGTGGTCCTCTGCCTGCTCCTCGGACTGGTGGGCGGGATCGTGGCGGCGCTCCTGTTCTCCTCGGGGGTGGTGGACCGCGTCGGCCGCGTGGAAGCCAGCGCCCGCCGCCTCGCTGCCGGGGAACCGCCGCTGGTCGCGCGCGACGACCGCGACGAGCTCGGTGAGCTCAGCCGCGCCATCGAACGAACCGGGATCCGGCTGCGCGAACGCGAGCACGAGCTGCGGGAAGCCAAGGAGTTCCTGGAGAGCCTGGTCGCGGCCAGCCCCGCGGTGGTCTTTCAGATGTCCCCCGATACCCTGCGGATCAAGTACCTGAGCCCGAACGTCGAGCGCATCCTGGGGTACACGACGGAGGAGATGACGGGGTCCTCCGCCTTCGTGCTCGAGCGCATCCACCCGGACGACCGGCCGGACGTCGAACGGGTCCTCGGCGACCTGATCGCCGCGGGCGGCGGTCAGGCAGAGGTGGAGTACCGATTCCGGCACGCCGACGGGACCTACCTATGGGTGCACTCGCCGGTCCACCTGCAGGGCCAGGAAGGCGAGTGGATGCTCGTCGGCCACGTCCTGGACATCAGCGACCGGCGGGAGATGCAGCGGCTCAAGGACGAGTTCGTCTCGGTCGTCAGTCACGAGCTTCGGACCCCGCTGACCTCGATCCGCGGGGCCCTCGGTCTCCTGGCCTCGGGGGCCATCGGAGAGCTTTCGGAGCGAGGCCAGCGGATGCTCGACATCGCCGTCCACAACACCGACCGCCTGATCCGCCTCATCAACGACATCCTGGACATCGAGCGCATGGAGTCGGGCCGCGTGGAGATGGACCCCCGCGACCACGACGTCCGCGACCTGATGGAGCAGGGTGCGGACGTGATGCAGGCGATGGCCGACGAACACACCGTGACGCTGCGCGTCCTGCCTGTCGAAGCGCCGGTGCACGCCGACGCGGACCGGGTGCTCCAGACGATCACGAACCTGCTCTCCAACGCGATCAAGTTCTCCGAGCCCGGGGGTGCGGTCCACCTCGAAGCCGAGCAGAACGGTGGCCAGGTCCTGTTTCGCGTGCGGGACGAGGGCCGGGGCATCCCGCCGTCGAAGATCCCCACGATCTTCGAGCGGTTCACCCAGGTGGACGCCTCAGACTCCAGGGAGAAGGGCGGGACCGGACTCGGGCTCGCGATCTGCAAGAAGATCGTCGAGCGTCACGGGGGCCGTATCTGGTTGGACAGCGAGGTGGGCCGGGGAACGACGGTCTCGTTCACGCTCCCGACGCAGAGGGGCCGGCCGCTGCGGGGACGCGGCGAGATCCTGGTCTGCGACGACGACACCGATGTGCGTGACCGACTGATCGCCGACATCGGCTCCCGCGGGTTCCACGTCACCGCCGTCGGAAGCGGTATGGAGGCGCTGCAGATGGCGCGGGAACGACGACCTGATGTGATCCTGCTGGACCTCGTCATGCCCGGCCAGAACGGCTGGGAGGTGCTGGAGGAGCTGAAGGAGGACGAGGCGACCCGCGATGTCCCCGTGGTGATCCTCAGCCACGTACGTCCCGAGGACGTGACCCGGCCCATGGAAGCCGTGGACTGGATCGTGAAACCGTGGGATCCGGAAGTGGTCCAGCGTGTGGTCGAACGCCTGGTCGGCCCCACCGCCCGGGATACCACGGCCCTGATCGTCGAGGACGACACGGATCTGGCAGAGGTGCTCAGCGAGTTCCTCCGAGGCGCCGGCGTCCAGGCCGTCTGTGCGGCCACAACCCGCGATGCCGTCGAGCTCATCGAGCGACTCGATCCCGACCTGCTTGTCCTCGACCTCGTGCTGTTCGAGGGCAGCGGCTTCGAGGTGGTGGACCGCCTGCGCGCCCGCGGGCGCATCGGCGCGATCCCGATCATCGTGTACTCGGGTAAGGACCTGGGTGCGGGCGAACGTGCGCGCCTGCAGCTCGGTCGGACAGAATTCATGACGAAGGGCCGGACCACACCGGAGGAGCTGCAGCGGCGGATCCTCGATCTCGTGGGGACCATCGTCGGATCGGGGACCGAGGAGAAGCAGCGGCCCGGGGGAGAGGCGACATGACGAAACGGCTACTGGTGATCGACGACGAGCGTGACATCCGGGAGGTGGCGCAGGCCACCCTCGAGGTCATCGCCGGGTGGGACGTGTTCACAGCCTCGTCGGGTGCTGAAGGGGTCGAGGTCGCCGCGGCGCAGAAACCGGACGCGATCCTGCTGGACGTCATGATGCCGGACATGGACGGGCCGACGACCTTCGAGCAGCTCCGGGCGCGGCCCGACACCAGCGGGATCCCCGTGATCCTGCTCACAGCGAAGGTCCTGACCTCCGACCGGGAGCGGTACGGCGAGCTCGGCATCGACGGGTTCATCTCCAAGCCGTTCGATCCCGTGGAACTCCCCGACCGGATATCGCAGCTCCTCGGCTGGCAGATGGAACCGTAACGTGTCCGGACTGTCCCCCGACCGCAGGCGGCAACTGGCCGAGCTGGAAGCTCGGATGGGCTCGCTGTGGGAACACGCCAGGCGTAACGCCCTCGAACGGCTGACGGTCCTCGAGGATGCGGCCACGGCGATGCTCTCCGGCCACCTGCAAGCCGCGTTGCTGGAGGCCGCCGAGCGCGAGGCCCACAAACTCTCCGGCGCGCTGGGGACGTTCGGGTTCCCGCGCGGATCCGAGCTCGCCCGGGAGGCCGAGACGATACTCGGTCGCGGTGACGAAGCCGGACCCCGGTCCGCGCGCAGGCTGGCCGAGCTGATCGAGGAACTACGCCGTGATCTGGAGAACGGAGCGCCACCCTCGCCGGAGGCTGGCTGATCGGCCTGCTGGGCACCATCGGCGACCGCGCACTGGTGGCCCTGTGGACGATGCTCGAGAACGTCGGCTACCGGCAGCTCACGGTGCTCTGGCGGCCGCGGCGTGAGTGGGGGGCGATGGAGCGACGCGGCTTCGCCGACCCTGAGCCCGCTCCCACGGCCTGCGGGCGAAGGCTCGCTACACTAGCCGTCGCGAGTCGTGGT
>CAZLKN010000001.1:184078-214885 GCA_964560135.1 uncultured Actinomycetes bacterium | reverse complement strand
CGCTCCCACGGCCTGCGGGCGAAGGCTCGCTACACTAGCCGTCGCGAGTCGTGGTGGCCCGGCCCCCGGGCCGGTGGTGGAAAGGAGGCGACATGAGCCTCGGTGTCCGGTTCGACCGGGACCCGCTGTTCGAGCATATGGAGCGCCACGTCGATGACATGGTGCAGCATCTGTTGCGACGCTCGACCCCGTCCGCGTACCAGCGCACGTGGGAGCCCCATGTCGACGTCTACGAGACGGAGGCCGAGTACGTGCTCGTCGCCGAGCTCGCAGGCGTGGACCGTGACTCGGTGACGATCGAAGTCGAGGACCAGGAGGTCACGCTGGCCGGCGAGCGCGCCATCGCCGCCGAGCGGCTCGCCGAGCCCGAGCGGGCCCGGTGCCTGCAGCTCGAGATCCCGTCCGGACCCTTCGAACGACGGTTCGTGCTGCCGCTTCCCGTCGACGGCGAACGATCGGCGGCGAACTTCGCCGAGGGGATGCTCACCGTCCGGCTGCCGAAGGTGGACCGCCGTCCGACCCGGGTGCAGGTGGACCTCGATTGACCAGGCGCCCGAAGGCCGGCGCGGCCTCCGAGGAGGCTCAGCGCGACCGTATCCCGGTGGTCGACAAACGCGGGAAACCGAAACGTGAACCGTCCGGGCTGCCCCCGGAGCTCCCCGTCCTGCCCCTGAACGAGGCGGTGCTCTTCCCGAACCTGGCCCTCCCGGTGTTCGTCGGTCGTGAACGGTCCCTCAAGCTCGTCGACGAGGTGGTGGCGGGAAACCGGATGCTGGCCGCCGTCGCCGTCCGCGAGCCCGGGGAGGGCGAGCCGGGACCCGAGCGTCTCCACTCGGTGGGGACCGCCGCGCGCGTCGCCGAGCTCGTGCGGCTGCCCACAGGCGGCGTCCAGGTCGCTCTGCAGGGCATCTCCCGGGTGCGGTTCACCGAGTGGGTGTCCACCGACCCGTACCTGCGGGCCCGCGTCGAGGCTCTCGAGGCACCACCACCCGACGAGCACGCCCAGATGCTGATGCGCTCGGTCCTCACGGTGTTCCGCGACGTCGCCGAGCTGGCCCCCTACATCCCGCCGCAGTTCGCAGTCGCCGCCGTGAACATCGGCGATCCCGGCGACCTCGCCGACTTCCTGTCCGCCAACCTCAACATCGAGCCCGGCGAGAAGCAGAAGCTGCTGGCCACCCTCGACGTGGGCGGCCGGCTGGAGCTGCTCGAGCGCCACCTGCAGCGGGAGCGCGACCTCCTCCAACTGTCCACCCAGGCCCAGGAGCAGCTCACCGAGGACGTCCGCAAGGTGCAGCGTGAGCAGTTCCTCCGGCGGCAGCTCGAGGTGATCCGCAACGAGCTTGGAGAAGGCGACGACGAGTCCTCCGAGATCGAGGAGCTGCGGCGTGCTGTGGCGGAGGCGGAGATGCCGGAGGAGGCCGCGAAGGCGGCCGAGCGCGAGCTGGCGCGGCTGGAGCGGATCCCGTCGGCCTCACCGGAGCGCACGGTCAGCCGGAACTACCTCGACTGGCTGCTCGCGGTGCCCTGGAGCGTGCTCACCACCGACGACACCGACCTCGAGCACGCGCAGCAGATCCTGGACGAGGACCACTACGGCCTGGAGAAGATCAAGGAACGGATCGTCGAGCATCTGGCCGTGCTCAAGCTCCGGCCCGGGGGCCGGGCCCCCATCCTGCTGTTCGTCGGTCCGCCGGGTGTCGGCAAGACCTCACTCGGGCAGTCGATCGCCCGGGCCCTCGGGCGCAAGTTCGTCCGCATGTCGCTCGGCGGCATCCGCGACGAAGCCGAGATCAGGGGCCACAGGCGCACCTACATCGGAGCCCTGCCCGGACGCATCGTGCAGAGCCTGCGTAAGGCCGGGAGCCTGAACCCGGTGATGATGCTCGACGAGATCGACAAGATCGGGATGGACATCCGCGGCGATCCATCGGCGGCGCTGCTGGAGGTGCTCGACCCCGAGCAGAACCACAGCTTCTCCGACCACTACCTGGAGGTGCCGCTGGATCTGTCGCACGTCCTGTTCATCTGCACCGCGAACATGCTGGACACCATCCCAGCGCCGCTGCGCGATCGGATGGAGACCATCGAGCTGCGGGGCTACACCGAGCCGGAGAAGCTCGCGATCGCCAAGCGGTACCTGGTGCCGCGCCAGATCACCGAGCACGGACTCAAGAAGAGCAAGGTCGGGATCGCCGACGAGGCCCTGCGTGGTGTCATCCGCAACTACACCCACGAGGCGGGCGTACGGAACCTCGAGCGCGAGATCGCCGGCGTGCTGCGCAAGGTCGCCCGAGACGTGGCCGGGGGCCAGACCGCGAGGAAGGTGACGGTGCGCGCGAAGGACCTCGAGGAGATGCTCGGCCCGCCCAGGATCCGCCGGGACGAGGTGCGCGGAGCCGACGAGGTCGGTGTGGCCACCGGGCTGGCATGGACCCCCGCCGGCGGCGACGTCCTGTTCGTGGAGGCGTCGCTGGTGGAGGGCAAGGGGCGACTCACCCTCACCGGGAAGCTCGGCGACGTGATGAAGGAGTCGGCGCAGGCCGCCCTCACCTACGCCCGCTCCCTGTCGGACACCCTCGAGGCCCCCGAGGGGTGGCACGAGAACTTCGACGTGCACGTCCACGTGCCGGCCGGCGCGATCCCCAAGGACGGGCCCTCGGCGGGGATCACTCTGGCCACAGCCCTCATCTCGGCGGTGACGAAGGTACCGGTCCGGCGCCGCGTGGCGATGACGGGGGAGATCACGCTGCGGGGACGGATCCTGCCCGTGGGCGGCATCAAGGAGAAGGTGATCGCCGCGCACCGTGCGGGCGTGAAATGCGTGATCCTGCCCATGGACAACGAACCGGATCTGCGGGAGGTGCCGGACTTCGTCCGCAAAGACCTGCGGATCGTCTTCGCCGAGCACATGGACGAGGTGCTGCGCGAAGCGCTCGCCTCGCCCCCAAAGGCGCTCCGGCGCGCAGAGAGCATCTCGCCGGCGGGAAGTCCCGGGATCCGCGAACGCCGCAGCGCCCAGGGGGCCTGAGGGCCCACCTCGTTTCTGGGTGCGTTCCCTGGGCTTTTGCCCCAACGAGCGCACCCAGAACAGGGTTACCAGCGGTAGCCCCGCGCGGCGAGCAGGTTGCTCACCCGCTCCGCCGTGCGCGCGGGCCGGGTCCGGATATCGGTCTTCGTGATCCGCAGGGGCTGCCACCCGAGCTCCACGAGCTCGTTCTGGCGGTCGAGATCCCGCTCCCAGGCCCGGCGACTCATCTCGTGCCACGTGAAGCCGTCCGACTCGAGCATGACCTTGACCTGCGGGTAGGAAAGATCGATCCTCACCACCCGGTCCGGCAGGCGGACGGGATGCTGGCGGACCGGCTCCGGGAGCGCGGCGCAGCAGTTGGAGGAGCTGGGTCTCCAGGATGCTTTCGGTGGCCGGAGCGGTTCCCCGGACATCGAGGATCCGGCGCAGGATGGCGACGCCACGGCACCCGCGACCTGCGGTCTCGACCCGTTTCCGCAGCGCGGCGACGGTGGTCAGCCGCCGGCGGAGAGCGTCCTCCACGAGCTCCTCCAGCTCGTCGGCGGACACCTCGGCGGCCAGGTCGAGCAGCGTGCGCGGCACGCTGGTCACCGGGATCGGGCCCTTGCGGGTGCGGTCGCGTGGGAGCAGATCCCGGGCCCGGCGAACCCGCACTCCGGGACGCCTGACCACTCGCGCGCGGTCCACGACCAGATCCGCCGGTCCCTCCGCGAACTCACCGAATCCCCAGATCCTGGCGGCCGTCCGACCCGCGGCGGCGGCCCCGGAACCCACCGCCAGGCAGGCGCCCATCACCTCCGCGAGCCAGGTCTGCGGCGCACCAGCCAGCCCGTAGACCTCGCGGTGCATCCGCACCAGCTCACCCTTCCGGACGCGGTCCGAGAGCATGCTCGGGGAGGCTCCCGCCTTGGCCGCCTGCGACCGGGAGAAGACACCGTGCTGGACGCGCGCACGGCGGGCGATCCGAGCATCGAACCCTCTCGGCCCCACACCGCCCTCCCCTCGTCAAGGCGCACACAGGGGAAGGGTCCGCATCCAACCACGCGACACCGACATCCCGGACACCGTCCTTGGCATGCCCGGCACACCGGGCCCCCCGATTGCGGGGCCGGGCGGGCTTTCGTCAAGATGCGAGCGATCCCACCATGAGCGCCCAGACGAAACCCGCCCAGACGCCGAAGGCGCGCCGGCCCACGTTGTTCAGCGAGGTCGGACGCAACCTGCGGCGGCGTAAGCTCCGCAGCTTCCTCACGCTGGCGGGCATCGCGCTGGGAGCCTTCGCGCTCACCGTCATGGGCTCGCTGGCCGAGAACTTCAACGGCTCCATCAGCTCCCTGCGGGACTTTCTGGAGGAGCAGATCCTCGTCCGGCCCAAGGGGTCCACCGTTTTCTTCTCCGCCGGCCATCTCCCGATCGATCTGCTGCCACAACTCGAGGCGATCGAGGGCGTCGAGGTCGTGGTGCCCCGCGTCACGGTGCTCTTCGAAGAGGAGATGGACGCCCAGTTCGGCCCCCCGAAACAGATCTTCGGTGTCGACATCGAGCGCGCGCTGCGGTCTCCCCAGGGCGATCTCCAGCTCGCGTCGGGCCGCGCGCTGGAGCCCGACGACCGATGGAAGATCGTCCTCGGTGCGAGCCTCGCGCGCGACCTCGACATCGGGGGGCGTCCGGCCCGGCCCGACGACGTGGTCCTGATCCGCGACAAGGAATTCGAGGTCGTGGGCGTCGGCCGGGCCACCGGCACCCCGGTGGACGACTTCGCGTCGGCGTCGATCGAGGACACCCGCGACATCGCCCGCGACGCCGACCCCTTTCTCGAGGTGGACCGGATCGCGGACGAGTTCTCCGTGTACCTCGCCGAAGACGGCGACGCGGACGTCGTCGCCGACGAGATCCGGGCGCTGTCCGACCGGGCCCTGGTGTTCCCGCCGGAGACATCGGCTCAGCAGCTCCGTCAGCTCACGGCGATCTGGAACGCGATCATCCTCGGGTCGGCCCTCGTGGCTTTCCTCGTCGGGGGTGTGGCGATCATCAACACGATGGTGTTCTCGGTGACCGAACGCACCCGGGAGATTGGGATCAAGAAGGCCATCGGTGCCTCGTCCCGGGACATCCTTCGGGAGTTCTTGTCCGAGGCGGCGATCCTCTCGTTCGCCGGAGGGATCCTCGGGGGATTGACGGGCTGGCTGTTCACCCAGGCCTTGAACGCCACCTCGCGGGACGAGGGCGTGATCGCGTTCACCGTCACGCCCCGCCTCGCCGCGTTCGTCTTCCTGCTGTCGGTCGTGATCGGTGTGGGGGCCGGGTTCCTGCCCGCGCGGCGGGCCGCGCGCATCGACCCCGTCCGAGCGCTGCGGACGGTCGGATGACCTCCTCCGTCCTCGCGCTCCGGGGGGTGAAGCGCACCTACCACCTCGGCCGCAGCATCGACGTCCCCGCCCTGCGCGGCGTGGACCTGGAGGTGGACGCGGGCGAGTTCGTCGCGATCGTCGGCCCGTCCGGCTCGGGGAAGACCACCCTGTTGAACATGGCGGGCCTCCTCGACCATCCGGACACCGGCGAGGTACTGCTCCGCGGCGATGCGACCTCCCGGCTCCCCGAACCGCACCGGGCCCGGCTCCGGCGGTTGCACATCGGCTTCATCTTCCAGGCCTTCAACCTGCTGCCGCACCTCACAGCCGAGGAGAACGTGGCGATGCCATTGCGGTACACCGATGCCCGGAGCCCGCGACGTGATCCGATGAAGCTCCTGGAAAGCGTCGGACTGGGGGCGCGCCGCCGCCACAAGCCCACGGAGCTGTCCGGTGGCGAGCAGCAGCGCGTGGCCGTGGCCCGCGCCCTGGTGCTGGATCCGCCGCTGCTGCTGGCCGACGAACCCACCGGGGAGCTGGATTCGGAGACGGCGGCCGACATCCACCAGCTCCTCCGCTCGTTGTGTGAGGTAGGCAAGGCCCTCGTGGTGGTCACCCACAACGTCGAGCTCGCCGCGCTGGCCGACCGGACCGTGCACATGCGAGACGGCCTCATCGAGGACGAACCCCACCCCGAGAAGGCAACCCCGGGAAAGAAGAAGACCGCCACGAAGAAGAGGGCGCAGGCGAAGAAGGCCACACCCGGCCGTCGTGGGCGCTCTACCGGGACGACCCGGGCGAAGCGGACGGATCCCGAGTAGCCGCGAACTTCCCGGGGGCCGGGCTCGTAGTGCCTTGGTGACCGGACCCCAGGGAGGCGATGGTGTACGCGGTGGACGAACGGACGATGCCGACACGGCTGGACCCCGAGGCTCTCGACCCCGTTGTCGAGCAGGCCCGCGGGGGCGACGTGGACGCGTTCGAGACGATCGTGAGGACGCTCCAGGGTCCGATGCGGTCCTTCGCCCGCCGCATGATGCGCGATCGGGGACTCGGCGACGACGCCGCCCAGGAGATCTTCTTCCGGATCTGGCGGGGCCTGCCCCGCTACGAGTCTTCCGGCCGGTTCGTCGCCTGGTCGTTCACGATCGCGCGGAACACCTGCATCGAGTTGCTGCGCAAGGAGGTGCGCGTCCCCACCCCGGTGGAGGAGATCCCGGCCGCCACCACCGACCCGCACGAGGAGGCTGAGCTCCGGCGGGTCGTGCGGGAGGCCGTCGACGCGCTCGACGAGCCGTACCGCTCGACGTTCCTGCTCCGGGAGTCCGGTCTGACCTATGACGAGGTGGCGGAGGCTGCGGGCTGCCCCCTCGGCACCGTTCGCTCGCGCCTGCACGAGGCCCGGCGTGTGCTCGCCGACCGTCTCGCGCCCTATCTATTCGGAGGTGAAGAGGATGCTCGATGACCGTCTCGACGCGTTGCTGAGGAGGGGTCGCGAGCCCGAGCCCGACGACGACGGCTTCACGGATCGTGTGATGACCGCCGTCCGCGGCGACGAGCTCGCGCCGCGCCGCCGGTGGCGCCGGTTCGTGACCCGGCCCACCGTCCTGGCCGCTGCGGCGGTCCTGGTGGCCGGGGGAGCGCTCGCTGCCGTGCGCACCACCGCTCCGGACCGGGATGCCGCGTCCGAGCAGCCGGCTCCGGCCCGGACCGCTCCGGCGACATCCACCGACGACGAGATGCCGGCCACGACGGTGGAGTCCACCTCGCCGCCCGCGGACGGCTCGTCGAGCGAGCCGGAACCCACCCCTCCGGTGCGCCGCCACGGCGACGTGGAGTGGGGCTACACGTCGTCGCACACCGCCTACGTGAAGGATCCCCATCTGCGGATGGAAACCGAGACCTACACGAACCAGATCCCGGTGTCCGAACCGCATCGGGTGACGATGACGCTCACGAACATCGGCGACCGCCCGGTCGGGATCTACGCCCCCGACGGGTGTGCGCTCACGGTCGCCGGCTACCGGGCCGAGAACCGGACGAAGGATCCGTCCGAGTTCGACGACCCGTCGACCGCACGCCACCCCGGCGAGGCCAAGGTCTGGAACTGCGCCGGGCCTGGGGACGACCCGCGGACCCGCGAGCAGCGGGAGCCGAGCTTCTTCGTCCTCGAGCCGAACGAGTCGCTCACCGAGGACGCGCTGCTCTTCCTGCCCGAGGGCGGCGAGTGGGCGATCCTCGGGCACTGCCAATGCCACCGCCGCGTCGCCCGCGACGAACCGGCCGACACCCCGAAGCCCACGACCAAACCGTCGCGGTCGCTGTTCGGCGTCGACGACTCGTCGGACGACACCGCGGACAAGGCGCCGCCGCCGAGCCGTCCCACCTACCACCACCGCGGCGACGATTGGCGGATGTTCACCCCGCCGATCCGCGTGACGGCGTCCTGACGTTTCCCAGAGCGCATCCCACCACTCCCTCGGTGGAGCGGGGGCCGGGTCACCCCGGCCCCCGCCGCTCGTCGGTGTTCGTTTAGATTCCTTCCATGGCTACGGCGGATTCCGTAACGGCGATGCGGGAGGCGGCCCGCGAGTTCCTTGCCGCGCTCCCCGACGGCGGGCGGCGGGAGGCGATGTACGGCCTCGACGATCCCGTCCGGCTCGACTGGGACTACGTTCCCCGCGAGCGAGCCGGTCTCGCTCTGCACGCGATGGATCACCTCCAGCGGAGGCTCGCCCACGACCTGCTCCGGACGGGGCTGAGCCTCCACGCCTACGGCAAGGCCGTGCTCATCGTGGCGCTGGAGGAGGTCCTGGACGTTCTCGAGGGACGCGCCCTCGGGCGGGACCCGGGCCTGTACCATCTCAGCGTCTTCGGCGATCCCGCTGCGGACGCGTGGGGGTGGCGGTTCGAAGGCCACCACGTATCGGTCAACTACACCGTCCGCGGCACCGAAGTGTCGCCCACGCCGGTGTTCCTCGGCACCAACCCCGCATCCCTGCGCCGCGCCGGACGCGCCGTCCTCCGTGTCCTCGCCGAAGAAGAGGACGTCGCCCGCGAGCTGTTGGCCTGCCTCGACGGCGACCAGCGCCGGACCGCCGTCCTGAGCCCGCACGCGCCCGCCGACATCGTCACGGCGAACGCCCAGCGCATCGACGACGGCGTTCCGGAGGAGTCGCGGTCCCGACTCGGTGACATGGACGCGGCCACCGCCTACTCCCCCGAGCCCCGGGGACTGCCGGCGGCGGCGATGGACGGAGGTCAGCGGGCCCTGCTCGAGGAGCTGGTCGCGATCCACGTCGACCGCCTGCCGCAGGATCTCGCAGCGCGGGCGCGGAGTCGCCTCGGGGCGGCGGGGGCCGGCGCCGTCCACTTCGCGTGGGCGGGTGAGGAGGGCCGCGGCCGGCCCCACTACTACCGTCTCCAGGGGGCCCGGCTGTGGATCGAGTACGACAACACGCAGAACGACGCCAACCACATCCACACGGTGCTGCGGGATCCGGCCGACGACCTGGGTTCGGCAACGCTGTCCGCGGAGGCGGGCGGATGACCCAGGGCAGGGTGGAGCCGGGATGGCAGGGCGTCCGCGATGCCTTCGAGGAGAATCTCGCCGCGCGCGGGGAGGTGGGGGCCGCCGTCTGCGTCTACGTGGACGGCCGTCCGGTGGTGGACGTCTGGGGCGGCTCGGCGGATCCGACCACGGAGCGCGACTGGGAGCAGGACACGCTCCAGCTCTTCTTCTCGGTCACTAAGGGCATCGTGGCGGTGTGTGCGCTCATGGCCGTCGAGCGGGGGGAGCTCGACGTCGACGCGCCGGTGGCCACGTACTGGCCGGGCTTCGCGGAGAACGGCAAGGAGGCGATCCCGGTACGCCACCTGCTCTCCCACCAGGCGGGGCTGCCGGTGATCGACCGCGACCCGAACCTGGAGGAGGCACTCGCGTGGGAGCCCGTGGTCGAGGCCCTCGAGGCGCAGACGCCGTGCTGGGAGCCGGGGAGCCGGAGCGGATACCACGCTCTCACCTACGGGTGGCTCGTCGGTGAGACCCTGCGGCGGGTCACGGGCCGCACACCGGGACGGTTCCTGGCGGAGGAGGTCGCCGGACCACTGTCCCTCGATCTGTGGATCGGCCTGCCTCCGGACCGGGAGCCACGCGTCGCTCCCCTGATCACGCCGGACCCCGTGGACCTCGAGTCGGTGGGGGCAGAGCGACGGCGTGTGCTCGAGCGCTTCCTCGACCCGGGTTCGCTCGCGAGCCGGGCGCTGCTGCCCGCCGCCGGTCTCGCTCCCGGCGAGGCCTACAACAACCCCGCCGTGCACGCCGCCGAGATCCCGGGAGCCAACGGGATCGGCACCGCACGCGCCCTCGCCCGGTTGTACGCCGCCCTGATCGGTGAGGTGGACGGGATCCGGCTCCTGCGACCCGGCACCGTCGATCGGGCCCGGCGCACGGCCGCCCGGGGTATCGACGAGGTGATGGGGGCCGAGTCGCACTTCGGGCTCGGCTTCCAGCTCGCACTCCCCGGCCACGCCACGCCCGAGGGGGCCTTCGGCCATTCCGGGGCCGGCGGTTCGCTGGCGTTCGCCCACCCGGAGGCGGGACTTTCCTTCGCCTACGTGACGAACCGGATGCAGAACCACGACGGCGAGGACCCCCGCAGGCTGGCGCTCGTGGAGGCCGCCTACTCCGCACTGGGCTCACGGTAGGCACCCCCGGTGCGGATCGCGGCTAGTGTGTGTACCGTTGACCATCAGTCGGGGACGTCGTCCAGCCTGGTCCAGGACGCCGGCCTTTCAAGCCGGTAACGCGGGTTCGAATCCCGTCGTCCCCACTTCCGAGCGCTCCTGGCCATGGTCCACCGCTGCACGACTCCACTTCCCAGCATCGTCCCACGCCCATAGACTGTTGCCCTGCTGGGATATCGCAATGGACGACTAGCCGGTCTGGGGGGCAGGGTCCGTGGCGGGGGTTAGTGAGGATCCGACCGACGGCGGTGCCATGGTCTGCCCATGCGGTACAGGAAACCCGGCCGGGGCTAAGTTCTGTTTGGAGTGCGGCGCGCCCATCGTCCGCCGGTGCACGGATTGCGCAGTCGAACTCCCTCCGGGGGCCAAGTTCTGCCCCGAGTGCGGCCGGCCGGCCTCCGGCGCTCGTTCCGAACCGGCCCGCCGCGAGATCCGCAAGGTCGTCACGATTGTGTTCGTCGACCTCGCGGGCTCTACCTCGCTCCAGGAACACATGGACCCCGAATCGGTACGGCGAGTGATGGAGCGGTTCTCCACCATGATGCGCAGCGAGATCGAGGCGGCGGAGGGGCTGGTCGTGAAGCTCACCGGGGACGGCCTGATGGCCGGCTTCGGCATCCGCGAAGCACGGGAAGACGACGCGCTGCGCGCGGTCCGCGCCGCAGTGGCCATGCAGGAGTCGTTCCGGGACTTCGCAGCCGAGGTGAGAGACAGCCGCGGCGCCGACGTCTCGCTGCGCGTCGGGATCAACACGGGCGAGGTCGTGGTGGCCGAGGAGGACGACGACGTGGTGGGCGACGTCGTGAACGTCGCAGCCCGCCTCGAGCATGCCGCGGGCGACGGCAACGTCCTCGTCGGAGACGAGACCTGGCGGCTCACCCGCGACGACGTCACGTTCGCAGCCGTCGATCCGCTGGAGCTCAGGGGGAAGGGCGAGCCGGTCCCCGCCTACCGCGTCGTGTCGCTCGAGCCTCCGACGGAGGACGAGGGCGTAGCCGCACCGTTCGTCGGACGGGGGGCCGAGCTCGCAAGGCTCCAAGAAGCGTTCGAGCGGAGCGTCTCCACCCGGTCCCCCTCGATCATCACCGTCGTCGGCTCCCCGGGGCTCGGGAAGACCCGCATCGCCTCGGAGTTCGTGTCCGCGGTCTCCGGGCAGGCTCGCGTCCTGGAGGCGAGATGCGACAGGACCGGGACAACCACCTACGCGCCGATCGCCGAGGCGCTCCGGGAAGCTGCGGGGATCGCCGAGACGGCTTCCGGTGCGGAGGTGATCGCCTCGATCCAAGCCCTGGTGTCCGAGGATTTCGCCGAGAAGCAACGGGTGGCCAAGGTCGTCGCGTCCCTGCTCGGAGTGGGTGAGGCTGCAGCGCCGCAGGAGACTTTCTGGGCGGTACGCCGCCTGCTCGAGGGACTGGCAGCCTTCCAGCCGGTTGTGCTCGTCGTGGACGACGTCCAGTGGGCCGAACCGATGATGTTCGACCTGCTCGACCACCTCGTCGAATGGGCCAAGGGGGCACCCATCATGATCCTTCCGTTGGCCCGGCCGGAGATCCGCGACGTGCGACCGTCACTCCTGGACGCCGGGTCCGTCGTGCTCGAAGGATTGAACTCCGACCACACGGCTGCACTGGCATCGTCACTGCTCGGCGCGCACGACCTGCCCCCTGGGCTCGTCGGCAGGATCCTCACCACCACCGAAGGCAACCCGCTGTTCGTCCGCGAGCTGCTGCGCATGCTCGTCGACGACGGGGTCCTGCACCGGGACGGCAAGCGCTGGGTGGCCACGGTTCAAACCGAGGAGATCCACGTCCCAGCCACGATCAACGCGCTGCTGTCCGCCCGCATCGAACGGCTCCAACAGGACGAACGGGCCGTCGTCGAACGGGCCTCCGTCGTCGGCAAAGAATTCTACCGGGGTGCGGTCATCGACCTCGTCCCCGCGAACGTGGGCTCCCTGATCGACACACACCTGGAAACCCTTCGCCGCAAGGAGCTCGTCGAACCCGAAGGCACCTACTGGATCGACGAACGCGTCTTCCGTTTCCACCACGTCCTCATCCGCGACGCCGCCTACCGGCGACTGCTCAAGGAGGCCCGGGCGGAGCTCCACGAGCGCTTCGCCGACTGGCTCCAGACCAAGGTCGGCGACCTCGTCGGCGAACACGACGAGGTCCTCGGCTACCACCTCGAGCAGGCACACACCTACCTGGACGAGCTGGGGGCGAAGGACGGGCACACGATGGATCTCGGACGCCGGGCCTCGGCGCACCTCGCCTCGGCCACGCGACGGGCGCTGGACCGAGACGACCTCGCCGCGGCCGCCAACCTCTCCGAACGGGCGCTCCTGCTCACTGACGATGACGCAGCCCGGGCGCTGATCCTGCTTGACCGCTGCGAGGCGCTCCTCGGTATGGGAGATGTGGGCGCGGCACGCGACGCGGTGTCCGAGCTCCGGGCCCGCGCGTCGGACGACCGGCTTCGGGCATGGGCGGATTGCTTCGACGGGCAACTCGCCATCCTCACCGACCCCTCGCGCCTGCGGGAGACGGCCACGATCGTCGAGGACGCCGCGCGCCGGCTGGCAGAGCTCGGGGACGACACGGGAGCGGCGAAAGGCCACGCCGTCCACGCCGAAGCCTTGGGCCACCTCGGGCAGTTCGGAGCCTGCGAAGCGGCACTGGACCGCGCGCTGGCGGCAGCGCGGGAGTCCGGTGACCGCAGACGCGCCAACGGTGTCCTGTCCAGTGCTCCGTTGGCGGCTCTGTGGGGGCCGAACCCCGTGCCCCGCGCCAGCGGCCGTTGTCTCGATGTCGTACGGGTGCTCCGCATCACCCAGGGGGCCCCCGCCGTCGAAGCCACGGCCCTGCGCTGCCAGGCCGTCCTCGAAGCGATGCGCGGACGGACCGATGCAGCACATCGCATGCTGGCGTCGGCCCGGAGCACGCTCGAGGAGCTCGGCCTGCGACACGCCCTCGTGGAGTGCGACCTGTTCACCGGCCTCATCGACCTGCTCGCCGGCGACCATCCCGGCGCAGAGGCGAGCTTCCGTAGCGCGTACGAGGGTTTCCGAGGGCTGAACGTCGGGACCGACACCGCCCAGGCTGCGGCGCTGCTCGCGAGAGCTCTGGTGGAGCAAGGTCACGACGACGAGGCCCTGGAGCTCACCGAGGAGAGCGAGCGTCTCGGCGGCGACGATCTCAAGACGGCCATCGCCTGGCGCACCGTCCGGGCGCGCGCGCTCGCCAGACGCGGGGACCTCGACGCAGCGACCGACCTGGCCCGGGCGGCCGTCGCGCTGGCCGAACCCACCGACGCCCTCATCGACCACGCCGACGCACGGCTCGCCCTCGCCGAGGTCCTGCGCGTCGCCGGCCGCGACGACGAGGCGCGAACGGAGTCCAGGAAGGGCGAGGAACTGTATGCGCGGAAAGAAGCGACCGGCGGAGCCGCCGCTCCCGTCCCCCACACGCCGGTGGACGAGGACGGCGGCCGTCGCACGGGTGGCGTTCGCCTCGCGCACGACTGGACGGCCATGACGAGCTTCCTGACGCCCGATCACGTCTTCGTCGACCATCGGAGCTGGCTCCGGTCCGAGCTCACCGGGGGCCCGGAGTGGGTCGAGGTGATGCGGTGTTCGTCAGACAACCTTGATCCGGAGCAGATCGACGAAGCCCGCCGCCGGAGGGCAGAGGGCCACGGGAGCGAGATCCTCGGCCCCCTCGATGCCTTCGGCCGCCGGTGGGAGGAGGCCTTCCGGACGGGAAGCGGAGCGGAGCTCGCCGCGCTGTATACTCCCGGGTTCCGGGTGGTGGAGCACACCAACCACATCGAGCTCGACCTCCAAACTCACCTCGAGTCCATGCAGCGCGTTGCCGCCCAGCCGGGAGCCAGAGCACGGGTGGAGACGGTGGTGCGCCTTGGCGCGCGACACGGCGTGAACCGCACGATCTTCTCATGGGAACAGAGCGACGGTCTCGCGGGACCGAGCGAGGTGGCCGGCGTGTCCGCGGTCCGGATCGACCATGAGGGACGCTGTCCACTCTTCGAGTGGTTCCCCGCCGAGCTGCTCCACCGGGCACTGGCGCGTGCCGAGGAGCTCTACATCGAGGAGGAAGCGGCCGGGCAGGCGCTAGCCGGTGCCCGACGGCGTCTGGCCCACTGGCGGATGGCCGACGCACACAACGACGGCGACTGGGAGACGTTCGCCGCGTTGTGGGCCCCCGATGCCGTCCTCGTCGACCGGCGCCAGATCGGATGGGCCCCCACCGAGGGCCGCGAGGCCATCGTGGAGCTGATCCGCGCGATCGGCGCGCGCTCCGTCCGGCATACGTGGTCGATCACCGACGTGCACGCCGTGGCGGACGACGGCTGCGTGTACACGCTGCCCACCGAAGGGATCGACCGCGATGGCGGCCGCTACGAACAGGGCGGCGTGTGCATCTCCCTGCTGACCGACGAGGGCCTGAGCAGGGTCGAGATCTTCCCCTTCGACGCCGTGGACGAGGCCATGCGGCGCTTCGAGGAGCTCCGAAGCCGACCGGCGACGGATCACCCGCCGGCCACGGTCGGCGAATGGTTCGGTCGGGTGGAAGCGTGCCTCGGGCGCGGGGACCTGGCGGGCTACGGAGCACTCTGGTCGGAGGACGTCGTGAACGAGGAGCGGCGTCCACTGCTGCGGTCGGTCACCAGCGGACGTCAGGCGATGATGGACTCGCTGCTCCACGTGAAAGACCTCGCCGCCATGCGCCTGGAGTCGGAGGTGATCGCCACCCGCGGCGACCGCCTCGAGCTACGGCTGGTCCGCTATCTGGGAAAGGACGTCGAGGGCGGTACCTTCGACGTGCCGGTCCTCCAGGTCCACGAGATGAACGAGCAGGGGCTCGTATGCCGAGCGGTCTGTTTCGAGCCCGAGGACACCACCGCCGCGTTCGACGAGCTCGACGGGCGCTACGGCTCGATCCTTCCCGCCGGACAAGCGGAGTACTACCGGACGATGCTGAATCTCAGGGAGATCTACAACGACCATGATTGGGAGAGATGGGCGGCCCTCTTCCATCCGGACGTGTCGGTCGTCGACCATCGTCCCGTGGGATGGGGGTCGTTCCGAGGCTTCGACCGTCTCATGTCTCTCATGCGCGGCCTCGTCGACCTCATCCCCGATGCAAAGGTGACTGTGCCGTCTATCGAGCGACTCACCGACTCTGTCCTGCTGAACCCGGCGCGCGTCAGCGGAACCGACACGAACGGCAACACCGTCGAGCTCACGTATCACCTGCTGTTCGCCTCCAAGAACGGCATGATCGAGCGGTACGAGCTCTTCCCGGTCGACGAACGGGAAGCCGCCCTCGCCCGAGCGGGAGAACTGGCGGACGGAAACCTACCGTCCACCACGCTGGAGCGGGCGTGGCAGCGCTGGCTCGCCGCACAGAACGCACGGGACACGGATTCGATCGCGGCACAACTCGCCCCCGACTTCGTGCTCCGCGACCACGTCTACCATTTCGAGCTCGATCGAGAAGCGACCCTGGCCGACCTTCAGGGCGTCCTGGATGTTCCAGGTTCCTTCCTTCCCGGCCGGGTCCTGCCCCTGGGAGACAGACACGGACTCCTCCAGTTCACGTGGTCGCGCGAACAGGGCCGCACCGTGGGCGAGAGCCACATGACGCGATGGTTCACAGTTCGATGCGACGACGACGGCACATTCCTGGTCCTCGAGTGGTATTCGGAATCCGACCTGCTGGAAGCCCTCGAACGCGCAGAGGAGCTCTACCTGGAGGACGAGGCCACCGGTGACGACGCCACCGCCAGCCGGCGCAGGCTGGCTTTCTGGCGAACCGTCCTCGCCTACAACGCCGGGGATTGGGAGGGCGTCCGCTCAGGGTTCCACCGGGACGTGACCACGATCGACCACCGGCCCGCGGGGTGGGGACGCCTCGAGGGCCGGGACGCTTACTTGGAGACGATCCGCCGACTCGCCGAGATGGCGCCGGATCGACGCTGGGACGTGCGTTCAGTCGAGTTCGAGGGGGCTTGCTTGCTTCTCGACCTCGACGTGGTGGGAACCGACGAGAACGGTGGACGGTTCGTCCTTCCCTACGTCGCGGTTATCGTCGTGGGCGACAGCGGAGTCGAGACCCAGGCTCTCTTCACCCCCGAGCAGCGAGAGAAAGCACGAGCGTGCTATGCGACTCCTTTAGACCTGCCCGCGCAGGCGACTGGGTCCACCATCATCGAGCGCGCTTGGGAGAGCTTCCTGAACGCTCTGAACGAGCGGGACTTCAGTCGGATCCGCGAGATGCACGCCCCCGACTTCCGTTTGATCGAACGTGCCTTTCATCTGGAGATGGGCCTCGACGACCAGCTCACCAACCTGGAGGGCATCCTTTCATCACCCGGTTCCTTCCGGTCGGGGCGGTCCTTCACCCTCGGCGAGCGGCACGGCGCCCTCGAGATGATCTGGTCGTTGTCCGCCAGGCGCACGGTCGGTGAGAGCGAGGTCCGGACCTGGTCGGTAAACCGATGCAACGCCGACGGGGTCTTCCTCAACGCCGAGATCTTCCCGGAGAACCAGATGCGGGAGGCGCTCGAACGCGCTGAAGAGCTGTACCTCGAAGACGAAGCGGCCCCAGACGATGCGGACTGGTCCGAAGATCGGCTCCGGATGTGGCGTGCGTTCCGTGCATACGACGCAGGCGACGCAGACGCCTAGGCCCGGCTCCACGAAGCGCGGGGTCCCTCAGGAGAAGCGCGTCCGCGGGCGCGGCTGCGCCACGTCGTCGATTTCGAGATCAACACGTTCGTTGTAGAAGGCCAGCCGTCCGGCGATCTTCTCCACCTCCCGGAGAGGCTCCGGGTAGTACCAGACGAGGTCCCGGCCCGCGTCTCCACCGACCTTCACGGAGTAGTACGAGGCCAACCCCTTGTAGGGGCAGCGGCTGTGCGCGTCGGAGGGTTCGAGGAGCTCCGTGCGGGCGTCGTCGGGCGGCAGGTAGTAGCGCGGCGGGAGGCCCGTCTCGAACAGGACCACCGGACGGATGCTCTCTGCCAGGAGCTCGCCGTCCAGGGAGATCCGCACGTGACGGGAGGCGTGGAGTACGTCGAGGCGGTGATACGGATCGCGCGGATGGACGAACACCTCCTCGTCCTCCTCGTACCAGGCGTCCATGGAGGAACGGGGCCCTGGAGCGTTGACTGCCGAGCCCGAGGGAGGTACTGTGCGTTGCACAGTAGCCTGCGATACGGAGGTCAACGTGGACACGAGCCAGCTCCTGAAGGGGGTACTCGATCTGGCGGTTCTCGCGGTGCTCAACGAGGACGACGGATACGGGTACGACGTGGTGCGACGGCTACGCGCCGCCGGCCTCGAGGAGGTCGGTGACGCCTCGGTGTACGGAACGCTCCGGCGCCTGTTCCGCAACGGGCACCTGACCTCGTACGTGGTGCCGTCGGACGAAGGCCCCCACCGCAAGTACTACGGGCTCAACACATCGGGCCGGAGCCTGCTCGCCGACGCGACCAAGCGCTGGGCCGGTTTCACCGACGTGATGGACGATCTGCTGGGACTGCGGAGGGAGGCGGCATGAGCGTGGCGAGCATGGAACAGGAGGTCCGGGCCTACGTCGACGCCGTTCGAGGCCACCTCGCCGACCTGCCGGAGGAGGAGCGATCGGACCTGATCGAGGACCTGGAGCTGCACCTCGTGGACGTGGCCGCCGACGGGGAGAACCTCGCCGAGCGGCTCGGCCCCCCGGATGCGTACGCCGCGGAGCTCCGCGCGTCCGCGGGGCTGCCGGAGCCGGGCGGACGCGCGATACGGGGTAGCCGGATCGCGCGCCTGCGAGCGCGGACCGAGGCGTCGATCCTCGCTCACCTCGTCCGGATGCTCCTCGCCGCTCCGCCGATCGCCGCGGCCCGGGCGTTCCTCCCGGAGCTGCGCGGCGGATGGTGGGTGCTGCGCGGATACCTGCTGATCGCCGGACCGGCGATCCTCTGGGGGACCACCCACTGGGGTCAGCGCGTCCTGCCGGAGGTCTTCGGAAGCCGGGTCCTCGGGCTCGGGCTGATCCTCCTCGCGATCTGGGGATCGGTGGCGCTGGGCCGCCGTGCACCGCGCGAGGTGAGGGCCCGCAAGGCATCCCGGACGGCCGACGTCACGCTCGGGGCGATGGGGCTCCTCGTGGCCGTGGCGATCACGGGGGCGCAGCCCGTGATCGCTTACCACAACGCGGGTCCGTCCGGATACCTTCAGCACCCCGACGGTTCGGAGATCGTCAACATCTGCCCGTATGCCGCCGATGGCTCGCCGCTCGAAGACGTGCTGCTCTTTGACCAGAACGGCAAGCCGATCACAACGCGCCCGGATCCCTACAGCTCGTACGTGCCGCCGGTGAACACCTATCCCCGGTCCGTTCGCGAAGGGGATACGACCATGTCCATGGGTGGGACCCAGAGGTTCCAGTGCCCCGAGGTGGTGGTGGCACGGCGTCCACCGGCCCCCACGCCGGAGCCGGTGGACGAGAGCGACGCAACACCGGAACCGATCGAGGAGACACCCGAGCCGGCCGAGGAGGCACCGGAAACCGACCAGGAGGAGGAGCCGCCCGCCCCAGAGGAGACGCCACCGCAGCAGACCGGGTGACCCGTCAGTCGCGTTCCAGGGCGAGCCTGTAGCCGGCGAGGAGCAGGAGGTTGAACAGGAACAGCCACAGCGCGAGCAGCACCACCCCCGCCAGGGCGCTGGACAGGTAGCGCTCTTCGAAGTCCGCGCCGAGTCTCAGGTACGCGGTGAACGCCAGGGACATCACCGAGATCGCCGCCGCAGTGGCCAACGCGCCCCGACGGATCCCCGTCCACCCGACGGCTCCCGGAGGTGGGAACATCCGGTAGATCAGGCCCACCACAACCACGGCCCCCAGGAAGCCGGTGACGGCCGCGATCCCCAGGCCCAGCATCTGGCCGTCGGTGGCCTGCCGCAGCACGGCCGTCCCGGCCAGCGACGCGAGCAGACCCCCGAACACGAACACCGGGAACAGCACGAGGAGGACGAGACCCCGTCCGCGGAGCCCCCGGAACCACTTCTCGTTCTCCCCGTCGGCGAGCCGCTCGAACGCGCGGATCAGCCCCGAACCGTAGGACGTCGCCGGCCAGGCTGCCGCAAGGAGGGCTGTGATTCCCGCACCCGGTCCGAGCTCGGCGACGCGCTTGACGGCCTCCTCGCCCCCCATGTTCTCCGGCGCGAACTCGCCGAGCGCCTCGGCGAACCGTTGCACGCGCTCATCACCCAGCACCAGGCTGACCACCCACAACACGACGATCACCATGGGGGCCGCCGAAACCAGCGCGTAGAAGGCCAGGCCCCCGGCGACGAGCAGGATGTCCTGCTCGCGGGCCCTCCGGATCACCTCTCCGAGGGTCCCGAGGCGGTCCAGGACGTCGTCGACCCGCGACTGGACCTCCAGCGCCATCCAACGCCTCCTTTCCCCAACCTTGATGCCCGCCCGGAGCTGCGCCGACACACCCGGTGGACTGGGGGTTCCAGGCCCCCGGCGGCTAGACTGGCGGCCATGGACGTCGGATACGGACTGATCACCTGCCAGCGGCCCCCGGACGATCCCCGCTCGGACGCGGACCTGTACCGCGAGGCCGTCGAGCGGTGTGTGCTCGCCGAGCAGGTCGGCTTCGACTCCGTCTGGGTGTCCGAGCATCACTTCCTGGACGACGGGTACATGCCGTCGTTGCTCGTAACGGCGGCGGCGATCGCCCAGGCCACCTCGCGGGTCCGCATCGGCACCGGCGTGCTGCTCGCTCCGCTCCACGACCCGCTGCGGCTCGCCGAGGACGCAGCCACCGTGCAGCTCCTGTCGGAGGGGCGGCTCATCCTCGGCCTCGGCGCCGGCTGGCGTTCCGAGGAGTTCGAGCTCTTCGGCGTCGGCCTCGACGAGCGCGCCGCACGGATGCGGGAGACGGTCGCCGTGCTGCGCGGCGCCTTCGCCGACGGCACCTTCACACACCGTGGGCGCCACTACACCTTCGAGGACGCGAACGTGACCCCGAAGCCGGGGACACCCATCCCGATCTGGCTCGGCGGCTTCGCGGAGCCCGCGATCCGGCGGGCGGGCAGGATCGCCGACGGGTTCCTGGGCTCGTCATCGGGCACCTCGGGGATCGAGGGCTTCACCCGGGCCAAGGAGGTCGCGCTCGAGGGCCTGCGGAAGGCGGGCCGCGACGAGAGCGCATTCTCCTTCGCGCTGCACGTGCCGGTGTTCGCCTGGGAGGACGGCGACGCCTGGGAGACCGTCAAGCCCCATTACCACTACCTGCGCTGGAAGTATCCGGACATGGGCGCGGCCCGCGGCCGCTCGGGCCCGGCCCCCGCTCCGCCACCGCTGGACGCCGAGGCCGAGGCGAAGCTGCGCTCCTCGATCATCTGCGGAACCCCGGACGAGGTGGTGGCCGAGGTCGGGCGCTTCCGCGACGCCCTCGGCGACGACGTCCACTTCATCTGCCGCTCGGACTTCCCCGGGCTGCCCGGCGAAGCCCAGAACCGGCTGATCCGGATCCTCGGTGAGAAGGTGCTCCCGGGCCTGAAGGGTTAGACGGCCACGCGTTCGCCGACGCCGTCCAGCGCCCGGGCCACGCGTGCGACGCGGGCGGCGTGCTCGCCGTCGTCCAGCGCGGGGACCGAGCCGTCCAGCGGGACGCCGCCGGTGAGCGGAACCCACGACTTGCAGCCGGCGAAGTGCTCGAGGACCGGGACGTCGGCCGGTTCGGGCAGCCGCCAGGTCCGGACGAGCACCACGTTGAGCGGCTTGCGGGGCTTATAGCCCATGCGCATCCGTACGTAGTCCGGGCTCCACGCGTACAGGTCGCCCAGCGCGAGCACGGCGTCGAGGTCGTGGGTGAGGAACAGGTCGGTCACCTCCGCCCAGGAGGAGATCCGCACGACGTCGGGGGCCGGGCGCTGGGCGAGGGTCTCGGTGAACCACTCGCGGTAGGGTTCCTGGACGCTGTCCAGCTCCTGGTGTTCGAAGGTGGGGAAGAGCAGGAACCGGCGCTCCACGAGCGAGAAGTCGCGGGTCTCCTCGATGATCCCGCCCTTCCGCAGCAGCACGCTCTGCCGTCCCTCCTCGAGGGCCCGGCACACCACGGCCCATTCCTTCAGCGCCTTCTGTGGCGCAGCCAGGAGTGGCTCGAGCGGCGGTCTCGCGGGACTCATCGGACGCTATGCTACGCAACATCATGGGGGCGTGGATCACCAGCTACGGCCGGGATGGGGACCGGGACGAGTTCGTGCGGATCCTGCGCGCCGAAGGACTGTTCGTGACCGAGTGGGTCGACGAGCCCGGCACGTCCTACCCCGAGCACAGCCATGCGTTCCGGGAAGTGCGCCTCATCCTGGAGGGGACCCTGACACTGGTGGTCGGCTCGGCCGAGGTTACGCTGCAGCCCGGG
Source organism: uncultured Actinomycetes bacterium (assembly GCA_964560135.1). Classification (GTDB taxonomy): domain Bacteria; phylum Actinomycetota; class JAICYB01; order JAICYB01; family JAICYB01; genus CAZLKN01. The sequence goes on along the minus strand of CAZLKN010000001.1, from coordinate 193,306 downwards.
GACCGGATCGACCTCGAACCCGGCGAGGCCCACAGCGCACGGACCGGAGACGGCGGCGTCCGCTATCTCGCGGGCACGGCACGGTTCGCGCCAACCGGCCCCCGCACCGACCCCGATAGGGTTGGGCCATGACCGTCCGGATCGTGACCGACTCCTCGGCCGTCCTCCCCCGTGAGCTGATCGAGCGCCATCGGATCGCGATCGTGCCCCTGACGATCAGCTGGAGCGACGACGAGTCGTTCCGCAACGGTGACCTGACCTACGCCGCCTTCGAGGAGCGGACCCGGACGGGGGCCGCGCCCAAGACCTCGGCCCCCTCCCCGGGCGAGTACCAGGTCGTCTACGAGCAGCTCCTCGACGATGCCGGCGCCCTGCTGGTGATCACACCCCCCGCGGAGCTGTCTGCGACGTTCACCAATGCCCGCCTCGCGGCGCAGACCGTGGACGGGGACCGGATCGAGGTCTTCGACTCCCGCTCCGCAGCCGCCGGGCAGGGGCTCGTGACACTGGAGGCCGCCCGGGCCGCCGAGGCCGGGGCCCCCTTGGCGGAGGTGCGCGACCGGGCGGCCTTCGTAACTCCGAAGGTGCAGCTCTACGCCACCCTCGAGCGGCTCGACTACCTGCGCCGGTCCGGGCGGGTGCCGGGAGTCGCAGCCATCGCCACGGGGGCGCTCGACATCCACCCGATCTTCCGCTTCGTGGACGGCGCTCCGTCACCGGCGGGGGTCGTGCGGGGCGCGCAGCGCGCGGCAGACAGGCTTTTCCGGGCATGGTCGGAGTCGGTCCCCGAGGCACCTGCCCGGGGACGCGTGTCCGCGATGCACTCCTCCAGAGCGCAGGAAGCCGACACGCTGCGCGAGCGCATCCTCGAGCGCGTGCCGGACGCGGAGGTCGCCGTGGTGGAGATCACCGCCGCCATGGCCGCGCACATCGGACCGGGGATGCTCGGCCTGGCGTGGTGGTGGGGGCCGGCCTGACCGGCCCCCACGAGATCACGCCCTTACTCGGACGCTTCGGCCGGCCACTGGGCCGAGCCCGCGACACCCTCCACCGTCGCGATGGACAGTGCGGCGACGTCGTAGTCGTAGGTCACGTCTCCGGAGGTGTCGACGTCCGGATCGATGAAGCAGTAGCGGTCGTTCAGTGGATCTTCTTCGTCCTCCGGGTCGCCACAGGCGCCGAGCTCGTACTCGAAGATGAAACCCACCCGCCTGCGGGGCTCGGTCTCCGACGAGCGGTACACCCAGAACCCGTCATAGGTCGGGTCCTCGAGCTCGGCCCAGGACAGAAGCAGGGTGTCGCCGTCCTGCTCGACCTCCACCGGCTCGGGGGCCGCCAGCCTGCGCGGCAGCCCGAAGCCGATCCACACCGAACCCCGGATCCCGATCAGCTCCATGAAGTCGGGTCCGGACCCCCACAGCGTCCGCTTGCTGTGGACGATCGGGACCTGGCTCTCGACGACCAGGGGTCCGCCGATCTCGCCGGGGAAGCGCTCGGTGTTCGTCTCGAAGGGCTCGATCGTCCCCTCGACGAACTCGTCGAGGAATCCGGCGTCTACGATGTAGTCGGTGCCGGCGCCGTAGACGTCCGCCTGCATCATCCAGTCGCCCTTGGCGTCGGCGGAGGTTTCGTCGTACCACGACTGCCAGTACGCGTCGTTTGCGGCAGCCAGGCCGACCCCGGAGATCTCCTCGAAGGAGTTGCCGCCCGCCCACAGCGCCCGCTGCGACACGAACACGGGCTGGCTCGCGAAGACCTCTACCGAGCCGCCGATCGCTCCCGGGATCTGTCGGGGCGTCGCCGCTCCGGGCTCGACGGTGAACTCGAGGGCAGGGTCCTGCCCGGGGCCGATGAAGACCTCCACGTCGGCCTGCGTCTCGCCGGGGTTGACCACCATGATCCAGTTGCCGTTGGAGTTCTTGGCGTCGTACCAGGTGAAGAACGTCGTGTCCTCGAGCCACTCGTCGGGCACTGCGGTGATCTCGGTGAAGTTGCCCGGCTTCCAGAGCGTGCGGCGGGCCGCCAGCACCGGCTCGTCGGAGGTGATCCGCACCGGGCCCCCGACGAAGTCGTCCAGCTTGAAGACGCTCGACTCGCCGGGTGGGATCACGTTGCCGCCGGTCTGGGTCGGCGGGATCGTGGTGGTGTCGGCGGTGACGGCCACGGTGGCGTCGTCGCCGCCGAAGTTCGTGACCACGATCCAGTCGCGGTTGCCGGAGTTGCGGGTGTCGTACCAGGAAAACCAGGACTCGGTGGCGAGGTCGCCGTCGAGGACCCCGGGCACCTCCTCGAAGTTGCCCTTCGTCCATGTGGTGCGCTGGGTCACGACGAGCGGCACACCGTCGAGTGAATCCACGACCACCGGTCCGCCGACGACGTCCTCGAAGCGGGCGGCGGCGGCGTCGAAGGGGTCAACCGTGAGGGTGCTCCCCCGCTGGGTGCCGTCGATGAAGATGTCTGCGCGGACGGTCTCGAAGGGGTCGGGGTTGCCGATCAGGATCCAGTTGCCGGCGGACCCTTTGTCGTCGTACCAGGTGAACACATACCGGAGAACGATCAGCACCCGCACGTCGTCGGTCTCCCGCGCCTCGGTGCAGGCGTCGCCCTCGCCCTCGGCGGCCGGGGTGGCGTCCAGCAGCCACTCGCCGCCTTCCAGATCCACCTCGGTGGACCACAAGCCGTCGAGGCCGACGATCACGTCGGCGACCTGCTGCGACTCCTCGGGCGGCTCGTCGGGTCGCCGCGCGCAGACCGACACCTCGGAGTTCTCCTCGCCCGTGCCCTCGACCTCGAGCTGGAAGTCCTCGGTGGAGGAGTTCGCGTCGTCGAGGATGATCGAGAACCGCGCGCCGTCCGCCGGAGCGGTGATCGTCGGTCCGGTCTCCTGCGCGACGGAAGCCTGTGGCACGGCGAGCAGTCCGGCGGTCAGAGCCACGGCCAGAGCGGCCGCACAACGTCGATAGGTCATCCGCATGATCCTCTCCACCTCCTACGCCCGCCAGGGGGGACGGGCAGGAAACGTCCGGGTCGCCGCATCTTACCAGCGGTCGGTACCGGTGTCGGGTGAACTCCCGCCCGCGGAGGGCGTCACCCGCGGCCGGTAGACTCGAAGTCGTGATAGCCGTCCTCCACAGCAACCTCGCGTGGGTCGTCGTCGCCCTGAACCTGGCCGTCGGGCTGTGGGGCGTCGTCCTCTGGCGCCGCAGAGGCACCACACCCAGAGCGTTCTGGATCGCGCTCGGCGTGGCCTGGGCGAGCATCTACGTGCAGGGCCTGCTCGGGATCGCGATGTTCCAGGAGCGGCAGCCGAGCTTCCGTCACCACTTCTACGGGTTCCTGTTCGTGATCATCACGCTGATCGCGTTCACGATGCGAGGAGAAGAACCCTCCAAGCGGCTGCCGGCCTTCGCGCTGCCCACCCTGTTCATCGGGATCGTGGCCGTCCGGGCGACCTTCGCCTCGCCGTTCTGACGCCATGACTCCGATCCGCGCCGTCACCTTCGACTGCTGGGGCACCCTGCTCGCCGACCACGACATGTCCCGGGCCCGCGAACGGCGGGTCGAGGCGATCGCGGACATCTCCGGCCTCGACGCCGACCGGGCCCGGGAACTGCTCGACCGCGCCTGGCGCACCCACCACGACACCTGGGTGGCCGGGCAGCAGTACGGCTCGCCCGGCATCGCCCGGTTCTGCGTGGACGAGCTCGGGCTCGACGCGGCGTCCTGCCTCGAGGGGCTCTGCACCGCCTTCGAGGATGCCGCGTTCGCAGGCGACGTCCGGCCGCTGGACGGCGCCGCGGACACCCTGGCCGCCCTCAGAGATGCGGGCATCCGGACGGCGCTGGTCTGCGACACGGGATTCTCCCCCGGACGGGTCGTCCGGCGGCTCCTCGCCGAGTACGCCCTCGTGGAGCATCTGGAGTTCCTGGCCTTCTCCAACGAGGTCGGCGTGCCGAAGCCACACCCGAAGATCTTCGAGGCCGCCCTCGGCGCGCTGGGGGCCGAGCCGGGCGAGGCGGTGCACATCGGCGACCTCCGCCGGACCGACATCGCCGGTGCCCGCAACATCGGCATGCGGACGGTGCGGATCCGCGCCGTGAACGACGACGACGCCGATCCGTCGCTGCCGGAGGCCGACGAGGTCGTGGACGCCTACAGCGACCTCCCCGACGTCCTGCGGCGCTTCGGCGCACCCCTGTAGCGGGTACCGGTAGCCTGAGAGGGTCGGCTCGGACGTCTGCGCAAGGGGGTACGGAATGAGCGACCGCGCGATCGAGGCTCTGCTCTCGGAGCTCCGCACCTTCGAGCCGCCCGCCGGGTTCAGGGAGGCGGCCGAGGTCTCCTCCGACGACATCTACCAGCGGGCCGAGGACGACTACGAGGGGTTCTGGGCCGAGCAGGCACGCGAGCACGTGACGTGGTTCGAACCGTGGTCCACGGTGCTCGAGTGGGATCCTCCCTTCGCGAAATGGTTCGTGGGCGGCAAGCTGAACGTCTCCTACAACTGCCTCGACCGTCACGTCGAGGCCGGTTTCGGCGACAAGGTCGCCTACCACTGGGAAGGGGAGCCGGGCGACACCCGTACCGTGACCTACCGGGACCTGTTCGAGGAGACCTGCCGGGCCGCCAACGCGCTCAAGGAGCTCGGGGTGCGCACCGGGGACCGGGTCGCGATCTACCTTCCGATGGTGCCGGAGCTGCCCGCGGTGATGCTCGCCTGCGCCCGCATCGGCGCCCCCCACACCGTGATCTTCGCCGGCTTCTCCGCCGACTCGCTGGTCGACCGCATCAACGACGCGGAAGCGACCGTGCTCGTCACCGCCGACGGCGGCTGGCGGCGCGGGCAGATCGTCCCGCTGAAGGACAACTCCGACCGGGCCCTCGAGCAGTGCCCGACGGTCAAGCGGTCGCTGGTGCTCCGCCGCACCGAACAGGACGTCGCCTTCGACGAGGCCCGCGACACCTGGTACCACGACATCGTCCCCCGGCAGCCGGTCGAGTGCCCCCCGGAGCCGCTCGACGCCGAGCACCCGCTGTACATCCTGTACACCTCGGGCACCACGGCGAAACCCAAGGGGATCCTGCACACCACCGGCGGCTACCTCGTGGGAACCGCGACGACCCACCACTGGATCTTCGACCTGAAACGGAACGAGGACGTCTACTGGTGCGCCGCCGACATCGGGTGGGTCACCGGGCACAGCTACATCGTCTACGGCCCCCTGTGCAACGGGGCCACCTCGATCCTCTACGAGGGCGCCCCCGACCACCCGGCCCGCGACCGCCTGTGGTCGATCGCCGAACGCTACAAGGCGACGATCCTGTACACCGCCCCCACCGCGATCCGGGCCTTCATGAAGTGGGGCACCGAGCTCCCCGAGTCCCACGACCTGTCGTCGCTGCGGCTGCTGGGGTCGGTGGGCGAACCGATCAACCCCGAGGCATGGGTCTGGTACCACACCTACATCGGCGGGGGCCGCTGCCCGATCGTGGACACCTGGTGGCAGACGGAGACGGGGATGATCATGATCACCCCGTTGCCCGGCTTGACCACCACGAAGCCCGGTTCGGCCACCTTTCCGTTCCCCGGCGTGGACGCCGACGTCGTGGACGAGCAGGGCAACTCGGTGCCGAAGGGCAGCGCCGGGTACCTGGTGCTCAAGCGGCCCTGGCCGGCGATGCTGCGGACGATCTTCGGCGACGACGAGCGCTACAAGGAAACCTACTGGTCCCGCTTCCCCGGGATGTACTTCGCGGGGGACGGCGCGAAGCGCGACGAGGACGGCTACCTGTGGCTGCTCGGCCGCGTGGACGACGTGATGAACGTCGCCGGTCACCGGATCTCCACCTACGAGGTGGAGTCGGCGCTCGTCGACCACCAGTCGGTGGCCGAGTCCGCCGTGGTGGCGCGAACCGACTCCGACGGCGGACAGCACATCGTGGCCTTCGTGACCGTCAAGGGGAGCGTGACGGGGGACGAGACGCTGCTGACCGAGCTCCGCGAGCACGTGGCGGACAAGATCGGCAAGATCGCACGTCCGCACATGATCGTGTTCACCGACGACCTCCCGAAGACGCGCTCGGGCAAGATCATGCGCCGCCTGCTGCGCGACGTGGCGGAGGGCCGGCCGCTCGGCGACGTCACCACGCTGGCCAACGAGACCGTCGTGGAGGAGATCCGGGACCAGGCCGAGGCGCGAGCTGGAGCAGACGAAGGCTAGAGCCTCCCGTCATGACGGCCATCGAGGTGCATGATCTGTGTAAGCGCTTCGGCGCCGTCACGGCCCTCGACGGCATCACCTTCAGCGTGGCCCCCGGCGAGATCTTCGGCCTGCTCGGCCACAACGGGGCCGGCAAGACGACCACGATCCGCATCCTCGTCGGGCGGGCCCGGCCAACGTCCGGCTCCGCGACCGTCGCCGGTTTCGACGCCGTCCGGCAGCGCAACCGGTTCAAGCCGTTGATCAACGCCGTCTTCGAGGTGCCGAACCTCTACGAACGCCTCACGGGGGCCGAGAACCTGACGCTGTTCGCCGACCTCTACGAGGTGCCGCGGACCCGTGTCGGCGAGCTTCTCGACCGCGTCGGCCTGAGCTCCGAGGACGGCCGCCGGAAGGTCAAGACCTACTCCACCGGCATGAAACAGCGGCTGCTGATCGCCCGAGCGCTCGTGAACCGTCCGCGGATCCTGTTCTGCGACGAACCGACCAGGGGTCTGGATCCGGTGGCCGCCCGCGAGCTGCGCACGATCCTGACCGAGCTCGCCGGTGAGGGCACCACGATCTTCCTCACCACCCACGACATGGACGACGCCGACCATCTGTGCGAGCGGGTGGCCTTCATCAGCGAGGGTCGGATCGTGGCCCTCGACCATCCCCGGGAGCTCAAGCTTCGCTACGGCGAGCGGACGGCCGCGGTGCTGCTCGACGACCGCCGAGAAGAGACCATCCGCCTCGACGACGCCGCCGACGCCGCGCGCCTCGAGACCTGGATGCGCGAGGGCCGGGTACTGACGATGCACTCGCGGGAGGGGACGCTCGAGGACGTGTTCGTCGAACTCGCCGGGAGGCCACTGTAGGGATGCGGCGTCTGCGCAGGCTGCGGGCAGCGGTGCGCAAGGACCTCCTCGATGCCCTGCGCACTGCCACGGTTTGGATCTTCCTCGCCCTGCCGATCATCGCCGGGTTCATGGCGCGGATGGAGACCCGTCCGGTGGCCCACGTCGCCCATCCAGCGGGGGCCGAGACCCGGCTCTTGGAGGCGCTCCGGGCCGAAACCGACGGCCTCATCGCCGTCGAGTTCGTCGGCGCGTCGGATGAAACGGAGATCCGGAGGATGGTCCGCGACAAGGATGCGGATCTCGGCTTGGTCTACGACGACGACTTCGACGAGGCGATGGCCGGCGGGAGAGACCCACGCCTCGAGGTGGTCCACCGCGAGTTCCGCGAGCTGCGCGACCTCCGGGCCGAGCTCGTGGTGGCCGCCGTGGACCCCGCCGTCCGACGGGTGGCCGGCCAGACGGCGCCCGCGATGATCACCTCGGAGGTCGTCGTCCTGCCTGGGGGTGCCGGACGCTTCGTCTTCCGGGAGCTCGGCAGCAGGTTCCTGGCCCTGGCCCTGCTGGTGATGTTCATCACCTTCCTGATCCTCGGCCTCGTCCCCGCGAGCCTCGCGGAAGAGTCCGAGCGGAAGACCCTGGACGCGCTCCTGCTCGCCGGCACCTACGGGGAGGTCGTCCTGGCCAAAGCGCTCTACGGGTTGGTGTTCGTCGTGTTCGGCGTGCCGCTGGTGCTGGGCATCGCGCAGATCCCGCCGGCCGACCCGCTGCTCGTGGCCGCAGGGGTGGGGCTCCTGAGCGTGAGCCTGATCGGCGTCGGGCTGCTGCTGGGGATATTGGCGCGCACCCAGAGCCAGGTGAGCGTGTGGGGGCAGCTCGTCTCCCTTCCGCTGATCGCCGCGGCCTTCGCCACGGGGTTCGCACTCCCGCCGTGGGCCGACGCTCTGCTGTCGGCGGTGCCCACCAGCCAGGCCACCCGACTGATCGTCAACGGTGTCACCGGCCAGCGGCTCTTCGACGGCCCGTGGCTCTCCGCGCTCGTGATCGCAGCCTGGGGCGTGGTGGCCTACACGCTTCTGTTCTGGCAGCTCGCTCGCCGCGAAGCCTGACCCGTGGACCACCAGGATCGCGCACAGATCGTCACTCAGATTGACGATCTGTACAAGCAGGGGCGCGGAGTCATGCCTCGCCGGCCACGGCACCGTCCCGCAGCTCGACACTCGTGTGTGTCGCACGCCAGCCCACAACTGGTCACCATGGGCCGGAATTCCGAACCTCAGACCCGCCACCGACCAGATGTGGTCGCATACGACCCACAGCTGGCCTTCGTGGGTCGGGATCCGGCCCACGGCCGGTCGAATGACCAGTTCTGGTCCCGGTCGCCGGACTAGCGCCGGTTGATTCTCGCTTGCCGCTAGATAGCCGGGATCACGCAGAAGCGTGAGTTCCCGGCGTCGCGGACCTCCAGGGGGCCGGGGCGGTCGGGCAGCGTCTGGGGGACGAGCACCGGGGTGAGGTCGACCCGGGGGCGGGCCCGGAACAGCAGGTCTCCGCCGGAGCCCTCAAGGGGCAGGTCGTCCACCTCGATGACCTCCACCCCCCGCTCGCCGGCGTCGTTGATGTAGATCCTGCCGTCGAACCAGTGGGCGGTGTAGGCGATCGCGTCATCCGGGCGGTACCAGGCGAGCTTGCGCGGCTGGAGTGGGTCGGAGATGTCGTGGACGGTCGTCCCACCGGTGAACCAGGAGGCGACGACGAGGTTCGTGCCGGGGATGAAGTTGTAGTTGTGGGCCGTGCACCACGAGCCCGTCCAGTCCGCGTAGTTGCCGACGGTGGCGCGGCTGGGCTCCGGGGCGATCCGTCCGGCCAGCACCGGTACCTCGGGGATCGAGATGTCGTAGATCCACAGGGAGCCGAAGGCGCTCGTGCCCGTCTCGCACTCGTGGAAGGCGAAGGCTTCGTCGTTGATCACGAGCTTCGTGCCGTCGGGGCTCACGACCGCGTTGTGGGCGAACTGGATCGCGGGGTTCACGATCCGCCCAACGGTCTCCGGGTCCAACGGATCGCTCACATCCCAGACCTGCACCTCGCCGAGGCCGGCGCAGAAGGCGTAGGGCTCGGTGGGATGGAAGCCGAGGTCGTGGCAGCCGATCCGCGAGGGCCGGAAGGTC
>CAZLKN010000001.1:167838-183978 GCA_964560135.1 uncultured Actinomycetes bacterium | reverse complement strand
GCCGACGGCAGGAGCCCCGCAACAAGGGCCGACACCATCGATAGAGCGAGGATCGTCTTCCGCACCAGGCCCTCCTATCCCGCGAGGCGGGGGTCGTCGATCTCCAGGGCCTCCAGGCCCCGGTGCAGGTCGTTCACGTACACGCGTCCCCGGTGCCAGTGCGCCGTATAGGCGTTGGCGTCCGCCGGACGGTAGCTCGCGATCAGCTCCGGGAGCGCGGGGTTCGAGATGTCGTGGACGGTGGTGCCACCCGTGAACCAGGAGGAGACGACGACGTCGGGCCCCACGAAGTTGTAGTTGTGGGATGTGCACCAGGCGGTGGCGGCGCCGCCGACGGGGGCGGCCCCCGTGGGTGGGGCGATGCGTCCGGCGGGCACCGGCAGCCGGGGGTCGCTGAGATCGTAGATCCACAGGGCCCCGATGAGCCCGTTCTCGCTGGTGCACTCGTGGGCGACGAAGGCCTCGTCGTTGATCACGAGCTTCGTGCCGTCGGGACTCACGACCGCGTTATGTCCGAACTGGATGAGCGGATTGAGGATCGTCCCGATCGTCTCGGGGGCCGTCGGGTCGCTCACGTCCCAGATCTGCACTTCGCCGAGGCCGGCGCAGTACGCCAGCGGCTCGGTGGGGTGGAAACCGATGTCGTGGCAGCCGATCCGGCTCGACCGGTAGGTGCCGACGACCTCAGCGAAGGTTGGGTTGGACGTATCCACGATCGTGGTGACGCCGCTGCCGTTGGCCAGGCCCCCAGGGCTGATGTAGACGAGCTGCCCGTCGGGATGGGGGGTGAGGGCGTGGGCGCTCGCAGCCTGGACCCCGACCAGCCGCCGGGGGTTGGCCGGGTCGGTCACGTCGACGAGGAACATGCCGTTGCCCGTCGTGCGCGGATTGCACCTCTCGGGCAGCCGCGAGGCGTGGTGGGCCACCGCCACGAGGCCCGGGCGCACCGTCGCCAGGTAGTTGTCGTTGCCGTAGCACGGCAGGGTCCCCTTGAGGTCGAAGGCCCCGCCGGCGACGTCCACGACCCTGATCGCCCCCTGCTCGGGGACGGTGTCGCGGCTGATCCCGTCGCGCTGGCCGGCGATCACGAGGTCGCCGTCGAAGGACATCTCGACACCACCGGTGTAGTCGATCCGGCCGACGACGGTGACGTTGTCCGTCTTCTCGGTCTGTGTCGCGCTCAGGCCGGACGGCGGCGCCAGGAGCAGGGTGGCGACGACGAGCGCGACGGCGCTCCGGGTGATCGACATGGCACTCCCCTGTTGTCCGATCCGTTCGGGGAAGGGTTCGCCGTCCGGGGCCGGTGTCCTGCCCGTTGCTACAGGATCCGGGGGTACCGCCGGCTCGGCGCGGATCACCATCGGCGCTCAGGCTCGGCCGGCGGCCTCCTGGTCCTTGGCGTGGTAGGAGGATCGCACCAGCGGACCGGATTCCACGTGCGCGAAGCCGAGTCCCCGGGCGAACTCGCCGAGCTCGTCGAACTCGTCGGGGTGCACGTAGCGGTCGACGGCCGGGTGCGCGCGGCTGGGGGCCAGGTACTGGCCGAGCGTCACGAGATCCACACCGGCGGCGGCCAGCTCGTGCAGCGACTCCCGAACCTCGTCGTTCGTCTCACCCATCCCCAATATGAGACCGGCCTTGGTGACCTGTTCGGCGCGGTGCTCCTTGGCCAGGCGCAGCACCTCCAGCGACCGGTCGTAGTCGAAGCCCTTGCGCACGACACCGTGCAGCCGCCGGACGGTCTCCAGGTTGTGGGCGAACACGTCCGGCTCGGCCCCCACCACCGCGGCGATGGCGTGCGGCCATCCGCGGAAGTCGGGGACGAGCACCTCCACGCCGCAGGCGGGGTTGTGCCGCCGGATGGCGCTGATGGTCTGCGCCCAGATCGAGGCGCCGCCATCGGAGCGGATGTCGTCGCGAGCCACGCCGGTGACGACCGCGTACTCGAGTCCGACGGCCGCCACCGCCTTGGCGACGCGCTCGGGCTCCTCGGCGTCGAGCTCGGGTGGCCGTCCGGTGATGACATCGCAGAACGTGCAGCGGCGGGTGCAGACGTTGCCGAGGATCAGGAAGGTAGCGGTGCGCTGCTCCCAGCACTCGTAGATGTTGGGGCAGGGCCCGGACTCCTCACAGACCGTGTGCAGCCCGTGCTCGCGCATCAACCGTTTCAACTCCAGGAAGTTCGGGCCCTGCCGCACCTTCACCTTCAGCCACGGCGGCTTCGGTTGGGGGCCGCCGACCCGGCCGTCCCGCAGCCGGGCACGGGTGCCCGACAGGCGACCGGCCCCCGATGCGCATCCCATCCCGCCTCCACGGGGCTCGCTTTCTGCGTTCTGCTGTCCGGCGATGGGCAGCCGCTTCACGGGCTCACCCCCTCGAGTTGCGCGAGGTCGTAGCCGTGGACCTCGGCGAAGCAGCGCTCGAAGGTGCGGGCCACCTCGGCCACCGGCGGCGCCGTGCCGGTGAGGGCAGCGATCGACGTGACGCCCTTGTCGAGGATCCCGCAGGGCACGATCCCCGAGAAGTACGCGAGATCGGGCGACACGTTGAGCGCGAAACCGTGCTTGGTGATGCCGCGCGTCACCTTCACGCCCACGGCGGCGATCTTCTCGAGCCCCACCCATACCCCGCTGCAGCCCGCGACCCGCTCTGCGGCCACCCCATGAACGGCCAGCGTGCGGATCACCGCCTCCTCAAGGTCGCGGAGATAGCGGACGAGGTCGCCCGCCGGACCGAGGTCCACGATCGGGTAGCCGACGAGCTGGCCGGGTCCGTGGTAAGTGACCATGCCGCCCCGGTCGGCCTCATGCACCTCGACGCCGCGCTCACGCAGGGTCGCCTCGTCCCACAGCACGTCGGCCCGGTTCCCGCGGCGCCCGATCGTGTAGACGTGCGGGTGCTCGAGCTGGATCAGCGTGTCACCCGCAGCACCCGAGATCCGACGGGTGTGGAGGTCGGCCTGGAGCGCCAGCGCCCGGTCGTAGGGGACGGTGCCGAGCCAGGCCGCCTCGAGGGCCGGCATCAGGAAGCACCGACCTCGTTGGAAAAGTCCCACTCCTCCAGGTTGGCCTTCAAGCGGGCGAGGAACTCCATCGCGTCCGACCCGTCGAGCAGACGGTGGTCCCAGGACATCGACAAGTAGGTGCGGTGCCGCACGCCGATCATGCCGTCCACGGCCACCACGCGTTGCTCCACCGCCTCGGTGGACAGGATCGCCACGTTCGGCTGGTTGATCACCGGCACGGACAGGATCGAGCCGTAGGGACCGGGGTTGGTGATGGAGAACGTCGAGCCGCCCACGTCGTCGGGGGCCAGCTTCTTGTCCCTCGCCTTCAGCGCGAGATCGCGGATCGCCCTGGCAAGCCCGACCACGTTGAGCGCCTCGGCCCCCTTCACCACGGGCACGATCAACCCGTAGTCGGTGGCCACCGCGATCCCCAGGTTCACGTAGTGGTGGTAGACGGCCTCGCTCAGATCCTCGGAGACGCTCGCGTTGACGACCGGGAAGGCGGTGAGCGCATCGCACACCGCGCGGGCGATGAAGGGGAGATAGGTCAGCGAGTAGCCCTCCCGCCGCTTGAAGTCGGGGTTCACCTGGGAACGCAGTTTCGCGATGTTCTCCATGTCCACCTCGACGGCGTTCCACGCCCGGGCGGAGGTCTGCAGCGACTCGACCATGTGTTCGGCGATCCGCTTGCGGATGTGCGAGAGCGCGACGACCTCCTCGCGCTCACCCGCGGCCTCGCGTGCTTCGGGTGGCGCGGCCCGCTCGGACGGTGCCTCCTCGCGAGCGGGCGCGGGGGCCGGGCCCCGCTCGACGTGGTCGAGGATGTCCTGTTTGGTGATCCGTCCGCCCGCACCGGTGCCGCGGACCTGGTCGAGGTCCACCCGGTGCTCGCGGGCCAGCCGTCGCACGAGGGGCGAGAGAACCTGTCCGGGCCGGGCCTCCTGGGTCCGGGTCGGGGGGCCACCCCGCTCGGGCGCGGTGGGGGCCGCCTTCCGGGCCGCGGGCCGGGCCTTGTCCTTTTCGGGTTCCTCGTCCTTCTCCTCGGCCTCTTCCGCGGCGGGAGCCTCGTCCTTCTCGGGCTCCTCTTCGGCTTCCTCTTCAGGCTCGGCCTCGGGCTCGGCCTCCTCGGCGGGCTTCTCCTCCGTGGAGGCTTCGCCCTCGCCGCCCTCGTCGACCTCGCACAGCGGCGTGCCCACCTCCACGGTGTCGCCCTCCTGCACCAGGATCTTCACGAGGGTGCCCGAGATCGGTGACGGGATCTCGGTGTCGACCTTGTCGGTCGACACCTCGACGATCGGATCGTCGGTGTCGATCTGGTCACCTTCGGCCTTCAGCCACTTGATGATCGTCCCCTCGACGACGGACTCGCCCATCTGGGGCATCTTCACAGGAGTTGCCATCGATCCCCTCCTAGCCGTGCAGCGGACGTCCGATCGCGGCGAGCGCCGTCTCCCCGACGATCTCCGAAAGGGTCGGATGCGGATGGACGAGGGCGGCGACTTCGGCGGGGGTCGCCTCCCACCCGACGGTCACCAGCGCCTCGGCGAGGAGCTCGGTGACACGCGGGCCGATCATGTGGATCCCGAGGATGCGCTCGCCCTTGGCGATCACGAACTTCGCGAACCCGCGGGCCTCTCCGATCATCTGCGCCTTCGCGCTACCCGCGAAGGAATGCTTCTCGGTTACGACGTCGTAGCCGCGCTCTTTGGCCTGTGCTTCGGTGAGGCCCACCGCGGCCACCTCGGGCACGCAATAGGTCGCGCGGGGGACGTCGCGCTCGAAGTCCACGACGACGGGGTTCCCCCCGGCGATCCGCTCGGCGGTTGCGAAGCCCATCCCGAAGGCCACGTGAGCGAGCTGCGGAGTCCCCGCGGTGCAGTCGCCGATCGCGTACACGCCCTCGGCCGCCCTGTTCTCACCGTCGATCACGATGTAGCCCTTCTCCGCGGTCACACCCCACCGGTCCAGGTCCAGCCCATCGGTCGCAGGTCCGCGGCCGACAGCCACCAGCACCTGATCCACCTCGAGCTTCTCGGTCTTCTTCCCCTTGGTGAAGGCCAATCGAACCCCGTCGTCGCGCTTCTCGACGTCCTCGACCTTCGATCCCGTGTGCACGGTGATGCCGCGACGCTTGAACGACGACGCCAGCTCCTTGGACAGATCCGCGTCCTCCAGCGGGATCACGCGGTCGAGCGCTTCGATCAGCGTCACCTCCGCCCCGAAGGACCGGTACACGGACGCGAACTCGACCCCCACGGCCCCGGCGCCGATCACGGCGACCTTCGCGGGGAACCGCTCGGAGGTGAGGGCCTCGTCGGAGGTGAGGATGCGCTCGCCGTCGGGGTCCATGCCCGGCAGCGAGCGGGCGTAGGAACCGGGGGCGAGGATGACGTTGCGGCCCTTGACGCTGCGCTCGCCGTCCTTGCCGTCGACGAGCACCTCGCCCCGCTCGCCGAGGCGGCCGTCGCCCTCGACGATGTCGATCTTGCGTCCCTTGATGACCGAGGTCAGTCCGCTGTGGAGCTTCTTCACGGGCTCGGTCTTGCTCTTCTGCACCTTCCCCCAGTCGAACTCGGGATCCGAAACGCTGATCCCCACCTCGTCGGCCTTCCTGATTGTGTCGATGACCTCGGCGGCGTGGAGCAAGGCCTTCGTCGGGATGCATCCGCGGTGCAGGCAGGTACCACCGACCTTGTCGCGCTCAACGAGAGCGACCTTCTGCCCGAGGGAGGCGGCGCGCAGTGCGGCGGCGTAGCCTCCGGGCCCTCCGCCCACAACGACGATGTCGTAGGTCTGCTCCTCGGCCATCCACCGACTCCTTTCCTCGAGCGCCGGGCTTCAGTCTAGCGAGGCCGGGTCCGCAGCCGGACGGGCCCGGTGCGCCGGGCCGATCGGCACGGCTACGCTGTCCGCGGAGCATCGGCGAACAGGAGGGCGTCGTGAGTCAGGAGTTCCGCACGGAACGCGACACGATGGGCGACATCGATGTCCCGGCGTGGGCCTGCTGGGGAGCGTCCACCCAGCGGGCGGTGGAGAACTTCCCGGTATCCGGGATCCGGTTCCCGCGGCGGTTCATCCGGGCGCTCGGCCTCCTCAAGGGAGCCGCGGCGGAGGTCAACCGGGACCTCGGCCACCTCGACGCGAAGATCGCCGGGTGGATCACGGAGGCCGCAACGCGCGTGGCCGACGGCGAGCTCGACGACCACTTCCCGATCGACGTCTTCCAGACCGGCTCGGGAACCTCCACCAACACCAACGCCAACGAGGTCATCGCGAACGTCGCCAACGAGGCGGCGGGCTCCGAGCGCGGATCGAAGAGCCCCGTCCACCCCAACGACCACGTGAACTTCGGGCAGTCGTCCAACGACGTGATCCCCACCACGATCCATGTGGCCGCGCTGGAGGCGATCGTCCACGACCTGCTGCCGGCCCTCGAGCGACTCCAGGCGGTACTGGGGGCAAAGGCCGGGGAGTTCGCCGACGTCGTGAAGCCCGGACGCACCCACCTGATGGACGCCACGCCGGTCACCCTCGGTCAGGAGTTCGGAGGCTACGCACGCCAGATCGAGCTCGGGTCCGCCCGCGTGCGGGAGGCGATGCCCCGGCTCGGTGAGGTCGCGTTGGGGGGCACGGCCGTGGGCACCGGCCTCAACACCGACCCCCGGTTCGCGGGGCAGGTCGTCGCCAAGCTCATCGAACGCACGGGCGTGGACGTGCTCCGCGAGGCCGGCGACCACTTCGAGGCCCAGGGGGCCCAGGACGCCTGCGTGGAGATGTCCGGTGCCCTGAAGACGATCGCCGTGTCGATCACGAAGATCGCCAACGACCTGCGCTGGATGAACTCCGGCCCCCGGGCGGGCCTCGCGGAGATCCAGCTGCCCGATCTCCAGCCCGGGTCTTCGATCATGCCCGGCAAGGTGAACCCGGTGATCCCGGAGGTCGCCGTCCAGGTCGCGGGCCAGGTGATCGGCTGCGACGCCGCGATCACCTTCGGCTGCACCTCGGGGAACTTCGAGCTCAACGTCACCCTGCCGCTGATCGCCCACAACCTCCTCCAGCAGATCGGGCTGCTCGCCGCCACGGCGGGCCTGCTCGCCGACCGCTGCGTCGACGGCACCACCGCGAACGCCGAGCGCTGCCGGGAGCTCGTGGAGTCCACCTCGGCGATCGTCACGGCGCTGAACCCGGTGATCGGCTACGAGCGGGCCGCGGCGATCTTCAAGGAAGCCCAGGCCTCCGGGCGCACCGTGCGCGAGGTGGCGCTCGAGCAGCAGGTCCTGTCACCCGAGGAGCTCGACCGGGCCCTCGATGTCTCGAGGATGACCAAGGGCGGGATCCTATCCTCGGAAGGATGAAGGGGATGCGATGAGCAACGACAACCTGAAGCGCGAAGAGGCCGCCGAGCGGGCCCGGCTGATCTCCGGACCGCTGGCCTACGAGGTCGCGCTGGACCTCTCCGGCGACGGCGACACCTTCGGCGTAGACACGACGATCCGCTTCGGCTGCCGGGAGCCCGGCGCGTCCACGTTCGTGGACCTCGACGCGGCCGAGGTGCACGGGATCGAGCTGAACGGGTCCGCCATGCCCCCCGACGTGTTCGCGGACAGCCGCATCCGCCTCGACGGCCTCGCCGCCGACAACGCCCTGCGGGTCCGCGCCGACTGCCGGTACTCGCGCTCCGGCACGGGCCTGCACCGCTTCCGCGACCCGGTGGACGACCTGGTGTACAGCTACACCCAGTTCGAACCCTTCGACGCTCACCGGGTCTACCCGTGCTTCGACCAGCCCGACCTCAAGGGCACCTTCGCCTTCGGCGTGAACGCCGGCGCCGGCGACGTGGTGATCTCCAACATGCCCCCCGCCGAGCAGCCGCCGGACGGCCAAGCCGGCCGCTGGCGGTTCGATGCCACCCCCGTGATGTCGACCTACATCACCGCGCTGTGTGTCGGGCCCTTCGAGGGAGTGCACGACCACCACCGCGGGATCGACCTGGGGCTGTGGTGCCGTGGCTCCCTGGCCCGGTACCTGGATCCCGAGGAGCTGTTCGAGATCACGAAGCAGGGATTCGACTTCTATGAAGAACTCTTCGACCAGCCGTACCCGTTCGGACCCAAGTACGACCAGGTCTTCTGTCCCGAATACAAGTTCGGCGCCATGGAGAACGCGGCCTGCGTCACCTTCGCGGAGGGCTTCATCTACCGCTCGAAGGCGACCGACGCGCAGCGGGAACGGCGGGCCGAGGTGATCCTGCACGAGATGGCCCACATGTGGTTCGGCGACCTCGTGACCATGCGGTGGTGGGACGACCTGTGGCTCAACGAGAGCTTCGCCACCTACATGGCCTTCGTGGCTCAGGCCCGCGCGACCAGGTTCCACAACGCCTGGAGCCGCTTCGCCTCCGGTGAGAAGGGCTGGGCCTACCGGCAGGACCAGCTCCCGTCCACCCATCCGATCCTCGCGGACATCCCGGACGCGGAGGCCGTCCATCTCAACTTCGACGGCATCACCTACGCCAAGGGGGCCTCGGTACTGAAGCAGCTCGTGGCCTGGGTGGGCGAGGACGCGTTCTTCGACGGCATGCGCCGGTACTTCAAGCGCTTCGCCTGGGCGAACACCGAGCTGACCGACTTCCTCGGCGTGCTGGAGGAGGCCAGCGGGCGCGACCTGCACGCGTGGTCCAAGGACTGGCTCGAGACCGCGGGCGTCAACGCGATCCACGTCGCCTACGAACCGGAGGATGGACGGATGCGCTCGGTGCAGGTCGGCCAGACGGCCACCGACGAACACCCGACGATCCGCCCCCACCGGATCGCCCTCGGCCTGTACACCGCCGCTGACGGCACGGTGACCCGTACCGGACGCGTGGAGCTCGACGTCGCCGGCGACCGCACGCCGGTGGCAGAGCTGGAGGGCGAGCCGGTCCCCGACCTGCTCCTGCCCAACGACGACGACCTCACGTACACGAAGATCCGCCTGGACGACCGGTCGTTGGCCACCCTCGAGCAGCGCCTCCGTGACCTCGAGGGTCCGCTGGCCCGGACCCTGTGCTGGAGTGCCGCCTGGGAGATGGTCCGCGACGCCGAGCTGGCGGCGCGCAACTACCAGCGGCTCGTCCTCGCCAACATCGACGGGGAGACGGACGTCGGATCGGTGAGCACGCTGACCGGTCAGATGAACGCGGCTGCCATGCGGTTCGGGGACCCCGCCAACCGCGATGCGGCCCGGCGAACCCTGGCGGAGGCCGCCCGGACGCGGATGCACGCGGCCGAGCCCGGCAGCGATCTCCAGCTCGTCTGGGCGCGCCTGTACATCGGTACCGCCCGCACCCCCGAGTGGCTGGACGAGCTCCAGGGCCTGCTCGACGGGTCCGTCTCGGTCCCCGGACTGGCGATCGACACCGATGTGCGGTGGGCGATCGTCTTTGCGCTGGCATCGGCGGGGACGGGCGATGAGCTCCTGATCGACGCGGAGGTCGAGCGCGACCCGACCGACCAGGGCCGGCGGTACGCGGCGTTGGCGCGGGCCTCTCGTCCTCTGGCGGAAGCGAAACAGGACGCCTGGCAGATGGTCACCACCGATGACGACGCCACCACGTCAACCCTCGGCTTCGTGATCGGCGGCTTCCAACAGTTCGACCAGGAACCGCTGCTGGAGCCGTTCGTCGAGCCCTACTTCCAGACCCTGCTGCCGTACTGGGAGCGGCGCGGGCTCGAGTACGGGCTCGTGTTCGCCAACGGCATGTATCCGTCCTGCGTGGTCCGGGAGAGCACAGTGGCCGCCACCGACGCCTATCTGGAACGCACCGACCTGCCCCCGCCGGTACGGCGCGTGCTGCTCGAGGGGCGCGATCAGCTCCTCCGGCAGCTGCGGGCCCGCGCGAAGGACGCCGCAGCCGGCTAGAGGACCGGTTTCTCCTCCGTCTCCGGTTCCAGGTACCGCGACGGCCGTTCGAGGAAGCGCCCGAGGCACTCCTGGGAGCAGAAGGCGAACTCGAAGCCGCCGTGGATCACGCGCGCGGCCGCGCTCGCGCCGACGATCATGCCGCACACGGGATCGCGCTCGCGCCTGGTCGCCCGGGGGCCGGTGCGGACCACCGACCACAGCACGACCGGCTCCCGCATCCCCCGGATCGTGCGCTCGCCGGCCGGGTCGACCTGGATGTCGGCCTCGATCGCCGCCGACGCCACCGGCTTGGTGAGCAGGATCTCGTGGGCGCCGGCCATCGCCGCGATCCGCGCCGCCAGGTTCACGGTATTGCCCACGTAGTCGCCCACCCGGTAGAGCACCGGCCCGTGGTGGAGCCCGGCCCGCAGGGCGGGGAAGTTGGGCTCGGTGGCGCAGCGCTCGTCGAGGTCCATGGCGAACCGCACCGCCTCCACCGGCTCGGGGAAGGTGAGCATGAAGGCGTCGCCGATCTGCTTCACGATCTGCCCCGACCGCTCCGCGAGCACCTCCCGGACGAGGCCGTCGAAGCGCTCGAGCACGCGGGCGGCCACCTCGTCGCCGTGGACCTCCGCCAGCGGCGTGAACGAGGCGAGATCCACGAACATGATCGTGGCCTCCATCGACCCGCGTCCGGTCCCCGACTCCGCCGACTCCAATTGGGCGACCGCATCCTCCACGGAGGCCCGCAGCAGGTGCTGGCGGTGCACGTACTGCACCAGGGGGTCCAGGAGGGGCTCGAGGAGCTCCTGGAGGATCTGGAGGCGTTGAGAACGCTCCCGGTCGCTGACATCGGCTTCGTCCAGCGGGTCGTCCACGTAGAACCGCATCACGCGCACCTCGGACTGGGCCAGGCGCCGGAAGGTGTCCCCGTAGACACGAGCGACGTCGAGCAGCGCCTCGAAGGGGATCCCGGCGTGGATCAGGCCGTTGGCCGCGGACAGGAAATCGAGGTCCCGCCGCTGCATCACCGAGCCCGGCAGCCCGATGGCCCGCCGGATCGCCTGGATCCGCTCCACCTCCATCCCGACCTCGCCTGCCGCCTGTTCGACGCCGAGACTCTCTTCGGGGGCCCCGAACAGGAGGTCGGAGTACAGGATGCCGGGTGCGCCCTCACGGATCACCCGGCCCAGATCCTCCAGGGAGTGGCCGAGCTCGCGGTAGTGGAGGAGCACGCGGAGGCGAAGCACGTCGTAGTCGTCGTAGAGGCCGTCGCCGTCGAGCTCCAGCAGCCCGGCGGACGTATAGCCTTCGATGTCGGAGGCAGGGACACGGGCGAGGGAGGCGAACTCTTCGAGAGTGACCGGTTGTCGCATACCACGATGGTAGACTTCCCAGCGTCCATGAACGTTCTCTTCGTGTGCACCGGTAACGTGTGCCGCTCCCCGATGGCCGAAGGATTCCTCCGGCACGAGGCGGATCGGCTCGGCTTGGACCTCGACGTCCGCTCGACGGGGACCCACGCCTGGGCGGGCCGGGCCGCGACCTGGGAGGGACGCCGGATCATGCAGGAACTGGGGGTTCCCATCGACGAGCACCGCACCCTCGAGCTCGACCCGGCACTGGTCGACTGGGCCGACCTGGTGATCGGACTCGCACGGGAGCACATCCGCGGGGTGGTCCGCGACCACCCGGAGGCCGAGGCGAAGACCTTCGGGCTCAAGGAGCTCATTCACCTGTTGCCGTCGCTCCCGCCGCTGCACGAACCCGACGACCTGATACACGAGGCGCACCGCGCTCGCGGGAACGCCGCTCCGCTGGACGACACCGACGTTGACGACCCCTTCGGCGAACGCGAGGAGGCCTACCGCCGGGTGGCCACCGAGATCCGCGAGCTGATCACCGCGCTCGCCGAGGGACTGGACGGCAAGCTCACGGGGTCCCGCGCTTGAGGCGGCATGCCGCGCTCTCCCTGCTCCTGGTCGCGCTCGCCGCCGTCGCGGTCCCCGCCGCGGCGCAGGACACGCCCCCGGCCTCCGGGCCGCCGGAGATGGGGGCCGAGGCGGCCATCCTGGTCGACCTCGACGACGGCGCCGTGCTCTACGAGAAGGACGCTCGGACCCGACGGCCGCCGGCCAGCCTCACGAAGGCGGTCACCGCACTGGTGGTCCGCGACCGCTACGACCTGGACGAGATCGTGGCCGCCCGCGACGTCGCCGCTTCGACAAGGGGCAGCCGGCTCGGCCTGGAGACCGGGATGGCGTTCACCGTCCGCGACCTGCTCTACGCCCTGCTGCTCCGCTCGGGCAACGACGCAGCGGTGGCGCTCGCCGAACACCACCCGCTCGGGTACGACCACTTCATCGAGCTGATGAACGAGAAGGCCCGCTCGCTCGGCGCCTTCGACTCCGCCTTCCGCAACCCCCACGGCCTCGACGCCGACGGACATTATTCGAGCGCCTACGACATGGCGATCTTCGGACGGCAGCTCCTGGCCGACCCGCTCCTGGCCGAGATCGTGTCGACCCCCCGGCACACCATCGCCTGGCCCGACGGCACCGAGAAGACCATCCCCAACGGCAACAAGCTCCTGACACAGCGGGAGGATGCCATCGGCGTCAAGACCGGCTTCACCAACCGGGCGGGACGATGCCTGCTGGCGGCCGCGCACACCGACGAAGGCACCATCCTGAGCGTCGTCCTGCGCGCCGAGGACCACTACGCCGACACGCTCTCTCTCTGGTCGTACGCAGCCCGGCAGGCGCTGAGCTCAGAGGCCGGCTCCGCGGACAGCACCCCCACCGAGATCCGCGCCGCTCAGCAGCTCGCCCGGCCCCCGGACATGCCCGGCGCGGACCTCCAGGCCGCGGAGCTCCTCCCGCTGACCGCCGCCGCCGAAGATCCCCGCTGGGCCGCGCTGATGGCTCTGCTCGCAGCCTTTATGGTCCTGACCCTGCTGCGCTCGCAGCGTTCGGGAGGCTTGCGCGACGCCGCGCAGTACCACCCCTTCCTCGAGCCCCTGGCCCCGCCCGAAGGCGAGCGCCCTCCCCCTTCCTGAACCGGGGCCGCGCATTTCGGGGCAGGGATACACGGGGTAGCGTCGAAGTAGGGATGCAGGAAGCGCTCGCATATCGCTGAGGAGGTACCTGTGCGCCGGCTCGCCGCCGTGGCAGCGTTCGTCATGGTCGCCGTGGCCCTGCCCGGAGGCGGTGCCGCGGGTCAGGTAACCAACGAGCGGCCCGTCCCCCACCTCAACCTCCACATCCGAGGGTTCCAGATCCTGGGCAGCTGGTGGCTCGACGTCGAGAGTCCCAGGGTACGCAGAGAGACCCCGGTCTACTGGTTCGCCGAGTTCCTCAGCACCCCGGCCGGGCCCATCTCCGTGGACCGGCACCCGAAGACGTATTGGCTGCGGGCGATGGTCAACCACGACCCCGTAGAGCACAAGATCACCCAGTGCGGAGCCGCCTTCACCGCACCCGAGTGCGTGCTCGTCCCCGACTCGCGAGTCACCGTGACGCTCAGTCCGGGCGGGCAGGCCGACGCCGGCGACACGTTCCGGTTCGACGACTTCGCCGAGGGCCAGGCCTTGGTGCTCACCTGTGAGATCCACCGCTGGATGCGCGGCAGGGTCACCAAGGAGACCTTCTTCGGTTGAGCCGGGCGCGCGGGCGACGTATCGGGCATCATGGCCTGCGTGCGTCGCCTGCTGTGGGTCATCCCGCTCATCCTCGCCTTCGTGGCCGTCGGGTTCGGGCTCTTCCGGGCCCGCCCCGCCGTCGAACTCGGCGCCGCGGCCCCCACCTTCGACCTGCCCGACCTCGCCCGGCCCGGCCGCACCATCTCCCTCACCGACCTCCGCGGACGGCCGGTCGTCCTGAACTTCTGGGCGTCGTGGTGCGAACCCTGCCGTGAGGAGGCTCCCGAGCTCGCCGAGGCGGCCCGGGCCTTCGAGGGACGGGTCTCGTTCCTCGGGGTGAACATCCTGGACGGACGCGACGAGGCCCTGGAGTTCGTCCGCCGGTACGCGATCCCGTATCCGAGCGGGCGCGACGGATCGGCGCGCGTCTCGCGGCTGTACATGGTGACCGGCGTGCCCGAAACCGTGTTTCTGGACGCCGAGGGGAGGCTCGTCGGGATCTATATCGGCGCGTTCACCCCCGGGCAGCTCGAGGGGATCCTCGAGGATCTCCTGGCGCTGCCGCCGGGCGGGATCCTGGACATCCAGGGTCGCGGCGAGACCCGGCCCGTGCCCTGAAACAAGCTCCGAACTGCCGCCGGCTGACCACAACTGGCCACTCGACCCCCGAAACCCCCGGTCCCAGGAGCCGGAGCGTCCATCTGTAGTCGTATATGGCCCATGGATGGTCGCACTTCCACCCGGATCCGCGACGGTGGGCCCCGAGTGACCTGTTGTGGTCCGGCCTGGAAAGTGAAACGGTTCCGTGGAACCTGGAACCGGCGAGGAGTCAAAGCGTCCCCCGAAAAGGGGGAAAGGGGCCCCCGGGGGACGGGGACCCCTTTCGGGGGTGCGGGGAGGGGATCTGTATGGGATCTGCGTACTGACCAACAGTCGGTCACCAGTATGACTGACCCTCAGTCATGCGTCAAGCGGGTCTGGGACCTGCAGGTTCGGCCCGGGACCTTGTGCGATCGAGAACGTCGATGGTACCCTGTGACCGCAGGTCAGTCGTGGAAAGAAGGGACCGGTTTGGATTCCGTCCGTGATGCCGTTTCGTCGGTTCTGAAGCGCCGGGTCGTGAAGTCTGGGGAGGAACGGCGCCGGGAGATCCTGGAGGCGGCGCTGTCGCTGTTCAGCGAGAAGGGCTTCCACGAGACCACCGTCGAGGACGTCGCCAACGCCGCGGGCGTCGCCAAGGGCACGATCTACCTCTACTTCGACTCCAAGGAACACATCCTCGTCGCCTTGAAACGGCGGTTCATGGACGGCCTCGTCGACGCGCTCACCGACATCATCGCCGAGGGTATCGAGCAGCTCTCAGACGGCGAGGACCTCGACTACCGCGACGTCATCGACGATATCTTCGAGGCGGTGGTCGCCTACCACTGCGAGCAGCGTGAGGCGGTCGAGATCGTGGTGCGGCAGAGCCCGGGCCCGGACCTCGTCCAGGAAACCCTGGATCTGGAGAAGGATTTCCTCCAGCTCATGACCGGCGCCTTCCGGGCGGCGATGGAATACGGCCTGATCCACACCACCGACCCCGAGATGATGGCGAGGCTGATCAACGCGGCCATCCGCGACAACCTGGCCTCCTGCCTGTGCTACCAGGACCCGCCGGACCTCGAGCGGCTCGTCTCGGCGGCGAAGGAGCTCGCCTACAAGGCGCTCGCCCCGGCCCCCGAGTCCAAGCCCCGCCGGCCCCGGCTGGTCCGCACCCAGCCACCCACCGAGTGACGCCTCACCGGGCCGGACGATCCCCGGCCACGATCCCGGCGAACACCGACGCGGCGTCCACGCCGATCGCGTCGGTGTCGAGGATGCGGATCCCGTCGCGTCGATCCACGCCGTACAGCCCGTAGCGGGGCAGGTAGGAACCCCACTCGTAGTTGTCGGCGAGCGTCCAGTGCAGGTAGCCGGCCACTGGGATCCCCTCGTCGCGGGCCCGCAGCACTTCGGTGCACGCCGTCCGCAGGAACCGGTCGCGGGTGAGCCCGTCCGGACGCGGACGCGACCCCGGGGTGCACATCCCGCTCTCGGCCACCAGGATCGGACGGTCGGGCGCCTGGAGATGCGCCTGACGCAGGAACACCCCGAGCGACGCCGGCGAGAGCACCTGCTCCCACAGCTCCGCGGAACCCGGACGCGAGCGCAGCCGCCGGGCCGCCGCCGACGGCGCCGGCCCGAAGTGGTTGCCGGCCACCGGGTCGTAGTGATCGAGGGTGAGATAGTCGAGCTTGCGCGGCCGCGACGAGCCGTACAGGGCATCGGCGGTCGCCTGCCCCACGACAGGCAGAACGAGCCGCGAGAAGCGCTCCGCCACCGTGTCCAGGACACCGGCGGCCGCACCCCTGGCGGTCACGGAGGCCAGACGCCGCCGAGCCCGGGCCGCGGCCCGCCTCAGGTAGCCGGGGAAATCGCCACGGGCCACACCCCGTTCTCTGGCGAGCAGGATGTCGATGCAGACCGCGTCGAAGATCACCGCAGTCATCGAGTACGGGTTGACCGACACCAGCGGCTGCGTCCAGCCTTCCTCGGCGTACACCTCGTGCAGCGCGTCGTAGCCGCGGAT
>CAZLKN010000001.1:148919-167738 GCA_964560135.1 uncultured Actinomycetes bacterium | reverse complement strand
GCTGCGTCCAGCCTTCCTCGGCGTACACCTCGTGCAGCGCGTCGTAGCCGCGGATGTGGGCGGCCAGCGCGTGGTCGTAGGCGCGGATCAGCCGGCCGACCCCCCAACCGGTCCCCGGGAAGGTCCGGAGCAGGTAGGTCGCCAGCGGCGGGACCGCCGGTTCGTTGATCGTGATCCACCAGCGCACGGGTGGCTGCCCCGCCTCGACGGACCGGCGACCGAGCTCGCGCACGCAACGGCGGACGTAGGCCGCGAACCGCAGGGGGGCGTCGCTGCGGAGCCAGAAGTCCCGGCCGCACCATAGCGGATGGGTGAAGTGGAACAGCGTGACCACGGGCTCCATGCCGTGGGCCCGCACCCGGTGCAGGATGTCGGCGTACCGGTCCAGCGCGGCCGGATCCCACGCGGGCTCGATCGTCTCGTGGCGGTTGGCCGAGGGCTGGACCCGTGCCCACTCGATCGACATCCGGAAGGCCGTCGATCCGAGCGCCGCCGCCCTGTCGAGGAGGTCGTCCGGGCGTTCCCAGAACCCCAGCGCCGGGCCGCACCGCTCGACGGACCCGTCGCGATCCCACGGCGCCCAGTTGTTGGCGGGCTCGCCGGCGCCGTTGAGGCCACCTTCGACCTGGTACGCCGCCGTTGCGGTCCCCCACAAGAACACGTCCTGGTCCACCGCCGTCTCCTCGTGAAGGAGGTCCTTGCGCAGGCGGTCATGATAGCGGCCACGCAGCGCGACCCTCCGCCTCCCCTCATCCGGAACCCCGGGCGGGCCGAATCCCTCAACCAGGCCGGTCAACCTGGAGGATCCACAGGATCCGGCTTTCCGGTGGAGGATGGAACGGATGCGACAACGACTACGACGGGCCGCACCGGTGTTGCTTCCCATCTTGGTGGGACTCGTCGGCGCATGGATCGGGATGACCCTGGGGGGCGCGACCACCCAGAAGATGGGACCGTTCGACGTGCGGCTGGAAGGTGGATTCGGTCGCGGCATCACCGAGATCGCGCTCCCGCCGATGGGCCAGCTCGTCGCCGACACCCACCGCGCACCGATGACGATCTCGGCGACCCTATGGAACGTGGACGTCCCGCAGCTCACCGAGCTGCTCCAGGGGACGACCATCCAGCAGATCGCCGAGCAGGTGGAACGCGACGCGATGGCCAAGCTCGGCCCCCTGTCCCTGCGCCTGCTCGCCGTGGCGCTGGCCGGAGCGCTCGTGCTTTCGCTGATCGCCTTCCGCGCCAGACT
The DNA here is from genome assembly GCA_964560135.1 of uncultured Actinomycetes bacterium. GTDB lineage: Bacteria > Actinomycetota > JAICYB01 > JAICYB01 > JAICYB01 > CAZLKN01. The sequence goes on along the minus strand of CAZLKN010000001.1, from coordinate 166,489 downwards.
GCGACCCGTCGCCCTCGCTGTGGCGGTGGCGTTCGTCGCCGTCGGTGGATCCCAGACCGCCGCCTGGCGCACATTCGATCCGGCCGCGTTCACCACGCCGACCTTCCGCGGTTCACTGGAGCTCGCTCCCCAGCTCGTCGGGTCCGTGGGGGATGCGACGGGCAAGATCGAGGACTTCCGTGCCGAGCTGCAGCGTGTCGTGTCGGGAGCCGTGCAGGCCTACACTCGCCTCGACGCGAACCTGGGAGACACCGGCGACCATCTCCGCGTGCTGCACATCTCCGACATCCATCTGTCCCCCCTGGGCCTGGATCTGGCGCTCCAGCTCGCCCGGAGCTTCGAGGTCGATCTCGTCCTCGACACCGGCGACCTGACCTCCTTCGCGACCCCGCCCGAGGAGCTGATCCTGTCCTGGATCCCGCGCTTCCGGCGTCCCTACGTCTTCGCCCGGGGCAACCACGACTCGATGGAGTTGCAGGAGGCGATGCGGGAGATCCCCAACGCCCACGTGCTCGACGGCGAGGCCCTCGAGCTCGAGGGCCTGCTGTTCTACGGACTAGGCCATCCCGCCTTCACCGAGAACAGTGCCGCCCCCCTGGACCATCCGGCCTTCGTCCAGCTGGCGGAGTCCGCGGGACTCCGGATCGCCGCCGATCTGCGACGGCTCCCCCGCCGGCCGGACATCGTCGCCGTCCACGACGACCGCATGGTGCGGGGGCTGGCCGGACGGATCCCGCTCGTCGTCTCGGGCCACTACCATGCGTCCTCGACGCGGGTCGTCGACGGAACCATCTTCTTGCGGGCGGGTAGCACCGGCGGTTCAGGAGTGAACGTGTTCACCGAGCAGGGAACGATGCTGACCGCGCAGATCCTGTACTTCGACAGGGACCGCCCACGGCTCGTGGCCTACGACCGGATCCGCCAGGACCCGAGCAGTGGCAGCCTGCTCGTGCGCCGGCATCTGGCCGTCGACGACAGGCGGCGAGCCGCCGAGGGCCGGCCCGAACCGACCCCGGCGAACTGACCTCCACCGCAGCGGGTAAGCGCCACTCATCCGTTGTCATAGGCAGAAGGGACTATAGATCGGCCGTCGGGCATGCCGATACAGATGGTGAGAGGGAGGTCGGCATGGCGGTCATGGCAGCGAGGACAACCGAAGAGCTCGGACAGGAGCTCAAGCGGGCCGAACAGATCCTCGCCAGACTCCTCGAGCGGCAAGCTCCCTGGGAGTCCATCCGCCTCGCCCAACGCGAGATCCAGACGCTGCGCCGGCAGTCTCCGGGCCGCAGGCGCATCGAGATGGGGGTCGTTCTCCTCACCACCCCGGCACGGCGGATCCCCGCAGCACTCGCCTCCTGACGCGACCGTCGCACGGACGCCGAACCGATCAGGCCTTCGGGCCGCCCGCCTTCCCGGATGGTCCCTTCCCCGACGACCCGTTCCCCGGCGACCCCTGCCCGGGGGGCGACGCATTGCCCCCGCCATCGCCGGGGTTCGTGCCACCGGACGGCGGCCCCGCCGACTTCCCGTCACCCGGAGATCCCTGCGGACCCTTCCCCGGCGGATCGGAGGGCTGACCCTGGCCCCCCTGTGAGGGGGGCGGCCCCTGGTTGCCCTGGCCCGGTGATCCGTCCTTGGCCTGGCCGGGAGGCTGTTCCCCGCCCTGCCCAGGTGGAGGTGCCGGCGGGCCGTTCCCCTGCCCGGGCGACCCCGAACCCTGCCCCGGCGGGTCGGCCTTCGCCTGCCCCGGAGGCTCAGACTTCGCCTGCCCCGGAGGCTCAGACTTCGCCTGTCCCGGAGGCTCGGACTTGGCCTGTCCCGGAGGCTGTTCCCCACCCTGCCCGGGCGGAGGTGCCGGCGGGCCCTGCGGGCGGCCCTCCGGGGGCCCGGCCGGATCACCGGCCCTCACCGGGCCTCCGGGCGGATCCTGGCGCCTCGGATGGACGTCTCCCGCGGGTACACCGGGCGCCGCTGCGTCCTCCGGAAGGCCGAGGAGCGCCCGGAAGGCCTGCGTGTCGTCGCCGGTGGCCGTCGAGCCATCCGTGGACGGCTGTGCCGGGGGAACCGACGGAGGTGCCACGGCGACGGCCAGGGCGATCGCGGTCCCTGCCGCGAACCCCGCCGCACCACCGGCGTTCCCGACGATCTCAGGCAGCTGACCCAGCCAGCGCAACGGTGCGACGGCGAACGAGGACGCCGCCGAGAACCACTCGCGGAACATCTTCCGGAACCGCCGTCGCGCCCGGGCCGCGAGGCTCTTGGCGGCCTCCTCCGAGACACCGAGGGTGGACGCGGCTTCCTGCATCGTGAGGCTGTCGAGGTACAGGAGCTGCAGGATCTGCGACTCCCGGTCGGGAAGCCGGCCGAGCGCCGCGTACACGTCGACGCGCTCGTCGAGTTCGGGCTCGATCACCTCTCCCGGATGGTCCGGCACCAACTCGAGCGAGGCGACACCACCGTGATACGACCGCAGGCGCTTCCGTGCCGCGTTCAGGGTCACGGTCTTGAGCCAGGGGGCCAGGACCGTGTCCGGGCGGAGACCCGGCGCCGCCCTCCAGGCGCTGGAGAGCACCTCCTGGATGACATCCTCGATCTCCGAGGGGTCCCGGAGGATCCCCCCGGCCCACCAGCGAACCCGGGCGGAGTAGCCGTGCACGAGATCCTCGAAGGCGCCCACATCGCGGCTCCTGAGGCGTGCGACGAGTTCGAACTCCTGTACGGCGACGGCCAACGGACGCTCCCTGTACCCCTTTGCCGGAGGCACAGCCAACCACACCCGCCCCGATCCGGCAACAACTCGTCCGACACCTGAGGCCCCCGAGATGGATTCCTTTCTATGAGATGGACATCAGGGGGGCGATGACTTCACGCCTCGACGGTCGAGGCGCACCGCGGACGGCATTGCTCGTCGGCGACGATTCCGATCTGCTGATCTGGACGTGTCGCCGCCCATAGGAGAACCCCCCACCCCTATGGGCGGCGGCGTCCGGTTCGGTCGGTAGTCAGGCCTCGAAGGTAGCGCGGGACTGCGAGAGGACGACGCTGCCCCGTCCGGTTTCGGCCTGCACGATCGCCTCGCCCTCGCCGGTGACCCAGAGCCTGGTCACGATCTCGTCGCCGGGGTACACGACGTCGGCGAAGCGCACACCGAAGGAACGGAAGCGTCCCGGGTCGCCGCCGCACAGCGCGTTCAGGACCGCGCGGCCGGCGTAGCCGTAGGTGCACAGCCCGTGGAGGATCGGCCGGTCGAAGCCGGCCGCCGCGGCGAACTCGGGATCGATGTGCAGAGGATTGCGGTCCCCGGACAGCCGGTAGATCGCCGCCTGCTCCGGACGGGTGTGGTCGCGGATCACGTGGTCGGGCTCCCGCTCGGGCGGCGCGTTGCGTCCGGCCGTTGCCGGCCCCCGTTCGCCGCCGAACCCGCCGGCCCCCCGCACGAAGATCGTCGAGCGTGCCGTGTACAGGGGGCCGTCGGCATCCTCGCAGACCCCCTCGACGACGATCACCGCCGCCTTCTGCTTGTCCCACAGCTCCGCGAGCCGGCCGACGATCTGTGCCTCAGCCCGCGGCGGCAGCTCCCGGTGCAGGGTGATCTCCTGCTCGCCGTGCAGGATCATCACCGGGTCGATGTCCACGTCGGAGAGCACGCCCCTGCCGCGCATCCCCGGGATCACGGCGAAGGTGGGCAGCACCTTCGGTCCGCTGCCCTCGAAACAGAAGTCGAGTTCCGCATCGGGGCGCGCCCCCACACCGCAGGCGTAGAGCATCACGTCGCGCTCGTCCCAGGAGACACCGACGGGATCGGCAGTCAGGCCGATGAGGTCGGGTGACAGCGGGCGCGGGCTCATGCGGATCTCCTCCCCTCCGAGCGACACCGACGGGGGCCGAGGATACCGGACGGCGCGTCAGCTCGACAGGCCGGCCAGACGCTCGCTGGATTCGGCCAGCCCGCGGGCGTGGTCGTCGATATCACGCCACGGATCCGGCTTCTGCGCCAGGCGGCGCAGCACGTTGGCGATCGTGTAGCGCCGGGGGGTCAGCTTGGAGGTGCCCACCTCGTCCCAGCCCAGCGGCGTGGCGACGGGGGCACCGTCCTTGGCGCGCACCGAATAGGGGGCCACCGAATGCTGGGCGTAGGCGTTGCGGCCGACGTCGAGGAAGATGCGTGCGCCGCGCTTCGCCTTGCGCTGCTCGGTGGTACAGCAGTCCGGATCGCGACGCATCACGACCTCGGCGACATCCCGGGCGAAGGCGCGAGCCTCGTCCACGTGAGCGCTGCGGTCGAGGGGACAGACCACGTGCAGCCCCCGCGACCCGGAGGTCATCACGAACGGCACGAGCCCGACCTCCTCGAGGATCTCCCTCAGCCCCCGGGCCGTCGACCGGACGGCGTCGAAATCGTCGGCGCTGGGATCGAGGTCGAAGATCAGGCGGTCGGGGTGCCGGGGCCGGTCGGCGCGGCTGGGCCAGACGTGCAGCTCCAGACAGCCGAGGTTCGCGAGGTACACGAGGGTGGCGGGATTGTCCGCCACGGCGTAATTCGTCTCACCTCGCTGCTTGGGCAGCGTGACGCGATGCACGTAGTCGGGAAAGTGCTCCGGCGCCTCCTTCTGGAAGAAGCGGTTCGAGCCGAGTCCGTCGGGGAGCCGCACCAGGGCCAGCGGCCGCCCCTGCACGTGCGGCAGCATGACCTCCGCAACATCGCGGACGTAGGTGGCAAGGTCCTGCTTGGTGTACCCGTCGGCGGGGAACAGCAGCTTGTCCGCATTGGACACCTCCACCTCCCCCACGGTGATCGTGGTCGTCTCCGGGCAGCCGCGCGTCATGCACTGCGGTTACCCGTCCCCAGTCGTGCCCCAACCCTCCGGAGGGGGCCCGGCGTGGCGGCGGCACCACTCGAACATCGCGATCCCCGACGCCACCCCGGCGTTGATCGAGCGCGTCGACCCGTACTGCGGGATCGACAGCACCCCGTGGACGGCCCGGCGGGCCTCCTCGGAAAGCCCGGGGCCCTCCTGGCCGAAGAGCAGGACGCAGGCCCGCGGGAGCTGGGCGGAGACGATGGGCAGACTGCCCGGGAGATTGTCGATCCCGAGGATGGGAAGGTCCGCTCCGGCCGCCCAGGACACCAGCTCTGCGGTGCCGGGATGGTGGCGGATGTGCTGGTAGCGGTCGGTCACCATCGCGCCCCGCCGGTTCCACCTCCTGCGTCCGACGATGTGGACGGCGGCGGCGTTGAAGGCGTTGGCGTTCCGCACGACCGCGCCGATGTTCAGGTCGTGCTCCCAGTTCTCCACCGCCACGTGGAAGGGGTGCCGCCGGCGGTCGAGGTCCGAGACGATCGCCTCCATCCGCCAGTAGCGGTAGCGGTCGACGACGTTGCGGCGGTCGCCGTTGGCGAGCAGCTCCGGATCCAGACGCGGGTCGTCCGGCCACGGCTCCGGGTGCGGCCCGGCGCCGACCTCGGGCTCGCCGCTCACGGTTCCCGGTGGGGTCAGTGGACCCCCCGACCGTGGCCCTCCCAGTACGGAGCGCGCAACTCACGCTTCAGGATCTTGAGGGCTCCGGACAGCGGAAGCGGCTCCGTGCGGAACTCCACCGATTTGGGCACCTTGTAGCCGGCGATCGAAGCACGGGCGTGCTCCTGGATCTGCTCCTCGGTGGCGCTCTGTTCCCCCTTCAGCACGACGACCGCGTGCACCTGCTCACCCCAGACCTCGTGCGGGATCCCGATCACGGCCACCTCCTCCACCGCCGGATGCGTCGCGATGGCGTCCTCCACCTCCGCGGAGTACACATTCTCGCCGCCGGTGACGATCATGTCCTTCACCCGGTCCACGAGGTACAGGTAGCCGCGCTCGTCGAGCCTGCCCGCATCGCCGGTGTGGTACCAGCCGCCGCGGAAAGCCTCTGCGGTCTCCTCCGGACGACGCCAGTACTCGCGCATGAGATTGCCGGCCCTCGCGCAGACCTCCCCCACCTCGCCGAGCTCCACGATATTGCCCTCCGGGTCCTGGATCGTGAGCGCCACCCCGGGGACGGCCCGGCCCGCAGACCGCAGCGGCTCGCCGCCCGCTCGGTGGTCGTCGGGGGTGAGGAAGGTCAGCACCGCCGAGGCCTCCGTCATCCCGTAGCCCTGGTACAGCTCGGCCCCCGGGATCTCCGACATCACACGGTCCAGCAGCGCAGCCGGCATCGGCGAGGCGCCGTAGACGAGCGTGCGCAACGACGACACCCGCTCGGGCGCGAACGCCTCGTGGTTCATCATCATCGCGATCATCGTCGGAACCATGACCGTCATCGTCACGCCGTGCCGCTCGATCACGTCCATCACCTTCACGGGGTCGAACAGCGGGATGAACACCGACGCCGCACCGGAGGCGGGAACGAGCAGGAGCCCGCCCATGGAGGCGGCGTGGAACATCGGGGTCTGGTGGAGATACACACGTTCCTCGTCGACGCCGAACAGGGCCGCCACGTGGTAGGCGTTCAGCATCTCGGCCCGCTGATCGAGCAGCACGCCCTTCGGGAGCCCGGTGGTGCCGCCGGTGTACATGAGGACGACGGGATCGTCCTCCTCCGGCTCGTCGGGGACCACAGGTTCACCGGCGGCCAGCAGATCCTCATAGGTGATGTCGTGCGGGGTGTCGCCGAGGTCGGGACCGATCAGAACGACCTTCTTCAAGCTCGGCACCTCGGAGCGGATCGCGTCGATGTTCGGTGCGAACAGGAAGTCGACGAAGCAGACCTCGGTCTCCGAGTCGTTGAGGATGAACGCGAGCTCCTTGGGCGCGAGCCGCAGGTTCAGCGGATTGACGACGCCCGTCCCGAGGAACCCCGCATGGTACAGCTCGAGGTACTGGTGGCTGTTGGTGGCCATGATCGCGAAGCGGTCCGACCTGCCCACGCCGAGCTCACGCCGCATCGCGTCGCCGAGGCGGAGCGTGCGGTCGAGGTGCTGAGCGTAGGTGGCCTCGTAGCCGTCCTCGTCGAAGAACGCCAGCTTGTCGGCGTACCGCTCCACGGCCGGCAGCAGCTGCCGGTGGAACACGAGCTCCTTCATCGCAGAACCTCCCCTTGCACCGTTGTCAGCGTGCCTTCGCGATCTCCTCGAGCGCCGGCGGATTCTCGAGATTGGTCAGATCCCCCGGATCCTTCCCGAGAGCCACGGCACGGACGGCGCGGCGCAGCACCTTCGCGTTCCGGGTCTTGGGCAGCTCGGCGACGAACCGGACGGCACCGGGCTTGAACGCCTTGCCGAGGTCCGCGGCCACGTGGCCACCGATGTCCTCCCGGAGCTCCTCGCTCTCGGAGTGACCGGCCCCCAGCACGACGTAGCACCAGATGGCCTCACCCTTGACATCGTCGGGGACGCCGACCACGGCGGCTTCCACCACCGCCGGATGCGACACCAGCGCCGATTCCACCTCGGCAGGCCCGATCCGCTTGCCGGCCACGTTCATGGTGTCGTCGGATCGTCCCTGGAGGAACCATTGCCCGTCGGTGTCGACCGCGGCCCAGTCGCCGTGCACCCACACCTCCGGCCAGCGCGACCAGTACGAGGAGATGTAGCGGTCGGGGTCGCCCCAGATCCCGCGGGTCATGCCCGGCCAGGGCTTCGTGCAGACGAGCTCCCCGACGTCGCCCCGCACCGGCTTGCCGTTGGTGTCGTAGACGTCGACGGCCATCCCGAGGGCCGGGCCCCCGAGCGAGCAGGCCTTCAACGGCACGACCGGGGTGGGTGACAGGAAGCACGCCCCGACCTCCGTGCCACCGGAGAAGTTGATGATGGGGCATCGCCCGCCGCCGACCTTGTCGGCGAACCACAGGTACGGCTCGGTGTTCCACGGCTCTCCGGTGGAGCCCAGGATCCTCAGGCTCGACAGATCGTGCCGTGCCACGTGCTCGTCACCGGCGCCCATCAGCGCCCGGACGAGCGTCGGCGATACCCCGAGCGTGGCGATCCCGTGGCGCTCGACCATCTCCCACAGCCGCCCGGGATCGGGATGGTCGGGCGCTCCGTCGTACAGGAAGATCGTCCCGCCGAGGGCCAGGGTGCCCACGATCTCCCAGGGACCCATGATCCAGCCCGGGTCGGACAACCAGAACAGCGTCTCGCCCGGACGGTAGTCGGTCTGGTAGGCGACCTCCGCGGCGATCTTCACGAGGAAGCCCCCGTGGACGTGGACCGCCCCCTTGGGCTTGCCCGTGGTCCCGGAGGTGTAGGCGATCATGAACGGGTCTTCGGAATCGGTGTCCTCGGTGGGGGCCCGGTCGGGCCGACCCTCGACGAGATCGCTCCAGAGCACGTCCCGTCCGGAGGTGAGCGCGTCCGTGACGCCCGTCCGCCCCGCGACGACCACGTGCTCGACGGTCGGGCTGAGCGCCACCGCCTCGTCGGCGGTGCGCTTCATGTGCACCACCGAGCCGCGCCGGTAGAAACCGTCGGCACAGATCAGCGCCTTGGCCTCGGCGTCGTGCAGCCGGGAGGCGATGGCCGGAGCGGCGAAGCCGGAGAAGATCGGGACGACGATCGCGCCGATCTTGCAGCAGGCCATGAACGCGATCACCGCCTCCGGGGTCATGGGGAGGAAGATCCCGACGGCGTCGCCCTTCCCGACGCCGAGGGAACCCAGGCCCGAGGCCAGCCGGGCCACTTCGGCCCCCAGCTGCTCGTAGGACAGGGTCCGGACGCTGCCGTCCTCGCCCTCCCACACCACCGCAGTGACCCCCGAGTCGCGGTGACGGTCGACGCAGTTGTGGGCGATGTTGATCCTGCCGCCCACGAACCACAGCGGCCACTGGATCCCACGGGAGTCGTCCAGCACCCTCTCGTAGGGACGGGAGAAGGTGAAGCCGAGGTCGTCGACCACCGCCTCCCAGAACCACTCGACGTCCTGCTGTGACCGGCGCAGCAGCTCCGGGTAGGAGCCGATCCCGTGGCGTCGCGCGAGCCGCGTGACGTTCGCGCGCTCGACCACCTCGGGCGTCGGCTGCCAGACGAAGTCGTTGGACATGTACCCTGACTACATCACGGATGGAGGTGTCCGCACATGTTGATCAGCATCACGTACTGCGCCGTCTGAGGCTATCTCGACCGCGCCGTCGGTCTGGCGGCCCAGATCCTCGAGGAGCACGACGAGGATGTCGAGAAGCTCACGCTCGTCCCGGGCGAGGGCGGCGCGTTCGAGGTGGAGATCGACGGCACCAACGTCTTCTCCAAGAAGCGCACCGGACGCTTCCCCGAGTACGAGGAGCTCGCGCCCTCCCTGCCCTGACCCGTCAATCGAAGAACGCGGCGCTGGCCGTGAAGCCGTGGAGGAAGTTGCGGCCCCCGATCGGCCCGATCTCACCGGCGCAGAAGAACCCGGCCACCGGGATCGTCCCCAGCGCCTTGTGGATGGCCTGCACATCGTGGTCGGGGGCCGGGAACAGACGCGAACCCCGTCCGTTGCAGGTGAACAGCAGCGCGCCGGCGGCCGGCGACTCGAGTCGCTCGAGCAGTTCCCGGAGGTCCTCGTCGGCGGTGTCGGCGTCGCGGACGTGGAACTGGACGGTCCGTCCGATCTCGATCTCGTCGCCCACGGCGATCGAGCCCGACTCCGGATCGCCGCCGATCACCCCGCGGACGAGGAAGTCGCCGCGCCCGAAGTCCTCGCGGTACTCGTCGATCACGATCCCGATGTGCAGCCCGCGCGAGGCGAGCTCGCGGTCGCGCAGCTCCAGGTCGGCCAGCATCCCCTGGGCCTGCTCGAGCGCGGGCCGGCCCCCGAGCTCATGGATGATGTTGGCGTCGGCCCGCGTCACGACGAACGGAGCGCCCACGGGACGGCATCCCTGCGACACCACGGTGCGAACAGGCATGTCGCCCGAGATCACCACACCCACCGCACCCTCGGTGTGGACGTCGCCGTCGAGCAGGAGGCGATGCTGCCCGGCCCCCATCCCTCCGGAGGCCATGCCCCCGATGAACGGCAGGCCGCCGAAGCGGTCGGAGGCGTGCTGGAGCAGGACGTGGGCGGGGTAGCTGTAGGGGTCGCCGAGCAGGAGCACGGCCTTGGCGTCGTCGCGGCCGGCGAGATCCGGGATACCGGTGAACCCGGTGCCCTCCGGGGCGCGGACCAGCTCGGAGCGGAACGCCTCGACGCGCGCCGAGGCGAAGGATGCCGCCCAGACCGCGAACGCGGGCTCGGATTCGACCTCCCGTCCGTCGCCGACCACCGACTCGCCGGTGCAGCCGAGCAGGTGCCCCGGCAGCAGCAGCTCCCGCAGCATCGCAGAGGCCGTGGAGATCTCCTCCACGTGGTGCGGCGAGAAGAAGGCGACGACGAGATCGGGCGCGCGCAGCTCCTCGGCCACCCGTCCGGCCGCCTCGCGGACGGCGGTGCGGAGGTCGGGGGCCGTGGAAAGCGCCGAGGCGATCCTGGTCTGCGCGGTCACGTAGCCATCCTACCGGCGCCGGTCACACCACTTCGTGGACGAAAGCCGCCCCGTTGCGGTTCCCACGCTCGTCTCGGAGATCGTCGGGGCCGATGTGGAGCTCGTCGCCGGGCTCGATCGGAAGCTCGGCCGGCTGCCCGAGCGCGAGCGTGAAGCTCCCCACGGGCTCGGAGGACCGCATGATCGTCAGCTTGGCCGTGCCGTCGGCGGCCTCCCGGGGGCGGAGCGCGTAACGCTCGCCGTCCGGGCGTGGCCACAGGCCGCGGACGGTCACGGTGGTTCCCTCCACCCAGAGATCCGGCAGGAGCGCCTCCGCGGGCGCGATGCGGAACCGGACCGACTCGCTGCTGTAGTCGAACACACCGGTCGGGGCGGCGTAGCGTCCGGCGACCCGGAACCGGTAGAAGCCCACCGGCAGGTCGAGCGGGAGGTCGGCGGCCACGGTCCACCGGTGGGGGCCGGCTGGGCCGGTCCGGTCCACGCGCACGGCCGTCCAGGTGTCGTCCTCGGTGGCCACCGTCTGCCAGCCCTCGCCGGTGTCGCGTTCGAGACGGACGAAGACCTCGCCGCGGGGACGGTCCACCGCCGGGTTCCCGCCCACCCAGCTGAAGGACGCGATCTCGCCGCGCTGCGTCGCGCCGCGCGCGTTCTCGACGACGTCGCCGACCCGGAACGGATCGTCGGTGGGCAGCGGCGGTGCCTCGGGAGCGGCGAGGAGCTCGCCGAGGGGCGGGGCACCGGCGTCGTCGCCGTGGACACCGGCAGCCATGTCCGCGGCGAGGCGGACGAGCTCGTTGCGGATCACGTTTCCGGTCTGCGGGCCGTACAGCGACCAGGCCCCCTCGTAGCGGTGGGCCTCGTACTCCTCGGGGGTTGTCATGTACGACACGTAGGCGTTGGCGAGGCCGACAATCACCACGTCGTCGAGCAGGTCCGATGCGGCGTCGAGGACGGCTGCGCGGACCCGGCGTCCCATGGTCGTCGTCATCTCGCCGGGGACCGCCGTGAGGGCGGTGCCGCCGATCCGGACGACCTGCACGGGCGCCCACTGCGGGTAGCCGCCGGCGCCCGAGCCGATCGGGATCTTGCCTCCCTGGCCCGGAGCCACCTCGACGGGGAAGGCGAGCCCGTCTCCGAAGTTCCCGCCCACCCCGACCATCGGCACCGGCGACGAGGGCTCACCCGGGTCGCCGTCCTGACCGCGGAAGTACAGGACGTGGAAGCGCGCGTCGAGGTCGGTGTCCTCAGCTGGGGTCGCGTCGTCCCAGGCCGCCAGGACCCCCTGGGCCACCTGCTCGCCGGTACGGGCCGCGCGCGCGTAGCCGCCCTCGACCCACAGCCCGGAGACGTCGGCGTCCGGGGAGATGTCACCTTCGGCACCGTTGCCCTGCGCGCAGACGGGATCGGTGGCGCCACGCTCGCGAAGCGCCGCCTCGCACGACCGCATCGACGGTCCCATGTTGTCGCCCGAGAGCAGGTCGTTGGAATCGCCGAGGGTCGTGCCGTGGAGAGCGAAGACCGAGAAGGCACCGATGGGCCGTCCGTCGTCGGCCTCGGCGCGCAGCACCGTCACCGCCGGGTCGACGGCTGGGGCCTCGTCGGGCCGGGCGTCGTCCGGCGCCTCCGGGTTGAGGGCGAACTGCTCCATCCGGCGGTTGCGGGACGCGCCGTCGAGGTCGTGGCGTCCGACACCGAGGCGCGCCGGCTCGAGACGGTCCACGCCGTCGAGGATCGCCGCCGTGAGGGCCTCGGCGACGATCTCGAAGACCCGCGGGTCGAACAGGTCCGCGGAGATCGCACCGTAGGCGGCATACGGGTTCAGCGGCGACGGCGCGGCATGGGAATGGGTGGACGAGAACAGCAGATGCTCCGATGGGATGTCCGCACCGGCGTCGGCCAGGCGCCGCGCGACGGCCTGGTGGAGCTCGAAGGGGGCACCGCGGTTCTCCACGGAAGCGAAGGCGTACCGCCGTCCGTCGGGGGCCTGCACCACGAGGGCCCGGGCGTGCAGCGTCGTGTGGATCCCCTCCGACTGGCGGAAGGACTTGGCGTACAGGTTCGGGTCCGGTCCCCGGTCGGTGATCTGCTCGGCCCACGCCTCCGGTCCTGAGGCGGCCGAGCGGGCGAAGTACCCACCCATCGGCACGCCCACCGGCGGGGTCATGTCGGCCCTGCCCGCCCCCGCACAGATCCGGGCCGTGCACGGGTCGTCGTCGGCCCGTGCGGACAGGCCCACCGGGAGCACGAGCAGCGCGGCCAGCGCGGCGGCGATCAGCGCCCGCATGCTCACGCCTCCGGCAACGTGAACCGCTCGCCGTTCACGTTGCCGTGGACGTCGATCACGTCACCCACGTCGACGTGGACGGCATCGGCGTCCGACGGGATCCCGGTGACCACCCACTCGCCGTCCACCAGGGTGGCGGGCATCGTGTGGGTCCCCTGCGAGGTCTCGACCGTGACCTGCGCCCGGTCCACCTCCCCGCCGGTCGCCCACGGACGGAACGTGCAGCGGAAGCAGTAGGTCTGGCCGGCGACCTCTGTGACATCGGTGGAGATGTAGGGGACGGCCACCGGCTCCCAGGTGTCCGGGTACACGAGCGGCGCCACGGTGAAGCGCGCCTCGCCCGTCCCGGGGTCGAAGGAGCCTGAGGCGACGCGGATCCCGGTCCACGGATCGACGTCGAAGGCCTCCGAGGTCAGGGCGTAGTCCTGCGGGGCACCTGCCTGGCGGTGGTGACCGTCGATCACGAACCGGTAAGTGCCCGGGGGTGTCTGCTCGAACACCTCGAGAGACGCCGTCCACACCGCGACGTGGTCGCCGGCGGCCCACCCGGTCCAGGAGTCGAGGTCCTGGGACCGGGCGTACTCGTAGGTGACGACCACCTCTCCACCGTCCTGACCCGCGAAGGGCACCCATCCCTCGTGCTCGTCGTGCCCCTCCACCCGGACGCGCGGATTGTCGGTGTAGTTGCTGCCTCCGATCCAGCGCACCTGGGCTCCGTCGAAGCGTTCCAGCGTGGACGGTTCCATCACGATCGCCGGCGAGCCACCGTCGTCGGGCAGCGCGGCCTCGTAGGCCGCCCGGGCCGCTCGGGCCGACTCGCCGATGACGCGGGCCCGGGCGTGCAGGTAGACGTCCTCCGCCTCGACCGTGGCGTCGAGCAACTCCGCGGCCACCTCGTCGGCCCCCTGGAGACCGGCAGCCATTCCTACGAGCCGGGTGTTGATGTAGTCGGCGGTGTGGGGGCCGAAGGCGGTGAGCGCCTTCCGGTAGTGGTCCCCCCGCTGGTACTCACGATAGGTGACCACGTATCCGATGTAGTCGTTGGCGGTGCCCACCATGAGCGGGAGCCTGTAGCCGGGACAGGACGCCTCTCCGCAGGCCAGATCCTGGATCCGCTCGTGGGTGAAGTTGCCCTTGATCTGCGCCGGATCGGTCGGCTCGGCCTCCGCGGTCGCGATGGCTTCGGGGGTCTCGTCGTCCCAGCCGCGGGCATCGTTGAGGATCTGCGCCATCATCCGGTCGTGCCGGTCGGCCGGCACCTCGAGGATGGACGGGGCCTCCCAGGCCCGGTTGGGGCGCTCGCAGAGGTAGGTGTCGGCGTCCTCCGGGGCGCAGGTGGGCACCCAACCCAGATGCATCTCGGGGGCCGCGGCGTCGGTGCGGGTCTTGAAGTTGAGGGTCATGTCGGTGACCGGCTCGCAGGGGCAGGTGGCGAGCAGGATCTCGCCCAGGCGCATCACCTGGAGGTGGGCGTGAAGGGTCTCCTGGGCGGCCAGGTAGCCCGGCGAGCTGCCGTAGTTCTCCACGACGGGCAGGCCGGCGTCCGTCACCGCGTCATACAGCGGGCCGACGTCGGGGCCATCCTGCCGGCTGCAGTCGGGCAGGCCCGCCGCAGGGAGGCCCGGACGGCCACGGGAAGCAGCCTCGGTCCGGCAGTTCGACACCGTGGGGACCGGGTGGCTGGCCGGGCCAGGGAATCGCATGCTCGTCATGCCCACCGTCGCCTCGGTGGTGAACGGAACGTCCTTGCCGGACACCGTCGACACGCCGGCGGCGACGGCATCGTAGGTCTCGGCGACGCGGGACGCGACGGTCCGGCTCATCTCCTCCATCTGGGAGAAGTCGCGGCGCCAGTATTCGCGGCGCAGTTCCGGCGGGTTCGCGCGCGCGTCGCGGTCGGGCTCGACGTCCCCGAGGCCGCCCTGGCTCCAGATCACCGTGGCACCGGTGGCGCGCTCGGCGTGCAGCTCCACCTGTCCGACGAAGTCGGGGGACAACATCCCGTTGCCGTCCAGCGACTCCGGGTGCATCGCCAGGTTCACGAGCATCGCGTAGGGAGCCGGGTGTTCGGGGTCGCTCACGTCGTCGAAGCGGATCACCGCGAGCTCGGGGTCGAAGTGGTCGCGGGGGAAGCCGGCCGGGGTACCGTCGTCGGCCGTCGCCGGGCCCAGGATGTTCTGCTGCACCTCGGTGAGCGTGCCGACGCTGGCCCCCATCCGCACCGGACGAAGGCTCTCTGCGGCATCGATTACGGCCTGCGCCATCCGCGTGGCGAAGTAGTCGAACTCGCGCAGATCGAACGCGTCGGCGAACGCCCAGACACCCCAGGAGGTGGTTGCGCCGTAGGGGGCCGAGTGGTTGTGGGTGGCGCCGATCATCAGGTTGTCGCGGTCGATGCCGATCCCGGCCTCCTCCACGAGCTGCGCGACGCGCCGGTACAGCAGATCCTGCTGGAGGTAGTGGTCGCTCTTGAGGTAGGCGACGCGGTTCCCGTCGGGGTCCTCGACCACGAGGGCCCGGGCGCTGAGGCGGGCCTGGATCCCGTTGGTGGGCTCCTGGGTGACGGTGTGGACGTAAGGGTCGAAGTCGTCGCCGGTCAGCATGTTGCCGGCCGGGCCGAGCTGGCCCTGGTTACGTCCGACGTTCCACGACAGATCCACGACCCCGACCCCGGCACGCAGGGTCCCGGAAGTGGCATCGATGATGGTCCCTGAGGAGGCGGGCCCCACCACGAGCACCCCGGCCCCCACGACCACGGCGAGTACGGCTCCCATCACCTTCCGGCGCACCATCTTCCCCTCCGGCCTCGTCGATAGACCCACGGGTCAAGACTTCGCCACAGGAAGGGCCTTCCCTCCACCCGGGTGAGGCGCCCGAGCCCGGTCGTTAGCGTGGGATGCTTGCCGGGTCAGGCTGCGAACCGGAAGGGAAGCTTCAGCTTGAGGCCGAATCGCTCGCGGAGCGGCGCAAAATCGACCGCTCCCTCGCGGGGATACAGGATCTCCACACCGACCACGCCGCCGGACGGATCGAGGTCTACATGCAACCGGGGATCGACCTCGATCGTCCGATCGATCGTCGCCTCGTCATCGGCGACGAGGAGGATGTACAGGGCGTCGGCTTCCTCGTCGTACGTATATACGGCCATCAGGCTCTCCAGATCGTGATGATCGTCTCTTGACGCTCGTTCACGACAACGATCAGTCGGACAGCTTCGATCTCAACCTTGGTCCGTGCATTCCCCCGCGCATCGTAATCGACGATTACCCCTTCGGCTAGGCCACCGACGACCTGCTCCGCGCTCATTGGAGCATTCCGGCGGATCAACCGGAGTCTGTTCTTCGCATGCCTGGTCCAGTGCATACCCGAGGATGGAGGCCGCTGCCGACACGTCGGAGATGCAACCCTTGACCTTCATGAAAGGCGCTGCTCGCGCCCGATCCGTCGGCTCTCGGGGGCACCCCGGAGGGCTAGCAGACTCGCGTACCGTTACCGGGATGGGGATCGTGCCCGAGCGGATCGCGTGGACCTGCCGATCCGACGCGCAGCGGATCGACTGGCTGAAGCGCGTTCCCGGGATCGTGACCGAGGCGGCGCGTCGGTGGTCGCTCGAGCTTGGCCCCCCCCTCGATCCCGGCGGTTACTGCTCGGTGGTTCTGCCGGCGCGGCTTTCCGACGGTTCCAGCGCCGTCCTCAAGATCTGCCTCCCCCACTACGAAGGCGAGCACGAGGCCGACGGCTTACGGCTCTGGGACGGCGACGGCACCGTCCGGTTGCTCGACGCGGACGCGGACCTGGGCGCGCTGCTCCTGGAACGCTGCGAGCCCGGCACCGCTCTGGCCGACGCCGTGGACGAACCCGCACAGGACGAGGTCGTCGCCGGTCTGCTCCACCGTCTGTGGCGCTCGCCCCCGGAGGGTCATCCGTTCCGGACGCTGGAGGCGCTCGTCGCGGCGTGGTGGGGGCCGAGCCTCGCCCGGCTCGCGGATCGCTTCACCGACCGCATCGACCAGAGCCTGATCAGGACGGCGGCCCGACTGTTCGACGAGCTGCCGGGCTCGGCCGACCGGAAGGTTCTGCTGCTCACCGACCTGCATGCCGGCAACGTGCTGGCTGCGCAGCGGGAGCCGTGGCTGGCCATCGACCCCAAGCCGTTCGTCGGCGATCCCGCCTACGACGCGACCCAGCACCTGTTCAACTGCCTGGACCGCGTGACCGCAGCTCCCACGGAGACGATCCGCCGATTCGCCGGCCTCCTCGACGTCGATGCGGAACGCGTCCACGCCTGGCTGCTCGCCCGGTCCGTTGCGGAAGCGCTGGAAGCCTGGGACGAGGACAGCGACCAGGCTGCCGCGGAGCTGGCCGCGTGCGCCGCCGCCCTCACCGGCGCGCCGCCCAAAGGTCCCATGTCCTCGGCCCTTGCGACGCCCCAACGGGCGGATCTCGACGTCCCTCTCGTCCGCCGGCTGGTCGCCGTGCAGTTTCCCGCGTGGGCGCATCTTCCGATCGCACCGGTCGAGCCCGGCGGTTGGGACAACCGGACGTTCCGCCTCGGAGGGGACATGAGCGTGCGGCTGCCGAGCGCGGAGCCGTACGCCGCTCAGGTGCACAAGGAGCAGCGGTGGCTCCCGCGGCTGGCTCCCCACCTTCCCCTCCCGGTCCCCGTCCCCCTCGCGATGGGTGAACCGGGCGACGGTTTCCCGTGGCACTGGGCGGTCTACCGCTGGCTCGACGGAGGGCCCGCGACAACCGCTCGCATCGACGACATGTGTGAGCTCGCCACGACGCTGGCCCGGTTCCTCACCGCCCTCCAGGAGATCGATCCGTCCGGCGGGCCCGAGCCCGG
>CAZLKN010000001.1:0-148819 GCA_964560135.1 uncultured Actinomycetes bacterium | reverse complement strand
CCCGGTTCCTCACCGCCCTCCAGGAGATCGATCCGTCCGGCGGGCCCGAGCCCGGCCCCCACAATTTCTTCCGAGGTGCGTCCCCGGCGGTCTACGACCGCGAGACCCGCGAGGCGATCTCGGCGTTGCAGGGCAGGATCGACACCGACGCGCCCACCGCCGTCTGGGAGGCCGCCCTCGCCGCGCCGTGGCGGGGCGATCCCGTCTGGTTCCACGGGGACGTCGCGGCGTCGAATTTGTTGGTCCGCGACGGCCGGCTCGGCGCCGTGATCGACTTCGGATGCGCGGGCGTCGGAGACCCGGCGTGCGACCTGACGATCGCGTGGACGCTTTTCGCAGGCCGGAGTCGCGAGGCTTTCCGCGGAAGCATGGCTGTCGACGACGGCGCCTGGGCCCGCGCCCGCGGCTGGGCCCTGTGGAAGGCCCTGATCACGTTCGCGGACCGGCTGGGCCCGGGCGAGGCGGACAGCCGAGAGGCTCGGCGCACGATCCGCGAGGTACTTTCGGATGGTGAACGCTGACCCCGCAGGTTCTCTCCAGGCGCGGCGAGTCCCGAGCGTCCGTCGCCAACTCCTGGTCGTCGCGGGATCCCTGCTCGCGGTGGCGGCCTCGTCCTGTGTCACCGACGATCGGACGCTTCCACCGCCGCCTACGGCTTCACCGGCTGAGGCGACGTCCGCCGATCTTCCCGCGTGCGGTCCACAGGAGCTGCGCGCGAATCTCATCGACGGGGAGGGCGCTACCGGATACAACTGGGACTACGTCGCCCTGGTCACTGTCGGCGAGCTGCCGTGCACGGTACCCACCGAGGCGCGCCTGGAGCTGCGGGATGCGGACGGGCAGGTGGTGTCCGTCAGCAAGGGCCGCCGACCCTTCATCCCCATGGATGCGTCCGCCGCGAGGGCCGTCCTCCGTCCAGGCCCCGCTCCCGACGACTGGGATCCCTCTCTCGATGTGCTCAGGGCCGCGGTCGCGCAGGGCATCTGCCCCGGCGGCGTTTTTCCGGAGGGCGGCAGCCTCCACCTGCTGCTCCGGGGCGTCGGCGCTGTGGAGATCGAGGGGTTCGACGCGGACCTTCCCTGGGAGTACCGGTGCGACGAGAGGGAGACGCCGCCGCGGGGCGATCCCGAGTTGCTGATCAGCGACCTCGTGGGCCCGTCGCGGTGATCGGCAAGGTCCGGGAGGCGACGGCGGACGACCGTGACTTCGTCCTCGGGCTCGTCCCCCGGCTGCGCGCCTTCGGATCCGTTCCTCGGCTTTCGCCCGAGGCGCTGGACGCAGGGGAACAGCGCGCCATCGAGCAGTACTTCGAGGACCCGCCGGAGGTGTCGTGCCTCCTCGTGGCCGAAGGCGGTGACCGGACGCTCCTCGGCGCCGCCTACGCCGAGCGTGCCGCGGACTACTTCACCCGGCAGCACCACGCGCACCTCGGCATCCTCGCCGTGACCGACGAGGCGCAGGGCCGCGGCGTCGGGCGCGCCCTGATCGAGGCCGTCGAGGTGTGGGCGCGAGAACAGGGCTTCGGTTTCGTCACCCTCAACGTGTTCACCGGCAACACCCGCGCGATCGCCGCCTACGAGCGGGCCGGCTACCGGGCCGAGGCCGTGCGCTACGTCAAGGAGCTGTGGCGATGTCGTCCCGGCCGATAGCCTGCGGGCCCTTCCCCTCGATGTCGTCGAGAAGGCATCATGGGTACGAGCAATGTGGAGCTCTACGAAGCGCTGAAGCCGAAGATCGGCAAGGACGGTGCCCGCATGATCGCCGAAGTGCTCCCCGCCACCAGCGACCTGGCCACCCGCGCCGACATCGACCGCCTGGAAACGCGGATCGCGGAGATGGAGACCCGGCTGCTGCGCTGGACCCTCGGATTCTTCGCCCCCCTGTGGGCTGCCGTCCTGGCACCGCTGGTCACGTTGCTGCTCCGGGCGTAACTCCGCCTCCGGTCGTCGTCGGCAGATAGGCTACGGCTCCTTCCCGGCCCTTCCCCTCGAACACCTCGAGGAGGCATCATGGGTACGAGCAACGTGGAACTCTACGAAACGCTGAAACCGAAGATCGGCAAGGACGGTGCCCGCATGATCGCCGAGGTGCTCCCCGCAGCCCGCGACCTCGCCACCCGGTCGGACATCGACCGGCTCAGGGCCGCGATCACAGGCCTCGAAAGCCGGATGACGGGCCTCGAAGGCCGGATGACGGGCCTCGAGGGCGGGATGACGGGCCTCGAGGGCAGATTCGAGTCCAGGATCGCGGAACTCGAGACGCGGCTGCTGCGGTGGACGCTGGGCTTCTTCGCCCCCCTGTGGGCCGCCGTCCTCGCTCTCCTGGTCACGCTGTTCCTGCGAGGCTGAAGAAGGGGTGGCTACTCGGGGCCTATCTCCGCGGAGGCGACCATCGCAGGTTCTCCTGAGGTGGACGCCCGCACGTCTCGCCTGAGCTTCATTACGGCCAGGCCCGACGCGATCAGGCCCGCGCCCACGGTGGCGAACCACAACGCAACCACACCGTCGTACTGGTATAGGACCAGGTTGCACCCACGACCGGGCTGGGGCGTACAGAGGTTGCCTTCCAAACCGAAGGCCCAGAAGAACAGCCCGGCACCCATCGTGGCCATCCCGGCGAGCAAAACCGCTCGGTGGTGGCGCAAGAAGATCGACACCACCGCTACCGCGCCGGTGAGAACGAGCACCGCAAGCGGCAGCTCCTGGCTGGGCGCCCCCGGGGAGGAGGCGAACAGGTAGCCGATCTCGAGGCTCGGGGTGCGGGGGACCGCCAGGTTGGTGCGGACGATGTAGAACGTCAACCACGCGGTCGTGAGGACGACGACGGCGAGCAAGCCGACACGGAGAGCTAGCGCTAGCCACCTTGCTACGTCACCGACGCTCATCGTCCCATCCTATCCCCCGGCTCAGGTCGGGCAGCCGAAGGCGTCCAGTGGGTGGCTCGACAGCGACGGCGGTGGATCGTTCGTCCCCCAGGACCGGTTCGCTGCGGGGCCCATCTCCAGCTCGAGCGACCCTCCGGCGGTGAACGCGTCGTGGGTGAACCACGTCCGTTCCAGCGACGAACCGTCGAGCGACGCTCCCTGCACGTACTTCCCGGCAGCCGAGGCTCCCGGGGCGCGCACGGTGAACACTCCATCGGTGAGGCGGATCCGTGCCTCGGAGAACACCGGGGAGCCGATCGTGTACAGCGGCGCGCCGCCGGTCGGCGGGTAGAACCCGAGCGCGCTCCACACGTACCAGGACGACATCGTCCCGAGGTCGTCGTTGCCGGGCAGCCCGTCCGGCGTCGGACGGTACAGGCCCTGGATCCCGCGGACGAGCGCCTGCGTCTTCCAGGGCTCGCCGGCCCAGTTGTACAGGTACGGCGCGTGCAGCTCGACCTCGTTGGACGGCTGGTACTGGTTGCCGTAGTACGCGATCCCGAACAGGGTGATGTGCTTCTGTACCTCCGGCCACACGTAGGGGACGTGTTCGGCCACCGGAGTGCCGAAGTGGACGTCGAGCCGCTCTCGCACCAGATCGTCGCCCCCGCGGCCCTGCCCCATGCCGTCGAACAGGCCCCGCACGTCGTGGGGCACCACCCACGACCACTGCCAGCCGGTGCCCTCCTGGTACCCCTCGGGCAGCTCGGGATGGTAGGGGTCGAGCCAGGAGCCGTCCGAGAACCGGGGCCGCACGAACCCGGTGTCGTCGACGTCGAGGACGTTGCGGTAGTTGCCGGCGAGATCCAGGAGCCGGTCGCGGTCGGCGTCCTCGCCGAGATGATCGGCCACCAGCGCCCCCGCGAAGTCGGCGATCGCATTCTCCAGCGTCTGGCTGGCGCCGCGGCTGCTCTCGTCGTGGCCCATGTAGCCGCGCTCCAGGTACGGATGGTCGCGGCGCTCCTCCAGAAGGGCGTGGCGGATCGCCTCGTACAGATCGCGTGCCTGGGGCTCGTCGACGATCCCCCGGCAGATCCCGTCGGCGATCGAGATCACCGCCGGGTCGCCCATCATGTAGTCGGGGCTGGCGTTCTGCAGCGCCCACCGCGGCAGGCGCCCTTGCTGCCGGTGGATCTCCAGCAGGCTGCGGAGCATGTCGCGGTAGCGGTCGGGCGCGATGAGCGCCACGAGCTGCATCTGGCCGCGGTAGGTGTCCCAGAGCGAGAAGTTCGCGTAGTGGGTGTAGCCGTCGGCGGTGTGCACCTGCTCGTCGTGGCCCATGTAGCGGCCGTCGGCGTCCGTGAACACGTTCGGATGGTGCTGGGCGTGGTACAGCGCCGTGTAGAACGCGCGCTCGTCGGCGACGGTGCCCCCGTCGACCTCGATGGCCCCCAGGGCGTCGTCCCACGCGGCACGGGTACGTGCACGCAAGGCGTCGAAGTCGAAGTCTTCACCGGGCAGCTCATCCGCCAGATTGAGGTGAGCTCCCTCCCGCGACACGAACGAGACCCCGACCTTCACGCGCACCTCGCCGCCGCCGGCGAAGGAGGCGTAGGCTCCCGCGCCGTTCCCCGACACTGCGCCGACCCCCTGCTCGGGCGGGTCGAGCTCCTCCCGCCACGCGCCGAACGATGTGAACGGACGGTCGAACCGCGCTGCGAAGTGCACCGTGTATCCCTTGCCGGTCGCCGCGGTGCCCTCCACGGTGCGCTCGTCGATCACGTCCACCGAAGCCTGGTGGGGGCCGGGACGAACGGGATCCGAGCCGCGTGGGACGCTGCGTCCGACATCCATCAGCACGTTGCCATCCACCCCGTCCGGGAAGGTGTAGCGGTGCATCCCGACCCGCAGCCCCGCGGTCAGCTCGGTCTGCGTCGCGTAGTCGTGGAGCAGCACCCGGTAGTAGCCGGGTGAAGCCTCCTCGTTGGCGTGGTCGAAACGCGACATGTACCGCAGCGGATCCGAGGAGGTGACCGCGCCGGTGGTGGGCATGAAGGGGATGTTGCCGCCCATGTGCACGCCCATCGACTGGACGTGCACATGGCTGAAGCCACGGATGTGGGTGTCCGACCACAGGTATCCGGTGTAGGCGAAGTACCCCTCGGTGTCCGGCGAGAGCTGCACCATCCCGTGGGGGGCGGCCGGGCCGGGGAACACGAACCCTGAACCGAAGGTACCGATGAACGGGTCGACGTGGTCGGTGGGACGCTCCTCGGGCGACGCGCCGACCGGGGCCAGCGGTGCGGCCAGCGCCAACGCCAGGACGACCACCCACAGCCGCCGCATCTAGAGCACCACCGTGAAGGACTCCGTGTTCGTGTTGCCGTAGCCGTCGACGAGGCCGCCGGGCTCCACGGTGAGCGCGGTGCCGACGGGGGCGTCCACACCGAGCACGTACGCGCCCGCGGCGGGGTCGTAGGCCCCCGTGACCTCGGTGCCGTCCAGGAGCGCCGTCACGGTGCCCGACGTCGGGGCGGGCGCGCGCCAGCGGAAGTTCGGGCACGGCACGCCCGGCTGCTTCGCCGCCGAGCAGCGCGCCATCTCGTTGCTCGTGCCCGCAGGGGCCGGATGCGCAGCCTGCACGTGCACCGTCCCGGACACTCTGGTCGCCGCGGTCACCGAAAGGCCGGCGTTCGGCTGCACCGCGAAGATCGCGGAGGTGAGCTCGTAGTCGTCGACGGCGGCGGCGTTCCACCACCTGCCGCGGACCGCGAAGCGGTGGAATCCGCCCGGCGCGTCCAGCGGTATATCCCACTGGATCGCCCACTGGTCCTCGCGGTCCTGCTTCCAGTGGTCGAGCAGGGTCTCGATCCCGGCGTCGGTCGCCACGGTCGTCCAGCCGTCGGGACCGATGCGCTGGAGCTCGATGAAGACCTCGTCCGGTTCGAGCTCGACGGACGGCGAACCTCCCACCCACGAGAACGAGGTCACCGAACCTCGTTCAACGGACAGCGGTGGATGCACGAGGTCGCGTGGCTCCACGGGCACGAGCGACGCCGGCTGGGACGCGGTGACGTTGTCGGCCTGCAGCCCGGAGGTGTCGGGCGGCTCCAGGGAATCAGGGTTCGGGCGTCCCGCGAACAGCCGGTCGGCGAGGTCGCCGTAGCGGTTGCGCAGCAGGTTGCCCTGCTCCGGCCCCCAGAGCGTGAAGGTGCCCTCGTAGCGCTGCTCCTCGTACTCCTCGGGCGTGGTGGTGTAGCCCATGTAGTCGTTGGCGAGACCGACGACGATCGCGCGCGTCACCTGTCCGTCGTTGGCGGGCGAGTCGAGGATGCGCTTACGGATCCGGCGCCCCATCTGGACGGTCATCTCACCCGGGTAGCTCGCCACAGCCAGATCACCGACGCGCAGCATCTGGAGCGGGAACCATTGGGGGCCGGTCCCCGAGAGCACCAGGAACGGACACTTGTCGCCCTGGCCCGGCATCACCCCGGGGAGCCCGGCCGGGCACCCGCCGTCGGCCCCCAGCACCGCGATCGGGGACGTATCCTCCTCTCCCGTCATGTACAGCCAGGTCCAGCGGGCATCCAGCTCGAGGTCATCTGTGAACGACCCCGCGAGCGCGTCGTAGCCTTCGAGCACGGCACGTGCCTGGCGGCGGCCGGAGTCCTCCGCGGCGGCGAACCGGTTGTGGCCGGCCCCCCGCGGCGTCATGTCTCCCTCGGTCCCGTTGGCGAAGCCGGCGATCACCTGGTGATCGTCCGGGAGCGGGATCCCGGCGGCACGCGCCCGGTCCGCGATCCCCTCCTCGATGAGCCGTTCGGAGTAGCCCTGGTTGTCGCCGGAGAATCGCATGTCCTCGGCGCCGAACATCGTGCCGTGGGCCGCGAACGAGGTCCACGCCCCCAGCGGGACGCCGTCGGTGCGGTCGACCCGGAGCACCGTCACCGAGGGGTCGATCGCGTACGGGTCGGTGTTCGCCGCGGCGTGGTCGGTGCAGTTGAACAGCTCCTCGACCGCCTCCTCATCGGGGCAGGGGTTGCGCTGGAAGGCCGGGAACGCGCGGTTCGCCGAGGCATCGAGCAGCAGGCTCTGCCCGAGCGCGGCCCTGGCGGGCGCCAGCCGCTCGTGGGCGAGCCGTACCGCCTTCACGACACCGTCGACCACCCGCTTGAACGTCCGCGGATCGTAGGCGTCCCCTACGAGTGCAGCATGGGCGACCGGCTGATGGATCGTCCCCGGGCCCCCGTGGGTGTGGGTGCCCGACAGCAGGATGAAATCGCGCTCGATGCCGAGGTCCTCGACGGCGTTGGCCACGGCCCGGTGCAGCTCGCCGGTGATCCCGCCGAGGTCGGTCTGGACGAGGGCCATCGTCCGCCCCTCGCCGTTGCGCAGCACCATGGCGCGTGCGTACAGCCGGGTGTGGACGCCCTCGCTCCGCAGGAAGGCGGCCTTGGCGTACAGATCGGTGTCGACCTGGTTCGTGCGCTGCTCGCCCCATCGCTCCGGCTGCGCGTAGAAGGCCCGCGCGCTGTACCCCCACATGGGTGTGGTGACGGGTGGGGTGATGTCGGCGCGGGCGGCTCCGGCATACAAGCCCCCGGTGGGTTCGGTGCCGGCGGATCCGGCGGGTGCGACGGCGAGTCCACCGAGCAGCAGCCCCGCCACGGACAGGACGATCAGGACACGACGCATGCAGCGCTCCCCCTCGTTCGTCGAACGTCTCGGGGCAGGGATTCGCCATCCGTGCATCGGGTTCCTGTCACCTGAGGCAGGACATCGGCCCGCGGCGTCGAACCCGACAGATGGTACGTATCGGAACGGAGGGAGGGGGAGTATGCGGACGATACGGATAGCGATCGTGCTCGCGCTCGCCGCGGGACTGTGGGCCTCGGCCCCCGGTGCCGCTGTGGCCGACCACCCTGAATGCGATGCGGGTGCGGACGTCTGCGAGTTTCCGACACCTGCGGAGTGTGCGGCCGGCGACCACAACGGCGTCTGGCCGGGCGGGCCGCCGGGGCGGGGAGCGGTGTGCGTGGCCGCGGAGGGAACGATCCTCTTCTACACGGGCGGCAACGCGAGCGTGCCGTGCGGCGTGGTCATCGTCGCCGATCAGGATATAGCGGGCAGCCAGGACGACCCGGATGGCGAGGACCCGAACACCTGCCCCTGAGGGAGTCCGACCAGACCCGAGCCACGAGTCGCCCCCGGTCACCGGCCGGGGGCGACGTCTATTCCGGAGGGGATCAGGCCCTGCGGCGGCGGAGCACGAGCACCGCGGCCACCGCCAGGACCAGCAACGCAGCGACGGCCAGCCACGTCCGGAGGTCGCGGGATCCCGCCCCCGGCGACGGCCGATCCTCCGGGAGCGCCTCCTCGGGTGGGATCAGCAGCGACGTGGACTCGATCGCGGACGGCTCGGTGTCGTCCCAGACGGACACCTCCCGCAGATCCTCGACACCGCCTTCGGCGGTGATCCGTACCTTCGACGCCGACACGGGCCCGGGGAGGGCGACGGCGAGGTTCCCGACGCCGCCGAAACCGTCGTCGACCTCACCGGCTCCCAGCGTCTGCCAGGAGGCGTCGTCGGCGGATGCCTCCACCAGGCACCGGTCCGGGCAGCCCCGCACCACCACAAGGGTCACCGGCACCGTGGCACCGAGGTCGATCGTGGCTTCGGTGGGTGTGTACCCGACGTCGTCCTCCTCGCCCGAACCCACCCGGGTGGTGGGTTCGAAGGTCGCCGCATAGCCGCCGTCGGTGAGCCGGCAGCCCGCCTGAGCGACGGCAGCGCCGTCCGGGCCCGGTACCGCGCAACCCTTTCCCCTGGAGATCGGACGCCCGGCCGTTCCGCGGAACGCGAAGCGGGGCGAGCGGAGCATCACGTCGATCATGTCACCGCGGGCGTCGGGCACCTTCACCTCGCGGATCCCCGACGTCACCGCCATGGCCCCGATCGCGTCCTCCAGGAGCCGCGCGTCGAAGGGCTCGTCGCTGTGCCCCGGACGCTGCTCCCAGACCACCCCGTCGCCGGACTCGAACCGGATGCGTGCCTGCATCCCGCCGAGGTCCGCCTCGGCCGGGAACAGCTCGGGGCCGGGCGGCGTCCACGACACCTGCGCGGTGCGGGCGTCGGTCACAGCCTCCACCGCCGGCTCCCAGAACCGCACCGGCAGCTCGATCTCGGTGGCCTGGATCCGGAGCCGGACCTCGGCCCCCGGACCGTCGAGCTCCCCGTCGCCGCGCGGCAGCGCTGCGGCCAGATGCATCCAGGACGCGGTCCCGGCGGTGCCCTGGGCGTCCCGGCCCTTGAGCGCGAACGCGAAGCGGCCGTCGCCGTCGGCCTGCGTGCGTTTCATGCCCCCGCAGGCCGAGGGCAGCTCTTCTGCCAGGCAGACCAGGCCGAGCGAGACGACGGTGGAGAACCCCTCGAGGAGGTCGGCCTCCTTGGCGAGGATCACCTCGACACCCGCGGCCGCGACACCGTCCTGCCCTGCCAGCGACCCGGTCAGGCTGATGTCGGCATCGGGATCCACACGGCTCTGCGCGCAGCCGCCCACCACGATCACTGCACCCAGCAGGAGCGCGAAGGTGCGAACGCACCCCGGTACACCGGTCATGGGCCCCCCATCGGCCGTCCGGCCGTCAGCTACGCGGCTCGAAGGTTCCTTCCAGATGCCACACGCCGGTGAAGTTGTTGAACGGACCACCGACGATCTGACTCGACCAGCGTAGCGTGAAGGCACCGGTGTCAGGATCGAACTCGCCGGAAACGTCGCGGGTGTTGCCGGGCATCGAGCCGTCGGGTTTCGGGGACCCCTGGTTGAAATGCTGGCCGTTCCAGGCCGCGGCAACCGCCCGGAGGTCACCGGTGATCGTCCCGTCGGAGACCTGGAGCATAGGCGGGCCGGCCTCCTCGTCCGTCTGCGGATCGACGGGGTTCGTGGCCAGCGAGAAGGCGACCGCGAACCACGGTTGGGGTTCGGTGATCGCCGACGCGGTACCGTTCCCGTCGTCGTCGAATGGAGGCTCGGGCTGGGGCTGGTACTCACCGGCGATCAGCCCCCCGTCGGTCCCGGGGCTCAGCGGCGTGTAGGTGGCGTCGCCGCACGGCGAGTCGCCGTTGGGGACGAACGGTCCCTCGTCGAGGTCGCCGCCGGACTGGACCATCCGGAAGGAGGAGCCGGCGGTCACACCCTCGTCGTCGCACTCCCCGGCCGTCAGCCGGAACAGCCCCTCCAGGGCCCCCTCGGCGGCGGGTGGCTCCTCGCCGTTGCCACAAGCCGCCGTGAGCAGCAGCGTCAGCACCAGCAGGGTGGCGCGGATCCTCGAACCGGTCATCTCGCCCTCCTGTCGTTTCAACGGCCGGCGTCCGGACGGATCACCGACCTGGGGGCCTTGCGCTTCTTGGGCCGTCCGGCGACGAAGCCGAAGCCGAGCACGAGCACCCCGGGGATCACGAAGAACCATGGGAACAGCCAGAACGGCGGCAGCGCGGCGATCCCGTCGAACTCGTCGAGATTGTCGGACATGGCGCCCACCATCGGGGCCATGTCCGCCGAGATGCCCGGCCACCGCCGCGCGAACCGTGCCGCCTGCGGGTAGTCGTCCTCGAAGGATCGATCCGTGTCCTCGACCGCCGGACGCACCCGGTTGCGCAGCTCCCCCTCGGCCCCCGCGATGGTGATGAAGTATCTCTGGACCTCCGTCACCCGCTCGACGGTCATGAGCTCCCGGAAGTCGTCGATCATCTCGGCGCCCGCGGGGGCCCGGGAGAACATCTGGAACAGCACCGGTGCGGCCACGAGCCCGAGGCCGAGCAGCATCACGAACCCCCAGTTGAGGACCGTGAGCCGCTTCCGCCGGAAGGCGTTGCCGACCGCCAGCGCGAGCAGCAGCCCGGGGATCACGAAGAACCACGGGAACAGGGCGAAGGGCGGGAGCGCGTCGACGGCCTCGAAGTTCCCGAGGCTGGCCCTGATGTCACGCAGCATCCCCCGCATGTCGTCGCGGAGGGCCGGCCAGCGCTCCTCGAAGCGCGCGGTCTCGGGGAAGCGGCTCTCGATCTCCTCCCGGGGCACGCCTTCGGCCCCCGCGAGGTCGTCGAGAGCCCGTGAGGCGTCGGCCTGTCCGCGGTCGATCGTCGTGAGGTGGTCGTCGAAACCGTCCAGGCGCTCGGGGGTCATCAGCGGCCGGAAGTCGGTCATCATCCGGCCCCCGCCCGGAGCGCGCGTGAACATCTGGAAAACGGCGGGCGCGGCGACGAGGCCGAGTCCGACCACCAGGATCGCGAGCAGGGGCGCGCGGCGCATGGCCGTCAGCTTAAGCCGCGGCGGCGCGTGGCCGCCCATCGCAACGCCACCGCGAGACCCGCGAGGGCCAGCCCGGCCGGCGCAGACGAGGCACCGGTCCGCGGCGTGGCCTGGCCGCTGCGCGTCGCGGCGGCGGCTCCGGCGGCTCCGCTCGCCGTCGTCGCAGGGGCGGCCGCGCTGTGGCCGGGGGGTGCCGCGCTGCCTACCTGGACGCCACCGTCGAAGGTGCCCTCCAGATGCCAGACCCCGGTGAAGTTGTTGAACGGACCCCCGACGATCTGGCTCGACCACGACAGGGTGTAGCGTCCCGAGGCCGGATCGAAGGTGCCTGCCGGGCCCGCAGTGTTCCCCGGCTTCTCGCCGTCGGGCTTCGGGGAACCCTGGTTGAAATGCTGGCCGTTCCACGCCGCGGCGAAGGCGCGGACGTCACCGGACAGCTCGCCACTCTCCTCGGTGATCACCGGCTGGACCACGTCGGTGGAGGTCTGAGGATCGGTGGGGTTCGTAGCGGCCGCGAAGCGGGTCCCGAAGAAGGACTGCGGCTGGATGATCTTGTCGTTCAGCCCGTGGCCGGTCGCCGAGAAGGCGGGGCTGGGATGGGGCTGGTATCCGGTCGTGGACAGGCCGCCGTCGGTCCCGGGTAGCAGCGGCGTGTAGGAGTCGTCGCCGCAGGGAGAGTCGGCGTTGTCCACGAAGGGCCCGCTCGCGACGTCGCCGCCGGGCTGCACCATGCGGAAGTAGGATCCCGCGGTGACGCCGTCGCCGGCGCACTCACCTTCCTGGATCCGGAAGAGGCCCTCCAGGGGACGGGCGGCCGCCGCAGAGGTGGTGGCGGTGCTCGGGGACCCGGAGCCGCGTCCCTGCCCGGCCACGGGCTCGGTCGGCGCGTCGAGATCGGGGGCGTCCACCGGGAGGGTGGCGCCGACGGGCAGTGTCAGCGCGCCGAACGCGAGGACGGCGACGCCGACCGACAGGGCCGCATGGAGGCGGCGGTGGACGATGCGGGACATGGTGACGAGCCTCCGACGGATCGGGATCGATGATTTCCCACTTCTAAGTGACTATATAGGGGACTGTCAAATCCTACTAATCTAGGTGCATATCCTTTCCCGGGACCTGAGCCCCACATGAAGAGCCCCCCGAACATGCACCGGGGGGCTCTTCGAAGCACGCGGGGACGGGCTACTTGGCGTACATGGACTCGATCGTGTCCGTGTACTTCTGATTCACGACCTTCCGCTTCAGCTTGAGCGTCGGGGTGAGCTCCTCGGAGTCCACCGTCCACTCCGTGGGCAGGATCGTGAACTTCTTGACCTGCTCCTGGTTGTGCAGGCCCTTGTTCATCTCGTCCACATGGGCCTGGATCTCGGCAACCACATCCGGGTCGTCGGAGAGTTCCGCGACATCGGCGGTCTTGTCGTGCTTGGCCGCCCATCCGGCCGCCGACTCGGAGTCCAGCGCGATCAGCGCCGTGCAGTAGGGACGCTGGTCGCCGATCACGCACGCCGTGCCCACCAGCGGATGCTGCTTGAGCAGGTTCTCGATGTTCGACGGGGCGATGTTCTTCCCGCCGGCGGTGATCAGGATCTCCTTCTTGCGGTCGACGATCCTGAGGTATCCGTCGTCGTCGATCTCGGCGACGTCGCCGGAGTGCAGCCAACCCTCTCCGTCGATCGTCTGCGCCGTGAGCTCGGGGTCCTTGTAGTAGCCCCGCATCACGTTGCCGCCCAGCACCAGCACCTCGCCGTCCACGTCGAGCTTCACCTCGACCCCCGGCAGGGAGGGGCCGACGGTGCCGATCTTGATCCTTCCCGGTGGGTTCCAGGAGGTCGGTCCGGTGTCCTCGGACTGCCCGTAGACCTCGGCGATCGGGACGCCCACGGCGTGGAACCACTCCAGGATCTCCTGGGCGATGGGCGCCGCCCCCGTGATCGCGACCTGGAGCTCGTCGAGCCCGACCAGCGAGCGGATCAGGCTCGTGACGATCTCGGCCTCCTCGACCTTCTTCGCCAGATCCTCGGGGACCGGCTTCCCGGCCTGCTCCAGACGTACCTTCTCCATGCAGGCTGCGATGGCGTCCTTGGTCTGCTGGGCCTGCTCGGGGTCCGGATTCCCGTCGATCGCGGCGTTCAGCCGCTCGTAGATCTTCTCCCAGACACGCGGCACGGCGAAGAACAGGTGCGGCTTGACCTCTCCCAGGTAGGCGCCGATCTCCGCCACGTTGGGGCAGAAGTGCACCATCGAGCCGTACTTGATCGGCAGGTAGAGCCCGACCATGCGCTCGGCGATGTGGGCCAGTGGCAGGTAGGAGATCTGCCGGGAGCCGGGCTCGAAGCTGCGGACCCGCGCCAGCGACTCCGCCGTCCAAAGCACGTTGTAGTGGGTGATCATCACGCCCTTCGGGGGCCCGGTGGTCCCCGAGGTGTAGATCAGCGTGCAGAGGCCCTCGGGCTTCACCCCCTTGATGCGCTTGTCGAGCTCGCCGGGGTTGGCCCGGGCGTACTCCCGGCCTGCGGCGAGCACGTCCTCGTAGGAGATCACCCAGTCGTCGTCGGCGAACTCCTCGGCTCCCTCCCACATGATGACCTTGCGGATATTGGGGATGGCGTCCTTGATCTTGAGGAACCGCTCGTAGTAGGCGCGGTTCTCGAGGATCACGTAGACCGCCTCGCAGTGGTTGACGATGTACTCGATCTGCTCGGGGGCCAGGGTGTTGTACAGGGAGACGGGTACACCGCCGGCGTGCACGATCCCGAGATCGGAGATGCAGTATTCGTACCGGTTCGCTCCGATGACGTTGACGAACTCGCCCGGCTCCAAGCCCAGGGCGATCATCCCGTTGCCGAACTCCCGGACCCGCTCGGCGTACTGGGAGAACGTGAGCGACTTCCAGTCGTCCCCGACCTTCCACTTCAACGCCTCGAGATCGCCGTGCTCGGCGATCGTGTGTTCGAAGAGCGTGCAGAGCGTCTGTCCGGCGACCGTCTCGTCGATGTCCCTGCGCTCCGCTGCGATGTCCCTCGCCAACGAGCTCACCTCCCCATCACCAGCACCGTGTCGAGCACTTGGAGGGGCAATCTATCACGCCACCGACGTCCTTCCCGGGCCGGGGACCTCCGGAACTGCTTGGCGGGCGGTCGGCGCGTCCCTGTAGCCTGTCGGCAGCAGTTCGCGCGACCGCCGACGTAGGGCGGGCGCGTGAACCGGCCGGCGCGGACGCCGAAATGCCGCGCCGGCGACTGGACGGGTTCCGGCGCGGACGGCGGGCGCCGGGTGGCCCGCACGAAAGGGGGTGACCACTCACGCGCCGATGGTTCGGCATGCGCCGGACCTGTTGTACCTACGAGAAACAAGGAGTACGTACATGGAGCGCAAGACACTGGCCAGATGGCTGGTCGTCTCTGCGCTCGCTTGCTTCGGGTCCTTCCTCGTCATGGGCTCCGCCCAGGCGCAGGACGAGACCACGATCCAGGGGACGCAGTCGTCCACCGGCGCCGCGGCAGCCACCGGGAACTCGACGGGTAACAACTCGTCGGCGTTCGACGGTGGTCCGGCGGCGACGGGTGCGACGGGTGCGTCCAGCAGCCAGCTGGGCACCAATTCCGGGAGCCTCTCCCAGGACGGGACCGCCGAAACCGGCGATCCCGTCGCGGGCAGCCAGGTGACCGGCGCGGTGGCCGACAACGTGACGGTCCAGAACACCAACACCGCCGACGACGCTTTCGCGGAGTCGGGGGATGCGGACGTCACGAACGACGCCGAGGTTGACCTCGGCCCGTCGGCCGAGACCGCGACAGGCCCGGCGACTGCCAGCCAGATCGGGAACAACGTCTTCGACCTCTCCCAGACGGCGGGAGCCGCCACCGGTGACGCAGTCGCCGGCGGTCAGGTGACCGGCATCGTGGGCGGAGGCGAGCACGTCGTCCAGAACCAGAACACGGCGACGGACGGCGTGGCCCTCACGGGCGACGCGTTCCTGCTCAACACGGCTGACCTGGATCTCGGACCGTTCGCCGAGACCGATGACACCGCGTCGACCAGCCAGATCGGCGACAACGACGCAGTCATCACCCAGTCCGCGGCCGGAGACACAGGCGACGCCGTTGCGCAGTCGCAGGTGACCGGCATCGTGGGTGGCTCGGCGACCGTGCAGAACCAGAACTCCTCGGAGTTCGGGACAGCCGAGTCGGGTGACGTGGAGGCCGAGAACGAGGTCTTCGCGGTACTCGGCCCGACGTCCACGAGCTTCTTCGGTACGGCCAGTTCCGCCCAGACGGGCGACAACTCGGTTGACCTCGCCCAGCAGGTCGAGGGCAACACGGGTGACGCCCTGGCGGGTGCCCAGGTCACCGGAGCCGTGGGAGATCAGGCTGGGTTCCTGACGGTCCAGAACCAGCAAGCGAGTGAAGACGACTTCGCCCAGAGCGGCGACAGCAACTTCCAGAACTTCGCAGACATCGATGCGGCACCGACGGCGTTCGCAGACACGGATGCCCAGGCGTCGCAGATCGGGGACAACGACGTGACGACCGACCAGATCGCGGACGGAACCACCGGGGACGCCCTCGCGGGCGCCCAGGTGACCGGTGCCGTCGGTCACCAGGTCGTCACGGTCCAGAACAGCAACACCGCATCGTTCGCAACGGCGATCACGGGTGAGGTCGACGATCTGGACGACGAGAACAACCGCCTCCAGGTCGACGTCGGACCGCTCGCCTTCGGGACCGACAGCGCCTCGGCCTCCCAGGTCGGGGACAATGCGGTGTTCGCGTCGCAGGCCGTCAACGCCGAGACCGGGGACGCCGTCGCAGGCGGCCAGGTCACCGGTGTGGTGGCCACGGCGAACGCGGACGTGACCGTCCAGAACACCAACTTCTCCGAGTTCGCGTTCGCGGAGTCGGGCGAAGTGGACGACGCGCAGAACGAGATCGTGATCGGAAGCGTGGGCCCAACGGCTGGCGCAGGCGGTCCGGCCTCGTCGTCCCAGAACGGGGACAACGCGCTCGTCGTCGGTCAGGACGCCCAGGCCGCCACCGGTGACGCAGTCGCCGGCGGGCAGGTCACCGGTGTCGTGGCCGGTTCGGGTTCGGAGGTCACGGTGCAGAACGCCAACACCTCCGAGGAATCGGTGGCGCTCTCGGGTGACGTGGACGATGTCGAGAACGATGTGTTCGCGACGTTCGTCGGCCCGTCCGCCGCCTCGGCCGACGTCTCGTCGGCCAGCCAGGTCGGCGACAATACCGTCCTTGCCGACCAGGTCAACGCGGGCCACACCGGCGACGCGGTGGCCGGGTCACAGGTGACGGGCGTCGTGACCGGCGCAGGCTCGGAGGTCGAGGTTCAGAACACGAACTTCTCGTCCTTCGACTTCGCCGAGACCGGCGAGATCGACGATGCGGACAACGAGGCGTTCTTCGACTTCGTCGGGCCGCGCGCGATCGACAACGACAGCGCTTCGGCGTCCCAGATCGGTGACAACGATGTCGCCCTGGGCCAGGCCATGGACGTCTCCACCGGAGACGCCGTGGCAGGCTCGCAGGTGACCGGTGTCGTCGCTGGCGCGGGATCCGAAGTGACGCAGCAGAACAGCAACACCGCGGAGTTCGCCGCGGCCATCACCGGCCAGGTGGACGACGCGGATAACACGGCATTCACGAACCTCGGCCCGAACGTCCTCGCCTTCGGCGATGCGACGGTCAGCCAGGTCGGTGACAACACTGCCACCGTCGACCAGCTCCTCGGCGCCCACACGGGTGACGCGGTGGCCGGCTCGCAGGTGAGCGGCATCGTCGCCGGCGCAGGCTCCGAGGTGACGACACAGAACACGAACACGTCCGAGTTCTCGTTCGCCGAGACGGGCGAGATCGACGACGCGGACAACGAGTTGGACGCGAACGTCGGTCCCGTCGCACTCTCGGATGACTTCGGGGACGCGGCAGCGAGCCAGGTCGGTGACAACGCCCTCATCGCGGGCCAGGACCTCGACGTCTCCACCGGAGACGCCGTGGCCGGCGCGCAGGTGAGCGGTGTCGTGACCGGTGCCGGATCGACCATCGAGGTGCAGAACACCAACACCTCGAGCTTCGACACGGCGATCACCGGCGACGTCGAGGACGCGTTCAACGAGATCGACGCCAACGTTGGTCCGGAGGCCGAGTCGTTCGATGCGGACGCTTCGGCGTCCCAGGTCGGCGACAACACGGCCGACACCAGCCAGACGCTCACGGCCGAGACCGGCGACGCCGTCGCCGGATCGCAGGTCACGGGTGTCGTCGGCGGTGGCGGATCATCGGTGACGGTACAGAACAGCAACACCGCTGAGTTCGCATTCGCGGAATCGGGAGAGCTCGACTTCGTCGAGAACGACCTCGACATCGCGGTCGGACCTCGAGCGGACGCCGACGACGACGCTTCGGCGTCGCAGATCGGTGACTCGAGCCTGGCGTTCGTGCAGGACATCGCCGGATCCACGGGAGACGCGGTCGCGGGCTCCCAGGTGACCGGTGTGGTCGGCGCGAGCGAGGCCGAGGTGCAATTGGCGAACGCCGACGATTCGTCGTTCGCGGTGTCCGGAGACGCACCGGTGGCCAACCTGGCCGCCGGTACCCTCGGACCGGCCGCGGACGCCGCCCTCGGTACGGCGTCGACCAGCCACTCCGGCGACACCGGTCTGCTCGGCGGACAGCTCGTCTCTTCGGAGACGGGCGACGCCGTTGCGGGCGCCCAGGTGTCCGGGGCGGTCGAGTAGCAGGTTCGGCGCGGCCTTCCGGCCGCCAAGAGCCACGAGTGAGGGGGCCCTCCGGGGCCCCCTCCTCACGTCTCCAGCGCGACGCCGCTCAGGAGCCGAGTGCCGCGCGGGCGCCGGCGAGCGTGACGACGCCGAGCAGCGTGCCGTCGGGCACGGTCACGAGGACCTGGTCGACCGAGGCGCGCTCCATGCGCCCGGCGAGGTCGTCGAGATCCGAGTCGGCACGCACCGACGTCGGACCGGACTCCATGACGGCGTCCACCCGGGCGTCCGGGTCGGCGTCCAGCTGCCGACTCCGGAGGCGGCCGAGCACGATCCCGTCCTCGTTCGTGACCACGCAGACCTCGCCGTCCTCGGCCTCCAGCTGTTTCCGCACATCGCCGATCGTCTGCTCGGGACGGCAAGTCGCCACCTCGTGGACCGCGTCGACGGCCATGGGGGGCCGGCCGCCGTGGCGCTCCATCGGCAAGCCACTGGAGCGCCAGTCGGACTTCCCGCCCGCGTAGTCGTAGGCCTCGAAGCCGAGCATGTCGAGCCGCACCGCGGCCCGTGGGCTCATGTCTCAGAGGAAGTCGTTGCAATACAGGATCACCGGCCGGTCGCGGTCGAGCTCGTCGACGCGGTCCTCGAGCTCCTTCAGGGGGATGCTGATCGCGCCCTCGATGTGCTCGTGTTCGTACTCCTCCCGCGGGAGGACCTCCACGATCTGAGCGCCCCCGGCGGCCAGGCGCCGGACGTCGTCGTATCCGATCTGCTTCATCTGGATCCCTCCGGTGGAAGCTTGCCCCGATGGGCCCACGGCTACACGCGAGATCGCGCGACCGGCGCCCTCCGCTACCCTGTTCGCACATGTCGCAGAGCGTCCTGATCACCGGCGGCGCCGGGTTCATCGGATCGCACATCGTCGACGATCTCGTCGATCGTGGCTGGCGGGTGCGCGTCCTCGACCTGCTGCACCCGGCCGCCCACGACGGCAAGCCCTCGTATCTGAACCGGGGGGCCGAGTACGTCTGGGGCGACCTCCGGGATTCGGCGACGGTCGCAGACGCGCTGGACGGGATCGAGCATGTCTGCCACCAGGCGTCGATGGTGGGCCTCGGCACCGACTTCGACGACGTGACCGACTACGTGTCCCACAACGACCTCGGGACCGCGATGCTCCTCCGGGCGCTCGTCCAGCAGGGCTCCCCGGGGCGTTTCGTCCTCGGGTCGTCGATGGTGGTCTACGGCGAGGGACGCTACCGCTGCGCGGAGCACGGACACGTCCGTCCCGGCCCCCGGTCGGCCGAGCGGATGGACCGGGGAGCCTTCGAGCCGCCGTGCCCGGAGTGCGGACGCGACCTCACCGCCGAGGCCGTACCCGAGGACGCAGCCCTCGATCCCCGCAACGTGTACGCGGCCACCAAAGCCCACCAAGAGGACCTGTGCCGCGCCTTCGCCCGGGAGAGCGGCGCGCCGCTGACCGTGCTCCGGTACCACAACGTGTACGGGCCACGGATGCCGCGGGACACGCCGTATGCCGGGGTGGCGAGCATCTTCCGGTCGGCGCTCGAGGCCAACCGGGCACCGCAGGTATTCGAGGACGGCCGCCAGATCCGCGACTTCGTCCACGTGCGCGATGTGGCCCGGGCCAACGTGATCACGCTGACCGCCGACCCCGCACCCGGCGCGTTCAACGTCTGCTCCGGGGTCCCCCACACCGTCGGGGAGATGGCCGAGGCACTGGCCCGAGCGTTCGGGGACGGGGCGCGGCGTCCCGAGATCGTCCCCCGCTACCGGCTCGGCGACGTGCGCCACGTCTTCGCGTCACCCGACCGCGCCACGGACATCCTCGGCTTCCGCGCCGAGATCGGCTTCGAGGAGGGGATGTGGGAGTTCGCCACCGCCGCGCTGCGATGACGCTGCGACTCGCGGCCCTCGCGAGCGTGGCGGTCCTCGCGGCCTCGTGTCTGTGGACGCCGCCGCTGCCACGGCTGATGGTGGAGGACGCGGCCTTCCCCGCGGCCCTCGCGCCGCTTCCCGACGGCGGCCTCCTGTATGCCGAACGGCTCACGGGCCGGGTGCGCCACGTGGATGGCAATGGGTGGCTCGCGCCCGATGCGGTGGCCGAGGTGCGCGTCTCCACCGGCGGGCAGCGTGGGCTGCTGGGTCTGGCGGTCCGCGGTCATGAGCTCTTCGCCGCCTGGACCGACCCGGACGGACTTCTTGTGGTCGGCCGCGTCGCACCACCGCCCGCCCGGCTCATCTGGGTCGGGCCACAGAGCCGCGAGCGGGCCAACGGGGGCCGTATCGCCTTCGCCCCCGGCGGCACGCTCGTGATCGGGGTCGGCGACCTGCTCGAGCCCGACCTGGTCGACGAACCCGACACCGTGAACGGGAAGATCCTGCGGCTGGATCCCGATGGGGATCCGGCCCAGCAGCCGGAGGTCATCAGCGGCGGATGGCACAACCCGTTCGCGTTCACCCTCACCCCCGACGGGGAGCTGTGGGTCGCCGACAACGCGCCCGGACGCGAGCCGGAACGTCTGGCGCGGGGCAACCCCGGCCCGGAGGCGGCGTCGGTCGCCGCACTGCCACCGCGGACCGCGCCGTCAGGTCTCGCCTTCCTCGCCGACGGGAGGCTCGCCGTCTGCGGCTTCGTCTCCAGGCAGCTCCTCGCCTACCGGATCGGGACCGATGGGGTCCCGGTCCGGGACGGACGTCCCCTCGCGACGGACTGCGCCCTCGACGTCGCCGTCCTCGCCGACGGCCGGGTCGTCTACGCCGACGAGGACACGATCCGGTTCCTCGTCCGGGTCTGAGCGCCGGCGCGCGACCAGGGCACCGGCCCCCACCACGGTCCAGACCACCCCGAGGACGAGCGCCGTCCCGGCGGAATAGTTGCGCGGCTGCAAGGTCGGGTTGGCTGGGCGCTGCCCGTACCCGCGAAGCAGCGGGAAGGCCACCAGCAGCACGATCCCCGACAGGATCAGTCCCACCGTCACCGGCCGGCGCGATGACGCCGGTACCAGGCGGCGCACCGTCATCCCGGCCGCGCAGACCGCCGGGGCGAAGAGCAGATCGTGGACGAGGGCCCCTCCGACGAACCACACGGCGAAGGCGGGCGGATCGGTCAACCGGGCGTCCACCAGCAATCCGCGCAACCCGACCGCGATCAGCGCCCAGCCCACAGCCACCCCCAGCCAGAAGCGCCAACCGTAGGGCCCGGCCGCCCGGACGCTCACGTCACCACGACCCGGTTCACCCACTTGGTCTGCATCACCCCCGGGCGGTTCGGTCCGATCAACCGGCACGGGAACCCGTGGTCGGGATGCAGCGGTTCGCCGTTCACCTCCAGGGCCAGCAGCGTGTCGCGGTCCCGGGCATGCGGACGGTTCACGTCGCTGGTGCGGTACACCCCCCGCGGCTGGAGCGATTCCACGCGGACGGCCGCATCCGCCGGCGCTCCGGCCGCATCGAGCACATCGCGCAGCCGGACCCCGCGCCAGCGGGCCGACGCGCTCCATCCCTCCACGCAGGCGATCGGCAGGACGGCCTCGTGCTGCGGCATCGCACGCAGGTCGTCCAGCGAGAGTTCGAGCCTGCGCCCCACGGCCCCCTCCACGACCAGCCGGTACCCGGGGTCGCCGACCAGGTCCTCGACCCGCGCCTCCCGGGCGCTGGTGTTCACGGGGAATCCCTGGGGGCCCGCGTCC
Organism: uncultured Actinomycetes bacterium; assembly: GCA_964560135.1. Classification (GTDB taxonomy): domain Bacteria; phylum Actinomycetota; class JAICYB01; order JAICYB01; family JAICYB01; genus CAZLKN01. Next base: position 127,201 of record CAZLKN010000001.1, on the reverse strand, counting down.
GGATCGCGGGCGGCGAGCAGCGAGATCCGCCGGAGCGGACGCACCGTCTGGCCGACCGTGGCCAGCGTCAGCAGGCCCGCGGCACCGAAGACCGTCAGGAGGAATCCCCGGCGGTCCAGGCCCGCGATCTCAGGCTCCCCGGTCTGCCGGCGCCGGAGCGCCGCCCACGTCACACCCGCCTTCGCGCCGACATGGACGACGAGAGCGCCGATCGTGATCCACGCTCCCCAGAAGTGCGCGCGCGGGAAGAAGAACCCCCACGGGTACCAGCCGTAGGTGTTGGCGAGGCCGGTGAAGAGCATGAACACACCCCCGCCCACGAGCGGCAGGAGGCTGGCCCGCTCCACGGCGTGAGCCACACCCTCCAGCGGGGGCCAGCGCCAGAAATACGGGTACACGGCCCACAGCTTGGCGAGAAGCAGCGGGATCGTGGCGATCCCCGTCGCGACGTGGACCCCCTGCGTGATCCGGTACAAGCCCACGGGCCGCGACGGCCAGACGAACCACTGCGGCGGGTGCTGGATCAGGTGCGACAGCACTCCGGTGAGGAAACAGACCCCGAAGGCCACCCCCAGGGCGATCCCGAGCACGGCCGCCGTCCGCTCGGAGCGGACCGGGCTCGGGAAGGCGTCTTCGCGGAAGGGACCGGCGCGGAACCGGCCGGCGGGGCCCTCCGGTCTCACCGGGACTTCAGGATCCGATCGCTCGCCCACGCCAGCTCTCCGTCGTCGGCCGACCGCAGGATCTCGGACAGCGTCGCATGCAACATGGAACCCGGGAGCCGCTCGGCGACGTCCACCGCGTCGGTGAAGCGGTCGATGTCGCGGAGCGCGGGCAGCATCTTCACCCGCCGGCCCAGTTCCTCGAGACGTCGCAGCTGCGCTCGTCCGGTGTGCCCGGTGGACATCGGGACTCCCTCGACGGCGCGTCCGTCGGGGACGCGCAGGCCCATCGCCCACCATCCCCCGTCGTCCGCCGGACCGAGCACCGCGTCGGTGCCGGGGGACAGGAGCTCGTCGATCGCGTGCGTCAGCAGGGACGGGGTGACCTGCGGGGTATCCATCCCGATGAGCAACGCCGGGCCCCCGGTGTCTTCGAACGCGGCGGCCAGGCGTTGGTCGAGACCGTCCCCTCGCTGGACGATCACCTCGAAGCCCTCCGGCAGCCACGCCCCCGGGACGCCGTCGAGGGCGAGAACCCGCCGCACCGCCGCAGTGGCGGCCACGGCCTCCAGCGTGTCGGCGAGCGCGGCCTCGGCGAGACGGGCGGCCTGCTCCGGGGTACACGGTGGACACAGTCGGGTCTTCGACTTCCCCGGCACCGGCGCCTTCGCGATCACGATCAACGCCGCGTCGCTCACCGCAGCACCCGGCCCATGTCGCGGATCGTGCGGAGCGTGCCTTTCACGGTGCCCGTCACCTTCGACTTGCCGGCCCGGGCCAAGTACGGGATCGGCACCTCCCGGATGCGCCAGTCGGCCTCGGCGGCGCGGACCACCATCTCCAACGGCCACCCGAAACCACGGTCGCGGATGCCCAGCGCGAGCAGGTCCTCGCGACGGGCGGCCCGCATCGGTCCGAGATCACGCAGGCGGAGCTTGAAGCGACGCCGCATCTCCAGGGCGAGCACCCGGTTGGCGATACGGGCGTGCGGGGGCCAGGCACCGCGCTCGGGGATCCGCTCGCCCAGCATCAGATCCGCCACGCCGGCGGTGACGGGTTCGGCGACATGCGGCAGCATCCGCGGATCCAGGGAACCGTCGCAGTCCATGAAGCACACGAGGTCGTCGGTGGCGGCCTGCAGACCCCGGTAGCAGGCGGCCCCGAAACCGCGCTGCGGCTCGTTGAGGACGAGAGCGCCGCGCGCGCGGGCGATGTCCGCCGAGCCGTCGGTGGAATCGTTGTCCACCACGATCGGGCGGTAGCCGGACGGCATCCGGTCGAGCACCCAGGGGATCGCCTCGGCTTCGTTGAGCACGGGAAGGATGACGTCGGGCACCCTGAGATGCTACCCAGGGGGTCGCATCCCGGCACAACCCATGACCATCCGCAACCGCGTCACCAGGCCCGATCGCACGACGGCGGCCCTCGCCGTCTGGGTCGTGCTGGTCGTGGGCAGCCACATCGCCGGCCGGATCGTGGAGGCGGCGGGAACACGCGTATTCGTCGAGACGCCGCCGATCATGGGCGACCTATCCCCGAGGCTGAACCTGTTTCTGGTGCTCCCCGTGGTCGTCGCCGCCGGTGTGATCCGGTGGGGACCGGGATTCGCGGAGCGGCTGCCGTGGCGGGCCCTGCTGTGGTCGGCTGCGGCCGCGGCGGCGGCCTGGGCGGTGTCGCTGGCGCTCGTGGACGGGACCGCCGCCCTGACGGCGCCGCTGCGCCACGGACCGGACTACCTGCACAGCCTCCAGTTCGTGGACGCTCCGGGTCCGTTCCTCGAGACCTTCACCGACCGCATCGCGGAGTACACGATCCACGTGCAGGGACATCCGCCCGGGTTCCTGCTCCTGCTGTGGTGGATGGGGCGGATCGGACTCGGAGGCGCGGGTTGGGCCGCCGTCCTCGTGATCGCCGGCGGGGCCGCCGCCGTGCCGGGGGTCCTGCTGGCGTTGCGCGAGATGGCCGGCGAGGTGCGCGCGCGGGCCGCAGCGCCGTTCCTCGTCCTGGCCCCCGCGGCGATCTGGCTGGCCACCTCCGCAGATGCCCTGTACCTGGGGATGGGAGCCTGGGGGATCGCTCTGATCGTGCTCGCCACCGGACGCCGCGACCTCCTCGGCGATCTCCAGGCACTCGGCGGAGGGATCGTCTGCGGCCTCGGCCTCCACGCCTCCTACGGACTCGTCCCCCTGGGTGCGGTCGTCCTGGCCGTGGCGATCTGGCGGCGGCGGATCCGTCCGCTGGCATTCGGGTCGATCGGCATCGCCGCAGTCACCGCCGCCTTCGTGGTCAACGGCTTCTGGTGGCTCGACGGGCTGGCCGCCACCCAGGAGCGATACTTCGCGGGCCTGGCGAGCCGTCGTCCCTACGCCTATTTCGTCTTCGGCAACCTCGGCGCGTTCGCGCTGACCGTGGGCCCCGCGGCGGCTGCCGGGCTCGTCCGGCTGCGCCATCACGGGACCGGGCTGTTGGTGGCGGCAGGGGTCGTAGCGGTGCTGGCGGCGGATCTGAGCGGCATGTCGAAGGGCGAGGTGGAGCGGATCTGGCTGCCGTTCGTCCCCTGGGTGCTCGTGGCAGCCTGGCCCCTGGTGGTCGGTGTCCGGGACCGGATCGACCACCATGCGGCACGAGTGTGGCTGGCGGGGCAGGCAGTGGTTGCGTTGGCAATCCAGACACTCGTCAGGACACCATGGTGAGACCCGATCCGGGAGGTCCTGTGTGAGCCTGATCGTGGCCGGTGCGATCTCCGGTCTCGTCTTCGGATACGTGCTGCAGCGCGGCGACATCTGTTTCCACTCGACCTTCCGCGGCCTGTTCGAGCAGCGCTACGCGCTGTTCAAGGCGTGGGCCCTCGGGGTCGCGATCGCCGTCCTCGGTCTCACGGCCGTCTTCGCCTCCGGCCTCTGGGAGCTGAACGAGGCTCTGGCCTTCCGTCCGGTCCCCAACGCGCTCGGCGGGGCGATCCTGGGCGCCGGAATGGTCGTGGCCGCCTCGTGCAACTCGGGCCTGTTCTACAAGCTCGGCTCGGGGATGCTCGGCGCCGCTGTAGGCCTCGTGGGGTGGGCGGCCGGCGAACTCGCAGGTGCCAGGGTACGCCTTCCCGGCCCGACGCTCATCGGGGCCGGGCCGGAGGCGTCGCTGCCCGGCGTGCTCGGGCTCCCCCGATGGACGGTCGCGATCCCGCTGGCGGTGGTGGTGATCGTCGTCCTGTTCCGGACGGGCGGACGCGAAGGTCGGGAGTGGCGGTGGGGCTGGCCCCTGGCAGGAACGGCCCTCGGTGGGGTCACGATCGCCGCGTGGGCCCTGGCGGGAGCCAGCGGACACTCCTTCGGACCGAGCACCGTCGGCGCGGTCGAGGGGCTCGTCCGTGGGCGGCCCCCCTGGTGGCTCGTGGCCTTCCTCGCGATGCTCGTCCCCGGCGCGCTGGCCGGAGCACTGCGCTCGGGTGGCTGGTGGGTCCGGGGTGAGCGCCCCAGCCGGTACGCGGGCCTGCTCGTGGGTGGGTTCCTGCTGGGGGCCGGGGCGCGGATCGCCGGTGGCTGCAACCTCGGGCACGGACTCTCGGGGATGGCGCAGCTCGGCGTGTCCTCGATCGTGGCCGTCCTCGGGATCGTGGCCGGGATCGGGATCGCCCGCGCGATCCAGGTCAGGATCCTCCGGGATCCGAACCGCACCGAGGTGCACAGCTGGACCCCCGGATTGCGCTACGAGGAGCACTCCGGCGGTATCGCCGGACCGTGACCGCGGCACGGTTCGCCAGAGATTTAGGGGGCCCAGATCCGGGTGTCGGGCTGGAACGCGGCCCATACGAACCAGAACGTGTGGTCGTGGTGCAACGGACGGAGTCGGGAGCCCGACAGCGGCCCGCTCTTAGCTTCGCCCAGGATGTTCCAGGTGGAGCCGGTCTGCTCGTCCACGAACACGTCGTCGCGCACCCGCAACCGAACGGGCTCGTCCCCGCGGCTGGCCTCGAAGATACCCACCGCACCGACGTCCCGGCCCTCGGCGATCTCGGCGGTGTCCAGGGCCGAGGCGGCGCCACGCCTGAACAGCACAACCACGTCCTCGCCACCGACCTGCTCGTGTACGACGGACAGCCCCGCCTCCCCCGCGAGGCGGTCGAGACGGTCGAAGGGGAAAGCCACGGCGTCGTCGCCGCGGACGATCGTGGCGACACGGTCCATCGCGCGCATCCGGTCGTCCAGGGGCCCATCGAACAGGAACGGACGGTCCTCGATCGTGTCGTAGCCGGCGTACGGGTTGCGTCCGTAGGAGCGATCGAACCCGGTGTCACGTGAGAGGACGCGGACGTCGGGTTGCGCCGAACGCACGTCCCGCCACGCGAGGATCTGGACCGGGACGAAGTCCAGATCGGTTTCCATGAATGGACCCGTGACCGCCTGTCCGGTGAACTGGAGCCAGAGCGACTTCGTCTGCCGGTCGTACATCACGAGGTTCGAGTTGTAGAGCCGCCCGGACGTCCCGAAGTCCAGCACCGCCTCGTCCACCCCGTCGAGGAGCCTCCGGGCGTCGTCGGTGGTGGGCACCCGGCGGTCGAAGGCCATCGCAGAGTTGCACAGCGGACAGAAGGTGACGGTGATCGGATCCCCGCCGACGGTGTCGTTGACGATCTCGTGCCAGGTGAGGATCTGCAGCGGATAGGCGCGCGCCTCACCATCGTAGACGAGCGCCACCACCGGTTCGTCCGGCTCGAGCCAGTCCCGCGCTTCCGACGCCGACACGAACTGCGGACGGTCGATCGGCGGGATCCCGTCGGGCGCCGGGCCCCCGGACCGGATCTCCTCGAGGGGGACGAGTGACGGCGGCGGCTCGGCCATCTCCCAGGGGAACACCGCATCCTCGGCCACCGGGGTCCCATCCACCGGGGGAGGGTTCGCGTCGCCGCCGCCGAGCTGCCAGGCGACGAACCCTCCGATGAGGATCACGCCGACGAGGACACTCAGACCCAGACCCCGACCCACCGTCACCTGGGGGCCGGAGGCAGGCTCAGATCCCGAAGTGACGGGAGATCCGCTCTTGGAGCTCTCGCTCGTCGAGGGTCCCGGTGAATCGCTCACGGATCGTTCCTTCCTCATCGACGAACAACGTCGTCGGCATGCCGATACCACCGATCTCCTGGAACCAGTCTCCGACGGGGTCGCTGGCCAGCGGGTACCGGACCCCGGTGACCTCGATCAGCCGCTCGGCCTGCTCGGGGGCGTCCTGGATGTTGACACCGAGGAACTCCACCTGGTCGCCGACCTGCTCGTACACCGACTGGAGCCCGGGCATCTCCTGGATGCACGGGGCACACCAGCTCGCCCAGTAGTTCAGAACGAGGGGCTTCCCGAGGAAGGCGTCGAGCTCGACGGTGCCGTCCTCAGGGAACGCGGCGAGGGTGACGCCCGCGATGGATCCGTGATCCGGCTGCTCTTCCTCGGACCCCCCGCCCGCGACGAGCACGCCGACCACGAGCACCAGTGCGGCGACGACACCGGCTGCGAGAAACGGCAGCCATGACCGCCGCCGTCCGGGCGTGTGTGGTTCAGTCGTCGTCACGGGTCAGGCCTTGCCGTTGAGTCCGAGCCGGTGCGCCAGCTCCCCCGCCGGGACAGCACCCACCGACCGGGCGAGCTCCTCGCCGGCGGCCGAGAACCTGATCACGGTCGGGATCCCGAGGATCCCGAGCTCCTGGGCGAAGGCCGGCTCGGCGTCCACGTCCACTTTCACCACCGCGACCTCGTCGGCGTGCTGTTCGGCCAGAGCCTCCATCTCGGGGGCCAGCGCGTGGCACGGATGGCACCAGTCGGCGTAGAAGTCCACCACGACGCTGCGTCCTTCACTGAAGAGCGTGTTCAGTCCCGCCTTGTCGACCACGTTCAGCGCCATGGCGTGCCTCCTGTGCGTTAGATGTGTGTTGTCCACCTTGATAACGCCGGACCCCTCGGCGACATTCCCGCTCAGTGGGCGGACCGGAAGGCGAAGAAACCGAGGAAGAAGACGAGCAGGCCCCCGACGAACCAGGCCATATCGCGGTTGCCGCGCCGCACCGTCAGGTACAGCAGCGGTCCCCCGACCACTGATAGCGCGATGAGCTGAACGAGCACCCCAGCGTCGGTGCGGGGAAGGATGAAATCCATCGACTCCAAGCTACCCCAGAGCTCGCCCTCGTCTACACCTGGCTCTCGTGAGGCTACGCTGGGTGAGACGTCCGACGAGATTGGAGGAGAGGCGATGACGACCGAGCTGGTCCTACGGGTCGAAGGGATGACGTGCGGCGGGTGCGAGAACAGCGTGCAGACGGCACTGGGGGAGATCGCAGGCATCGACCAGGTGGAGGCCGACCACGCCCAGGATCGGGTGACGGTCGCCTTCGACCCCCAGCGGGTGCAGGACGGCATCATCCGGAGTCGCATCGAGGAGCTCGGGTTCCACGTGGCGGGTTGACGTCCTTCCGGGAGCCCGCGCACCGCGGATCATGCATGTCGATGGTGGCCTCGGCTCAGCGGGTGAAGTCCTCTGCGGTCGAGGCGGAAGTGTCGGTCAAGGTCTGCATCGATCAATTCTCCTCGTCTTCGTAGCACAGCCGCGCGCAGAGGTCCTCGAGGTGACCTACCACCTCCGGATCGACCTCGCGGCCGACCCGGGCGATCGCCTCCTTGAGCTGCTCCACCGCCTCCGCCTCCTCCTGGCATCGCCGGCAGGCGTCGAGGTGGCGCTGAAGACGTCGCTGCACCGCCGCGGGCTCCAGCTCGCCGTCCACGAGCTCCTGCACGCGCGCCGCCGTCTGCCGGCACAGCATCATGTCGCGACGCTTCCGCCACGGCGAGGTTCCGGGGATGTAGGCGAGCAGCTTCATCGCGCCTCCCGATCCAGATGGGTGCCCGCCAGCGCGTCCCGGAGACGGTTACGGGCCCGGTGGAGACGGCTCATCACCGTGCCCACGGGGATCTCGAGGGCGTCCGCGGCCTCCTGGTAGGTGAGATCCTCGACGTCCACGAGCTGCACCACGACGCGGAACACCGGCGGCAGCCGGTCGAGGGCCCGTTTCAGCGTCTCGTCCACCATCCCTTCCAGCACCATCGTTTCGGGACGGTCGCCCACTTCGTCGGGTTGCTCCTGCTCCAAGACACCATCCTCGAGGGTGAGGTATTCGCGGTTCCGCTGATCACGGTTGATCGCCGTGTTCCGGGCGATCCGTGCCAGCCACGCGCGAGGGTGCCGTCCGTCGAACCGGTCGATGGCGCGGAAGGCCTTCACCAGCGTGTCCTGTGCGAGGTCCTCGGCCTCGGCCCCCGACCTGGACATCGACCGGGTGACGCGGGCCAGGAACGCCAGCTCGGGAAGGATCAACTCCTCGAAGCGTCGACGCGGATCGTCTGTCGTAGCCAAGCCCGCTCCTCCCCAAGTATGCCGGTGTGGCGCAGCGTAGCGTGCGGCGTGCGCCGACGCATCTTCATGCCGGGAAAGGGGCGGACAGGAATTCATCACGTGCGGTCAACAATCCAGCGGGGCCCGTCATTCCGGCCCACGGCCCCGCCGCCGACGACGACGAGCTCCTAGCTGCCGGGTAAGGACATGCTCGGTGAACCGTACCCCGAGGTGTGGTATTCGGGGAACGCCGCGGGGTCCTCGTGGGTTTCGTGACAGCGACGACGAGGAGGAGGGGACCATGGCGACGGTGGATGCGATCGTGATCGGGATGGGGCCGGGCGGTGAGGACGTTGCAGGGCGGCTCGCGGAAGCCGGCCTCGAGGTCATCGGGATCGAGAAGGAGCTCGTCGGCGGCGTGTGTCCGTACTGGGGTTGCGTCCCGAGCAAGATGATGATCCGGGCCGCCAATCTGCTCACCGAGGCCCGCCGGATCGACGGGGTCGCCGGGACCGCGGACGTGCATCCGGACTGGAAGCCCGTCGCCCGGCGGATCCGCGAGCAGGCGACCGACAACTGGGACGACAAGGTCGCCGTCGACCGGTTCACGGACAAGGGTGGGACGTTCGTCCGGGGGGCCGCACGCTTCGTGGACAACCGCACCGTGGAGGTGGACGGCCGCTCCTTCGAGGCCACGCGCGGGATCGTCATCGCCACCGGGACCACAGCCTCGGTCCCGCCGATCGACGGTCTGGCCGACCTGCCGTACTGGACGAACCGGCACGCGATCAAGGCCGAGGAGCTGCCCACCTCGCTCATCGTCCTCGGGGGTGGAGCGGTCGGATCCGAACTCGCTCAGGTCTTCGCGCGCTTCGGGGTCGAGGTCCACGTCGTCGAGGCCCTCGATCGGCTGTTGCCGATGGAGGAACCGGAAGCCGGCGAGATGCTGCAGCGGGTCTTCACCGAGGAAGGCATCGGGTTGCGCGTGGGGGCCAAGGCCACGAAGGTCGCCCACGATGGAGCCTTCCACCTCACCCTCGAGGACGGCTCCACGCTCAGCGCCGAACGATTGCTCGTGGCCACCGGCCGCCACGCCGAGCTCTCCGCCCTGGGGGTCGGGGAAGCGGGACTCGACCCCGAGGCGCGCTGGGTCGCGGTCGACGAGCGGCTACGTGCCGCCGACGGCATCTGGGCCATCGGTGACGTCACCGGCGAGGGGGCGTTCACCCACCTCTCCGTGTACCACGCAAAGATCGCGGCCGCCGACATCCTCGGAGAAGACCCGCCGCCTGCCGACCATTCGGCCCTGCCGCGGGTCACGTTCACCGACCCGGAGGTGGGATCGGTGGGGCGCTCGGAGACGCAGGCCCGCGAGGACGGCGTCGACGTGCGGACGGGCGTCGCGCAGGTCCCGTCCACCGCGCGGGGCTGGATCCACGCCACCGGCAACGAGGGATTCATCAAGCTCGTGGCGGACGCAGGCAAGGGTGTGCTCGTCGGAGCGACCTCAGCTGGTCCCACCGGGGGCGAGGTGCTGTCGATGCTGACCCTCGCGGTCCAGGCACGGGTACCGCTCGATACACTCCGCCGGATGATCTACGCCTATCCCACCTTCCACCGCGGCGTGGAGGATGCCCTCGGAGATCTCGGAACCTGACGATGATCGACGCACCGCTGGCCTTCGCTTTCGCCGCCGGGCTCGTGGCGGCCTTCAACCCCTGCGGGTTCGCGATGCTGCCCGCCTACATCGGAACGTTCCTCGGTCTGGAGGACCGCAGCGACGACGCCCGCAGCGCCTTCTTGCGCGCAGCGCGCGTGGGCATGGCCGTTTCGGCCGGATTCGCGCTGGTCTTCGGAGTGGCGGGGGTCCTGATCGTGCAGCTCTCGATCGGCGTGCAGCGGTACGCGCCGTGGCTCACCATCGTGATCGGGATCGGGCTGGTCGCACTCGGGATCGCCATGCTGCTCGGCCGCCAGCCCAGCCTCAAGATCCCGTTGCCTCGGAAGATGGCCTCCGGGACCGGCACGGCGTCGATGTTCGTGTTCGGTGTCTCCTACGCGCTGGTCTCCATGTCCTGCACGATGCCCATCTTCCTCGCCGCCTCCGCGGGAACCCTCGAGCGCGCGGACTTCATCTCCGGTCTCGCGATCTTCGGTGCTTACGGGGGCGGCATGGCGCTGGTGCTGGTCACCATCACCGCGGCACTCGCCCTGGCGAAGCGGTCGCTCGTCGCCCGGATCCGGACGATCCTGCCGCACGTCAACAGGATCGCCGGCGTCCTCCTGGTGGTCGCCGGCACCTACGTCGCCTACTTCGGCACCGTCGAACTCAGGCTCGAAGGAGGCTTCAGGAGCGCGGGCGGACCCGTCGACTGGGTGACGAGGGCGTCGGGCTGGGTCTCACGCCTGGTCACCTCCGTCGGCGTGGGCACCGTCTCCCTGCTGCTCATCGCGGTCGTCGCCGCCGTGGCCACCGGTGTCCTGCTCCAGCGCCAGCGACGCGCATAAGCCGTGCCCACGGCAGAGGTTCAGTAGTTCGCCGGCATCATCCGCAGGATCTGCGGGAAGACGGTGACCCAGAGAACCGCGCCGCCGAGCAGGGACACGGACGCGTACACGCCCACGGCACGGAACCGCTTGGACAGCACCAGCGCTCCAAGGGCGGCCATCAGGGCCACGACCCCCAGCACGATGACGTCGACCGGAACCTCCGGCGCCGACGCCGGTGCCACGTCCGCCTCCCCGCCCTGCGCGAGCGCGGGTTCGCCACCGGACGGGGGCTGGGGCGGTGCGATCAGGGACGCGTCCTCGTAGTCCGCGTGCACGATGAGCCGCTGGGCGGCGGAGAAGCGCGGATGGCAGGTCGTCAGCGTCAGCTCGTTGCGTCCGTGGTCGGCGACGACGTCCACCTCGTGCGGGGCGACGATGCGCTGTTCCCGCACCCTGTACCGGTACCGCACGGGACCCGACTCGATGTCGATCAGGTCGCCTTCCTGGAGCTGATCGAGCTTCAGGAAGGGGCCCCCGTAGGTGGTCCGGTGCCCGGAGATCGCGATGTTGCCGTTCTCTCCCGGGTACGGCGATCCCTGGATGCAGTCCACGCCCTGGGGTACCTCCGCACAGTCGGGGAACCGGCCCGGCCCGCTCTTGAGCTCCTCGTGGCCGACGCCGTTGACGATCACGGAGCGCAACCCGATCTCGGGGATCTCCATCGTGAACAGCGGGGCGCCGAGATCCGGTGTGGACGCGGGCCGGGCGGCGGGGATGTCGCCCATCGCGACCTGGTCATCGGTGACGACCGGTGTCGTCCGCATCTGCTCGGCCAGTTCGTTCTGGGCGGCGTTGGTGTGGAGGGTCGTGCCCCACAGCAGGTAGACGGTGTAGTAGAGCAGCAGCACCCCGGCCAGCACGAGCACCCGCCCGAAGATCCCGATCGCCCGGACCACACGACCCGGGCCGCGCGTGACGGGTGCGCGTCCGGGGGCGTCCTCGGAGATGGCGGAAGACCGCGAGCGGATCATCGCTCGATTCTACGGGCTCCGCCTCTCCCGCGAGTGTGATCCGGGCACGCTCTCTAGGATGCCGGGCTGGTCTCCCGCTGCCAGGCCGCCGCGAGCTCCATGCGCTCGGGCATCGGCGGATGGCTGTGTTTCAGCAGGTAGTCCCATCGTGAGGGGGCGAGGTCGGCGAGGTTCTTGGTGGCGAAGCGCCGCATCATGTCGATGAACATCTCGGGCTCCCGCGTGGTCTGGAGGGCGTCCAGATCGGCCTGCCGCTCGTAGGCTCGCGACAGCCAGTTGCGTAGCACGGTCACCGTCGCGCTTCCCGCCGTGAACACCAGGGCCACCAGCGGGAGCACGGCCGGGTCCCCCACGTCGGACACGCCGGCCCAGTCGAGCGCGGCCTGCCACCCCGTAACGACCCGAATCGCGGCGAACAGCAGGAAGGTGATCACGCTCCCGACGAGTGCCATCCGGACGATGTGGCGCCGCCGCCAGTGCGAGAGCTCGTGGGCGACGACGATCTCGATCATGCGGTGGGGGTAGGCGAGCATGTTGTCGAAGACGATCACCCGCCGTGTCCGGCCGAGGCCGGTCATCATCGCGTTGTCCTTCGTGGTCCGCTTGCTGGCGTCCATCACCAGCACCTCACTGACCTTCAGTCCCACCGCGGCGGCCATCGCTCGCAGACGATCCGCGAGTTCCGGCTCCTCCAGTGGGGTGAACTTGTTGAACAGCGGCATGATCAGCACGGGGAACAGCAGCCCGAGACCGACGCTGAACCCGAAGAACACCAGCCATCCGTACACCCACCACAGGTCGGTGGTGCGCACCAGCCACCACACCGGCAGCAGAAGCGCCGTGAGGAGCACGAGGTTCAACACCACCGACTTCACGAGATCCCCGACGAAGGTGGCCGGAGTCTCGGTGGAGAAACCCCATCTCCGGTCGTGGCCGAAGGTCTGCCAGATCGCGAACGGCAGCGAGACGACGGTGAACAGCAGGATCAGGGCGCCGAGGGTCACGACGAAGCGGAGCGGCCAGGCGTTGGCCCCCAGGGCGTCGGCGAGTCGCGGTGCAACCTGACCGGTGATGAACACGAGCAGCACCACGAGGTTCACGGCGGCGCCGACGGTCCGCATGCGTCCGAGCGGCCGCTGGTAGTCCTTGGCCTTGGCGACCTCCTCGGCCGAGAACCACCGGGCCGCATCGGTCTCGACGCGCCGGTAGATGCTGATCATCTCGTCACCGCCCTTCACTTCTCCGGGCTCGCCTCAGCCTCCGACGCTGTCAGCTCGCGGAGGCGAAGTCCAGGATCGTGAACGTGAAGGTGGCGTTGAAGCCGAGGTACAGGTCCACTGCAGCGAAGGCGGCTTCCGCCGGGATCGTTCCGGCCTTGTCGCCCTCGGGAAGGTCGCCGCTGCCCGCCATCGAGTAGGCGTGCTCGTCCTTCGGGCCCGCGGACATCGATGACGGCGGGCGGATCAGGTTGCAATCGAGGTCGTAGAACCAGGCGTCCACCTCGTTCGGCGCGTCGGCCGTGAGCGTTGCGGCGTGGCCCCCGGCGCCCTCGGGGATCTCGATCCAATAGCCGTCCAGGCCCTGCGCGGCACCGTCCGGAACGTCCGGGTCGATCGATCCCATGCACGGTGAGGCCAGCTCCGTCACGCCACCGATCGCCCGGCTCCCGGGCGAGGGAAGCAGGATCTCACCCGAGGCCGTCCAGTCCGGATGCTCGTCCGCGTTCACCGCGGGCGCGCCCGTCAGCAGGATCGCCAGAAGCCCGATCAGCGCAACGCGCTTCATCTCATTTCCCTTCCCTCAGCGGTTTGCCGTCCCCCGAAGAGTTCGCCGGGGACGATCCCATTCCTGCGCCCCTTCGAGGACGTGGAGGCCACGTGCAGGATTGCGGCCGGCCGCAGCGAATATCGTGATCACCAGGTCCGGATCCCCCGACAGGAGGTAACCCTCGTGCGCGCACGCGCAGCAGCTGTGGTCTGTGCCCTGGCCGTGTCCTGCGGACTGCTCGTCGCCGGACCCGCCCCCGCCACCGCGGCCGACGTCCGATTCATCGCCGCCTACGCCTCCTTCGCCGACGTGCCCACCGACGACGCATTGAGCGGTCTCGGCCTCAGCGTCGTCTACCGGCTGCAGGCCGTACCCGCCGTGGCGCTGTCCGGCAACGTGGACGCCGTCGGGCCTCTGCGCGCGACCACCCCGGTCGTCGGGATCGAGTTCGACCGGGAGCTCGACTACTTCATGGACACCGCCGTCCTCGCCACCCGCGCCGCCGACGTCTGGGGGGACGCGTGGAACTGGCCTGTGGCCGGTGACGTCCACCAGGACGGACGCACCCCGCTCGAGGTGGACGGGAAGGTGATCGACGGTGACGGCGTCACGGTCGGCGTCGTGGACACCGGCGTCAACGCCCTGCATCCCGACCTGTGGTACGCCGACCTCCACACCCCCGAGCTCCCCTGGGAGCCGAAGACCCTGGCCTGCGTGCACACCTTCGGCTCGTTCTCGCCGAGCCAGCCCTACTGCGACGAGACCGTCGGCCACGGCACCCACGTGGCCGGCACCGTCGCGGGCACCGCGGCGGCCGTGCGCAACGGGCTGGTCCAGGGCCTGAACGGACGGCCGTTCATGGGGGCCGCACCGGGGGCCAAGATCGTCTCCGCCGGGCTCGGCGCGGGGATCTTCGTCATCGACACGCTCGGTGCGCTCGACTGGATGTGGGCGAACGCCGAGCGCTACGGGATCCGGGTGGTCAACAACTCCTGGGGCGGGACCGGCGAGTGCGGGCAGAAATTCGTCCACGAGATGTCGCAGTTCGACACCTTCACCCGGATCATCGACGCCCTCGTGGACAAGGACATCGTGGTGGTGTTCGCCGCCGGCAACTACGAGGAGACGGAAACGTGGACGAACCCCCAGTCGAGCGTCACGACGCCCGGGGTGATCTCCGTAGCGAACTACGACGACCGCAACCAGGGCCTGCGTCACAACCGGATCAGCGACGCGTCGAGCGACGGGTGCGTCAGTGCTCCCGGCAGCCAGGGCGACCTCGTGTGGACCTGGCCCGACGTCTCCGCCCCCGGCACCGACATCATGAGCACCAACTCCTACACCGGGCTGGTCGTAACCGCCCTGGGTGCGTTCGGCCCCCGGCGCCACCCGTTCTACGCCCAGGTGTCGGGCACCTCGATGGCCGCCCCGCACGTGGCCGGGATCGCGGCGCTGATGCTCCAGGCCAACCCCGACCTCACCCCCGCCGAGGTGGAGCGGATCCTGATCGAGACGGCGACGCCGTGGGACGACACCGTCGCCTCCCGGGAGATCGAAGGCTCCGTGCCTCACTGGGGGGCCGTGAACACGGGCAGCCGCATCTTCGTCGATCCCGATGCCTGCCGCATCACCCCGGCCCACGCCGCGGACCCGGATGGCGCCAAGGCGACCTTCCCACGTTTCCACGAGCTCCCCGACCCCGAACTGTACGTGTGCCGCGATTACCGCCGGGGGCGGGGCCTGGTGGACGCCTACGCTGCGGTACAGGCCGCGCTGGCGCTGCGGAGCCCCTAGAAGCCGTCCTCCACGGGGGCGAAGCCCTGTCGGATCGTGTTCTCGGTGACCACCACCGGCTCCACGAACCGGCTCAGGTAGTCCGGGCCCCCGGCCTTCGAGCCCACACCCGACAGCCCGATGCCTCCGAAGGGCTGCCGGCCGACCAACGCCCCGGTGATCCCGCGGTTCACGTAGAGGTTCCCGGCGCGGAATCGCTCGGCGGCGTACCGGATCCGCGCGGGTGAGCGCGAGAAGACCCCGCCGGTGAGGGCGTAGTCGCTGGCGTTCGCGAGGGCAACGGCATGCTCGAAGTCCTCGGCGCGCATGAGCGCCAGCACCGGACCGAAGATCTCCTCGGTCACCACCCGGCCCTCGAGCCGGTCGGTGGCGACCACCGTGGGGCCGACGTACCAGCCGCCCGCAGGGACGTCCGACCGCTGCATGAGGACGTCGCCCTCCTCCTGGGCCACGGCCTGGTAGGCATGGAGCCGCTTCCACGCGTCCTCGTCGATCACCGGGCCGACCTCCGTCGACATCTCGCGTGCATACCCGATCGTCACCAGGGACGTGGCACCGACGATCCGGTCGGCCAGCTCGTCGAGCACATTCCCGACGGCGATCACCCGCGAGGCCGCAGAGCACTTCTGTCCGGCGTAGCCGAACGCGCTGTGGACGATCGCCGGCACGGCCACGTCGAGATCGGCGTCGGTGTCGACCACGATCGCGTTCTTGCCCCCCATCTCGGCCACCACCTGTTTCACGTGGCGCTGACCGGGCGGTGTCACCCCGGCTCGCCGGACGATCTCCAGCCCCACCGCCTTGGATCCGGTGAAGGACACGAAGGCCACGTCGGGGTGCTCGACGAGGTAGGCTCCGACCTCCTCGCCGATCCCCGGCAGGAAGGCCACGGCCCCCGGCGGGGCGCCCGCCTCGAGGAGGATCTCGACCAGGCGCATCGCGATGCCCGGCGTCTGCTCGGCGGGCTTGAACAGCACACAGTTCCCGCACACGAGCGGCGCGACGACCATGCCGGTGGGGATCGCCAGCGGGAAGTTCCACGGGGTGATCACCGCCCCCACTCCCCGCGGACGGTACAGGTAGGCGTTGGCCTCACCGGGCGCCTGGAGCATCCGGGCCCCCTGGGCCAGCCGCAGAGCCTCGCGGCCGTAGAACTCGCAGAAGTCGATCGCCTCGCACACGTCGCCGTCGGCCTCGGCCCATGGCTTGCCGGCCTCGAAGGCCTCCAGTGCCGCGAGCTCGGCGCGCCGGGCGCGCATGATCGCCCCGGCCCGGAACAACACCCCGGCCCGCTCGGGAGCCGGACGGCGCGACCAGTCCTCGAAGGCCTCCAGCGCGAGGGCGATCGCGCGGTCGGCCTCCTGGCGGCCGGCCCGGCCCGCACGGCACACCACCGTCGCGTAATCGCCCGGATCCACGGAGACGATCCCGCCAACGTCGCCGACCCGCTCACCGCCGATCATCACCGGGGCCTCGATGGGGAAGACCGACGGCACCTCGGCCACGGCCTGCCCCATCCGGAACCTCGCGGGGGCCCGGCGGAACTCGGCCACCGCCTCGTTGGCGAAGGGGACCGGGTCGTCCGGATCGGTCGGCGCGCACACCACGTCGGCCGGCAGCACCGGAAGCGCCTCGGGGTCGGCATCGGGCGGCGCGACGAGATCGTCGAGCTCCTTGCCCTCGGCGAACCGGTGCCGCAGGAACGACTCGTTGGAGGTGTTCTCCAGCAGCCGGCGCACGAGGTAGGCCATGCCCGGCACCATCTGTCCCACGGCGGTGTAGGCGCGCACCCGCGACCCCATCCGACGCAGCGCCGCGTGGACGGGCTCCGCCATCCCGTAGAGCAGCTGGATCTCGTAGGCCGTCTCGTGGAGGCCGAGGCTGCGCGCGGACTCGATCGCGAAGGCGATCGTCCGGATGTTGTGCGTGCCGAACGCCGGCCGGACGCTCCCCGCATGCTCTAGCAGGTGCCGCACGCAGCGCTCGTAGTTCGCGTCCGTCTCGGCTTTCCGCTCGAAGACGGGGACCGGCCAGTGGTGACTGCGCGCGATCACGGTCTCGAAGTCCCAGTAGGCGCCCTTCACCAGCCGGATCTGCAGCGGCACCCGCAGGCTCTCTGCCGACCAGGCCACCAGGTCGCGCAGATCGGCGTAGGAGTCTTTCAAGTAGGCCTGGATCACCGCCCCGAGCTGCGGACCGTCGGGGAACTCCTCGCCCAGACGCCGGATCAGCTCGAGCGTCAGATCCTTCACGTCGTAGTGCTCCATGTCCAGGTGGATCTGGACCCCCAGCTCGCGGGCGCGCCGACAGACAGGGCGGAGCCGCTCCACCGCCTGGTCGATGCCCTCGGCACGGGTGAGCGGGGCGTACAGCGGCGCCAGGGCGGTGGGCTTCACGCTCACGTTCGCCCGCGGCACCCCACCCCACAGGTCGCGTTCGAGATGCGGATCGTCCGGCCACGTCGCAGCCTCCTGCGCCAGCGCCTCGAGCATCTCGACGACCCGGGTCGCGTACCGGGCCGCCTCCGGACCGGTGATCGTCTTCTCGCCGAGCAGGTCGACGGTGGCGGCCTCCCCCTGGCGCCACAACGCGCGGATCTGGGGCATCGCCTCCGCGGGGGTGGCGCCGGCGATGAACTGACGGGCCATCCGCAGGATGTTGCGCCGGGCCACCGACGCCGTGACGCGCGTCCCGAACGGGACGTGCTCGGCGGCGTCGAGGCCGAGGCCGAGGGCGGAGGGCATCTCCACGCCTTCCAGGTACTCCTCGAGATGGCGGAGGACGTCCTCGTCGTCGCGGCAGGCGGGGAAGACGTCGACGAACCGGAAGAGCTGGGTCTTGAACGCTGGATGGGACATCGCCCACACCAGCATGCGGTCGGCCCACCACCCCATGTGGAAGACGCGCGCCCGGATCTCGGCTCCCTCCTCCGCGATCCGTCGCGCCGTGGCCTGCACCCGAGCCTCGAGCGCGCTGCTCATCACGACGAGCCTACCCGCCGCGTGGGGGTGCGGGCGCGATCAGCCGCAGGACGGGGCGCTGCCGCTGGAGGTGTCGGCCTGGATCAGGTCCACCTGGTCCTCGGGGTTGCGTTGGTCCACGACCACGAGCCGGGTGTCGCCGCCCGCGCTGCACCGCACCCGCACGTAGCCGTAGCCGTTCTCGTCGGAGCGCAGCGTCGGTTCCCCCACCACCTGGAGGTTCGGTGAGGTCTCGAACACGAACGTCGGGTAGGCGCGGTCGGTGACCCGGAACCCATCGGGACAGCGGTCGATCACGTCGTAGCGCACCTCGATGACCTCGCCCACGGGCCAGCGCGGGCCCTTCGAGGACAGGGCGGGGGGCCACGGCCCGTAGCGCGCCCGCCAGTGCGCCTGCACGTCCCCCGTCCCGGTCTGGCCCGCCGCGATCCCGAACCGGCCCGTGCCGCCCGCACGGACCTCGATATCGTCGGTGCACAGCACCGGCACCTTGAAGGTGTAGTGCCCGGCCGCGCCGGTGATGACCACCTTTCCGCTCTCATCGCTCACCAGCCTCGTGGACGTCCCGCCCTCGATCTCCACGGGGATCCCCGAGGGATTGCGGCCGTTCTGGTCCACGATCACGAGCTCGAATCGGCCGTCGGTGGTGTCCGGGTCCTCACCCCGTCGTGGTCCGGACCCGCCGTCGCCGTCGCCGTCGTCGTCATCGAAGTCCAGGGGGACGTCTGAGCCGACGGAGACGTGCTCCTGCGGAGGAGGTGTGGTGCCGCGGCGGGCCACCCCCCGGCACGCCGATGCCGAGAGGGCGAGCAGGAGGACGAGAGCAAACAGCCGCGCGGTGCGCATCTGAGCTCATCGTAGCCCAGGTCAGGAGCGTCCGCCGACCAACACCAGCTCGGCACGGACCACGACCCGCTGCCTCGCACTGCCCGGCGGATGACATGAGGTCAGAACGAGCGTCCGCGCGTCGCCGTGGAGCACGCTGCGGTCGTCGGGGGCGATCACGAACGGGTCGCCCGTCACCCGGTACACGAAACGGCCTTCGGCGACCGTGACCTCGATCTCGTCGCCCGCGCGGAGCCGATCGAGATGCCGGAAGGCCGCACCCCAGGTCGTGCGGTGCGCCGCGATCGCGACGAGCCCGGCTCCCGGGCGGGCCGTCTCCGGGTAGTGCCCCGGCCCGGAACGCAGGTGCTCCTGGGTCACCCCCTCGACGACGACGGCGTCCAGCGAGATGGCCGGGATCCGCAGCACCCCCCAGGCATCGCCGGGGACCGGATCCATATCCAGCGGCGCCCCCCGCAGTGCCGCCTGCGCGTGCTGGGTGTACCGGGCGGTGAGCCAGGGCCATCCCAACGCGACGAGGCCGGCGATCATGAGGACGGCCCCGGCCGCCAGGCCCGCCCGGCGCCGGTGCCCCCCACGGGAGCCCCGTGCACCGGCGCGGGCGGGCGCGGGCAAGAGGTCGGTGTTCACGGCGTGATCAGCGAACGGCGCACCAGCGCCGCGCCGGCGGCCAGGAGCAGCGCGCCGGCGATGCCCAGCGGCAGCGGGGGGCCGGTCCGGGGAAGCATGGGACCACCCGCGGCGGCTACGCCGGCACCGAGCACCTGCGTCGTCGCGTCCGACCCCGGGATCGTCCCCGCCGTGGTGTCGTCGGTTGAGCCGCTCGGGGCAATCGCGCAGAGCTCGGAGGGCAGATCCACCGGGTCACAAGCCTCCTCGGGGACATCGGGCGGGATGGTGAGAACCCCGATGCCGGGGGTCTCGACGTCCCCGGGAAGGTCCGGGTCCTCCGGCACGTCCGGGACGTCGCCGCCCGGCGGCTCCGGTGCCTCCGGCTCGGGCAGATCCGGGTCCGGCACCTCCGGCGGCTCAGGAGCGTCCGGCGGTTCGGGAGACTCCGGAAGATCGGGGACGTCTCCTCCGGGGGGCGGCGCAGGGATCTGCGGATCGGGGACCGGGAACTCGGGGGCCTCGGGGACCTCCGGCACCTCCTGGGCGCCGGCGGCGCCAGTGAGGACGGACAGGCTGAGCGCGAGCGCCGGGAGCAGCATCCCCAGGGCCCACCGCCGGGTCGGATTCGACATCTCGTACTCCTTTCGTGGAGGACGTCACTGGTGGTGGGGCACCCCTCTCACTTCAGGGATACGAGCGCGGACCACGGGAAGTTCGTGGACGGGCAGCCACCCGGGTCGTCGCCGCTGCGGTCAGTCGAGGAAGAGGCGCAGGTCGCCGTTGCGGGCCGGGTGGCGCAGCTTGGCGATCGCCTTGGCTTCGATCTGGCGGATCCGCTCGCGGGTCAGGCCGAACCGCTTGCCGATCTGCTCGAGGGTCTGCGGTGTGCGGTCCCCGAAGCCGAACCGGAGCTCCAGGATCTCCCGCTCCCTGGTCCCGAGGGTGCCGAGCACGCCGCGGAGCTCGTCCGCGGTCCGGGCCCGGACCGCTTCCTCCAGCGGAGCGTCACAGACCTCGTCCTCGAGGAATTCGTGCAGCTCCGCGTCCCCGTCCTCCCCGAGCGGGGTGGACAGTGACAGCGGGTCCCGGGCGGCGATGCGATAACGCTGGAGCTGCTCCACGTCGATCTCCAACGCCGCCGCGATCTCCTCCTCGGTCGGATCACGGCCGCGCTCGTTGGAGAGATCGGCCTCGACCCGCCGGAGGCGGTTCATGACCTCCGCGACGTGGACGGGCAACCGGATCGTCCGAGAGCGCTCGGCCAGGCCACGGGCCACACCCTGCCGGATCCACCACGTGGCGTAGGTCGAGAACTTGAAACCCCGCCGCCAGTCGAACTTCTCCACCGCCCGCAGCAGGCCGATGTTGCCGTCCTGGATCAGGTCGAGCAACGGGAGCCCGAAACCCTGGTACCGGCGGGCGATCGACACCACCAGCCGCAGGTTCGCCTCGATGAACACCTGCCGCGCCCGCTCGCCCTCGTGCTGGTCCCGCAGGAGCTTGGCCCGCTCGGCGCCGCGAACCGACGAACCGTTGTCGCAGCTGAGGCGCTCGACGGCGGCGTCCCCGGCCTCGATCGCCTTCGCGAGCTCGATCTCCTGGTCGTGGCCCAGCAGCGGATGACGCCCGATCTCGCGCAGGTACGTCCGGACGAGATCTTCGTCGGCGGGGGTCGGGGCGGTCCCTACCCTACGCATGATGCCCGCTTGCGGACGGAGGTGACGGCACGTGCGGGCTCCTTCTTCTTCGGGTGAGGACCCCATCTTACGCCACCTTCGCCCGGCCGGTTTAGGCTCGAGAGCGTGGGGCGGCAACCGTACCGTGATGTTGTCCGCGACCGGCTCCTGGACGACCTTCGACCGGGAGAGCGGGCCCTCGGCCACGGCCTGGCGCAGGGCAGGTACCTCGTGGTCACAGCCGAGCGCGTGATCTGGTCCCCGGAGATCGCGAGCCTGCCCCTCGACACCGTGACCCGGTACGACGAGATCCACGAATCCCACCGCTGCCGGATCGTCCTCCATCACGATCCGGCCGAACGGGTGGAGACCGTACCCCGTCACGGCTTCTGGTTCCTGCGGTGGGGCCGGATCCGCAAACCCGTGCGCCGCCGGATCACCGCCTTCCAGTTCAGCCGGCACACCACGCGGGCCGCCGTCGCGCTCCGCGCCGAGCTCGACCGCCGTGGCGTGTCGAACCACCTGACGACCGTGGAGCCAGCGCGCCGGGAGGAAGCACGCGCGCCGCTTCGGCGCCCAGGATCCTGTTAGGTCCCGGCCCCCCTGCGGTCCCATCCACGAGGGACGGAACAGCCGTCCCACGCGAACAGGAGGGACACCATGAGCGCCATCCGACGCATCACCGCTCTGCTGGCCGTCTTCGGCCTCGGTGTGGCCGCCGGTCTGATGCCGAGCGTGCTGGGGGCCGAGCCGCAGCCGGCCGAGGAGCCGATCTACTTCGAGACGGCCCGCGCCAGCGGGTTCGACCCGTTCACCCCGCCCGCGGTCCTCGAGGTCTCCGGACCCTACGGAGGCACCGGGGAGGACCGCTGCGATCCCGAAATGCTGATCGCATTCCTACTGGACAACCCCGAGCGGCTCGAGGCCTGGGCCGAGGTGCAGGGCGTCGAGCCTGCGGAGGTCCCGGACTTCATCCGGTCGCTGCGTCCGGTGATCCTCACCGAGGACACGGCGGTCACGAACCACGGGTTCCGTGACGGCCGGGCCTACGGCTTCCGTTCGATCCTTCAGGCCGGCACGGCCGTCCTGGTGGACGAGGACGGCAAGCCGGTGGTGCGCTGCCGGTGCGGGAATCCGCTCAAGAAGCCCGAGTGCCCCGAGTGCGAACGGCCGAAATGCCCCGAGACCCCGGGAACCACCACCCACGTCCCCGACGAGTGCAAGGAGGACGAGTGCCCGGACCAGCCGACGTACACCACCCACGCCATCGACGACGAGTGTGACGAGCCCACCGACGAGTGCCCGGAGGAGTCGTCGGTCGTCACCCACCTCCCCGAGGAATGCCGCGAGCCCGAACCCGAGTGCCCGGACGGTGCGTCGGTGACGGCACGGACCCCGCCGCACTGCGAAGAGGATGATCCGCCGGTGCGTCGCCGGCCCCGTCCCGACCCGGACCCCGACGACGGCGACGACCCCACGGAGCCCGAAGTGGACCCGGATCCCGCCGAACCCGAGGACCCACCGCGGTCGCCGGATCCCACCCCGGACCCCGACGGCCCCACGATGACCTGGGACAACGGCCCCCCAAACACCCCGTAGCCCACGCCATAGAAGCAAACTCCCGGTGGGAGCGCCGGATCAGATAACCGGCGCTCCCACCGGGGCGTACCCCCACAGACCCGGACAGCCATTGGCCAAGTCACACCGATGTATGTAAAGGTTGATGCAGTCCCTTCTTTTGGGAGATACCCAGTCCGGCGGGGTTCTGGGATACCTCGACACCCAAGGTTGCGCAGCTGTGCGCATGGGTAAGAAGGGTCAAGGAGGCAGAAAGCGAGAGTCTGACGTTTTGGATGTCGAGCTACGGAACCCTACCGTGGCAGACGGGCCGGTGCTATGGGCACTGGCCCGTGACTCGCGAGCCCTCGATCTCAACCCTGCATACGCCTACCTGATGGCGTGCCTGAACTTCGCGGACACCTCGGTCGTGGCCACGTCCAACGGCGAGGCCGTCGGATACGTGATCGCGTACCGGCCCGGCCCCCGGCCCGACGCGGTGTTCGTCTGGCAGGTCACGGTAGGCGCCCAGGCTCGCAACCTGGGGTTGGGGCGCCGGATGCTCGAGGGGGTCCTCGCCGCCGAAGGCTGCGAGGGGGTCCGGTATCTCGAGGCGACGGTCACCCCGTCCAACGAGGCGTCATGGAGGCTGTTCCGCTCCGTGGCCCGCTCGGTGGACGCGGAGTTCGTCGACGAACCCTGCTTCACGCAGGCGCACTTCCCGGACGACGCTCCCCATGAGGAGGAGCGGCTCGTCCGGATCGGTCCGATATCCGTCGATTCGACACGGAGGCAACACAGTGGAAACGATCAAACAACTCGAGTCTGAGGTCCGCAGCTACTGCCGATCCTGGCCGGCGGTGTTCGCCAACGCCAAGGGCTCGTTCATCTTCGACGAGAACGGCGAGCGGTACATCGACTTCTTCGCCGGGGCCGGCTCTCTGAACTACGGCCACAACGACGACCGCCTCAAAGCCGAACTGATCGAGTACCTGACCGGCGACGGGATCGTCCACAGCCTCGACAAGGCCACGGTGGCCAAGCGGACGTTCCTCGAGCGGTTCAAGGAGATCATCCTGGATCCGCGGGGCCTCGACTACAAGGTGCAGTTCCCCGGACCCACGGGGACCAACGCCGTCGAGGCGGCGCTGAAGCTCGCACGCAAGGTCACCGGCCGGGACCACATCCTGAGCTTCACCAATGCCTTCCACGGCATGACGCTCGGCTCCCTGTCGGTCACCGCGAACTCGATGAAGCGCAAGGGCGCGGGTGTCGCGCTCACCAATACCACCTCGATCCCCTTCGACGGGTACATGGGCGAGGACGTCGACACCATCGACTTCCTGGAGGCCTACCTTCGGGACGACGGCGGCAGCGGCATGGAGCTGCCCGCTGCGGTCATCGTGGAGACGATCCAGGCGGAGGGCGGCGTGAACGTCGCCTCCTACGAGTGGCTCAAGCGTCTCCAGGACATCTGCCGCCGCTACGAGATCCTGTTCATCGTCGACGACATCCAGGTCGGCTGCGGCCGCACCGGTCCGTTCTTCAGCTTCGAGCCGGCGGGTCTCGACCCGGACATCGTCTGCCTGTCGAAGTCGCTCAGTGGCTACGGGCTCCCGTTCGCGATCACGCTGCTCAAGCCGGAGCTGGATGTCTGGGAGCCGGGCGAGCACAACGGAACCTTCCGCGGACACAACCCCGCCTTCGTCACGGCAACGGCTGCGCTCGAGCTCTTCTGGCGCACCGACACGCTGAGCGTGGATGTGGCCCGCAAGGCCTCCATCGTCACCGAGGCGCTGGAGAAGATGATCGCCGACCGTCCCGGCCTCGAAGCCAAGGTCTGCGGTCGCGGTCTGCTCCAGGGCATCGAGTTCGCCGAAGAGGGCTTCGCCTCGAAGGTCTGCCGCGAGGCGTTCGCCCGCAAGCTCCTGATCGAGACCTCGGGCGCGGAGAGCCAGGTGGCGAAGCTGCTGCCGTCCCTCACGATCGACGATGACACCCTCCAGGAGGGACTCGCGATCCTCGAGGCCTCGCTCGTGGCCGCTCTGGGCGAGCGCGAGCCCGCCCCCGCGGCCGTGACGGCCCGCTGAGAGGACCCGCGATGATCGTCAGAACACTCAGCGAGATCGAGAGCACGGATCGCAACGTCCCGGCTCCCACGTTCCACAGCCGCCGGTTTCTGCTGGCGCGGGACGGGATGGGGTTCTCGTTCCACGACACCGTCCTGTACGCGGGAACGGTGACCTCGATGTGGTACCGCAACCACGTCGAGGCCGTGTACTGCATCGAGGGCGAGGGCGTCCTGGAGAACCTGGAGGACGGGGCCGTGTACGAGATCGGTCCGGGCACGATGTACGCCCTGGACGGCCACGAGCGCCACCGCCTCACGGCGAAGACCGACCTGCGCATGGTGTGCGTCTTCAACCCGCCGTTGACGGGGGGCGAGGTGCACGACGACGACGGGGTGTATCCGTTGCTCCTCGACGAGGAGGCCCAACCCGCCGGCAGCGGCAAGGAGGCCTGACGGCAAGGATTTACCGTTAGGTTCGGCGGGCTGGGCGGTCCTACCTCCAACGAGCGAGGAGGTAGGACGATGCAGACGACAACGGTTCCGCACGACACCCAGGAGCTCCCGACCCGACGGCGCCGGTGGCTCGCCGTGCTGGTGGCGGCCGTCGCCTTCGCGGGCGCCGCCGTGGGGGCCGTGACCCTCGTAGACGGATGCCCCTTCTGCCCGGAGCACGTGGAGGCCGCACAGATCGAGGGCCCGGCCCCGGACACGCTGCTGGTCGACGCCGACCTTGGTGTGACCGCCAGGATCCCCGGCGATTGGCAGGAGGTCCGGGCCCCCGAGGGAGTCGCGTTCTTCGACCCCGGATCCTCACCCGACGGCAGCCTCCACCGCGCCGAGGTCGGCATGGAGCTCGCCCTCGAAGAGCGTCCCCCGGGGGAGCTCACGGGCTGGATCAGCGAGCGGCGCGCCGGCGAGTTCGACGGCTACCGCCTGATCGAGCTCGAGCACTCGGCCCTGGACACGAGCTTCGCCGTCCTCCACGTCTACGAGGTCGTCTACGAGGGCGTCCCCCTGCGCGTGGAGGAGTACGTCCTGCGCCGCGGCGAGGACCGGGCCCTGCGGGTGTCGCTGTTCACCTCGACGATCCGGGCCCGCACCGCGGAGCCGGTGCTCCAGGACATCCTGGCCGGACTGCGGGTGGACTGAGCTCCTGCGCGGCGGGCCGCCACTCACTTGCGGAACATAGTATCCTGTCATTACAGGATGACGAGTTCAGACCAGGCCACCGAGACGCGGACGCCGCCGGAGACCCCGGCGGCGATCCAGCGCAGCGATCCGCTGCCCTACTACGCCCAGCTCGCCCAGATCCTCCGTGAAGAGATCGAGCGCGGTCGCTGGGCCCCCGGCGAGATGATCCCGTCCGAGGCCGAGCTCGGCGAGTTCTTCGCACTGTCGAGGACCGCCGTCCGCCAAGCGCTCGACATGCTCCGCTCCGAGGGTCTCGTCCGCACCGAGAAGGGACGCGGCACCTTCGTGGCCCGCCCCAAGGTCGCCGAGTTCGTCGTGCAGGAGCTCCGCGGCTTCCACGAGGAGATGACCCAACGCGGGCGGCGCGTCGAAACCACCGTCTTGTCACACGAGGTGGTCGAGGCCCCACCCGATGTCGCACAGAACCTGGAGATCCCCATGGGGGCCGAGGTCGTGCTCCTCCACCGGATCCGCAGCGTCGAGGGGGAGCCGGTGGTCGAGGTCACGACGTTCCTGCCCGCCGCCCGCTTCGCCCGGCTGACCGAGGTCGACCTCACCAACCGCAGCCTGTACGCGGTACTCGACCAGGAGTTCGGTGTGGCTCCGCGCGGCGGCGTCCGCTCGATCGAGGCCGTGAACGCCGACCGCACCACGGCCGGCCATCTCGGCGTGCGCACCGACGCGCCGGTGCTGCGCCTCGACGCGATCAACCTGGACGCCGAAGGGCGTCCGTTCGAGTTCTTCCGCGCCCACTACCGGGGCGATCAGACAACCTTCCAGATCTGGTTGGAGGCCAAGACGTGATCCCACGCAGCGACGACATCACAAGCTCGGAGATGGTCCACCGGTTCGGCGACATGTTCAACCCGCCGGGCCTGACGAACTTCCTCGGCTGCGTCCAAGCCGATCTCGACATCACCGGCATCCGCAGCCTCAACATGCCGCCCTTCGCGTGCTCCGACACCGTCACGGCCGGCCTGTTCGTGGACGGGCGCTACTTCCCCGCCACGGGCGAGCCCATCACCTTCCGCTGGTACCCCGACCGCATCGAGCGTGAAGCGCGGTACGGCGACCTCCGTCTGCGCTCGACCACCTTCCTGCCGGTCGGCCGTGCGGCGGGGATCGTGCTGCTGGAGGTCGAGAACCTGCTGGAGTCCGAGCGCACCGTCGAGCTGCGGTTGGGCCTCCGCTCGAGCATCACCACGATGGCCGGCAACTGGACCACGCCGTATCCGCCGGCAGAGATCGACAACAAGGTCTCGGTCGACCGCGACCGCAAGGCGCTGATGTTCCGGTCCCGGTGGAGCAAGGGCGTGTCGTTGCAGGGCGCGACCCCGGCCCCCGACGAGGTGACCGCCCATGGGCTGCGGTACACCGCGCACCTCGGGGGCCGTGGGACATGGCATCTGGCCTACGTGAACGTCCTCGGGGACGACGTCGGATCGGTGCGCGCGACCTACGACGAGCTGATCCGCGACCCGCGAGCGGAACGCGAGAAGACCCGGCAGGACTGGGACGCGGAGCTGGCGGCCGTCTTCACCCCCGGCAACGACCGCTACTCGGGGTCGCTGCCGGTGTTGGAGACCGACGACGAGTCGATCCGCCGCCTCTACCACATCGGCGCTCTGGGGGTCGTGTACTTCAAGCGGGACAACCCCGCTTCGGCCATCGGACGCGCCTACGACACGCTGATGCCGAAGTTCTGGCAGACCGTCACGTTCCTCTGGGACTACTCCCTGAGCTCGCTCGTTCACGCCATGCTCGACCCCGGCGTGATGAAGCCGTATCTCGAACGGTGGATGTCCACCGACATCCACACCCACTTCGGCACCGAGTGGCTCACGGGCGCGCCGGTGGGCTGCTGGTACTCGGTGAACGACTACGCGATGATGCGAAGCGCCCACGAGTACCTGCGCTGGAGCGGCGACTTCTCGTGGCTGAGCCACCAGGTGCCGTCATTGGACGGCGATGCGCGTCCGGTCTCGGACTTCCTCGAGGACTACGCCCACAACTGGGAGCGGTTCCGCACCTTCAACGGCCTCGCCGACTACGGCAAGATCGGCAACCTGCTGGAGTGCGTCTCCACCTATATCCACGAGGTGGCGAGCCTCAACGCCGCCAACGTGTGGTCACTTCGCTTCCTCGCGGACCTCAAGCGCATGGCGGGTGACGTCGCCGGCGCCGACGACGTCGCCGCGCAGTCCGACGACCTGTCCAAGGAGGTCCGCCGGCTGTACGCGGAGGGCAAGGGCCACTGGCACGCGAGAACGCCGGACGGTGAGCTCGTCCCGGTCCGGCACTGTTACGATTTCATCACGATCCTGCACACGATCCCCGACGATCTGAGCCCTGCCCAACGCGACGAGATGACGGCCTTCTTCCTCCGCGAGATGCACACCCCGACATGGATGCACGCGCTGTCCACCGACGACCCCGATGCGATGTTCAGCGTCCGTCCCGACCACCAGTGGACGGGCGCCTACACGGCATGGCCCGCCCAGGCGGTGGCCGGGTTGTACCGGATGGGCAAGACCGACCTGGCGTTCGACTGGCTCCAGGGGCTGGCCCGCAGCGCCAACCAGGGCCCCTTCGGCCAGGCGCACTTCACCGAGCCTGTGGTCCCGGGCGAAGACGGCGGTGCACGCAAGGCGCCCGCCGACCTGCCGTACATCACCGACTGGGCATGCTCGTCGGGTGGGGCGTGGGTGAACGTGATCCTGGAGTCGGTCTTCGGCCTCGAGGCGACGATGGACGCCGGGCTGACCGCCACCCCGCGGTTCGGCGGCTTCGACCCCGGCGCGCGCCTGACGCACATCCCCTACCAGGGACGGCTGTACACCGCGGACCGGGACGGCGTCCGGCCGCAGGATTGATGACGACCGGAGCCGTCCTCGCCTTCGATCTCGGAGGCACGAGGCTGAAGGCCGGCCTGGTCTCCTCCGACGACGACGTCGAGCGCATGGAGGTCGCCGAGCTCGGTGCGGCCACCGGCGACGAGGCGGTGGACGTCGTCGTCCGAACGGGGACGGCGCTGCTCGAGGATGGCGAGGTCGTCGCCGGCGTGGGCCTGTGCGTCCCGGGTCTCGTGGACGACGACGGGCGCATCGTCGACCTGCCGGGGAAGTTCCCGGGCATCGTCGGGATCGACCTTCGGGCGCGGCTCCGCGCGGCTCTCGGTGCGGAGGCCGTGGTCGTGAACGATGCCATCGCCTACGGGATCGGCGAGGCGACGGCGGGTGCGGGCGCGGGCCACGAACGCGTCGTCGTGGTCACCATCGGAACGGGGTTCGGCGTGGCCTGCATCGAGCGGGGACGACCGCTCGGTCGCGGCCCGCTGGGCGGCGGCATGATGGGCGGCTTCATCCCGATCGGCGAAGACTCCCCCGGCACCGACACCGCCGGGGGCCGCGGGACGATCGAAGCCCACTGCCGCGCCGAGCGGATCGTGACGGAGGCGGGTGGCGGCTACACCGAGATCCGTGAGGTGTATGCCGGCTACGCGCGCGGCGAGGATGCGGCCCGGGCCGGGGTGGAGCGCTACCGGCAGCACCTGGCCCGCGCGCTGGCGGCGCTGGCCAACGCGCACGCTCCGGAGACGATCGTCGTCGGTGGGGGCCCGGCCGGCGCCGACGCGCCCATCTTCGAGGGCCTCGAGGGTGCCGTGAACGAGCGCCTGTGGGAGGCCTACCGGGTCCGGGTGGCTCCGGCGGCGCTCGGTGACGCCGCGGCCCTCGTCGGCCTGGCCCGGCTCGGGAGGTCGACGTCGTGAGCGAACCGATCCACCAGCGGGACCGGATCCCCAACTACGACAAGCGCCCCGTGGTGGCCGCCGGCGACCGCGCCGAGTGCGCGCTCGGCTGGGACGAGGTGTGCGACCGGCTGTCCGGGACACGCGTGGTGGCCGTGGAGACCTACCCCGGCGTGCTCGCCGAGGACCTCCGCGAGCTGGCGCGGCGCCTCGCCCCCGATGTCGTGGTGGACACCGCCGAGGCACTGAAGCCCGCAGACGAGATCACGCGCCTGGTGGCCGGCGACCTCACCGACGAGCCGGTGTTCGGCCGCCTGACCCACTTGACTCTGAGGGACCTGTTCGATCCGTCGGCGTTGCAGGCGCTGCGCGACCGGGTCGCCGCGGCATCTGGACGGGTCCTCGTCACCGGCGCAGGCGCGGCCTTCGTGACCGACGGGATGCTCGTCTACGCGGGGATGCCCCGCTGGGAGATCCAGCAGCGCCAACGGCGCGGCGAGGCAGGCAGCATCGGCGTCGACGACGCCGGGGGCCGCCCCGCTGATCTCTACAAGCGCGGGTTCTTCGTCGACTGGCGCATCGCCGACCGGCACCGCCGTTCGCTGTACGACCGCATCGCGGCCTACCTCGACACCACCGAACGCGGCCGGCCGAAGCTGCTGTCCGCCCGCACGCTGTGGCGGGCGCTGCGGGAGACGGCGCACCGCCCGTTCCGCGTGGTGCCGTTCTTCGACCCGGCCCCCTGGGGTGGCCACTGGATCGAGCGTGTCTGCGACATCGACCACGACGGCCCGAACATCGGGTGGTGCTTCGACTGCGTCCCCGAGGAGAACTCGCTGCTCCTCGCGTTCGGCGACGCCGTGGTGGAGGTGCCGGCGATCGACCTCGTCTTCCGGGAGCCGCGGCTGCTTCTCGGGGAGGCCGTCCACGGACGCTTCGGCGAGGAGTTCCCGATCCGCTTCGACTTCCTGGACACCATCGGGGGTGGCAACCTGTCGCTGCAGGTGCACCCGCAGACGAGCTACATCCAGGAGCACTTCGGGATCCCCTACACGCAGGACGAGTCCTACTACATCCTGGACGCCGGCCCCGATGCCACCGTGTACCTCGGCCTGGCCGAGGGCATCGACCGTCCGAAGATGCTCGAGGACCTGCGCCGCGCCGACGCCGATCCCGACTTCGCGTTCCCCGCCGACGCCTACGTGAACCGCTTCCCCGCCAAGCGGCACGACCACTTCCTGATCCCCGCGGGCACCGTCCACTGCTCGGGGGCCGGGGCGATGGTGCTGGAGATCTCAGCGACGCCCTACATCTTCACGTTCAAGCTCTGGGACTGGGGACGGCTCGGCCTCGACGGCGCGCCGCGCCCGACCCACCTGCACCACGGCGAGGCGTCGATCCGGTGGGAGCGCGACGCGACCTATGCGAAGACCGAACTGATCAACCGTTTGCGGATACTGGATCACGGCGACGGCTGGACGGAGGAGCGCACCGGCCTGCACCCGGCCGAGTTCATCGAGACGCGGCGCCACCGTTTCATGGCCCCCGTTCCCCATGCCGCCACCGACGGGGTGAACGTCTTGAACCTCGTGGAGGGCGAGGAGGCGATGGTGACGTCCCCGGACGGCGCCTTCGACCCCTTCGTGGTGCACTACGCGGAGACGTTCATCGTGCCCGCGGGGGCCGGTCCCTACGAGATCCGCCCGCACGGCCCCGGCGAAGGGATGCGCTGCGCCACGATCAAGGCTTTCGTGCGGACCAGATCCTGAGGTTTCGTGCGCCTCCACAGTGGGGACCAACCCCGAGAGGGTGCTCCCATCCGCAGAAGGAGGATCAGCCATGACCAAGGGCAAGATCCGCCAGAAGAAGGGCGACACGGTCGGGGAGCTCATGACACCCGATCCCATCTGCCTTATCGCCACCGATCCACTTACCAGCGCCGCCGAGCAGATGCGCGACGAGGGCGTCGGTGGTGTGATCGTGCTGGACGAGACCACCGGCGAGCCATGCGGCATCGTCACCGATCGTGACATCGTCGTACGCGGCCTCGCGAACGGTGGCGATCCGACCGGGACGACGCTCGGCGCGATCTGCACCCGGGACCTCGTCACGCTCGAACCGGATACCCCGGTGGACGAGGCGGTGGACCTGATGCGCAAGCGCGCGATCCGGCGCATCCCCGTCGTGGAGGACGGGAAGACCGTGGGTGTCGTGTCCATCGGTGACCTGGCCGTAGCACGGGATCCCGACTCGGCACTGGCCGACATCAGCGCCGCGCCGCCGACCGAATAACGGCAAGCGTCGTCGACGGGATAGGTTGTCGGGGTGGACCCCGTCCGGCCCGACTTCGAAGGCGCATGCGTCACGAACCTCACCCCCGCGCTCGTCGGGGGCCGGGCGCTGGACTGGTTCCCGGAGGCGGCGAAGGACGCGCGGGCGACCGTCCTGCTTATCCTCGACGGCCTCGGCTGGAACGCGCTGCAGACCAACGCGGAACGGCTGCCGACGCTGTCCGCGCTGGACGGACGCCCGATCACGACCGTCGTGCCGTCCACGACCGTGGTCGCCCTGACGTCCATCACCACCGGGCTGCCTCCGGCGGACCACGGCATCGTGGCCTACCGCATGCGGACCTCCGACGGCGTGCTGAACCTGCTGCGGTGGACGCTGCAGGGCGGCGCCGAAGGCCCCGATCCCGAGCAGGTCCAGCCCCGGCTCGCGTTCGCCGGCCAGGCGGTCCCGGCGGTGACGCGGGCCGAGTACAAGGAAACGGGGTTCACGAAGGCACACCTGCGGGGGGCGCGACTGGCGGGCGTGCACTCGCCGTCCTCGATCGCCGAGCACTGCCGGCTGCTCGTGGAGGCCGGCGAGCGGTTCGTGTACGCCTACTACGGCGGCATCGACATCGTGGCCCACATGCACGGCCAGCAGGACGGCTTCTACCCCGCCGAGCTCGCCTTCGCCGACCGGCTGACCGGCGACATCCTCGACGCGCTGCCGTCGGACGTGGCCCTGCTCGTGACCTCCGACCACGGGCACGTCCAGTTCCGAGAGACCGTCGAGATCAAACAGTTGGAACCGATGGTCGAGCTCCAGACGAGCGAGGGCCGGTTCCGCTACCTGCACGCGCGGCCGGGGGCCGCGGACGACCTGCTGGTCGCCGCCCGGGAGGCCTTCGGGGGCCTGGCATGGATCTTCACACGCGACGAGCTCTGCGACGAGGGCTGGCTCGGCCCCCGTGCGCCCTCACCGGGCGTGCGCCGCCGGGTTGGGGACGTCGTCCTGGCGGCGCACGAGCCGGTGATGTTCGCCGATCCGACGAACCGCGGTGAGGGCAAGCTCCTGAGCGGGCACGGCAGCCTCACGCCCGACGAGATGCTGGTGCCGCTGCTCGGGGGCCGGGGGCGCCGGTAGCCAACGACGATCACTCCACGCCGGCAAGGAGGCCCGGGCGCGGCCAGACATAGCGGCATGTCCTCGCCCAGCCTCCGGGATGGACCTCCATGTGCACCGTCTCCGCGTCCGTCGCTCCAAGGGCTTCATAGAAGCGACGCGCGCTCTCATTGGCCTCCAGCACCCAGAGGTACACGCCGCAGTCACCGTATCTGGCGTCCAGCCAGGCTCCCGCCTCCCGCATGAGTGCCGAGGCGATCCCGCGACGCCGGAATCCATCAGCGACGTGCAGGTTGTCGACGAGCGATCCCCACCGAGCGTCCTCGGCCCCGTAGGCGCAGACGAAACCCGCGGTCCGGCCGTCCTCGAGTGCGATGTACACGAGCTGGTTGTCCTCCGGACGCTCCAGTCGCCCCCGCCAGACCTCCCGCCGGTTGCCGTCCAGGTCACCGTCCAGGAATTCGTCACGGTACATACCCCGGTACGTGCGGCGCCAGCTTTCGGTATGCAGTCCGGCGATCAGCTCCGTGTCGGCTGGACCTGCGACGCGATACTCCAATATCCCTGCCTCCTCCGTGACCTATTCCTGCCCGGTCCCCGCGTGCCGTGCCGACCTCATGCGCCCCCGCCGCACTGCCAGGTCCACGAAGCCCAGGCCCCCGGCCGTGCCGATCACGATCATGACCAGGCCCGCCTCCGGGCCGAAGGATCCACCCGTCCAGAGCTGTGGCCCGACGAGCTCCCCGCGCACGATCCCCTCCATCTCCATGCCCGAGACGTGAGCCCCGTAGACGGGACCCTGGAACAGGTTCCACGACCAGTGGATGCCGATCGGCCACCACAGACCCCGGGTGGCGAGGTAGGCGGCCCCCAGCAGCACGCCGGCCTCCAGCGCGATCGCCAGCGTGGCCAGCAGGGTCGCGTTGGGATTGGCCGCGTGCAGCACCCCGAAGGCGAGCGAGCTCAGTCCCAGCGCGAGCCAGGATCCCGTCCGCGGCTCCAGCCATCGCAGCACCATCCCCCGGGCGATCACCTCCTCGAGCACCGAGACGCTCAGGAAGAACACCACCGCCCACGCCAACGCCCCCGGTGCGAACACCACCGACCCCACCCGGTAGAAACCGAAGGCCGCCAAGATCCCGATCCCGGCCGAGATCATCACCGCCCCGAGCACGAACCCGCCCAGGGTCCCGCGCACCGCGCCCCGGGGGTCGAGCCCCACGTCTGCCAACCGACAACCGTCCCGGACGGGACGCTTCACGTACGCGTCGACGAGCGCGACGGTGACCACGAGGTTCGAGTACAGGGCATGGCCGCGTCCGAGTGCGAGCAGCAGCAGCACGACGCCCAGCTTCGCCGCGCCCCAATGCCAGCCGCGGAGGTTCGCATACCGGTGGTACAGCGCCACGTCGACTCCTCTGTGTCGGTCCCCGGTCTCCTATCATGGGCCGCCGGTGGGACGCGTCGAAGGGAGGCCGGGGTGAACGAGGGATACCTGCGAACACCGAGCATCCGGGGTGACACGATCGTGTTCGTCACCGAGGACGACCTGTGGACGGTGAACACCGAGGGCGGAACGGCCCGCCGGCTCACATCCAATCTCGGCCCGGTGGGCCGCGCCGCCATCTCGCCGGACGGCACCTGGATCGCGTTCACCGGCACCGAGGAGCACCACGCCGAGATCTTCGTGATGCCCGCCGGCGGCGGTCCGGCCCGGCGTCTCACCTATCTGGGAGCGAGGTCCTCGGTGGAGGGGTGGGCCCCCGACGGACGGGTCTTGTTCGCGAGCGACGCCGCGCAGCCCTTCGCCGGCCACCGTCACCTCTACCTGACCGCGCCCGAGGGGGGTGTGCCGGAGCAGCTTCCCTTCGGCCCGGCCACAGAGGCGTCCTTCGCTCCATCCGGCGACGGGGTCGTGATCGGACGGCACACCGCCGACCCGGCCCGGTGGAAGCGCTACCGCGGCGGGACGCGCGGGGAGGCCTGGGTGGACCGTCGCGGCGACGGCACCTTCCGCCGCCTGGCCTCCCTCGACGGCAATCTGGCCTCGCCGATGTGGCTCGGCCGGCGGATCTACTTCCTGTCGGATCACGAAGGGATCGGGAACCTGTATTCGTGCCGTGCCGATGGGCGCGACGTCCGCCGCCACACCGACCACGATGAGTTCTACGCGCGCTGGGCGAAGACCGACGGCACCCGCATCGTCTACCAGCTCGCCGCCGAGATCTGGCTGTACGACCCCGACGACGACAGCACCCGCCGGGTCGACGTGGATCTCGGCAGTCCCCGCGTCCAGCGCAACCGGAAGTTCGTGGGGGCCGCGAAGTTCGTCCACGACGTGGCGCTGCACCCGGAGGGTCACTCGCTGGCTCTGTCCGCCCGCGGGAAGCTGTACACGATGCCGCTGTGGGAGCAGGCGGTGCGCCAGTACGGCGTCCGGGACGGCGTCCGCTACCGCCTCCCCCGCTGGACCCACGACGCCGGAGCCCTCGTGGCCGTCTCCGACCAGGGCGGCGAGGAAGCCTTGGAGGTCTACCCCGCCGACGATCCGTCCACGCCGCGACGCCTCGACGACGTCGACCTCGGCCGCGCGATCGAGCTCGTACCCTCACCGGCGGGCAACGAGGTCGCCGTCGCCAACCACCGCATGGAGCTCCTCCTCGTCGACCTCGACGCCGGCACCGCGAGGATCCTCGACCGCAGCCCCTACCACCCGATCTCCGGGCTCGCCTGGGCCCCCGACGGACGCTTCCTCGCCTACGCCTGTTCCACGACCACAAACACCACCTCGATCAAGCTCTGGGAGACGTCCTCGGGCGACACCCACCTCGTGACCAGGCCCGAGTTCAACGACCTGCGTCCCTCGTTCGATCCTGACGGGCGCTACCTCTATTTCCTGTCCTACCGGGTGCTGGATCCGGTCTTCGACTACGTGTCCTTCGATCTCGGCTTCCCGCGTCCGGTGCGCCCTCACCTCGTGACGCTGCGAGCCGACGAACCGTCCCCGTTCGTCCCGAAGCCGAAGGGATTCGGCGAGAAGAAGGACGACGCCAAGAAGGACGATCGACCGCAGCTACGGATCGACCTCGAGGGGATCGGGGATCGCGTGGTCGCTTTCCCGATGGCCGAGGGTCGCTACACGCAGGTGTGGGGGATCGGCGGCAAGGTGCTGTTCACCAACCATCCGGTGACCGGATCGCTGGGGGAGAGCCTCTTCGACACCGAGGAGGAGCCCAAGGGGAAGCTCGAGGTCTACGACCTGAACGAGCTGAAGCACGACGTCCTCGTGCAGGGCATCTCGTCGTTCCGGGTCTCGCAGGACGGCGGCACGCTGCTGTACCGGGCCGGGCGCCGCCTGCGCGCGCTGAAGGCGGGCGACAAGCCGGACAAGGGGGCCGAGCACGAGGGGGCGGGACGCCGCAGCGGGTGGATCGACCTCGGACGTGTCCGCGTATCGGTGGATCCGCCGGCGGAGTGGCGGCAGATGTTCCGGGAGGCCTGGCGCTTCCAGCGTGACCACTTCTGGGTTGCGGACATGTCCGGGGTGGACTGGGACGCGATCCACGAGCGCTACCTGCCGCTGACCGACAAGGTCGCCACCCGCCTCGAGTTCTCGGACCTGATGTGGGAGATGCTCGGGGAGCTCGGGACGTCCCACGCCTACGAGATCGGCGGCGACGTGAAACCGCCGCCGCCTTGGCCGCTCGGCCACCTCGGCTGCGACTACGCCTTCGCCCCGCGGGCGGGACGGTGGAGCGTCGCACCGATCGTCCGCGGCGACTCCTGGGATCCCGAACGCACATCTCCACTGACCGCACCCGGGGTGGGAGTCCGGGAAGGCGACACGATCCTGGCGGTAAACGGGCAGGCGGTCGGACCGGATGTCTCACCGCAGATGCTGCTCGTGCACCAGGCCGGCGTGAACGTCGAGCTGACGGTCGGCGACCGCCGGGGACGCAACCCCCGGACCGTGGTGGTGAGGACGCTGCGCACCGAGGAACCCGCACGGTACCGCGAGTGGGTGGAGACCAACCGCGCCCGGATCCACGAGCAGACCGACGGGCGTGTGGGCTACGTGCACATCCCCGACATGGGCGCCGCCGGCTACTCGGAGTTCCACCGCGCCTACAAGTCCGAGCTCGACCGGGAAGCGCTGATCGTCGATGTCCGTTTCAACAGCGGCGGCTTCGTCTCGGAGCTCCTGCTCGAGAAGCTCGCTCGGCAGCGCTTCGGGTACGCGGTGACGCGTTGGGGGGCTCCGCATCCCTATCCCGAGGACTCCCCGTCCGGCCCCCTGGTGTGCATCACCAACGAACAGGCCGGATCCGACGGCGACATCTTCACCCACGTGTTCAAGCTGGCTCGCCTGGGCCCCGTCGTCGGCAAGCGCACCTGGGGCGGGGTGATCGGGATCACGATGCGCCACGTGCTGGTGGACAACGGCATCACCACCCAGCCCGAGTTCTCCTTCTGGTTCAAAGACGTCCGCTGGCAGGTCGAGAACTACGGGACCGACCCCGACCACGACGTGGACATCAAGCCCCAGGACCACGCCGCCGGACGCGATCCCCAGATGGACACCGCGCTCAAGCTCGTGATGCGGGCGCTGCGCCGGCACCGTCCGGTAGAGCCCGACCTCGAGGCCCGGCCCGTGCTGACCGCACCGAAGCTGCCGCCGCGCGAAGGTCCGAAGAAACGGCGCAGGTGATGGCGCGGGTTCTGGTCACCGGGGGCACAGGGATCTGCGGCCGCGCCGTGGTGACGCGGCTGCTCGACGCGGGCCACGAGGTGCGGGTGCTCTCCCGCCGCGAGCGCCCGCGCGTCCCCGAGGGCGTCGCCGCGGTCCAGGGTGATCTCCGCACCGGGGCTGGGCTCGAGGAAGCCACCGCAGGGACGACCGCGATCGTGCACTGCGCCAGCTCCACGCGCCTGCCGCTGTACGGACGGGCCCGTCGCGTCGACGTGGAGGGCACGAGCCGCCTGATCGAAGCCGCCCGCGCCGGTGTGGGCAGTCCGCATCTCGTCTACATCTCGATCGTGGGCGTCGACCGGATCCCGCTCGGCTACTACCGCGCGAAGCTGCAGACCGAGAAGGTGATCGAGGCCTCCGGGTTCGCCTCCACGGTTCTGCGCACCACCCAGTTCCACGAGTTCATCGTGGCCCTCGCCGAGCGCCAGCGGCGACTGCCCGGAGTGATCGTCCCGAAGCACATCCGCTTCCAGCCGGTGGATGTGGGCGAGGTCGCCGACCGCCTCGCAGCCTGTGTGGACACCGGCGCCCGCGGACGCCTCCCCGACCTCGGGGGCCCCGAGGTCCACGGCGCGCTGGATCTCGTGATCTCGTACCTGATCGCCGCGGGGGAACGGAAGCCGGTCTTCTCCCTCTACATCCCCGGGGCCGCCTCACGCGCCTTCCGCGAGGGGGCCAACCTCGTCGCCGAGGGTGAGCTCGGCCGGGTGCGCTGGGAAGACTGGCTCCGCCACCACGTCGCCTCCGACGGAGGAACGCCGGGCTAGCCGACGAGCACGCAGCGTCCTACCCCCGCGGTGTAGGGGTCGCGTCCGGGGGCACCGTCGGGGTCGGGGTCGGGTCCGGGGGCACCGTCGGGGTCGGGGTCGGGTCCGGGGGCACCGTCGGGGACGGAGTCGGTGCGGGGGTCGGGGACGGAGTCGGCGCGGGGGTCGGCGATGGGGTCGGGGCCGGAGATGCCGTGGGCGACGGCGTCGGGGACGTCGTCGGGGTGGGCGTCGGCAGAACCGGCGGGTCGCCGCATCCCACGGCGAAGAAGAGCGCACCGATCGCACCCCGGACAAGGACGGCTCTGAGCGTTGATCCCATGGTTCCCTCTTCCCGGTAGGACGCGCCTCGACACGAGCCGTCGAGGGCGGTCCCCGAGTGTATGCGTGATCGGCTCTTCGTGCGGCATACACTGGGCGCCACGAGCAAGGGAGGTTGCGATGGAGCCGGTCCGTACCGAGTTTCGATCCGACGGCCGCACGCTCGCGGGCGACCTGTATCTGCCCTCCGGGCCCGGCGGGTCCGCACCCGCGATCGTGTTCACCGGACCCTTCACCGGCGTCAAGGGACAGGTGACCGGACACTACGCGCGGCGGATCGCCGAGGCCGGCTTCGTCACCCTCGCCTTCGACCACCGCAACTTCGGCGCCAGCGAGGGCGAGCCCCGCCAGCACGAGGACGCCCCCGGGAAGCTGGCCGACCTGCGGGACGCCGTCAGCCTTCTCGCCTCCCGGCCCGAGGTCGACGCCGAGCGCATCGGCGTCTGCGGCATCTGCCTCGGAGGCGGCTACGCGCTGCGCTTCGCGGGCTTCGACCCCCGCGTCAAAGCCGCGGTGCTCGTCGCCGGCGGCTACAACTCGCCGTACAAGATGCGCGAGGGCATGGGCGAGGAGGGCTACCGGTCACAGATGGCGAACTTCGCCACCGTCGCGCAGGAGCAGCACCGCACCGGCGAGGTCGCGTACATGGCGGCGGTGGCCCCCGAAGGCGAGCCGGCGGCGATGGGGGGCCAGGAGCCCTTCGACTACTACGGCACCGAGCGCGGCGCGGCGCCGGACTGGGAGAACCGGGTGACCACGCTGTCGATCCACGAGCTGCTGACCTTCGACGCCCTGTGCGGGGCCGACTTCATCTCACCCACCCCGGCACTGATCGTCCACGGACGCACCGACGCCTACTGCGCACCCAGCCTCGCGCAGGAAGCCCACGACCGGATGGCGGGCCCAAAGGAGATCGTGTGGCTGGACACCACCAACCACGTCGACCTCTACGACGTGGAGACCTACGTAGGCCCGGCCGTCGAGCACGCCACGGCCTGGTTCGGAGAACACCTGGGGGCCTGAACGGCTATCGGGGAACGAGCCATCTTCCCCTGCGCGGAGCGAACCCCTTCATTGCCACGTCCCATCGGACGCATCGAATGTGTAGGTCCCGCCCCCACTCGTCGAAATCGTCAGGAGCGTTCCCGCGTCCGCCTCGATCCGGGCCATCCCTGTCTGCCCTGGGACGAGGTGAACGTCTCCGTCGACAAGCAACCGTTCCTCGTCGAACTCGAGCATGAACAACAACCCTTGTTCTGAAGCGTCACGAAATGCACCGGCGTGGACGATCAACAGCCTCGAACCCGCAACACCGTTCCACCGGTTACTGAACATGTAATCAGCGGCACGGGCGCCCCCAGGGTGAGAGGGATCGTCAAAGATCCCCGTCGGAAACGGCTCCTGGGGTTCCGGGGACGGAGGATAGGAAGCTTCGGCTTGAGTCCCGGGGTCGGCACCGACCGTCAACCACCCCATGACCCCGAGTAGCACGACGAGCAACACCAACAGAGAGCCCCGGAGCAGCCCATCGAGGGAAGACCATCTCATTCCTATGCACCACCTCTCGCCTCACCAGGATGAGCAACAGGATGCACCCGGCCCGTGGATGGATCCACCGCGATGCCCGTCCGGCCCTCGGCGAGGTCCACGAGCTCGTCACCGACGAGCTCCCGCCGCCAGCCCCGCAGCAGCTCCGGCGGGTCGCTCTCGTGGGTGCCGGCGCGCACCGCCCGGACGAGCT
This sequence comes from uncultured Actinomycetes bacterium, assembly GCA_964560135.1. GTDB lineage: Bacteria > Actinomycetota > JAICYB01 > JAICYB01 > JAICYB01 > CAZLKN01. The sequence goes on along the minus strand of CAZLKN010000001.1, from coordinate 86,435 downwards.
CGGTGATGTGCTTGCGCGTACCCAGGTAGGAGGCGGCGACGCCGGTGTCGTGTGCGCGCTGGCGCACCCACACGTCCAGCAGCTCCACGACGGCGTCGATCACGCGGTCCTCGGCCTCGAAGGCCCTCACCTGCGGCCGATCGTCGGACGGCAGCGAGCGGGCCCGCTTCACCCGCTCCAGGATCTCGGCCCCCTCGCGCTCGGCGACCTTCTGCGAAAGGCGGCGCAGCTCCGTCAACTGCTCGATCTTGCTCGGCTTGCGCCGGGCGATCGCAAGCAGGACGTCGTCCGGCACGACCCAACGGATCGGCTGGTTGCGCCGCTGGGCGAGCTCGGTGCGCCACACGGCGAGCTCGCGCAGGATCGCGAGCTGCTCGCCGTCCAGCTTGCCGAAACCCTTGATGCCGCGCAGCAGCGACTCCGGATCCTTGATGTAGGTAGCGGCCTGCTCGAGGTGCTGCATCTCCTCGGCCACCCAGCCGCTTCGACCCTCCTTGTCCAGCCGCTCGGCCAGCGCGTCGCGCAGCGGCAGCAGGTAGCGGACGTCGTCCAGCGCGTAGGCGACCTGCTCCTCGCTCAGGGGACGCTTGGCCCAGTCCGTGGTCGACTGATGCTTGGAGAGCTTCCGGTTCAGCATCTTGCGGACGAGGATGTCGTAGCGGGTCTGATCGCCGAAGCCGACGAGCGCGGCGGCGATCTGCGTGTCGAAAACGCGACGGGGCTCCCGTTCGGCGGCCTGGTACATGATCTCGAGGTCCTGGGAGCCGGCGTGGAAGACGCACTCCACGTCCGGGTCGGCGACGAGGTCGAACAGCGGGGACAGGTCCTCGATCCGCAGCGGATCCACGATCGCAAGCTGGTCGGGGGACGCAACCTGGACGAGCTCCAGGGTCGCGTAGTAGGTCCGCTCCCGGCTGAACTCCATGTCGATGCCGAAACGCCCCGCGGCCCGGAGGTCCGTACACAGCTCGGCGAGGTCGTCGGGCTCGACGACCATCCGCCACGGGAGCTGCTCGGGGCTCGTGTCGACGGTCATGCGTCCCGAGGGTACACGTTCGCGCGGAGCAGGAGGCGGGCCGCCGACGTCGAATCAATTTCCTTGACCGGGTAGTCAAGCGAGGGGGTAGTGCACCATGCGACGCCGTAGCGTGCTGGCTCTGATCGTCGCGCTGGTCGTGACGGGTGCGCCCGTGGGGGCCGATGAGGTCATCATCGGGCCACCGGTACCGGAACCGTGGGTGGGCGATGCCACGATGTTCGGCGGCACGGGCATCCACGACACCGGCGAGTGGATCTGGCAGGACTTCATCTTCGACGACTACGGTGCCGACACCACCCCCGCCGGCGCCGCCCAGCGGGTGACGCTGGCCGCGACCCGCGGCGACTTCCGCTACCCGGCCGGGGACGCCTACGCCGGCAACGCCGCGGACATCGCCGAGGTCCGGGTGCGTGCCGACGGCGACGATCTCGACGTGCGCGTGACCCTCAACACCCTGGTCGATCCGGCCGTGCCGATCATCGGCGTCGCGGTGGACACCGGCGACGCCGACGTGCGGCTGTGGCCCTACGACGCGGGCGTGCGCTCCCCCTGGGATGTGTTCGCCACCGTCTCCGGCGGCTCCGTGTACCTCGACCGCGCCGACGGCTCGGCGGCGGGCTACGGGGCGCACGTGGACGTGGACGCCAACACCATCGACCTCCGGATCCCCGGAGTCGCCACCGGCGACACGCTGCGGCTGAACGTGGGAGCGGGGCTGCAGCAGCCCTGCTCGGACCTCCCGTCGGCCTGCCCCGTCGGCCCCCAGTGGATGGTGGGCCTCCCCGGCGGCGTGGTCCCCGGCACCTTCAACTCCGGCGGCCCGAGCCTCACCCGCGTGTTCGACCTCGCCTTCAACGCCCGCGAGCTCGAGCCCCGCGGTGGCGCCTGGCAGGAGGACGCCCAGGCGCAAGCGCTCCTCATCGGCGACGTCGCCGACTTCGGCCACGACGTCGACCTCGGCAAGCTGCATGCCGGCGCGAGCGAGACCTTCGAGCTCGAGCCCGGCTTCTACAACGCGATCTTCCGCTCCCGCCAGGACCTCGGCGCGGGCGCCGGCGACAGCTTCCCGCAGTACCGCAGCGAGCTGCAGCCATACGGGCTCTGGATCCCGCAGGACTACGACCCGCAGGAGCCGACGCCGCTGTTCCTGCTCCTGCACTCGCTCTCGGTCCACCACAACCAGTACCGGGGCGGTGAGAACGCCACGAGCTACTTCACGATGTACGAGCAGATCGGGGACGCGCGCGGCGCGATCGTCGCCACACCGCTGGCCCGGGGGCCGGACGGCTGGTACCGCAACGAAGCATTCGTGGACACCCTGGAGGTGTTCAACGACGTCCAGAGCCGGTTCCTCATCGATCCCGACCGCATCACGCTCGGCGGATACTCGATGGGCGGCTACGGCACCTACCGGCTGGGGACGCTGTTCCCCGAGCTGTTCTCGTCCGCGGTGTCGTGGGCCGGTGTCCCCACCGACTTCGACCGGCTCGAGAACATGCAGCACATCCCGACGATGATCGTCCACGGCACCAACGACGAGCTCGTCCCGATCACCGGCGTCCGGGAGCAGGCGGCACGCTTCCACGAGCTCGGGTACGAGTACCGCTTTCACGAGCACCCGGGGATGGACCACCTGACGTTCGTCTGGGTCGACGAGTGGAGTCGCGAGTCGGCGTGGATCGCCGGACGCGAGCGCGTCACCGATCCGGCCCGCGTCCATTTCAAGGTGCGGCCGTCGATGTGGACCACGGACAAGGACGACGCGGAGCGGGATGTGATCCTCGGCCACGTCGAGGCCCTCGGCTACGACCTGCGATCCTCCTACTGGGTCCGCGACGTGCAGAACGCCCTGGAGATGGCGGAGGTCGAAGCGGTGTCGGCGGCGATCGCCGCCCGCGTCCCCCAGACCACGGATATGTCGGGCGTGGCGCTCGGCCCCCCGACGCCGCACATCACCAACGGTCTCGACCGCACCCTGGGCGACGACGCCACCGCCAATGCGCTCAGCCTGCGCCTGCGCGGTGTGGCCGGGGCGACCATCGTGCTGGCCGAGGCGGCGATCTCGACGGCGAGCGACATCGAGCTCACCACCGACGCCGACGAGGCGACGGTGATCCTGCTCGCCGGGGATTTCGCGGCGGGTGCGGTCGTGGTGGACGGCGACGGCAACACCGTGCCGAGCTCCGTCACCGCTCAGGGCCTGGAGGTGACGGTCCCGGCGGGGACCGCGACGCTCACGGTCTCGTCCGCGTAGACGCGGGAGGCGGCCCACGCCAGCGAGAGCACCCAGGCCAGCGAGGCCAGGGCCAGCAGGCCGTGGACGGCGATCGAGAACGCGGGAGGGCCGGGCCGGGTTTCGCGCAGCAGGAAGCGCTGCTCGCCGGCGAACGCGACCGAGCGGTCCACCGCGGGGATCTCGGGAGCGTCGATCTCCGGGTCGGCCGGCAGATACACGGGGGCGGCCATCAGCTCGGCCCCGCGCTGCAACCGGACGAGCGTCTTGCTGGAGCCGGTGACCGGCATCGGTCCGGTCGCCACGTAGCGCCCGTCTCCCAGAGGACGGAGCTCCGCCACGTGCAGGTCGCCGCCCTGCCAGGCGATCACCTGGAACCAGCGCGCGTCGGCGGCGGCGTCCGGCGGATCGAGGGTCACGTGAACGGTCACCTCGCCCGGTGCGGCCTCGGTCAGTCGCAGGTCCGCGTGCACGTCGCCGACGCGCCGAGGCATGGGCCACAGGATCGCAGCCACCGCCACGAGGACGGCCACCGCAATCGCGGCAGGCCGGATCCCCGCCCCACGGAGCGCCACCGATCCGCCGTAGGCCGCACCGAGGACGGCCACGGCGACCGCCGCGACGAGTCCGAGGATCGCGGCGTCGGGCAGGAGTGCCGTCGTCCACGGCTGGTGGGCCCCGGCGTTCCACCAGAACTCCCCGGCCATGCCGAGCGTGCCCACGCCGAGTCCGGATGCGATCGCGAACCGCAGCCGCCGGTCCGTGCCGAACAGCCATCCGGCGGCCTCGACGGCCGCCGCGGAGACGAGGTAGAACCCGCCGGCGCGCATGTTCACCGGGCTGTCGGGCATCCCCGGGATCCCTCCCAGGTCGAAGACGAACGTGAACACCGCGATCCCGAGAGCCCAGCCGCGGCCGAGCACGAGCCGGACGACGACGAGCGCGAAGCCCCCGGCCAGGATCGTGAGCAGCGGGTGGAAGAGCTGCTGGAACTGCGGGACACCGAACACGAACTCCCCCATCGGGGCCGCGAGCCCCTGGAGGACGAGCCACGCCGTCACGGCGTGCACCCCGCGCCCCCAGGCACCCCGGGCGGACACGCCCGCCTCGGCGAGCACGAGCCACGCCGCCAGTGGCGACAGCGCGGCACCGAGGATCATCAGCATGTGGGTCGGGCTCCACATCGTGACGTCGATGCCGTAGATCCCGTGCCAGACCTCGTCGAGAGGGAAGCCCATGAGAGCCGAGAAACCGAGGATCCCCAAGGGGACGACCGACCACGGCACCCGCACCGGCCCGATACGCGCCCCGGTCGGCACGCGCTGCAACGTCGCGAACAGCACGCCGATCATCGCGGCACCGGCGATCAGCAGGAGTCCGAGGACGATCGCGGCGTGCGGCGCGGTGAACAGCTCCTCGTCCCGGCCGAGAGCCACGTGCCACGCGACGTCGGTGTAGAAGCCCATCCCCGCCACCAGCAGGCCGAATAGCGCCGTACCCACCGTCGCCGCAGCCCACCCCGGGATCCCCGTGAACCGCTCGAGACCATGGGGGATGCGGAGCAGGAACCGTCCGAGGCGCCATGGATGGTCGCCGTGCCGTCCGAACACGGTGAGAGCGACGACGATCCCGGCGTAGACCACGAGCAGGGCGATCAACGGGCGCCAGCTCGCCAGGCTCGTGCCTCCGCTACCGCCCCCGTGTGCGAGCAGGATCGTGGTCATCGGGCCTTCCTCCGTCCCTCGATGGGGATCGCACCGGCGGTCTGCGTCTCTGCGTCGGGTATACCCATCCCGCGCATGCCGGCCCACAGCAGGTCGGCGAGATAGGCCACGAGCCGTTCCCGGGGCATCGTCGGTTCGGCCAGCCACCGGTCGGTGGCGAGGTGCACCATGCCGACCATCCCGTAGCCCCAGGGCTCCGCGGCCCCCGAGTCGGCGCCCGCCTCGCGCAGCCGCTCCCCGATCACGAGCGCGACCTCCCGCCCGACGTCGCGGATCAGTCCCACGGTCTCCTCGGGATGCTCGGCCAGCGCCTGCTGGGTGAGGAAGCGGTAGATCTGCGGGTTGCGCTCGACGAACCGGACGTAGCCGTCGATCGCCCGAACCAGGGTCTCCTGCGGGCCGCCGTCGGCGGTGAGCGCTGCCGCCAGCTCGGCCCGCAGCTCCCCGCCGAAACGGTCGGCGAGCTCACGGATCAGACCCGCGCGGTCGCCGAAGTGGCGGTAGAGGATGGGCTTGGTGACGCCGGCCTCGGCAGCCAGGGCGTCCATCGACGCCGTGGGCCCCTCACGGCGGATCACCGCAGCGGCGGCGTCCAGCAGCTCGTCGCGTCGGCGCGCTCGCCGCGCGGCACGTTCGGGATCGGGCCTGCGTCCACGTCTCGCCTTCATGTTACCAACGGTAACAGTTACTCGAGGTAACGGTCAACGGGTAGCCGTCACCAGCGGCCGCGGTGGACGACGTCCTCGATCCCGCGGCGGCCCCGCCGCAGCGAGGACGACGGTTCGTCGGGGGCCGGGTGCCCGATGGCGATCGCACCGATCGGGGTGTAGGCCTCGGGCACGCCGAAGGCGGCCTTGAAGGCGTCCTGGTCCCAGACCCCGAAGAACAGCGCCCCCAGACCCTCGTCCACGGCGGCGAGGAGCATCAGCAGCGCAGCGAAGCCGGTGTCGACATGCCAGTAGGGCACCGGCCAGCGTTCCGGATCGCGGTCGGTCCAGCCCTTGTCGGGCTCCGCGTAGCGATCGAGGTAGGCGTCCATGTGGGACAGCGGCACGACGATCGCGGGGGCTCGGAACAGCCCCGGCCACCGGAACCCGTCCCGCCGCTCGGCGGGGAACACCGCGTCCCAGAACCGCCGGGTCTGGTCGGCCCCCTCGCACACGAGGAACGCCCAGCCCTGCGTGAACCCCGCCGAGGGGGCCCGCAGCCCGACGTCGAGGATGCGGTCGAGAGCCCCGTCGGGGAGCGGACGGTCGGCGAAGTTGCGCACCATCCTGCGCCGCCGCACGACCTCCCGGAACTCCATACCGGTCATCCTACGGGGCCGGTCGGGTACGATCCGCGGGAATGGCTCCCGAACCGTGGCTCGCCGACGCCGTCGCGCTCGTCGACGCCTTCCGCGCGTCCGAGCTGTCGCCCCTCGAGGCCCTCGAGGCCTCGCTGGATGCGATCGGGCGCTCCGGGGTCAATGCCTTCGCCTTCCTTGATCCCGACCGGGCCCGGCGGGCCGCTGCGGACGCCGACGTCTCGCTGCCGCTGGGCGGCGTCCCGATCGGGATCAAGGAGCTCGACTACCTGGAAAGCTGGCCGGACACGCAGGCCTCCCTCATCTACCGCGACCGCAAGGCCGCCTACACGAGCACCTTCGTACAGCGGCTGCTGGACGCCGGCGCCGTGCCCGTGGGGCTCACCACCTCCAGCGAGATCGGCTTCGTGAACTGGACCTCCACCCCGCTCAACGGAACGACCCGCAACCCCTGGGACCTCGAGCGGACCCCCGGCGGGTCGTCGGGCGGCTCAGCGGCGGCGGTGGCCGCGGGCCTCGTCCCGATCGCCACGGCCGGCGACGGGGGCGGCTCGATCCGCATCCCCGCCGGGTACTCGGGGCTGCTCGGCCTCAAGTCCACCTTCGGACGGATCCCGCTCGGCCCCCGGGGCCCCATCGGCTTCCTGAACGTCTGCCTCGGCTGTGTGTCCCGGTCGGTTCGGGACACCGCACGCTGGTTCGACGTCTGCAACGGCTACGACCCGCGCGACCCGTTCTCCCTGCCACGCGTGGACGGCTGGGAGGCGGGTCTCGGATCCCACGACCTGGCCGGCCTGCACGCGGTGGTTGCACCCGACCTCGGCACCACCAGGATCACCTCCGAGGTCCGGCGCATCGTGACCGACCTGGCCGAGGACCTGATCACCGAGCTCCGTCTCACGCGTGTGAAGCGTGAGGTCGCGCTGCCGGCGAACCTGCTCGCCTGGGGGGCCGCCGGACTCCCGGAGCTCTACGAGACCTTCGGTGACCACTGGCCGAACCGGGCCGAGGAGATGTCCGAGCCGGTGCAGTTCGGGTGCGGCTTCTTCGAGCACTACACGATCGCCGCCGCGGCGATGGCGGAATCCTTCCGCGTGGACACCAACGAGGCGATGGCCGACATCTTCGCCGATGTCGACCTCGTCTTCTGCGCCACGAACCCCTACGAGGCCTTCGACGCCGACGGTCCCCCGCCGCAGGAGGTGGAAGGGGTCGGCGTCGCGCCCTTCGAGACGGGGGCGCTCACGATCCCGGGGAACATCTCCGGGTATCCGGCGGTGAGCATCCCCGCCGGGCTCACCGGCAACGGTCTGCCCGTGGGCCTCCAGGTCTACGGACGCCGCTACGCCGAGCCGCTGTTGCTGGACGTGGCCCTGGCCGCGGAACGGATCCGTCCCTGGCCGCTCACGGTCTCGGGCGCGCCGATCTAGACGGGCGGATCGCTCAGGGGACGGCGGCCGGCGAAGCCTTCCTCGGGCCAGTGCCACCAGGCAACCTCGCTCTCCCCGGCCACCCAGCACAGCCAGTAGGGGCGCCCGGACGCCGTCCGCGCCGGGAAGTCGATCAACCCGCGGGCGAGGTCACGGACGACGATGCCTTCGCGTTCGAGCTCCTCGACGGGCTCCCGGATCGAGCCGGGCTGCGCCTCTTCGGTGCGCTCGCCGTTGCCCCGGATGCGCTGGAGCCGTCCCTGGGTGGCCTCGAAGGTCCGCCGGACACGCTCGACCCGCTCCGAGACCCACCCCAACGCCTCGTTGGCTTCCTCGGGGGTCCAGTACCTCATCCCCACGCCCGGATGTGCGCTCGACCGGCCATCAGGGGAAACCTATCAGGGTCACCCGTCCGCGAGCCGAGAGGGCGCACGTGAAGCGGATCGCCACCCTGACGATGAACCCGGCGCTCGACATGAGCACCGAGACCGACGAGCTCGTCGCCAACCAGAAGCTGCGGTGTTCCCGTCCCCGCTACGAACCGGGCGGCGGCGGGATCAACGCCTCCCGCGCGATCGCCCTGCTCGGTGGCACGTCGGTCGCCGTCTACACGGCGGGGGGCCAGACCGGCCGGGCCCTGCGCCAGCTGCTCGACGCCGAGGGCGTGGAGGCCGCCCCGATCGAGATCGCGGGGACGACCAACGAGAGCTTCCACGTCGCCGAACGATCGACGGGGGACCAGTTCCGCTTCACGATGCCCGGCCCCCATCTGTCCGAGCAGGAGTGGCGGGCGTGCCTCGACGAGGTGGCCGGACTGGCTCCCGAGCCGGAGATCGTGGTGGCCAGCGGGAGCCTGCCGCCGGGCGCGCCGGACGACTTCCACACCCGCCTCGCCTCGACGGTCAACGACCGCGGCGGACGACTCGTGGTGGACACCAGCGGCGAGGCACTGCAGCACGCGATCCAGGCGGGGGTGTTCCTCGTGAAGCCGAACATCCGGGAGCTCGGCCAAGCCTGCGGACGCGAGCTGCGGACCTCCGGCGAGGCCGAGGACGCCGCCCGCTCCCTGATCGCCGGCACCCCGACGCAGACCATCGTCGTCTCCCTGGGGGCCGAGGGGGCGATGCTCGTGACCGCGGACGGATCCGAACGCTTCCCGACCCCGTCCACCGAGGTGCGCAGCCGGATCGGCGCCGGCGACTCGATGGTCGGCGGCACCGCTCTCGCCCTGGCCCGGGGCGAGGACCTGGTGGAGGCGGTCCGGTTCGGCGTCGCCGCCGGAGTCGCGGCGGTCATGACGCCGGGGACCGAGCTCTGCCGGCGGGAGGATACCGAGCGCCTCTACCGCGAGATGCGTGAGGCCGCCACGTCGCGCTAGCCCTCCTCGATGCGGACCTCGTTGAGGACCACTTCGGTGTCCGGACGGTCCCGCGTGGCGGAGGTCTTCGAGATGGCGTCGGCCACATCCTGGCCGTCCACGACCTCACCGAAGATCGTGTGCTTTCCGTCCAGCCACGGCGTCGCGGCCACCGTCACGAAGAACTGGCTGCCGTTGGTGTTCGGTCCCGCGTTGGCCATCGCCAGGTAGCCGGGCTTGTCGAAGGACGGTCCACCCTGCACCTCGTCTTCGAACTGGTAACCGGGGCCGCCGGTGCCGGTCCCCAGCGGGTCGCCTCCCTGGATCATGAAGTCGGGGATCACGCGGTGGAAGACCGTCCCGTTGTAGAGGGAGTCCGACCGCTCCTCACCGGTCTTCGGGTCGGTCCACGTCCTCTGACCGGTGGCCAGACCGACGAAGTTCTCCACGGTCTTCGGGGCGGTCTCGGACAGCAACCGGACACGGATGTCCCCCATCGAGGTCGCGAGCGTCGCGTGCAGCGCCATCTGGCTCTCCTTCGCATCGGGTGGGTCGGCGTCCTCCACCCTACCCCTCGGCATGATCAAGAGCGGGCCAGCGTCCGGCGGAGCGTCGGTAGCCGGCCACGTAGGTGGCGCAGGACAGGAAACAGAACGTTCCGGCCACCATGAACAGCACCCGGAATCCCGCCGCCCCCCAGATCGCGCCGAGCAGCGCCTGGCCCCCGCCGAAGGCGAGGTCGAAGGCGGCGGTGAAGGTGCCGAGGGCCGAGCCCCGGCCCCGGGGCGACACGCGGTCGATCGCGAGCGTCATCAGTGCCGGGAACAGCGCGCCCCAGCCAATCCCGAACACCAGCGCGGTGACCACCAGGACCCGCACCGACGGGGTCGAGGTGAGCACGAGCATCCCCGCTCCGGCGAGGAGCAGACCAGGCACGATCACCGCCGAGCGCCCGTAGACGTCGGCGGCCTTCCCGACGAAGGCACGCAGCACGATGACCGTCGCGGCGAGCACGAAGAAGAACAGGCGCGTCTCGGCCCCCGCGGCCTGTGCGTACAAGGGGATGTAGGCGGTGGCCGCCCACGCCACGGCGGCGAGGCTCAGCACCATCGCGGGGAACAGTGCGGCCCGGCTGACGAGCGGCGCCCGGAGCGCGCCGGGTTCGGGCGTGAGACGGTCGCTGGGCATCCGCGTGCCGGCGAGGAACCCGACAACCGAGATCCCCGCCGCGAGCAGGAGCGCGCCGGTGAAGTACGACGGCTCGACATCGGGGTTCGGTGGCGCCATCGACTCGCCGATCACCGGCCCGATGGCGAGTCCGGCGTACAGAAACATCGAGAAGTACGACATCACCTCGGCCCGCCGGGCCGGAGGCGCGAGGTCGGCGGCGATCGACGCCGCGGACGGATAGAAGCAGGCGATGGCCGCCCCGTGGAGCAGGCGCAGCGCCAGAAGCGCGACGAACCCCTCCGCGAGGACGTAGCCCGCGCAGGCGATCGCCGAGACACCCAGTCCGATGACGAGGAACACGCGCCGCCCGCGGCTGTCGATCTCGCGTCCGACGACCGGACGCAACACCAGCGCCGTCACGGAGAATGCGCCCAGCAGCAGCCCCACCTGGACCTCGTTCTTGCCCGTGGCCACGAGATACCGGGGCAGGATCGGGATCAGCATCGCGAACCCGATGAAGAACGCCCCGGTCGCGGCGGCGAGCCGGAGGAACGAGGGCGTCAGGATGCGCTGGTCGGCCATCGGGGCGCCACGGTACCAGCCCCTCGGCGCTATCCGCCGCGGAGCGTGTTGCGGAGCACGCCGATGCCGTCCACCTCGAGCTCCACGGTGTCGCCCGGCTGCAGCCACGGGTACCGCTCGGCACCGTGGACGGCCTGGAGCTCCAGAACGCAGCCCGTCCCGACGGTCCCGGAGCCGATCAGATCACCCCGGCGCACCCGCGAGTCGCGGGAGGCGTAGGCGATCATGTCCGCGAAGCTCCAGTGGCAGTCGCCGAGTTCCCCCCGCGAGTACTCTGTGCCGTTCACGCGCGCCGTCATCGTGCCGCGGGGCCGGCCCTCCGGGCCCCCGGGCAGCTCGTCGGGGGTCACGAGCACCGGGCCGAAGGCGTTCGCGAAGTCCTTGCCCTTGGCCGGGCCGAGACTCTGGGCCATCTCGCGCACCTGGAGATCGCGGGCCGAGAAGTCGTTGAAGATCGTGTAGCCGGCGATCATCTCGGCGGCCTCCTCGGCGCTCACGTCCGAGGCGTCCCGGCCCACCACCGCGGCGACCTCGAGCTCGTAGTCGACCGCGGAGCTGGACCGCGGCACCGGGACCTCGTCGGCGTCCCCGTAGATCACGTGGGGATTGGTGAAGTAGAAGACCGGCAGCTCGTACCAGTCGGGGTCCATCTCCATGCCCCGCATCCGCCGGGCGGTGGCCACGTGCTCCTCGAAGGCGTAGAAGTCGCGGACCGACGGGGGATCGGGCACCGGCGACAGGATCCTGACCTCATCCAGACCATAGGACGGGCCGTCCTTCAGGACGGCGCCCTCCCGGTGACGCTGCGCCATCGCCAGGTCGATCAGCGCCCCGCGTCCGGCGTTGCCGTCGCCGGGCAGCACCACCGTGACGTGATCGTCCTCGATGGTGCCCGCCCACACCCGCTCGTCGGGGGCCCGAAACCGCACAAGCTTCATGGAGGGAAGGATACCTCTCCGATTGACCGTCGGCATCCCGTGCTAGCGTTGGAAATGCCTTCCCCGAAGCAGGGCCGATGTGGGAGCGAGGTTATGGCGACCAGGCCTGAACGAAGGCTGACCTACGACGATTACGTCCACTTCCCCGAGGGTCAGCGATGGGAGCTGATCGACGGGGAGGCCTACGTGGTTCCGAGCCCGAACAGGCGTCACCAGCAGATCCTTGGTCGCCTCTACATCCTCATCGCCGACCACCTCGATCGGCACGGCGGAGGCGAGGCGTACGTAGCGCCGTTCGACGTCGTCCTCGATTCGAGCGGAGACGTGGTTCAGCCCGACATCGTGTTCGTCACCGACGAGCGGATCGACGTGCTCACGGACGCCAACATCTGGGGAACTCCGTCGTGGGTGATCGAGATCCTGTCCGACCCCCGCCGGGACCGGAAGCTCAAGCTTTCCCGGTACGAGCGCTTCGGCATCCCCGAGTACTGGATCACCGACCCCGACGCCGACCGGGTCGAGATCTACCGCCTCGAAGACGGACGGTATGCAGCGCCGCAGACTATCCGGGCCCCCGAAAGCGCCTCACCGCTGCAGCCGCGGGGAATAGCGATCGACCTCAACCACCTGTTCCGCCGCTGAGCCTCGTCACTGCGTCCAGCTCATCGCGTAGCCGGAGATGTCCACCTTGAGGCCTGGGTCGGCGACGGACAGTGGGCCGCGGGTGTCGATCATCACCGCGTACTCCTGGAGCTGCCGGGGACCGGGCGGCGCCTCGGCGGCGCGCTCCACAGCCTTCGGTTGGGGCCCGTGGTGCAACCCGGCGCCGTGGAAGGTCAGCATCCCCGCGTCGATCCCGGACCGTGACATGAAGTCGCCCCGGTGGTAGAAGATCACCTCGTCGAAGTCGATGTTGCGGTGGTAGAAGGGGAGCTTCAGCGCCTCGGGGTCCTCCTCGCCCGGACGGGGCGCGAAGGTCGCCACCACGAAGCCCTCACCGGTGAAGGTGGAGTGCGCCGACGGCGGCAGGTGGTACCGGGCCGAGGACACCGGACGGAAGTCCTCTACGTTCAGCCGCATCGGCGCGAGGTCGCCCTTCCAGCCGACCACGTCGCACGGATGGTGGGGATAGGTGACGCGGGTCTCGACGCCGAGCCGCTTCACGACGATGACGAACTCACCCTCCTCGTCCACCGGGTCAGGCTCGGGCACCTCGAGCACCGCCGGGTCGAACAGCGCGTGGCGGCCGAGGATCCCGCGGTCGGGGAGCTCGAGGGGGCCGGTGCGGCTCTCGAGCACCAGCAGGTCGGTGGGCTCGGCGGGCTCGAAACGGAAGGTGGTGCCTCGGGGCAGGTACAGGTAATCGCCGGGACGGTAGCCCAGCGGCCCGTACTCGGTCTGCAGCCGGCCGGCGCCGTTGTGGACGAAGTACAGCAGGTCGCCGTCGGCGTCCCGCAGGAACTCCGGACGGCCCTCCCGGTAGCGGTGGTAGGCGATCGAGACGTCGTCGTTGTAGAGGATCTCGGTGGCCCACAGCTCGTCGCCGATGTCGAGCTTGCCGAGGTCCATCGCATGGTGGGCGGCCGGGCCCTCGACCTTCGTCCAGCCCGTGGGCGGGTGCAGACGGTACAGGTGGCTGGCGGCGCCGAAGAACCCGAGCCGGCCATGCTCCTCCTCGCAGGTGCCCTCGGGGAGGGCGACGTGCGCCTGCCGGCTCGTCTTCCCCTTGATCCACTGCGGCAGTCCCTTCATGTCCCCTCCTCCTGGCGGCTCGCGGGCTCCACTACAGGTTGCCGCGGTCGGCCTGCTCGCGCTCGATGGCCTGGAACAGCGCCTTGAAGTTGCCCACGCCGAAGCCCCGCGACCCCTCCCGCTGGATGATCTCGAAGAACACGGTGGGCCGGTCGCAGACGTTCTCGGTGAAGATCTGGAGCAGATGGCCGTCGTGGTCGCGGTCCACGAGGATCCCGAGCTCGGCGAGGTCCTCCCAGGGCAGATCGACCCCGGTCATCCGTTCGCGGGCCTCGTCGTAGTAGGTCTTCGGCACGCGCAGGAACCGCACCCCGCGCGCCCGCAGCGACCGCACCGCGGACACGATGTCGTCGGTGCGCATCGCGATGTGCTGCACCCCCGGCCCCCGGTAGTACTCGAGGTACTCTTCGATCTGCGACTTGCGCTTGCCGGTGGCGGGCTCGTTGATCGGCAGCACGATCTTGCCGCCGCCGTCCTCGACGACCTTGGACATGAGCGCCGAGTACTCGGTGGACACGTCCTCGTCGGTGAAGTGGGTGAGCTGCGAGAAGCCCATGATCTGCTCGTAGTAGCGCACCCAGGGCTCCATCTCCGGCACGTTGGCGACCACGTGGTCGATGGCCTCCAGGTCCACCGGGGCCCCCTCGGGGTCACGCTGCCGCGGGGGCCCGTAGCCGGGGGCGAAGATGCCGCGGTAGTCGGAGCGCTCCACGAAGGTGTGGATGGTGTCCCCATAGGCGGCGATCGAGGCGGTGACGATGCTGCCGTGCTCGTCGCTCTGCTCCTCGGGCTCGGCGATGCCCCGAGCGCCGCGCTCGAGAGCCTGCGCGTAGGCGTCCTTGCAGTCACGCACCCGCAACGCCACGCACCGGACCCCGTCGCCGTGGAGCCGGACATGGTCGGCGATCGCGGTGTCGGGGAGCAGGCTCCCGGTGACGACGAACCGGATCTCCCCCTGCTGGAGCACGTAGGACGCGCGGTCGCGCAGGCCGGTTTCCTGCCCCGCGTAGGCGAGGATCGAGAACCCGAAGTTGGCGGCGAGGAATCCGGCGTAGGCACGGGCATTACCCACCCAGAACTCGAGATGGTCGACCCCCTCCAGGCCGAGCGTCCGTTGCTGCTGCTTCGTGTCCATCGTGGTCGCCTCCTCCTCGCACAGGACGGATCGTGCACACAACATCCCCAGCAGGGCAGCACACCGTCAAGCGATGGCCCCGCGACTGGACGATCTGTACAGTGTTCTTGCGAAAAATGCGACGGAGGTGATCGATCTGTCAGGCACCCTGGACGGTGTGGATCGCCGCCTCATCGCGGCCCTGGCCGACGACCCCCGGGTTCCCGTGATGGAGCTGGCCCGCACGCTGGGGGTCGCGCGGGGGACGGTGCAGTCGCGTCTCGAGAAGCTGCGGGCCCGCGGTGTCCTCGGGGCGCTCGACCTCCAGATCGACCCCGCCGCCGCCGGCTACCCGGTGCTGGCTTTCTGCTCCATCGCCTTCGCCCAGGGGCGCCGGGCGGCCATCGTCGACCATCTCCGCTCGATCCCGGAGGTGCTCGAGGTCCACACGATCACCGGCGAGAGCGACCTGCACCTGCGGGTCGTGGCCCACACCCACGAGCACCTCCAGGAGGTGCTGGACCGGATCCTCGAGGTCCGCGGCATCGACCGGACCACCACGGTGATCGCGCTCTCCGAGGAGGTGTCCTACCGGACCCTGCCGCTGATCATCGGTACGTAGAATGGTGTCGTGCCCGAGCTCCCCGAGGTGCAGGCCCTGGCCGAACGGCTCGACGCGCTCCTGCGCGGAGCCGTGTTCGCAGGGAGCGACCCCCTCCAGTTCTCCGCCCTCAAGACCTACGATCCGGCGCCGGAGTCGCTGCACGGACGCGAGCTCGCCGGTGTGGGTCGGCGCGGCAAGTACCTGGTCTGGGACTTCTCCGGGCCGCGGCTGCTCGTCCATCTCTCGCAAGGGGGCCGGATCGATGTCGAGGACCCACCCAAGCGCACCCGCCCGAAGTTCGGCGTGGTGCGTCTGCGCTTCGCCGGCAGGCCCTCGGTGCTCGTGAAGGAGTTCGGCACGGAGCGTAAGGCCGGCTGGTGGGTGCTGGCCTCCGGCGACGATGGGCCGCTGACCAAGCTCGGCCCGGAGCCGGACTCGGAGGCCTTCGCAGCGCTGGTGCGCGACGGGGAGGACACCCGTCGCGTCCACACGATCCTGCGCGACCAGCGCACCGTCGCCGGTATCGGCCGCGGTTACGTCGACGACATCCTCCACGCCGCCGCGATCTCCCCGTACGCGACCCTGAAGTCGCTGGGCCCGGAGGATCGGGAGCGGCTGCTGGCCGAGACCCGGCGCGTCCTGGACGAGGCGCTGGAGGCCGAGCGGAAACGCTCCGGGGGCCTGCCCACGAAGATCGGCGACCACTTCACCGTCCACCGCCGGTGGGGGCACCCGTGCCCGGCCTGCGGCGAGGACCTGCGGCGGGTGTCCTACGAGAGCTACGAGGTCACGTACTGTCCACGGTGTCAGACCGGGGGCAAGGTCCTGGCCGACCGTCGCATGTCACGCATCGTGCGCTGAAGGCAAGTACGGTTCGCTCAAACCACCAACCTGAGGAGTGGCAGCCTTCGGCCCTCGGGGCGAGACGGGACCGTGCCCGCGGGGGCCGCGCCCATCTTCCGGTAGAAGCCCTCGGCGTTCGGATCGGCGACGATGACCAGCTCCGATCCACCGAGGGAGACCACCGTCCGGACGGCGTGTTCGAACAGGAGGGTGCCGACGCCGGAGCCGATGTGCTGGGGGTCGACCCACATGTGTTCGAGCTCGAAGCCGGCGTCCTGTTCGCTCAGAGCGTAGAACCCGACGATCTCGGCATTCCGCTCCGCGCAGTAGACGGGATGCTCGGCGACGAGCTCGCGCGAGACCGTGAGCTCATCGGCCCAGAGGTCGATCAGCGCGTCCCCGTAGCCCCAGTGCCGCTTCGCCGCGAAGGCGATCTGGGTCAACCGCGCAGCCTCGTCCGAACGCGCGGACCGGACCTCGGTCATCGAGGCGCCATTCATCTGTCCTTCGCTCGACGGATCCACGAGTCACCTCGGCTGCCGGCAGACCGTGTTCGGCCGCGACTCCTACCAGTGCGGCATGTCCGGAGTGTATCCGGCGAGATGGCGTCGTCCTCAGCGCCAGACTCCTGTTCAGGAGGTGTCGTCGTAGGGGGGCGCAGGCTCATCCGGGAGTTCCATCGTTCCCGAGTCTTCGGCCGGCCCCCGAGCCGCAGGTGGGAGCTCAGCCGGCTCCGCCTCAGGGCTTTCGGAGATCGGATCTTCCTCGAAGAACCGGGCACGGGTTTCGGCATGAAGGCCCGCCGGACCCGTCCGCCATTCGCGGCCGTCCGGCGCCCGGAAGATCAACTCCTCGTACGGGTTGCCCTCGATCCGCCACCCGCCCTCGTGCACGAGCTGGTGACACAGCGGGCAGACCAGCACCAGATTGTGGGCATCCGTGGGACCCCCGCACCCCCATTCCTTCAGGTGGTGCACCTGCACCCACAGCCTCCGCCCGCAGCCCAGGAACACGCAGCCCCCATCCCGATGCCAGATGATCTGCTCAATCGCCGGTGGCACGCTCCGGCTCCGCCGGCCGATCCCCACCGCCCGACCCTCCGACTCCAAGAGGGTGCGGACGTTCGCATCACACAACAGACGCTTCGCGGTCTCGATCGCGATCGGGGGACCGCCTTGGACCTCCGCATACCCCTGACCCGACGCGAGAGCGGCGGCATCCACGTGCACGACCACCGTCGCCCGCTCCGGGGAGCTCTTCGCCTGCCCACCCAACCGGTCCCGGGCCATCCCCACCAGGGCATCCGCCAACCGCATCTCGTACGGTGCGAACACACCCGTCACCGGATCAGGCTCCATCCGGTCGGCCTCCAGCTCGAGAGCCTTCCTCACCACCGCACCCTCGGCTCCCGGCAACCTCGCCCAAAGGTGGTACTCGCCACGCTCACGATCCTCACGGATCCGTACCCGGCGCGCCCGATGCGACGCGTCCGCGTCCTCTGCCGAGAGGTCCCGCGCACGGCGGGCCCGCCGGTCCAGGACCGTCACGGGCACCCCAACCGACGTACGCGCCAGCTCCTCATCGGTCTCCGGCGTCGCATACCGGGACACGGCACTGAACTGGTCGACCGACAGCAGGCCGCCGGCCAACGCCGCAGACGTCGCCGGCAACCCGGAAGCCGCCCGACCCATCCGCACGTACTCCCGCGCCGTCGACCGCCGCACCCCAAGACGGATCCGCAGCCAGTCCTCCATCGACGGCACCTGATCCTCCAGATGCACACCGCGCTCCCGGCACACATCGGCCACCGTGATCAGCAGCACGACCAGGCGGCAGATCAGCGCGTAGAGCTGATCCACCATCTCCGTCAATACCGCCGACGGCAGCGCCGACAACGCCTTCCTATCCACCAGGACTCCTCACCTCGAAAGGGGCTCGACCGAACGGAAAAGACAACACGATCATACGTTCTGGTAGTGACAAAAACCGGCCCCCACGACGGGGCGATACACTGACCGTCCGCGCGCAAGGAGGGACGCATGGACTACGCCCACCTCGGCCGTTCCGGCCTCAAGGTCAGCCGCCTGTGCCTCGGCACGATGAACTTCGGCCCCCAGACCACCGAAGAAGACGCACACGCGATCATGGACCGGGCCCACGAGCACGGGATCAACTTCTTCGACACCGCGAATGTCTACGGCGCCAAGCTCGGCGAGGGCGTCACCGAGCAGATCATCGGAGGCTGGTTCGCCAAAGGCGGCGGGCGCCGGGAGAAGACCGTCCTGGCCACGAAGGTCTTCGGACGCATGGCGGAATGGCCCAACCACTCGCGACTGTCGGGGCTCAACATCCGGCGCGCCTGTGAGGAGAGCCTGAAGCGTCTGAAGACCGACCACATCGACCTCTACCAGTTCCACCACGTCGACCGGTCCACATCGTGGGAGGAGATCTGGGAGGCCTGCGAGACCCTCGTCGCGCAGGGGAAGGTGATCTACGCCGGGTCGTCCAACTTCGCCGGCTGGCACATCGCGCAGGCCTGCGAGGCCGCGAAGGCCCGGCACTTCCTCGGCCTCGTGAGCGAGCAGAGCCTGTACAACCTCAACGCCCGCACCGTCGAGCTCGAGGTGCTCCCCGCCTGCGAGCGCTACGGCCTCGGCGTGATCCCGTGGAGTCCGCTGGCCGGCGGACTGCTGGGCGGCGTGATCGGCAAGCAGGCCGAGGGACGGCGCGCGTCCGACCGGATCCAGGAGACGCTCGAAAAGCATCGCGACCGGATCGAGGCCTACGAGAAGCTGTGCGCCGAGATCGGCGAGACCCCCGCGGACGTCGCCCTCGCATGGCTCCTCACCCGCCAGGCGGTGACGGCGCCGATCATCGGCCCCCGCACGCTCGAGCAGCTCGACGGCTCGCTGCGGGCGCTTCAGATCACCCTCGGCGAGGCGGTGCTCGGCAGGCTCGACGAGATCTTCCCCGGGCCCGGGGGCCCGGCCCCCGAAGCCTACGCCTGGTAGCCCGCTACGGGATCTCGCCCTTGCCCACGTGGTAGCTGTCGAAGAACAGGTGGGGGTCGCGGAGCGGATCGAAGGCGCCATCGCCGTCGCCGTCCGCCCACACCCCGCGGGCGGCCGTGGACGGTGAGGCCCCCATATCCCGACCCCGGGCGTCCAGGAACCCGTAGGCGGCGGGAACACCGGCGGGCAGCGGCGTGACCACCTGGGCGTCGCCGCCGAACTCGTAGCGTCCGCTGCCCGAGGTGTCGATCCAGATCCCCCGGACGTCACCCGAGTGGTCACCCCGGTAGGAGGGCACGCCGTCGGCGTCGAGGAAACCGCCGGGGTACGCCACGTAGTCGGCCTCCGGTTCCTGGCCGAGCAGGAGCGACGCGAACTGTCCGATGGTGCGGGCGGTGTCGCGTCCGAGCGAGAGCGTCTCCTGGTAGTGGCTGCGTCCGTTCCGGTCGACGCCCCGGCCGTAGACGGGGAAGACGGTGGAGGGCCCGACGAAGTCGGTGGCCGACACGAAGTACCCGAGCTCGTCCTGTCCCAGACCGATGAGGAACCTGATCTCCCCCGACATCTGGGGACGGATCGCCCGCTCCCTCGGCACGTCGGGGTTCGCGCGCTCGGAGCGCGGCAGGTAGCCGCCGGTGTACACGTCCGGGTGCAGCTCGCCAGGGACCGTGAGGAACTCCGCCGGACCCAAGCCCACACGCACCATCTCGGTTCGCACGTGGCGGCCGAGTGGCACCTCCACGCCCGCCTCGTAGGTCGCGCGTCCCACGACTCCCGTGGCCTTGAGGGCGAGCAGGAACGGATTGTCGATGCGCAGGTCGAAGACGACCGAATCCACCTCGAGCTGCGGGTTGTCCACGACGAACCCGTCCCCCAGCGCCTCGAGGGCCGTTGCCCCCACCGTCCGGCCCACGTGGTAGGCCTTGGCCACCGACCGGCGCTCCGTGAACACCTCACCGGTAGCCGGGTCGGTCGGCTGCATCGCGAGCCCCGTCACGGCCCCCACGGGTCCGTTGACGAACACCGCCGTCCCGCCCCCGCCACCCTCGACGGTCTCGCGCAGGGTGTGGACGTAGTCGCTGGACAGGATCGCGCCGCGGATCCCCTCCGGGATGTCGGGATCCGACGAGGACCGTGGGTCGACCAGCTCCGGATGGCTGGCCCAGTTCACGAGGGTACCCACCGCGCTCCCGTCGGTGCGTTCGAAGGAGATCGCGTTCACCCCGTCGTCGAAGGAGCCCGGGTACCGGTTGATGTCGTACTCGTTCAGGCCGTCGGGGGCCTGACGCGACGCGAAGCGCGCGCGCACGGGCTCGACGGCGTCCGCGGCGGCGATCACCGCCTCCGCCGCCTGCGTCCGGACAAATTCCTGATATTCCTCGTGCAGTCCCGAGGTGACCTCGTCGGGGCCGTAGATCCCGAGGGTGTCCACGGTGGCATGCGAATGGGTCGATGCCACGATCACCTGGGTGCCGGCGCCGAGCTCGGCGCGCACGGCTTCTCGGATCTCGACCACGTCGTCGTAGAACAGGCCGAGCAGATCCAGGGCCACGATCCCGAGCCGCCGATCGCCCTGCTCGAGCACCACCGCCCGAGCCCAGTTCCCGTCCAGCACGCCCGTCGGCCGCCGGCGGCCCGTGTGCCAGACCTCGTCGTAGATCTCGGGGTCCGGCAGGATGGAACGCACCGCGAAGCCTGCCTCGAGCTGGTCGTCGGCGGCCGTTGACGCGGGGGCCGGGCCGAGCCCCAGGAGCAACGCCCCCAGCCCGACGACGACCCCGACCGTGCGCAGCGTCCGCATGCGTGCCCTCCCGTGTGACTCCGTGGGCCACCCTTCGCCCCGGGAGGGCACATCTCCTGCCGCTACGCAGGTCGGGTGTTCATGTCAGGCTAGCCACCCCCGTCGGTCCCACCGCCGTCGGTCCCGCCGCCGTCGGTCCCACCCCCGTCTCCGCCGCCGCCCGGATCGATCTCGATCTGGTCCGGGGTGTCGATCTGCGTGTCCCCGTCTCCGCCGCCCGTCCCGGTGCCCAGAGCACCGAACACGAACAGGAGCAGCACGACGACCAGGATCGCCGCCAGGACCGCCCCGATGATGGGCCCCGGCCCCCACCCGGGCGGACCACCACGATCCACACGTTCCTCGCGGATAACCTCACGGTCTCTGGCCATGTCGGATCCTCCTCCTTGTTCGACCCGTCTGGGTCGGTGCCTACCCGCTCCGGTGGCAAGCAAAAACACGAGGAGGATCCGGGGAGCACGCTTTCGTGACTACGACGTCGTCGAGCTCACTCCAACAGGCAGGGCCGCGCGGATGTCGCCCTTCTCCACGACCAGCAGAGGGGCGACGGCGAGCTTCGAGCCTCCATCCCCCGTCCACATCGTGGCGTCCGTGACCGGCAGGAAGCTCCGCCGGTCCCGCATCAGCGCCTCCCAGAGATCCGAGAATCGCGCGTAGCGGGCCACAGGATGCTGCTCGACGTGCAGTGTTCCCTCAACCTGGAGTCCGTCGAGTATCAATCTGGCCTGCATCGACTCGCGCTGGAGACGGCGAGCAGGCGTGACGCCGTCGGATACCTCCAACGGGTAGACGGCCTGGATCTCGTCCTTCCCGATCATCATGACCTGCATCGCCACGGTCTGAGATTCGTCGTGGTAGGTCGCCGTGGCATCCGTCAGGATCACGAACGGCCGCCGGTCCCGCTGCAGCGCCTCCCAGGTGTCGGAGAACCGTCCGCGGTTCGGATCCAGGTGCGCCACGCCCGCCACGCGGAGACCCTCCAGCATCAGCACCACCGGTACCCGCTCGAGCTCGGTCCGCCGGATCGGCCCGGAGGACGCATCGACACGCTCCCCGAGCGGGCCCACCGCCCTCACTTCCTTCTTGTCGACGAGCAGAAAGTCTGCAGCCTCGGTCCGTGGCGAGGCCGTCGAGTTGATCGTGGCGTTGGTGACGGGCACGAAGGATCGCTGGGTGTTCAGGAGCGCCTCCCAGGCATCGGAGAAGCGCCGCTTGTCCGGGTCGAGATGCAGGGTCCCCTCGATGCGCCGTCCGTCCAGGACCATGAGGGCCTGCGTCGTCGCCGGTGGTGTCCCTGTCGCGCTCCCATTGGAGCTGTTCGAAGCCATGCGCGTCTCCCGCCTCGTATCGGCCCGCCGGTTCAACCTTCGGACAGAACCTCCGCCGGGGCCATAGCCCGTTCGGGTGACCGGCTACCGGCCCGTTCTACGCAGGAGGGGTGGCCGCGTCGCCAACGGCGGTAGAGTGAGCCCATGGCCGCGACGCCCGGGCGCCCTGTCGGGACGCCGCTCCGCTTGGACCGCGCCGCCGCCGCCCGGCATCTGCGCACCGCCGACCCCGTGATGCGCACGATCGTGGGCGCCGTCGGGCGGTGCGGGCTGAAGCCCGGTGCCCGCGGCGACCATCTCACGACACTCGTCCGGGCGATCGTCGGGCAGCAGCTGTCGGGCAAGGCCGCGGAGACGATCTGGCAGCGGTTCCTCAGCGCCTACACCGACGGGCGGCGCGTCCGTCCCGAGGACATCCTGGCCCTCGGCGAGGACGAACTGCGCGCCGTGGGGATCTCCACCGCCAAGGCCGCCTCGATCCGCGATCTCGGCACCCGGGTGGCCTCCGGCGACCTGCGGCTCCAGCGCATCGCCCGGCTCGCCGACGAGGACGTGATCGCCGAACTGGTCCGGGTCCGCGGCATCGGACGCTGGACCGCGGAGATGTTCCTGATGTTCAAGCTCGGGCGCGCCGACGTCTGGCCGGTGGGCGACCTCGGAGTCCGTAATGCGGTCGCCCGTGCCTACGGCATCGAACCGACACCCCCGGCACTCGCGCGGATCGCCGAACCCTGGCGTCCCTTCAGGTCGGCCGCAGCCTGGTACCTGTGGCGCAGCCTCGACCTCGAGACCGTCTGATCCCGCCGGACGAAGCCAATCTGTTTATCACGCTTCTCGCCGGGAAACAAGGGAGCGTATGCGACGGCCAAACGGACACCGGAAAGGATTCATGAGCGAGCCCCTGCGCATCCTGCTCGTCGACGGCGACGACAACCACCGGGCGCTCTACCGGATCGTCCTCGCCGACGAGGGGTACGACGTCCGCGAGGCCTCGACGAGATCCGAAGCGGCGGAGGTTGCGCATCTGCGGCGCCCCGATCTGATCGTGCTCGACACGCGCCTTGCGTCGTCCAACGGAGCCGGGCCGCTGCCGGGGGTCACCGACCACCCTTCGCTCGCCGAGACACCCCTCATCCTCGTGGCGCCGCCGGGGGCCGTCCCCGATAGCCCCGACCGGCTCGTGCGTCCCCTGGACCCCCAGCGGCTGCTCGCGTCGGTCGCGCACCACCTCCGGCAGGGGATCGCTCCCCGGATGGCGAATCCGTCCATGCGGAGAGCGGAGGCCACGGATCCCACCGGGGGGAACGTTTGCAGCGAAGCACATTCGCCGTCGTCGGTGTCCTCGCACTGACGATCACCCTGCCGGCCCAGGCGGGGACAACACGCTCGACCCTCGATCAGGTCCCCCGCGCGGCCTTCGGACCGAACATCCCCCTCGGCTCGATCGAACGTCTGCCCGCGCCATTCCTGGCTCCCACCGCGAAGACCGTCGACGGCGATCCGTCGGACTGGGACGAGGGGGTAGCCGTCACGGGACTCGGGGGCACGACCACCGTCCAGGCCGGTCAGCTCGTCCACCAGGACTTCATCCTCGACGACACCGGCACGGCGCGGTCCTGCGTGGTCGAGCGACGCGACCGCAACGCCGAGGCCGAGTCGGCGGCGGGCTGGCCGAGGTACCAGGCCCTCCACTCCGCCCTCGGCCGCGAGTTCATCCCGGCGGTGGACGTCGCCGGAGTGTTCTCGCACCCGGAGACCGAGTGCGAACAGGGTGTCGAGCGCTACGGCGCCTCCCGCTACCCGGATGGGGCCACGGAGGGCTCCGCCGACATCCTCGAGCTGCGGATGGCCGCCGACATCGAGGACGTGCTCTTCCTCGTCCGGCTGAACGCCCTCACCCCCGACGACGAACCGGTGGTCGCCGTCGCCGTCGATGCCGACAACGACCTCGCCACGGGGTCCGGCCGATGGGATCTGTCCTCGGGGGTGGCCACCCCGGGAGCGGACCATGTGCTCACCCTGACCCGCCACGGCGTGCTGCTCGACGGTGCGGCCGCGCCCGGCGCCCTCGTGGCCACCGACGACCTGGGGGCCGGGGGCCCGGACAACCCGGACGGGTTCGGGGGTGTGGTCGAGGCTTCCGTGCCGCGGGCGCTCCTCGAGCGCACGCGAGATGACGTGCCGGTCACCCGCTGGCGCCTGTGGGCGGGGGCCGGGCTGTGGGAGCCGGGGGCCGGGGCATGGCGTGCGCCGGTCACCCCGGAGCCCGGCCCCCGGGTGATGAACCTGGCCTTCCGGGGCGGCGTCGAACCGCTGCGCCCGTGGATGGACGAGACTCAGGCCTTCGAGCTGCGCCGGACCCACGACGCGTCCGGCGACGGGGTGGCCCGGCTGTCGAACCGGTTCTCGACGGTCGTCGACCTGGTGTCCCTGGCCTCCGGCGCTCACGAGACCTGGCGGATCCGGCCCGGCCACCACGTCCGGATCTTCGAGTCGCGGGTGACCGACGGGCAGCGCAACGGCCGTCCGCATCCCGTCGCCGAGGCCGGACCGGTGAGCCGCCGCCAGCCCTACGGCCTCTACGTGCCGACGACCTACGAGCCGATCCTGCCGAACCCGTCGACGTTGTGGCTGCACTGGCGGGGGCCGGGGGAGCATCAGGCCGCCTACTACGTACCGAACATGGTGCGGGAGCTCGGCGAGGATCGCCGGAACGTGCTGATCTCCCCGCGCGGGCGCGGCTCGTCGGGATGGTACGTGGGCGATTCCCAGATCGACGTCCTGGACGCCGTCGCCGACGCCCACGCGTTCCTCCACCTCGACCCGGACCGCCTCTCCGTCGCCGGACACTCGATGGGCGGCTGGGGCGCCTATCTCCTATCGATGCTGTACCCGGACCGCTTCGCAGGCGCGATGGCCGTCGCCGCGCCCCCGGTTCTCGGGCAGTGGAACTATCCCCTGGCACCCGGATCCCCGCAGAACGACCGTCCCCTCTACACGACACATCCGTTGATCGGCAACGCCCGCCACGTCCCCACGGTCATCCTCCACGGCACCAATGATCCGCTGGTCCCGGCGAGCGGCGTGGCCGCCCAGGCGCGCGGGTACCTCGACCGCCAGCAGCCGCACCGGCTGCATCTGTTCGCGGGCTACGAGCACTACACGTTCCCGATCCTCGACGAATGGCACCTCGGCGCCTCCTGGCTCGCGAACCGGAAACTGCCCTTCTCACCCGCCCGCGTCAGCTACGCCCGGATGCCGTGCCTGGATCCCGTCCACTGGAGCCCGCTGTACGCGGAGCGAGCCGATGCCGCCTACTGGGTGAGCGGGATCCGCGTATACGACGAGCCTTCGGCCGCGGCGTGCACGAGCCGGGACACGCCGCTCGGCGATCTCTGGTGGACCGGAACGGTGGACGTCACGCTCGATCGCGCAACCACGTCCCCCACGGCAGCCGGGCCGGTGGCCACCGTCGACGGGCCGCCCGAGCACTCGGGCGCCGCAGTCACCACGGGCTACGACCGGCCGGCGGCTCCGGGGGCGACCCGCAACCGGTTCGACGCCCTGATCGGCAACGTGTCGTCCTTCCGGATCGACATGGCCCGGGCCGAACTCCCCGTGACGCCTCCCCTGTTCGCGAACATCGACACCGACCGCCGGGTGAAGATCCATCTCGACGGGCTCGTCGGGGGCCGCGTGATCATGGACGGCGAGGACATCGGAGCCTTCACGGGAAGCGTCACCGTACATCCCGGGAAACACCACATCCAGATCCAACCCTGACGGATCACCGGCCCGCGGGCGCCGGGCCGGCTAGCGGCGGCGGCGTCCGCGGCGCTTGAGGGCCGAGTAGGCCCCCACCGCTGTGGCGAGCTCCTCCGGTGGAGGCGTGTCGCCCATGGGGGCGCCTTCGAGCTCGCCGCTCGGCACGCGCGCGAGCCGCGGGTCGCTCGAGAAGACCTCCTCGATCTTCGGTTCCAGCCGAAGACGCCGGGCCATCCTCTCGACCTCGGTGCGCTGCTCCCAGTTGGAGAGGGTCACACCGACCCCGGACTTTCCGGCGCGAGCGGTCCGCCCCACCCGGTGCAGGTAGTTCTTGTGATCGTCCGGCGGATCGTAGTTCACGACCATCTCGATGCCTTCGATGTCGAGGCCCCGCGCGGCCACGTCGGTGGCGACGAGCACGTTGACCTTGCCGGTCTCGAAATCGTCGAGGGCCCGCTCGCGAGCGACCTGGTTGAGGTCGCCGTGGATGGCGACGGCCTTCACCCCGTCGTCCTTGAGGCGCTGCGCGAGCTTGTCACAGGAGCGCTTCGTGCGGGTGAAGACGAGCGTGAGACCGGTCGCCGCTTTCAGGAGTGAGGCGAGGACGGCTTCCTTGTCCATCTGGTGGGCCTCGAAGAAGTGGTGCTGGACGTTCTCCACGGTCGGGACGTCGTCGATGACCTCGTGGCGGACGGCGTCACGGGTCTGGGCCACGAGCCCGGAGATCGCGTGGTCGAGGGTGGCGGAGAACAGCATCGTCTGCCGTTCGGTCGGGACGTACCGGAGGATGGTGGCGACCTGCGGCAGGAATCCCATGTCGGCCATCCGGTCCGCTTCGTCGATCACGAGCAGGTGGACGTTTTCCAGGTTGGCCGTCCGGCGCTCCAGCAGATCGATCAGCCGTCCGGGTGTGGCCACGATGATGTGGGCCCCCGGGGCCTCCCGGAGGTTCATCCCCATCCCGACGCCTCCGTAGGCTGCGAGGATCCGCGCCTTGGAGGGCGCGATCCGGCGGAGCTCCTCGGCGACCTGCGCGCACAACTCGCGGGTCGGAACGAGCACGACGGCCTGGGTCCCGTTGATCCCCTCCTTCATCCGCTGGATGAGGGGGATCCCGAAGGCGAGGGTCTTGCCGGATCCGGTCTTGGCTTTGCCGAGCACATCGCGGCCCTCGAGAGCGTCGCGTAGGACGAGCGCCTGGATCTCGAAGGGGTTGTCGATACCGCGGGACTCGAGGCGGCGGAGGATCGGCTCTGCGACGCCGAGGTCGGCGAAGGACAGGTCGGTGCGCTCCATGGTCAGGTCGGTGCTTTCCACGAAAGACTCCTTATCCACATACGTTCGGGCCCGTATCCCATGCGATCACAGGGCCTCGCGCGGCGGAGGCCGCGGCCAGGTGGCTCCTTCAGTCTATCAGGAGCGCCCAGGTGGGCCGGGGATTGCGAGGCTCAGCCCACCGGGGGTCCGGTGACGAACCGCAGGGGGTTCGCCCCCAGGGCGACCGCATCCGCCATCCGCTGGATGCCCTCGGGGCCCGCGTGGAGCAGGTTCGGCGCCATCGCCTGCCGGCGCTTGAGCTCCTCGGGATACATCAATCCGGGGCTCACAACCACCCCCGACCGGGCCTTGGTCTCCTGGAATCGCAGGAAGGCCTGGCTCAGGTCGTCGGGGCGTACCGGTGATCCGATCGTCGTGTCCACGACGACCAAGGCCTCGTCCCCGGAGACGAGCACGTCACCGTCCACGCGGACCTCGAGACCCGCCGCCTCCAGGATCGCCCTGCACAGATCGACCGGGTCGTTGGGCTTCTGCAGCTTCGCATGCACCGCCTCGGGGAGATCGAACAGCTCCGCCAACGTCCTGTGGGGGGCCGCATCGGCTGAGGTGTCGAAATGGGCCACGGCGCCCGGCCCCTGGTCGGCTCCGCCGCCCGGGCCCGGCGCATGGCGGCGGGCCCGTGGCTCGTAGAGGTGCTCCGGCAGCGTCGCCGACGGCGCCTCCTCCTCGACCCGCTCCCGTGTCACCACGTCGAGTTCCCGTCCCGTCCGGTCCCGTACTTCCACCTTCTTCGCGTCGGCGTGGGTGGCGAAGTACTGGGCCGCAGCATCGCGGACGAGCCGCTGGACGATCGGGTTGTCCGGCTCGGAGGTGTCGATGTCGAGGGTCACGACGGGCCCGACGGCCGGCCGGCCCTCCTCCCGCCGTGCCGCCGGCCGGTCTTCGGACGGCTTGAGTCGCTGCACGACCAGATAGATGAGGCCGAGAACGACCACGATGGCGAGAATCCCGACGACGATCTCCATCCCCATCACCATACCCGAGGGGGCTCGGCGGTATCCCCGGCGGCGTCAGGCGGTGGCGCCGGCGCGGGCCATGGCTTCGCGCTGCGCGGCGGCGATCAACTCGTGAACCTGCGCCTCGTCCCCCGTCCGCAGCATGTCGACGGGGTCGGGGTCGGCGTAGACGATCGACTCGAAGAACCGCTTGCGGTCCTGGTAGGTGGGCAGCGTCGCCTTGGCCCATCCCCGGTAGTCGTTCAGGATCTCGGCCAAGCGGGCGTAGGCGTCGCCGAAGCGCTCCGAGATCTCGGTCCGGATCCGCTTGGCGAGGGCCGGACTCGCCCCGGCGGTCGAGATCGCGATCGCCAGAGGACCGGTGCGGAGGATGGCCGGAAGGATGAAGTTGCACAGCGGCGGCACGTCGACGACGTTCACCAGCATCGCGCGCGCCTCGGCGTCCTCGTAGACGCGGACGTTGATGTCGGTGTCGTCGGTGGCCGCGATCGCGACGAAGGCTCCCTCGAGATCCTGCGGGCCCTCGTAGTCACGCCGCAGCCAGGTGATCGATTCCTCGCCGGCGAAGTCGCGCAGCGCCCGGACGGCCTCCGGCGCGATCAGCGTCACCCTCGCGTCACAGGCGAGCAGGCCTTCCACCTTCTCCAGGCCCACCGGGCCCCCGCCGACGACCACACACCGCCGTCCCGTGAGCTTGATGCACGCGATGTAGAAGGTCGTGGACAGCATGTCCTGCACGCAGGTCTGATCGCAGATCCCGCGCTGGAACTGGCAGATGCATTCCTTGCCTGCGTACGTCTGGGCCGGCATGGCGCCAGTGTATCGACGTTCCCGCCTGAGCTCAGCCGAGCGTCACGGGGAGGCGCTCGAGTCCCCGCAGCACGATCGCCGGCCGGTAGGCCGGCGCCTCACCGGCCAACCCGATCCCCGGGAAGCGCCGGATCAGCGACGTCAGCGCGATCCCACCCTCCAGCCGAGCCAGCGGCGCGCCGAGGCAGAAATGGATCCCGGCCCCGAAGGACAGGTGCGGGTTGGGGGCCCGGGCGAGGTCGAGGCGGTCGGGGTCGGCGAACACCTCTGGGTCGCGGTTCGCGGCGGCCAGCAACGTGATCACCGACTGCCGGGGGCGCACACGCCGACCGGCGAGGTCGAGCTCCTCGTTCGCCACCCGGCCCGTGAGCTGCACGGGTGAGTCGAACCGGAGGAGCTCCTCGACGCCGCTGCGGACCAGCGACGGGTCCTCGCGCATCCGCTGCATCTGGTCGGGGTGCCGCAGCAGCGCGTAGAGGCCGTTCCCGATCAGGTTCACCGTGGTCTCGTGTCCGGCGATCAGCAGCAGGAGCAGCATCGCGAGCAGCTCGCCGAGGCTCAGCACGTCGCCCTCCTCCTCGGCCTGCAGCAGCGCGGTGATGAGATCCTCACCGGGATCGTTCCGGCGGCGTTCCAGCACCTCGGAGAAGTAGGCGACCAGCTCGTCCCGGGCGGCGATCGCGCGCTCCTGGACCTCGGGGGGCGTGAGGGGGCCGAGCGACAATGCGATCGCGCTCGACCGGTCGCGGAAGGTGTCGCGGTCGGAGGACGGCACGCCGAGCATCTCGGCGATCACCGTGATCGGCAGCGGATAGGCGAGATCCGCGATCACGTCGATCCGACCCTTCTCCGATGCCTCGTCGAGGAGCCGGTCGGTGATCTCGTGGATCCTGGGACGGAGCCGCTCCACCGTACGGGCCGTGAATGCCTTGTTGACGAGCGTCCGCAGACGCGTGTGGTCGGGCGGGTCGGCGCTCAGCATCGAGCGGGGGACGTCCCGGGTCAGGTCGAGTTGCTTGAAGTTGTCGCTGCGGGTGCGGTCCGCCGAGAAACGGTCATCGCGCAGCACCGCCGTGCAGTCGGCATGGCGGGTGCAGATCCACGCACCGATGGCCTCGTTCCAGTGGACGGGGTCGGCTTCCCGCAGCGACCGGTACACGGGATAGGGGTCGGCGAGGAACTCGGGGGCCAGCGGATCGAACGCCCGGGGCGTCGCCGCGACATCGTCCATGGCTCACCTCCCTCGGCCCCCGGCCCACCTGCCGGCGACGGATAGAAGTCCGTCCGCGCGGGAATATCCTAACCTCGGGGGAAGGTTGATCCCGAAGCGAGACGAAGCGAGACGAGGAAGGAGGCAACGATGACGGTGCCTGAAACCCACAAGGACATCCTCGAGAAGCCCGGCTTCGCGCACGTGGCCACGATCGGGCCCGACGGCGCGCCGCAGTCGAACCCCGTCTGGTACGAGTGGGACGGTTCGCACCTGAAGTTCAGCCAGACCACCACCCGGCAGAAGATCCGCAACATCGAGCGGACCCCCCGCGTCGCCGTTTCGATCACCGATCCGGACAACCCCTACCGGTACATCGAGATCCGCGGTGAGGTGGAAGTGGTCGAGAAGGACCCGGAGAAGGCGTTCATCGACAAGATGGCGCAGAAGTACCTGGACAAGGAGCGCTATCCCTGGTCGTCGCCCGAGGAGGAGCGCCTCGTGGTGAAGGTACGTCCGGACCACGTCACGACGATGGGCTAGGTGTCGCTCGCCGGCTCATCGGCCTCCGGGAGTACGAGCATCAGGACGATGTAGAGCAGGACGCCTGGGACGATCCCGCCGATCAGGGTGATCACCGCCCAGAGGACGCGAACAAGCGAGACGTCCATACCCACCCACTCGGCAACACCGCCGCAGACCCCGCTGATCATCCTGTTGGTTCTGGACCGGTACAGCCGGCCGCGCTGGATACCCGCCACGAGCAGCCCTCCCTCATCCGTTGCCCTCCCCCGAGCCTAACCGGTGCCCGACGGTGCACCATGGAGGCATGGTCCAACCGGTCGTCCCGCCCCTCAAGCCGATGCTCGCTAAGCTCACCTCCGGGATCCCGCGCGGCGAAGGCCTGATCTACGAACCCAAGTGGGACGGGTTCCGCGCCGTGGTGTTCGGTGACGGGCAGCGGATCGAACTGCGCAGCCGCAACGACCGTCCGATGAACCGCTACTTCCCGGAGGTCGAACAAGCGCTCGCAGATGCGCTGTCCCGGCGCTGTGTCGTCGACGGTGAGATCATCATGCCCACCGACGCGGGCCTGGACTTCGACGCGCTCCAGATGCGTCTGCACCCGGCGGCCTCACGCGTCGCGAAGCTGGCGGCGGAAACCCCCGCCTCCTTCGTTGCCTTCGATCTCGTGGCCGTCGACGACGAGGACCTCCGCTCCACGCCGTTGTCCGGCCGCTGGGATCGCCTGACCGGGGTCCTCACGGGCCCGGCAGCCACCACCCCGGAGGAGCCTGCCTTGGCCCCCGGCCCCCGTGTCTGGCTCACCGACCGCACCACCGATCCGGAGCAGGCGGAGGCCTGGCTGCGGGACCTGGAGCGTTTCGGGCTCGACGGCGTCATTGCCAAGCACCGCGACCTCCCCTACGCGCCGGGCGAGCGCGTGATGCACAAGATCAAGCACCGCCGCACGGCCGACTGCGTCGTCGGCGGGTATCGCATCCACAAGGACGGCGAGGGCGTCGGCTCCCTGCTCCTCGGCCTCCACGACCCCGGCGGCGCGCTGCACTTCGTGGGCCACACCTCGTCGTTCAAGGCGCGCGAGCGCCGGGAGCTGCTGGAGCTGCTCCGTCCGCTGGAGCGCGACGGAGGTTTCGAGGGGGGACGGGCCCCCGGGGAGGCGAGCCGCTGGTCCGCGGGCAAAGACCCCACCTACGTCGCCGTGGAGCCCCGGCTGGTCTGCGAGGTCGCCTACGACCACATGCAGGGACCGCGGTTCCGCCACGCCGCCACCTTCCTGCGCTGGCGCGAGGACAAGTCGCCGGCCGAATGCACCTTCGATCAGGTCTCGCGCTGAGTCCGGCGTGACGGCGGCGCCCGTCGCGCCTCTCCCGGAGCCTTCGGGAAGTGCGGGGGCCACGGAGCGTCACCCAGTCCCTCATGCTCGTCGCGGGCCGCGAGCTCCAGGAGCGGCTCGAGGCCGAACGCGGCGTCGTCGATGGACGCGTGGGGGTCCCCGCGCTCCGCGCACCGGGCCGGGACGGTGGCGAGAACCAGATCGTCGGGCTCGACATCGGCGACCTCGTCCCAGTCCAACGGACACGAGACCCGGCCCCCGGGAGTGGGCCGCACCGAGTACGCCGACGCGATCGTCCGGTCGCGGGCGTTCTGGTTGAAGTCGAGGAACACGCCGCGGCGCTCCTCCTTCCACCACGCCGTCGTCGCCACCTCGGGCATCCGGCGCTCAACCTCGCGGGCCAGCGCGAGCGCCGCCCGGCGGACCTCGGTGAACGGCCACCTCGGCTCGATGCGCACGTACACGTGGATCCCCCGCTTCCCCGACGTCTTCGGATAGCCGGAGAAACCGTGCTCCGCGAGCACCGTGCGGACCTCGGCGGCGACGAGCCGGACGTCGGCGAACGGAACCCCGGGGGTCGGGTCGAGGTCGACGCGCAGTTCGTCGGGGTGGTCCACGTCCGCGCGACGCACGTTCCACGGATTCATCTCCAGGCACCCGAGGTTCACCGCCCAGATCACGTCGGAGAGCTCCTGGGGGGCGAGGAAGCGCGCCTCACGTCCGGACGGGAACCGCACCGTGACGGTCTCGATCCACTCCGGTGGGTGGGGCACCCGCTTCTGGTAGATCTCCTTGCCCTCGACGCCGTCGGGGAACCGGTGCAGCATCGTCGGCCGGTCGCGGCAACCGCGGAGCGCGCCATCTCCGACGGCCAGGTAGTAGCGGACGAGGTCCATCTTCGTGGCCCCGGTGGCAGGGAAGTAGACCTTGTCCGGGTTCGAGACCCTCACCCGCCGTCCGGCGACCTCGATCGTCTCGGAGGAGTCGGACACACCCCATTATCCCCGGTGCCCGGCCTTGTGCGGCCGATGTGCCCGGCGTACCGTCGGGGGAGGGGACCCCTGATGCCCGAGACCAAGCGACGACGATCCCGCAAGCCGTCATTGCCCACGGGGACGGTCACGTTCGTTTTGACCGACATCGAAGGGTCCACGCGCCTGTGGGAGGAGAACCGTCCCCACCTCCCACGAGTTCGGCGAACCGGGGAGCGGTGATGGAGAAGGTGTACACCCCGTCGGTGTCGGGCTCCAAGACGAACCGCTCGTAGAAGCGCACCAGGCGGCTATCGTTGTCGACGGTGACGAGCTCCCGCTTCTCCAGTCGCTCGAAGATGCGCCGATGGCGCTCATCCGGCTCCTCGGTCAGCGCGATCGTGGTCTTCACATCGGCCTCGTCGGCCCTGCCGGAACCGAACCGGCTCGTCGGCTCCAGATCGACGGTGACGTTCTGCCACAGGGCTCGGAGCACTCCCCCGCGCTGGTCCCGCTTCGCCATCGCTCCTCCCTTCGACTGCCCGGTCGGGGTCCCCCTGAGAGCGTGCACCCTTTCCGCGCCACCTGCCACACTGGGCCGATGGGCGCGAGCGCGATGGTCGAGGTCCGCGGGCACATCATCGACTCGCTGATCCTCGCGAAGATCCTCGACGTGATCGTGGACGCGGGTGCCGACTACAGGCTCCTGGAGATGGAGGTCGGCAAGGGCCACACCGATCCCTCGTACGCGCGCATCGAGGTCACGGCCCCCACCGCCGGTGAGCTCAAGGCGCTGTTGGAAGAGCTGCATCCCCACGGCGCCCATCCGGTGGACGAGCCCGACGCGACCCTCGAGGACGCGGATCGCGACGGTGCGCTTCCCCGGAACTTCTACTCCACGACCAACCTGCCCACACAGGTCCGGGTGGACTCCCGCTGGCTCGACGTCGGCAACCCCGAGATGGACTGCGCGCTGGTGGTGGCCCCCGACCTCGGATCCGCCCGGACGGTGCCCATGCACCGGATCCGCGCCGGCGACCTGGTGGTTGTCGGCTCGGCCGGGGTACGGGTGCGTCCGCTGGAGCGCCCCCGGGGGCCGGAGGCGGGGAAGATCGCCGGGGCCAAGCCCGCCTTCGAGTTCATGTCCTCGGAGGTGTCGAGCGAGAAACCCAAGGGCCTGATCGTGGCGGAGGTGGCACGCCGCATCGAGCGGGCCAAGGGCGACGGCGGCAAGCTGCTGGCCGTCTGCGGTCCGGCGGTGGTGCACACGGGAGCCGGAGCCGACGTCGCCAGACTGGTGCGGGAGGGCTGGATCGACGTGCTGTTCGCGGGCAACGGTTTCGCCGTCCATGACATCGAGTCGGCGCTGCTCGGCACCTCCCTCGGGGTCTCGATCCGCGAGGGCACCCCCACCGAGGGAGGCCACGCCAACCATCTGCGCGCCATCAACGAGATCCGGCGCGTCGGCTCGATCGCCGCCGCCGTCGAGCAGGGCATCGTCACCTCCGGGGTGATGTACGAGTGCGTGCGCCGCGGCGTGCCCTTCGTGCTCGGTGGATCCGTCCGCGACGACGGCCCCCTGCCGGACGTCCTCACCGACGTCGTCGAAGCCCAGGACGCGATGCGCTCCCTCGTCCCGGGGGTCAGCGTCGCACTGATGCTGGCCTCCACCCTCCACGCGATCGCCACCGGCAACATCCTGCCCGCCGCGGTGGAGACCTACTGCGTCGACATCAACCAGGCCGTGGTCACCAAGCTCGCGGACCGCGGGAGCCACCAGGTGCTCGGGATCGTCACCGACGCCGGCCTGTTCTGCCAGGGCCTGGCGCAGCACCTGTGCGTCGGACGATGACCGACGCGCTGCCCTGGGGACGCCGGTACCTGATGTGCCCCGCGCGGCACTTCGGGGTGCTGTACGAGATCAACCCGTGGATGCACCGGGAGGTCCAGGCCGACCCCGACGAGTCGATGCGCCAGTGGACGGCGCTCGTCGACACCCTCCGGGGCGCGGGGGCCGAGATCGAGGTCGTGGATCCGGTCGACGGCCTGCCGGACATGGTCTTCACCGCCAACGCCGGGATGGTCGACGGCGAGATCTTCGTGCCCAGCCGCTTCCGTCATCCCGAGCGTACCGGCGAGGAGAAACACTTCACCGAGTGGTTCCGCGAACGAGCCTCGCGCATCGAGGAGCTGCCGAGCGGTCCGTTCTTCGAGGGGGCCGGCGATGCCCTGCCCTTCGGCGATCGCGTGGTGGCCGGCTACCGGATCCGGTCGGACTTCGACGCCCACACCTCCCTGGCGGCCACGCTCGGCGTAGAAGTGCTGTCCGTCGAGCTGGTGGATCCCCGTTACTACCACCTCGATCTCACCTTCTGCCCCCTCGACGAGCGGCGGGCTCTCGTCGTCCCCGATGCCTGGGACCGTTATGGCCGCGACGTCGTCCGCAGCCTCGTCCCGGAGCCGATCGTGCTCGAGGCCGGGGAGGCCGAGGCCTTCTGCGCGAACTCGGTCGTGGTCGGACGGACCGTGGTGATGCCGGCATGCACGGCGCGCCTGGACGCCGAGCTGCGCCGCGCGGGCTTCGAGACCGTCGTGTCACCGGTGGACCAGTTCCTGAAAGCCGGGGGCGGGGTGCGCTGCCTCACCCTGGCCCTCGACGTCCGGCTCGGGGGCCCTTGAGACGGAGCGGGGATCGCGGTCCGATCGTGAGCGCCGCGGGGGGGTGCTACGAGGCAGGCGCTTCGGCGAACCGCGATCCCCGACTTCCGGTCCCCTCTCCGTACCACGATCGGGCGACCTTCAAACACCCGGCCGGTCACCGCGCGCGGGGCGGACGCGGCTGCTCCT
Organism: uncultured Actinomycetes bacterium; assembly: GCA_964560135.1. Taxonomy (GTDB): domain Bacteria; phylum Actinomycetota; class JAICYB01; order JAICYB01; family JAICYB01; genus CAZLKN01. Next base: position 50,448 of record CAZLKN010000001.1, on the reverse strand, counting down.
CAGCGGAGTCCTGCGAACAGGTCGTCCTCCGGGTTGGGTGCGTCCACGAGCCCTCGGGCAAGGATGTAGTCGTCGTAGGGGTAGGCCTCGCGGGCGGCTTCGGGCGGGAGCCCGAACCAGAAGGGTGACGCGGGGTCGATCTGGGTGGCGTGTGCCCGCAGCGCCTCGCTGCGGACGTGCATCCATTCGCCGACGTCGACGCGGGTGGAGATCCGGCCATCCTGGTCTGGCCGGTCGAACCAGCGCTCGTCGAACGGGCTCTCCAGGCCGAGCTCGTTGAACTTCTCGTGCGTAGCGAGCATGCGCGCCCGCGACCACACGATGTAGTAGAGCTTCGCCGGCTGCCACGGGGGACCCGCCCAGGTGTAGGCATCGGGATCCCCGGCCACGTCGAAGGCGTGCATCGAGATGTCGTGCACCCGCAGGTGGTCAGGATGCGGGTACCCGCGCTGGTCGTCGGAGTAGGTCACGATCACCTGCGGCCGCTCACGCCGGATCGCGGTCACCAGCCGTCCGACCGCCTCCCGGAAGTCGGCCTGCGCGAAGCACTCGGGGTCGTCGTTGTGCGGGGTCCCCGGCATGCCCGAGTCCTTGTAGTCGAGGGTCACGATGTTCGAGTATCCGATGATCGCCGCGGCGTGCTTCAGCTCCTCACGCCGGATCTGCGGCAGGCAGGCCCGGACATCGGGCCGATCCATGGCCGGGTTCAGGATGTCCCCGGCCTCCCCACCGGTGCAGCAGACGAGAACGGTGCGCACGCCCTCGGCGGCGTACCTGGCGACCGTGCCCGCACCCTTCGACGCTTCGTCGTCGGGATGGGCGTGGACGGTGAGCAGACACAGCGCATCGGTCATCCCTCGATGATGGACCGGATCGCCGTCCGGCGCGACACGAAAGCTACACCGCCTCCAGTTCGACCTCGGCCTCCTCGGCCCCCGCCCCGCGTTCTGCCTCCTCGGATGTCAGCCCTTTGGCGCGCTCGAGCACCTGCACACGCCGGTCCACCTGCTTGATGACGGTCTGGATGAACGGGGCGAACGGGTTCGGCGGGCTGTCCCCGTTCAGGGCGTCGCCGGCGCCCCCGGGGACGCTCTCGATGTAGCCGTCCCGGAGCCGGTACAGACGGTCCCGACCGAACTCGAAGGTCTCGGGATGGGCGGCGATGATGCGCCGGCACAGGTAGGTGCCGTAGGCGATGTGCCGCCGTTCATCGCGCTGCACGTACCGCAGACCCTCCTGGAGGCCGGGGAAGACGCCGAAGGAGGAGAACATCTGCGCCCACATCCGGTACCCGGCGATGGCCAGGCAGCCCTCCACGAACTGGTTGTACGTGACGCCTGCGTCGAGGAAGGCCTCCGGGGAACGGTCCACGAGCAGACGTCGCATCACGCGCGGGAGCCCGAACTCGAACAGTCCGTTCGGGCGCTCCCAGTCCGGGGGCTCCACCCCCCGTTCGACCATCCGCCGCCGTGCGAGGTGCTCCATCCCGACGGGGTCGACGTCGACGGCCTTGAACCAGCGGTGGAAGAAGTCGACGTGCGTGGCCTCCTCCATGGCGAAGGTGGTGAGGAACATCGTCTCCTCACAGCGTCCCTCGTCGGCGGTGGCCAGGATGAGCGGGAGGATGTCGAGCGTGACCCCCTCTTCACCGACCATGAAGCCACGCGCGAGCCCGGCCACGGTGACGCGCTGTTCCTCGTCGAGCGTGTCCCAGTCCTTCGCGTCCTGCGAGAAGTCGATCTGCGCCGGGTCCCATGGGAGCCGCTTGGCCTTCTCCCAGAGGCGCCAAGGGAGGATGTCGGTACGCAGCCCCTTGGTGGAGGACCACTGCGAATACGTGCGCGTCTGGCGTGCGACGTCTTCGACGTCGTGGCGTGCGACGTCTTCGGCGTCGTGGATGTCGCCTGTGGCCACCTCGGATCCTTCCCCTTCGGCCGATCTCCCGGAGGAAAACGATACCCGTGGGGACATCTTCGAACAAGAGGGCGCCTGGGCGCCGCGCGGCCGGTAGGCTGAGGAGCGATGACACGCGAGGTGGAACGAAGCGAGGAGGAGTGGCGGGAGACCCTCCCGCCCGACCGCTACGCGATCCTGCGCGGTCACGGCACCGAACCCGCGTTCAGCGGCGAACTGCTGCACAACCACGAGCAGGGCACCTACCACTGCGCCGCGTGCGGGGCGGAGCTCTTCGCCTCGGACGCCAAGTTCGATTCGGGGTCGGGCTGGCCGAGCTTCTGGTCCCCCGCCTCCGAGGAGACCGTGGAGCTCCGGCAGGACACCAGCCACGGGATGATCCGCAAAGAGGTGCTGTGTCGCAGATGCGGATCGCACCTCGGGCACGTCTTCGACGACGGCCCGCAACCGACGGGTCAGCGCTGGTGCATCAACTCGCTCGCGCTCGGGTTCGAGCGCGGCGAGGACGAGTGATCCGAGGCGCCTCCGGGGGATGCGACCCGGTTCGTCCGTTATGTCCGTTCAGGGGAGCAACCGGCGATCCGGATCCGGACGTTCCGATGGGATATCCGGACAAGTCGACGTCGACCAGGAACGGGGGAGCCGGTGAGGTCGCCACATGGAACCCGTCTGAGAGACGAGCTCCTGTCGACGGATGCCGCGATGCGCCGCGTCCGCTGGCTGGCGGTTCCCTTCGCCATCGTCCAGTTCACCTTCTACCGTCCTCCCGCCGGGATCTCGGTGCCCTTCCCGAAGCTCGCGACCGCGCTGGGCGTCGCCGCCGCCCTGACGGCCGTCAACGTCCTCTCGTTGTACGGGCGGCGGTTCCGCGACCCGAAGACCCTCCAGCGGATCGGCAGCCTCGAACTCGTGGCCGACGTCCTCATCATCTTCGCGATCACCTGGATCTTCGCCTTCGACCCGACCGGCGCACTCTGGGCGCTTCTGGTGATACCGCCACTCGAGGGCGCGCTACGCGGTGGCCTGCGCGGAGCGATGCTCACCTGGGGCGCGATCGCGTTCCTGTATCCGGTCCGTGAGTTCGCCGCCTCACAGGTCCACGACGCGGTCACCCTCCGTCCCGAATCAGTGTCCTACCGCCTCGGGATCATCCTGATCGTCGCCCTCGCGAGCGGCTATCTGGCCCGTAACCTCCGCAAGCAGGTGGACGCCTACGGCGTCGTCGTCGAAGGTTCAGAGCGCCGGGCCGAACTCCTCGGCATCGTCGCCGCGGCGAGCCGCAGCATGACCAGTCCGGAGGTGGGCAAGGTCCTCGACTCGGTGGCCGAGGCGACGGTGGCGATCGGCTTCGACGGCACCGAGATCTGTCTGTTCGACGAGCGCAGCGCCAGGTATCGCGTGATGCATCCCCGCGGCCTCCCTGAAGGCTATGCCGCCGATCATCCGTTCGACACGGGGATCGCGGGCCTCGCCTACCGACGGCAGATGACGGTGGTGGTCGGTGACTATGCGGCATGGCACAAGGGCATCCCGGCGATCCGCGAGCTCGGCTACCGGACGGTCATCGCGACCCCGATCTGGTCCGCGGGTGAGCTGGTGGCGGTTCTGGTCGCAGGGACCCGGAACGACCGGATCGTCTCGGCCGACGAGGTGGAGTGTCTCGAGCTGCTCGCCCTCCAGGCGGGCGCGGCGCTCACCGTGGCCCGCAGGTTCACCGAGCGCCGGGCCTTCGAGGAGACGCTCACCCACCAGGCCTTCCACGACGCGCTGACCGGGCTTCCGAACCGCGCCCTTTTCCTCGACCGCCTCAACCACTGCCTGGAGCGCAAAGCCCGGAGCCCGGGCGCTATCGCCGTGCTCTTCCTCGACCTCGACCACTTCAAGAAGGTCAACGACAGCCTCGGGCACGACGTCGGGGACGAGCTCCTGCGAGCGGTGGCGGACCGGCTCACCGCGTGCCTGCGCCCGGCGGACACGATCGCCCGCTTCGGCGGCGACGAGTTCACCGTGCTCGTCGAGGGCGTCGACGGCGAACAGGGCGCGGTGCTGGCAGCCATGCGGCTGTGCGAGGAGCTCCAGGACCGCTTCTCGATCGACGGCCGGGACGTGTTCGTCTCGGCGTCGATCGGCATCGCCTACGGTCCCGCCTCGGATCGCGACCGGGACTTCATCCAGGACGCCGATCTGGCCATGTACCGGGCCAAGGAGCTCGGTGGGAGCCGGGTGGAGCTGTACCGCTCGGAGATGACCGCGCGAGCCCGGCGGCGTCTGGAGATGGAGACCGAACTACGACGCGCCATCCGGGGCGGGGAACTCGAGCTCCTGTATCAGCCCCTGGTCTCGTTGCGGACCGGGCGGATGGCAGGGCTCGAGGCGCTGGTTCGCTGGGAACATCCGGCACGCGGGCGGCTGCTCCCCGCGGAGTTCATCCCGCTGGCCGAGGAGACAGGCCTGATCGTCCCGCTGGGTCGATGGGTCCTGGAGCAGGCTTACCGGCAGGTCCAGATCTGGAACGGACAAGGCGACGAGCCGCTGGCGATCTGCGTGAACCTGTCGGCCAAGGAACTGCGCCAACACGACTTCATGGCCCACCTGACCGCCGTCCTCAACGACGGGGGCCCGCGCCAGCCGCTGGTGCTGGAGGTCACGGAGAGCGTGGTGATGCGGGACGACCTGGCGATGCTCGAGCTGACGGAGCAGATCCACGCGCTGGGGGTGCGCCTGGCGATCGATGATTTCGGCCTCGGATACTCGTCCCTCAGCTACCTGAAGCGCTTCCCCTTCTCCATCCTGAAGATCGACCGCTCGTTCGTGTCCGGCCTCACGCACAGCGCCGAGGACATGGCGATCGTCCGCTCCGTCATCAACCTCTCCCAGGACCTCGGTATCGAGGTGGTGGCCGAGGGTGTCGAGACCATGGATCAGCTCCAGTACCTGCGCCGCATCGGGTGCGACGTGGTCCAGGGCTTCCACCTGTTCCGACCGCTGCCGGCCAGCGAGGTCGACAGCCTGCTGACGCACAGCGACACCGTGGCCTGAACCCTTCTTCGGAGCGCCATGTCCTCGATGCCCTAAAGGTCCGGCCTGCCCGTGCCGATACCCGTGGTGCACCGACGAACGGCCTGGTGGGGGCAGGAAGGAGAACAGTCAGGGTGGGTCTGCGTTCGCCGCTGCACGCCAACGGTTCGCCGCGGGAAGCGGGATCCGATCATCTGTGGGCACGCGTGTTCGGATGCCGCCACATCTCGATCGTCGCGCTCGGAGCGGCGGCGGGGCTGATCCCGCAGGTCGGACCGAACCGGGGCTGGCTCGCGGCCGTGTGCCTCTTCGTCATCCTTCCCGTCGACCTCCTGATGCACCTGTGGGCCAGGCGCCTCGGACGGCTCCCGGCGGTCACAGCCTTCATCGACCAAGCGATGGCGATCGGCGTGGTCGTGCTCTTCCCTGCCGTCTGGACGCCGGTCCTCCTCGCGTCCCTCGCCGATCTCGCGCTGATGACCGTCCTGATCGACCGGCGGACCGTCGCCGCCACCGCCGTCGCTGCCGTGCAGGGGTTCGCTCTCGCCGCCGTCATCCAGGGACAGGACAGCGCCCTGCCGGGCATCGTGGCGTATCTGATCTGCGCTCCGACGGTCATCGTCACGATCGGCGCCATCGCCGAACGCGAGCGTTCCGTCCGGCGGCGCTACGCAAACCTCGTCGACGGCCTTGACGCCGTGGTCTGGGAAGCTGATCCCGCGACCCGTCACATCACCTTCGTGAGCCGGCAGATCGAGTCGCTGCTCGGGCATCCTCCCGAGGCCTGGCTCGGAGACCCCCGGTTCTGGCTCGACCAGATCCATCCCAGCGACCTGGTCCCCACCGCCCAGGCGTTCCTCGACGCCATGGAGCAGGGGTACGACCAGACCGTGGAGTACCGGATGATCGCCGCCGACGGGTCCGTTCTGTGGCTCGAGGACAGCATGAAGGTGGATCTCGCACCCGACGGCTCCGTGATCTGGCTGCGCGGCGAGATGGTCGATGTCACGGCCCGCAAGCAGGCGCAGGAGAGGATCCGTCAGTACGCCGACATCTTCGAGAACATGCAGGTGGGCCTGCACGTCTGGCAGTTGGACGATCCCGACGATCAGGAGAGCTTCCGGCTCGTCGCACTCAACCCGGCGGCGTCGGAGTTGAGCGGAAGGGCCCCGGCCGACGTCGTCGGGCGCCGTGTCCACGAGATCTTCGAGGACCTCTGCCGTCGCGGGTTGCCGTCCATCGGGTCCCGTGTCGTGAGGTCGAACAGCTGCATCCACGTGGACGATGTCCGGCTCGACGATGCCGCGGGCAACGCGCGTCGGTTCTCCGTGAAGCTGTTTCCCCTGCCCGACCGGTGCGTCGGCCTCGCCTTCGACGACGTGACCGACCGCAAGCAGGCCGAGGCGACGCTCCGCCACCAAGCGCTACACGACCCGCTGACCGGTCTGGCCAACCGGACGCTGCTCTACGAACGCATGGAGCACGGTCTGGCGCTTGCACGCCGTGACGGCAGCCGCCTAGCCATCTTCATCCTCGACGTCGACCGGTTCAAGGACGTCAACGACACCCTCGGCCACAGCGGTGGTGACCAGCTCCTGCGGGACCTGGGGGCACGGCTGGTGAAGCTGCTGCGGGAGACGGACACGGTGGCCAGACTGGGCGGCGACGAGTTCGCGATCCTGCTCCCGGGCGCCGGTGACCGCGGGGAGATGATCCGCGTAGCAAGCCGGATCCGGGCGGTTCTCGAGCAGCCCTTCTCCATCGACGGACGGAAGGTACAGGCCACGATCAGCATGGGGATCGCGCTGTACCCCGAACACGCTGCGGACCCGGAGACCCTGGTGCACCGGGCGGACGTCGCGATGTACGCAGCGAAGCGCATGCAGACGCGGTGGGCGTTCTGGTCGGCCGACGATGATCCGAACAGCAGGAGACGCCTGGCCGAGGTGTCCGAGCTCAGGCGCGCGATCAACGGCAACGAGCTCACGCTCCACTACCAGCCCAAGATCGACTTCCGGTCGGGCCAGGTCGTGGGGGTCGAGGCGCTCGTCCGCTGGAACCACCCCCAGCACGGCCTGCTGGCGCCAGGCGAGTTCCTTCCGCTCGCCGTCACATCGGGACTGATCCATCCGCTGACGACATGGGTGATCCGTCGCGCGCTCGAGCAGTGCGCAGCCTGGCGCGCAAGCGGTCTGGATCTGTCGATGGCCGTGAACGTGTCTGCAGCGAGCTTCTCCGATCCGAACTTCCCCGTCTGGGTCCAGGAACAACTCGATGGGACGAACCTCCCCGTCGACCGCCTGACACTCGAGATCACCGAGACGGAGCTCATGGACGGGCGCCGGGAGACCGTCGAGCTCCTGGACCGGCTGGGTGAGACCGGCGTCAGACTGAGCGTGGACGACTTCGGTACGGGATACTCATCGCTCTCCCACCTCCGGAGGATGCCCATCCACGAGATCAAGATCGACCGGTCGTTCGTTGCCGGGATGGCCGACGACGAGAACGACGCCACCATCGTGCGATCGATCGTGGACCTCAGTCACAACCTCGGGCTGCGGACGGTCGTCGAAGGCGTCGAGACCCGAGAGACGCTGGACCGTCTGATGGAGCTCACGAGCTGCGATCTCGCCCAGGGATTCCACATCTGCCGGCCGCTTCCCGCCGAAGAGTTCATGGAGTGGCTCGACCGCTGCCCCTGGGGGATCGGCATATCGCAGCGCAGCCCACACGCGGAGCTACAGGCGCAGCGGCCGGCCACCATCCAGCGCGGACCGGTACGCCTCGGCCACCAGCCGGTGCGCGGCTAGGGCGTCCTCGGCCCCCGCGAGCGACGCCGAGGACGCCGTCCCGTGGATGCGTTCCAGGAAGGCCTTGGTGGCCTGCGCGTAGTGACCGAGTGGCCGGCGGACACCTTCGGGAACGGGAAGCTGGTCCACCCAGGGCTCCGGCGGGCACGCCAGCGTCTCGCTCCCGTCCGAGGTTTCGATGTGCAGCGGTCCCGTGTAGTCGTCGTCCGTCCAGATCAGGGCCTGCTCGGAGAACACCTCGAGCCGCCGGGTCGACGGGCGCGTGAGGACCTGGTGCCAGACGCTGGTGAGGCCGGCGATGACGCCACCAGGGTAGGTGAGCGTGGCCACAGCGAGATCCTCGATGCCCGGATGCCCGAAGAAGGAGGCCGTACGGCAAGAGATCTCCTCGGGATCGCCGAGCAGCCAGCGGAACAGGTCGAGGTCGTGGATCGAATGCTCGATCAGCGTTCCGCCGCCGGCGACGTCCACCTGTGCCCGCCACGACGAGGCGTAGTGGCCCTGGGTCGGGAAGAACTGGTCGTCCCGCAGGTGCAGCGTCATCACCCGGCCGTACACACCGGAGGCCAGCACCTCGTTCAGGCGCCGGAAGACGGGAGCGGCCCTGAGCACGAGTCCGACCTGGTGCGGAACCCGCCGGAGCGCCGTAGCGATCCGTTCGGCCCCCGCGAGGTCGGTCGCCAACGGCTTCTCGCAGAAGATCGCCAGTCCCCGCGAGACCGCAACGTCCACGATCGCGGCGTGCTCTGCCGTGGGGGTGCACACGTACACGACATCGACCGCGTCGCACAGGGCCTCAGAGCTGGAGACCGTCCGTGCCTCGTGTGGAGCCGCGAGCTGATCCGCGCGCTCGGGGTCGTGGTCGAACACCGCCACCAGGGCGGCGTCCACGAGGCTCGACCGGCGCAGCGCCCACAGCGCCCATGCGTGCACGCGTCCGATGAACCCGCACCCCGCCAGCCCGACGCGCAGCATCTACGGGGCGAGCGGCGGGTCGTCGGTCCCGGCTGGGGAGTCGCCGTCCTCCGCCGGGGCGTCGCCGCGGGAGCGCCGGCTTCCGGCGAGGACGGCGATTCCGAGTCCGATCAGCAGCAGCGGCCAGACGAGCCTCGGAGCCACCACGATCACGTCGAGCTGGTCGAGGAGGAACAGCCCGCCCAGGACCACGAACAACGCCCCGGAGACCGCGGCGGTCACGTCTACGCCGTGCTCAGGCATCGGAGGGCTCCTCGATCGGCCCGACCCGGGGTTCTGACGGTGCCCGCCTGTAGGGCTCCGGCGGAGCGTCCGGTGTCGGCCGGCCGTCGACCACGATGCGACCAGCGCCGGCGCGCAGGTCGAGGTTGAGCCGCACGGGACCGCCGTCACCTCCCCTGAAGGTGTCGGTCACGTCGAGCCCCGACCCACGCTCCTGCCCGAACACCGTGATGCGGCCCACCTGCACGTGCGAGGTGATCCGGACGGCCGCATGCGAGGGCACGACAACCGTCAGCTCGCCGGTGCCCACGCGGGCCCGGACGCGGATCGGCGAGCGGGTCGCGCCCAGAGCCGTCAAGTCGAGTCTGAGGTTGCCTGCGCCGAGCTCGAAGGTGCGTTGCGCCTCCGCGCGGGTGCTGGGCCGCTCCACCCGGTCACCGATCCCACCGCGGAACAGCGCGGCATCAGCCCGGTCACGCACCGTCGTGCCCAGACCGAGCACCAGGGTCAGGATCACGCCGAGGATGATCAACCCTCCGTGGCCGCCGGGCCGGGCGGATGTGACGAGCAACGCCACCCCGACGAGGATCAACCCGACCGAAAGCACCATACCGGCGGAGAGTGCGACGAGCCCCAGCGAATCCATGAGCCAGGCGACGCCGGCGACCACGAGGAACGATCCGACGATCAGCCGTCCCGATCTCATCGCCGGAGCCCCTGCGCGACGACCAGCACCCCCAGCGCGATCAACACGATGGGGCCGATCACCGCGACGGTGAAGATCTCGGGCAGGTAGATCCGGGCCAGCAACACCGTTCCCAGGGCGACCAGGAACCCGCCGACGAGGAGCCGGCCCTGGTCGCGTCCGTCATCGGGTGGCCGCGACGGGGACGGTGGCGGAGGGGCCTGCGTGTGGTGTGCCGCCGCCGCGGACGCCGTCCCGCCCTGCGGGAGTGGTTCGGGTGCCTGCTCCTCCGGAACCACCACGACCCCCACGAGGTAGGCGATGCCCACGGCGACGATGCCGATGCCGGGCAGGAGGATGATGAGGATCGTGGCTACGCGGACCCAGACCGGGTCGATCCCGAGGTAGTGGCCGAGACCCCCGCAGACCCCCGCGATGAGCCGGTCGGAACGGCTCCGCAGCAGCCGACGTGGAGCCCCGGGTGAACCGTTGGTCACCACCGCAGGATCGCGGCGACCCCGCCGTGCGGTTCCAGCGCCTCCGCCGCCGGTCCCTCGACGGGCGTCACACGCCCCCCCGTTTCCAACGTGCGCTCGATCATCCGCTCGGTCAGGTGCGGTTCGGGCTCCAGCTCCGCACGCGAGGGTGCGTTCCCGTCGGCGTCGTGGAACAGACGTCCGTCGGAGGTATGGAACCCGGTGAAATCCCGGCTGTCGTCGTAGAGCAGGTGCTGCACGCGGCCCTCGCCGAGCGCCCCCAGCGTGTCGGACAGCCCGAGGGCGCCCTGCCGTCCGGACAGACCCAGCTCCTTCGCCCGCTCCACGAGGGACAGCTCGAGGCGACGCTGGGACTCGGTCAGCAACGGCGCGACGGCTTCGTCCACCTCGTGGGAACCGGCATGCCGCAGATCATGATCCGTCCGCAGGATCTCCAACCCGTTGACCCGGACCACGTCCGCGAACGGCTGCGCGAGGCGTGCCTCACCGGCGACCACCAGCCGGTCCCACGATCGCGCGGATACCTCCTTCTGCACCTCCACCGCGACCTGCTTGACGAACTTCGCCCGGTGCTCGTCGAGGCGGTCCTCGAAGGTGTCCCGCTGCACGGATGCCTGCTGGTCCAGGGCGGGATTGGTCTGTGCCGGGCCCTTCATCTCGCGCCACTCGCTGGACTCGTCCACGAAGGGATGCTCCGAGATCTCCTCGACCTCGCCGAACCGCCATTCGAGCAGGCGCAGACCGGAGCGGTCCACGAAGACCACGCCCGCCGCGCGCCCTTCGTCCATCGCGACCACCAACGGACGGACGAACGCGCGCTTCTCCAGAACGACGGTGTCGGGCAGCGGCATCTGCAGGACGATGCTGTAGACGTCCGCGGAGGACACGGGGATGAACAGCGCGCGTCCCCGACCACGCAGCTTGGGGTCCAGGAGGCCTTCGAGCTCCGAGTTCAACCCGTCGAGACGCTCGTGGACCGCCACCCACCGTTCCCGAGGGCCCTCTTCCTTGACGCGGGCGCGGAGCTCGCGGATCTGGTTGCGAATCGCCAGAACCCACTGGGGCTGATAGCCGGTCTGTCGCTCCGGGGTCGTGCCGACGTAGATCGAGATGACCCCGACCGGATCCTGGAGCCGGCACAGCTCGAGGATCGTGTCGTTGTCGAGCCGCATGTCCACGACGCTACCGTCCCACACGAGAAGCGGGCAAGGCGCTCGACGCCCCGGCGTAGACTCGGACCGTGGGCACGAACCCTGATCGGCCGAGCGGCGCCCAAGCGGCCCTGACGCTCGTCACCCGTACGGTGGGGGCTGCGAACGGCGACCGGGTGATCGGGCTCGGGGCGGAGGTCGCGTTCTTCACCCTCCTGTCACTGCCGCCGTTCCTGCTCGCGATCCTCGGCACCCTCGGGTTCGTCGGAGAAGCGCTGGGTCCCGACACGCTCGATGCGCTCCGCGAGCAGATCCTGGGTGGGGCCGGCTCGTTCCTCACCCCCCAGACACGTGAGCAGTGGCTCGAGCCCACCATCGACGAGCTGCTGTTCGAGGGCCGGGCCGACGTGGTGTCGATCGGTGCCGTCATCGCGTTGTGGTCCTCCTCCCGCGCCGTCCGGGTTCTGAACGACGCCGTCGCCATGGCCTACAACGAACCTGATACCCGCTCGGCGGTCCGGCGACGCATCGTGGCCCTGGGGATGACCTTCGGGGCGGTGCTCGCCATCGCTGTCCTGATGCCCGTGCTCATCGCCGGACCCCGGTTGGGAGAGGCGCTCGTGCGGCCGCTCGGGCTCGATGCCGCGATGGCCACGGCGTGGCGGGTTCTGTACTGGCCCGTGGTCGGGATGCTCGGGATCGGGATGCTCGCGACCTTCTACCATGCGGCGCCTCCGCGGGGGACCCGCTGGATCCGGGACCTTCCCGGCGCGATGGTCGCGGCGGCCATCTGGCTCGCGGGGGCCGGCGCGCTCCGTCTCTACGTGGCGTGGACCATCCAGGGCGACACCGTCTACGGCCCGCTGGCCACCCCGATCGCGATCCTCCTGTGGCTGTTCCTGACCGCCGTGGCCATCCTCGTGGGGGCCGAGCTCAACGCCGAGATCGAGCGGCTGTGGCCGGACGAGCGCCGCCCCGGCACACGCGCCGCTCCCCCTGCACCCGACGCGACCCTCGCCCCCGAGGGAGGCGCCCCCGGACGGCCTTCCGATGACGCGGCACGATAGTCTCGTCGGGTAGCCGAACACGGAACAGGCGGACAGGAGGGGAGGCGATGAACGCGGCTGAACTCCTCCAGGAGCTCCCGGACCTCCCCGGAGCCGAGGACATCCCCGGGTACATCTTCATCCTGATCCGCATCGGCGCGGTCATCGGGATCGCGCTGCTGCTCCAGTGGATCATCCGGTTGTCGATCCGTCGCTTCGTGCGGAAGCTCGGTGTCGAGGGGATGGACGCCGCGCGCGCCATCGAGCAGAAGCGCACCCAGACCATCGCCGGCGTGCTGCGCACGGCCTCCACGGCCCTGATCTGGGGCCTGGCCGTGCTGCTCATCCTGGGGCAGATCCCCGGGATCGACCTCGGCCCCCTGCTGGCCGCGGCCGGGATCGGCGGGGTGGCGATCGGGTTCGGTGCCCAATCCCTCGTCCGCGACGTGATCTCGGGGTTCTTCATCCTGCTGGAGGACCAGTACCACGTCGGCGACATCGTCGAGCTGGCCGGCGTCTCGGGGCTCGTGGAGAAGATCACCCTGCGCACGACCGTCGTACGAGACCTCAACGGGCAGCGTCATGTGATCCCGAACGGGGAGGTCACGGTCAGCTCGAACTTCACGAGCGGCTTCTCCCGCTACCTGTTCGACCTCCCGGTGCCCTACGAGGAGGACGTCGACCGCGCCATCGGGATCGTCCGGGCGGTGGCCGATGACATGCGCAAGGAGCCGGACTTCGCGGGGGTGATGTTGGGGCCGCTGACGGTACTCGGCGTCGACGACTACGCCGACTCCCAGGTCAGCGTGAAGATGTACATCGAGACCATGCCGGGTAAGCAGTGGGAAACGGGTCGCGAGTTCCGCCGGCGGATCAAGCTCGCGTACGACGACGCGGGGATCTCGATCCCCTACCCCCACCGGCAGATCATCGTCCGCTACGAGGACGACGCGATCCGTCAGGCCGGCATGGGTGAGAAGCCCCCCGAGAGGAAGGACCAGAAGCGGTGAGCACGGCGGGAGCCGAGCGCCGGCGGGTGTTGATCGAAGGGGTGTACCCCGAGATCGACGCCGGCCGGTTCCCGATCAAGCGGGTGCCCGGGGAGGAGGTGGCCGTCGAGGCGGACGCCTTCGCCGACGGCCACGATGCCGTGTCCGTCGTTCTGTGCTGGCGCGCCGACGGTGAGGCCGGCGACTGGCACGAGACACCCATGGAGCTCGGCTGGAACGACCGCTGGTCCGGCTCGTTCCGTGTCGGCGAGCTCGGACGGTACCGCTACACCGTGGTCGGCTGGGTGGACCGGTTCCGCACCTGGTACCGGGACCTGCGCAAGAAGGTGGACGCCGGCGTCGACGTCTCCGTGGACCTGCTCGTGGGGGCCGAGCTCGCCGCCGCCGCCGCCAAGCGCGCCAAGGGTCCCCAGCGAACCCGACTGCGGAGCTGGGCCAAGCGCCTCGAGGAGGCCGAGGGCCCGGAGATGGCCTTCGACCCCGAGCTGCGCGCCCTCATGGAGGCCCACCCCGATCGCAGCCTCGCCACCACCTATCCACGGGAGCTCGAGGTGGTCGTGGACCCGCCGCGGGCGGGCTTCTCCTCGTGGTACGAGTTCTTCCCGCGGTCCTTCGGCTCCGGCGAGAATCACGGCATCCTCGAGGACGCCGAGCGCGTGCTCCCCTACGTCGCGCGCATGGGCTTCGACATCGTGTACCTGCCACCGATCCATCCCATCGGCACCACCAACCGCAAGGGAAAGAACAACGCACCCCGAGGTGAGCCGGGGGACGTCGGAAGCCCGTGGGCGATCGGCTCCGAGGACGGTGGCCACACTGCCGTCCATCCCGACCTCGGGACGCTCGAGGACTTCGACCGGTTCGTCGCCGCCGCGCGGCGGCACGGCCTCGAGGTCGCCATGGACGTCGCCTATCAGTGCTCACCCGATCATCCGTGGACGAAGGAGCATCCCGAGTGGTTCCGGCGCCTGCCCGACGGCACGATCCGGTATGCGGAGAACCCGCCGAAACGCTACGAGGACATCTATCCGCTCGACTTCGAGACCGAGGCGTGGCAGGAGCTGTGGGAGGCTTTGCGTGGGGTCGTCGAGTTCTGGATCGACCGTGGGATCACGATCTTCCGCGTGGACAACCCACACACGAAGGCCTTCCCGTTCTGGGAGTGGATGATCGCCGAGGTGAAAGCCCGGCATCCCGAGGTGATCTTCCTGTCCGAAGCCTTCACGCGTCCGCGGGTGATGTACGCCCTGGCGAAGCTCGGGTTCACGCAGTCGTACACCTACTTCACCTGGCGGAACGCCAAGTGGGAGCTGGAATCGTACTTCGCCGATATGGCCGTGGTCGGAGAGTTCTTCCGTCCCAACCTCTGGCCGAACACGCCGGACATCCTGCCGGAGCTGCTCCAGTGGGGCGGGCGTCCGGCCTTCATGTCCAGGCTCATCCTCGCGGCAACGCTCAGCGCCAACTACGGCATCTACGGACCGGCCTTCGAGCTCTGCGTGAGCGAGCCGGTGGCCCCGGGGAGGGAGGAGTACCTGCACTCCGAGAAATTCGAGATCCGGTCCTGGAACCTGGACGATCCGGGCAGCCTCGCCGATCTGATCGGACGGATCAACCGGATCCGGCGTGAGAACCCGGCGCTGCAGACCGACCGCACCCTGCAATTCCACCCCATCGACAACGAGGAGCTGATCGCGTACTCGAAGGTGAGCGACGACGGCGAGAACGCGATCCTGACGGTCGTGAACCTCGATCCGAGCCATGCCCGGTCGGGCTGGGTCAGCCTGCCGCTGGCGGAACTCGGCATCTCCGAGGAGCACCCGTACCAGGTCCACGACCTGCTCACCGACGCAAGGTACCTCTGGCATGGGCCGCACAACTACGTGGAGATCGATCCCCATTCGATGCCGGCCCACATCTTCCGGCTCCGGCATCGGGTCCGGACCGAACACGACTTCGACTACTTCATGTGAGGGGCTGCGCGTGACCGGATCAAACGAGGATCCGCTCTGGTACAAGGATGCCGTCATCTACCAGACGCACATCCGTGCCTTCCACGACTCCGACTCCGACGGCATCGGCGACTTCCGCGGCCTGACGCAGAAACTCGACTACCTCCAGGATCTCGGCGTCACGGCCATCTGGATCCTCCCCTTCTACCCCTCCCCGTTGCGTGACGACGGGTACGACACCGCCGACTACACCAACATCCACGCCAACTACGGCACACTGCGCGACTTCCGGTTGTTCATGCGCGAGGCCCGCCGGCAGGGCCTGCGGGTGATCACCGAGCTCGTGCTGAACCACACCTCCGATCAGCACCCCTGGTTCCAGCGGGCCAGGCGGGCCCCCGCGGGTTCGCCCGAGCGCGACTTCTACGTGTGGAGCGACACCCCGGAGCGCTACCAGGACGCCCGGATCATCTTCCAGGACTTCGAGGTCTCGAATTGGACCTGGGATCACGAGGCGCAGGCCTACTACTGGCACCGCTTCTACTCCCACCAGCCGGACCTCAACTTCGAGAACCCCGTGGTGCACCGCGCCCTGCTGGAGGTCGTGGACTTCTGGTTCGCCATGGGGGTGGACGGCATGCGCCTCGACGCCGTTCCCTACCTGTACGAGCAGGAAGGGACGAACTGCGAGAACCTCCCCCAGACCCACGCGTTCCTGAAGAAGCTGCGGGCCCACGTCGACGAGCGGTTCGGCAGCCGGATGCTGCTGGCCGAAGCCAACCAGTGGCCCGAGGACGCCGTGACCTACTTCGGCGACGGCGACGAATGCAACATGGCCTTCCACTTCCCGGTGATGCCACGGATGTTCATGGCGATCCGGATGGAGGACCGGTTCCCGATCATCGACATCCTCAAGCAGACGCCGGCGATACCGCCCAACGCGCAGTGGGCGATGTTCCTCCGCAACCATGACGAGCTGACGCTCGAGATGGTGACCGACGAGGAGCGGGACTACATGTACCGGGCCTACGCGGAGGATCCGCAGGCACGGGTCAACCTCGGCATCCGGCGGCGGCTCGCTCCGCTCCTACAGGGGGACCGCAAGAAGATCGAGCTCATGAACGGGCTGCTCTTCTCGCTCCCAGGCACGCCGATCGTCTATTACGGCGACGAGATCGGCATGGGCGACAACATCTACCTGGGCGACCGTAACGCCGTCCGTACCCCCATGCAGTGGTCCTCCGACCGCAACGCAGGGTTCTCCCGCGCCAACCCGCAGCGGCTGTTCCTCCCCGTGATCATCGACCCCGAGTACCACGCCGAGGCCGTGAACGTGGAGGCTCAGCAGAACAACCCCCACTCGCTGCTGTGGTGGACGAAGCGCCTGATCGCTCTCCGGAAGCGCTATCAGGCCTTCGGACGGGGATCGATCGAGTTCTTGTATCCGGAAAATCGCAAGGTGCTCGTGTTCCTCCGATCCCACGAGGACGAACACATCCTCGTGGTCGCGAACCTCTCGCGGTTCGTGCAGTACGTCGAGCTCGACCTCTCTGCCCACCGCGGCGCGGTTCCCGTCGAGGTGTTCGGCCACCACGAGTTCCCCCCGGTCGGCGAACTCCCGTACTTCCTGACCCTCGGCCCCCACGCCTTCTACTGGTTCTCCCTGGAGGCGCCCCGCCAGGAGGCGGACGTCCCCACACCCCGTCTGCGCACCATCGAGGTGGGAGCGTGGACGCAGCTGTTCTCGAAGCGCGGGCGCTCGGAGCTCGAGGAGATCCTGCCCGCCTGGATCCGTGGACGCCGGTGGTTCGGTGGCAAGGCACGGAAGATCAAGTCCGTCGAACTGGAGGAGGCGGTCCCGCTCCCCGCGCGGGTCGAGGGCCCCAAGGGCGGGAAGCCGTCCCGGTCCTCCAAGCCGCTGGCGATGCTGGCTTTCGTCTCCGTGGAGTACACGGAAGGGGACGCGGAGACTTACCTGCTCCCGCTCACCGTGGTGTCGGGCGACCGTGCCGAGGAGCTCAGCGAGTGGTACCCGGGGTCGGGGGTCGCCAAGCTGCGTACCCGCGACGGCGAGCAGCTGCTGGTCGACGCCACCTGGGAGCAGCCCGTCGCCGAGATGCTCTTCTCGCTGATCGGCCGCCGGCGGAGCCTGTCCGGGGAGCACGGCAAGCTCACGACGTCCACCACGGGCGCGTTCAGCAAGCTCCGGCGGCGCGCCAACGAGGAGCTGCAGCCGTCCGTCATGGGGGCCGAGCAGAGCAACACCTCCATCGCGTACGGAGACCGTTTCATCCTCAAGCTCTTCCGCCGTCCCGATCCCGGCGTCAATCCGGACCTGGAGATCGGCCGCTTCCTGACCGAGCGGGCCGCCTTCCCCCACGTGCCGAAGGTCGCCGGTGCGATCGAGTACCGCCGCGGACGGAGCCGCCCCAGGACCCTGGCCATCCTCCAGGAGTACGTCCCGAACCAGGGCGACGCATGGAGATACACGCTGGACGAGCTGGGACGGTTCTACGAGCGGGCGCTGACCGTGCCGGCCGAGGAGCGAGACGAAGTGGTCCTCCCGCGGGAGACCGGCGTGCTCCGGCTGGCCGGGCAGACCCCACCGGCCGAGGCCATCGAGGCCATCGGACCGTATCTGGGCTCCGCGCGGCTCCTCGGACAACGGACCGCCGAGTTGCACCTGGCGCTGTGCTCCCAGGCCGAGGACGCGGCGTTCGCTCCCGAGGCCTTCAGTACGCTCTACCAGCGATCCTTGTACCAGTCGATGCGCGCACTCACCGAGCGGACCTTCCACCTCCTGCGGCAGCGAGCGAAGCACCTGCCGGAGGCAGCCCAGGTCCTGGACCTCGAAGAGGAGATCACGCAGCGCTTCCACCAGCTCACCCGGGAGAAGATCACGACGGACCGGATCCGGTGCCACGGTGACTACCACCTGGGCCAGGTCCTCTATACCGGGAAGGACTTCGTTATCATCGACTTCGAGGGGGAACCCGCCAGGCCGTTGAGCGAACGGCGCATCAAGCGCTCTCCCCTGCGCGACGTGGCGGGGATGCTCCGGTCCTTCCACTACGCCGCCTACACCCCGCTCGTGTCCGAGGACGTGGAGGGCGGCCTGCTCCCGGACGACCCGTCCGTGCTCGATCCCTGGGCGCGGCTCTGGTACCTGTGGACCTCGGCCTCCTTCCTCGGGACCTACCTGGAAACCGCCGCCGGATCGCGCTTCATCCCGGAGGACCCGCGGCACATCGAGGTGCTCCTGGAAACCTTCCTGATCGAGAAGGCCGTGTACGAGATCTCCTACGAGGCCAACAACAGACCGGACTGGCTGAAGATCCCGATCCAGGGCATCCTCCAACTCCTGGAGGACCGGAGCTGACCCAGAGCACCGACGCCCTCCGGTCCCTGGCCCGCAGCTACGGCGTCCAGGTCTCCTTCACCGACGTCGGGGGCCGCCGCCGGCGGGCGTCGAACCGCGCGATCGCCGGCGCGCTCCGGGTGCTCGGAGCACCACTGGAGGACCCCCGGGGCGCGTCCGAGGCGCTGCGGGCGCGGCAGGCCGAGCTGGAGGAGCGGCTCCTGGAGCCCGTGCTCGTGGCGTGGGAGGGTCGCGATGTGGTCATACCGCTCCGGGCCCCCGCCGAGCTCCATCTGCGGCTGGAACACGGTGAGGACCGCTCCTGGCACGGAGAGCCACCGTCCACGCGCCTCCCCGAGCCGCTGCCACTCGGCTACCACCGCCTGCACGCCGAGTCCGGGAGCCGCACCGCCGAATCCCTCGTGATCTCGGCCCCCCGGCGGGCCCCGAGTATCGGCCGGACGTGGGGAATCTTCGCTCCCCTCTACGCGCTGCGGTCGCGACGCGACACTGGGATCGGCGATCTCACCGAGATGGAAGCCCTCCTGGACCGGGTCGCCGGACTCGGCGGCGACGTGGTGGCCACGCTGCCCCTGCTGGCGCGGTTCACGGGCGAGCATCCGTTCGAGCCCAGCCCCTACTCCCCGGCGAGCCGGCTGTTCTTCGATGAGACCCTCGTCGACCCGGAGCGCATCCCGGATCTGGCCGACTGCCCGGAAGCACGGGAGCTCATGGCTTCCCCGGGGTTTCGCGCGGAGACGGATGCGCTGCGTTCCACCGCGCTGGTGGATCACCGTGGCGTGGCGGCGCTGAAGCGGCGCGTCCTGGAGATGCTCGCGCGGCACGTCTTCGACCGGACGGACGGCGCCCGTCGGGGCGCCCTCGCGAACTTCGTCGCCGGCACGCCGGAGGTGCGCGACTACGCGGGCTTCCGAGCGGCCACCGAAGCGCACCGGGCGCCGTGGCCCGACTGGCCCGCCGGAGCCCGAGACGGCCGCATCACCGTGGACGACCGCGACCCGCGCGTGCGGTACCACCTCTACGCCCAGTGGGTCGTCGCCGAACAGTTGGAGGCCATCGGACGGCGCGACCGGGGCGACCTCTACCTGGACCTCCCGGTGGGCTCCGACCCCAACGGCTACGACGTCTGGCGGCACCGTTCCTGCTTCGCCATGGGAGCCTCCGCAGGGGCGCCTCCGGACAGGTTCTTCACCGGCGGGCAGGACTGGGGGTTCATGCCCCTGCATCCCCGTCACCTGCGTGAGGAGGGCTACGATCATCTCCGCACAGTGATCGCCCGGCTGGTCCGGTACGCCGGCGTGGTGCGGATCGACCACGTCATGGGCCTCCACCGCCTGTACTGGATCCCGGCGGGGCACACACCCACCGACGGCGTGTACGTCCGCTATCCCTCCGACGAGCTGTACGCGATCCTGTGCCTCGAAGCCCACCGGGCGGGAACGGCGATCGTCGGCGAGGATCTGGGGACCGTTCCGCGCGGCGTGCGCTCGGCGATGCGCCGCCACGGCCTGCACCGGACCTACGTGCTCCAGTACGAGGTCACACCAGACGAGGACCCTCCCGTGACCCCGGTCCCGAAGATGGCCTTCGCCAGCCTCAACACCCACGACATGCCGCCCTTCGCCGCGTTCTGGTCGGGGGACGACATCAGGCTCAGACAACGTCTCGGGTGGCTCGACCCCTCCGAGGTCGAGCGGGACCTCGCCGACCGTGCCCGCACGAAAGAAGCGCTCGTGTCGTTCCTGCGCTCGGCGGGACGTTTGCCCCCGCCGGGGGCCGGGAAAGATGAAGAGCCCGACGCGCGCGAGGTGTTCCGCGCGTGCGTCGAGCATCTGGCGGACGGAGAGGCGCGGGTGGTCGTGATCGGGCTCGAAGATCTGTGGGAGGAGACCGAAGCACAGAACGTCCCCGGGACGACGACCGAGCATCCCAACTGGTCTCGCAAGATCCGCCATCGGGTAGAGGATCTCGACGCGGTTCCCGGGTTCCTCGATACCCTCGAGATGATCCGGCGTCTACGCGAGAAGGGCTCGGCGACATGACCGACGGCAGGAAGCCCGCCCAACGCAAACCACCGCGAGACGGGTCACGAGCGAGCCAGGCGCCCGGGAAGGCCACCCGCCGGTCCCGCTCGAAGGGCTCGGCCGAACCGGGAACCACCAACCCCGCCGTCCTCCACGACACGAGCCTGCTCACCGACGACGACCTGCACCTGTTCAACGAGGGCACGCACGGCCATCTCCACCGCAAGCTCGGGGCGCATCTCCATACCGCCGACGAGGTCGAGGGGACGTACTTCGCGGTCTGGGCCCCCAACGCCGAAGGGGTCTGGGTGACGGGTGACTTCAACGCATGGGACAAGGAGAGCCACGGGCTGCGAGCACGAGGCGATTCGGGCATCTGGGAGGGGTTCGTCCCGGGGATCGGGAACGGCACGCTGTACAAGTACCACATGGCTTCCCGGTACGACGGCTACCGCGCGGACAAGATCGACCCGTTCGCGACCTTCTTCGAGATCCCGCCGAAGAGCGCGTCGATCGTCTGGGATCTGTCCTACGACTGGAACGACACCGACTGGTTGGCCTCGCGCCGGGACCGCAACTCGCTGGAGGCCCCGATGTCCGTGTACGAGATGCACCTCGGCTCCTGGATGCACGCCGAGGGGGTCCAGGAGTCGCTGTCCTACCGTGACCTGGCGCCGCGCCTCGCCGACCATCTCGAGCGCACCGGGTTCACCCATGTGCAGTTCCTGCCCGTGATGGAACACCCCTTCTACGGCTCGTGGGGGTACCAGTCCACCGGATACTTCGCGCCGACGAGCCGCTTCGGGACCCCACAGGACTTCATGTTCCTGATCGATCATCTCCACCAGCGGGGCATCGGCGTGATCCTCGACTGGGTCCCGTCTCATTTCCCGACCGACGACTGGGCCCTCGGGTTCTACGATGGAACACACCTCTACGAGCACGCCGACCCGCGCAAGGGGATCCACCCGGACTGGAAGTCCTACATCTTCAACTACACCCGCAACGAGGTCCGCAGCTTCCTGATCTCCAGCGCCCTGCACTGGCTCGACACCTACCATGCCGACGGACTCCGGGTGGACGCCGTCGCGTCCATGCTCTACCTCGACTACTCCCGTGAAGAGGGCGAATGGATCCCGAATGAGCACGGCGGACGCGAGAATCTCGAAGCGATCCATTTCCTCCGCAGCTTCAACGAGAGCGTCTACCGCGATCATCCGGACGTCCAGACGATCGCAGAGGAGTCGACCTCCTGGCCGGGCGTCTCGCGTCCCACGTACCTCGGGGGCCTCGGGTTCGGGATGAAGTGGGATATGGGCTGGATGCACGACACGCTGCAGTACTTCTCCAAGGAGCCCATCCACCGCCGGTTCCACCACGACCACCTCACGTTCCGGATGATCTACGCCTTCCACGAGAACTTCATGCTGCCGCTGTCCCACGACGAGGTGGTCCACGGCAAGGGATCGATGATCGGCAAGATGCCCGGCGACGAATGGCAGCGGTTCGCCAACCTGCGGGCGCTCTACGGCTACATGTGGACGCAGCCGGCGAAGAAGCTGCTGTTCATGGGGGACGAGTTCGCGCAATGGCGGGAGTGGAACCACGACCAGCAACTCGATTGGCATCTCCTGGACCAAGCTCCGCACGAAGGGATCCGCCGGTGGGTGCACGACCTCAACCGCACCTACCGCGACCGGGAGGCGCTGCACCAGCTCGACTGTGACCCGGCCGGCTTCGAGTGGGTGGACGCCAACGACAACGAAGCGAGCGTCCTGACCTTCCTACGCACCTCCCGCGGCGGCGAAACCCTCCTCGTGGCCTGCAACTTCACGCCCCTTCCGCGTCCGAACTACCGGGCCGGTGTCCCGCACGGTGGGTACTGGCGTGAGATCCTCAACTCCGATGCGCCCGAGTACGGTGGTTCCGGACAGGGCAACCTCGGCGGGGTCGAGGCGGTGCCGGTACCGCTGCACGGGCGTCCCCGGTCGGTGACCATCACGCTGCCGCCGCTGGCGTGTGTCATGTTCCGCCACGAGGGCTGACTTGGACCACACCCCGCTCGGCGCCCGCGCTCTCGGGAACGGCGAGACCCGTTTCCGCGTCTGGGTCCCCGACGCCGATCATGTGAGCCTCGTGCTGCTCGGAGATCCGGAACGGACCGTCCCGATGGTCCCGGAGGGGCGCGGCTACCACGTGCTCACGGTGGGCGCGGATCCGGGAACCCTGTACCTCTACGAGCTGCAGGGCGGACTGCGCCGGCCGGATCCCGCCTCGCACTTCCAGCCCGAGGGGGTCGACGGGCCGTCGGCCGTCGTCGACCACACGACCTTCTCCTGGAACGACCGTCCCTGGTACGGGCTCCCGCTGCGCGACTACGTCATCTACGAGATGCACGTCGGGACCTTCACCGAAGAGGGCACGTTCGATGCCGTGATCGACCACCTCGACGAACTGCGGGACCTCGGCGTCACCGCGATCGAGGCGATGCCGGTCGCCCAGTTCCCAGGAGCGCGCAACTGGGGGTACGACGGCGTCTTCCCGTACGCCCCGCAGGACTCCTACGGGGGCCCGGCGGGGCTCCGGCGCCTGGTGGACGCCTGCCACCGGCGCGGCATGGCCTTCGTGCTCGACGTCGTCTACAACCACCTCGGTCCCGAGGGGTGCTATCTGGACGATTTCGGACCGTACTTCACCGACCGGTACCACACCCCCTGGGGCCGGGCGCTGAACTTCGACGGGGCCGGCTCGGACGAGGTGCGGTCGTTCTTCATCGGCAACGCGCTGTCCTGGTTCGAGGACTATCACGTGGACGCGCTGCGGCTCGATGCCGTCCACGCCATCCTGGACACCTCGGCCCTTCCGTTCCTCGAGGAGCTGGCGATCGAAACCAGCGAACTCTCCGAACGACTGAACCGCCGCCTGCACCTGATCGCCGAGAGCGCCGACAACGACGCCCGGATCATCGCCCCCCGGGCCCTCGGCGGTTTCGGCCTCGATGCGCAATGGAACGACGACTTCCACCATGCCCTCTACGCGCTGGTGACCGGGGAACGCACCGGGCACTACGCGGACTACGGCTCCCTCAGCCATCTCGCCCGGGCGATGCGGGACGGCTACGTCTACCAGGGCGAGTATTCGCGCTACCGACGTCGCCGCCACGGCCGGTCCTCGCGGCACCGGGGGGCCGAGCGCTTCGTGGTGTTCAGCCGGAACCACGACCAGATCGGGAACCGGATGCTCGGCGACCGTCTGACCACCCGGATCTCCTTCGAGGAGATGAAGCTCGCTGCGGGGGCCCTGCTGCTCTCGCCGTACATCCCGCTGCTGTTCATGGGCGAGGAGTACGGCGAGACGGCCCCGTTCCGGTACTTCGTCAGCCATTCCGACCCCGACCTCGTCGAGGCGATCCGCCGTGGACGCGCCGAAGACTTCGCCGGGTTCGGCTGGGAGGGAGAGCCGCCCGACCCCCAGGCGGAGGAGACCTTCACCGCCTCCAAGATCGACCGAACCCTGCGCACGAAAGGGGACCATGCACGCCTGTGGGACTACTACCGCGAGCTCCTGCGCCTCCGGAGTGACATCCCGGCGCTGGGGGGCGGCAAGGAGGAGATGGCGGTGTCGTACGACGAGCGATCGGGGTTGCTCGCCCTGCACCGGTGGAGCTCGGGAGATGAGGTCGTGGTGCTCCTGCACTTCGGGCCGGAGGAGGTCGAAGTACCGTTCCCGGAGCCCCGTGGGACGTGGAACCTGATCGCAGACTCCACCGACGAACGGTGGGCGGGCCCGGGATCGCAGTCACCGGCGCTGCTCGACGCGACCGGCGAGCACGCCCTGCGCCTCCCTCCGGCCTCGCTGCTCGTCTATCGTCGCGAGGGGACTTGGACCGGAGAGGTGACCTGATGGCGATGCGGATGTGGCCCGGAACGCCGTACCCGCTCGGGGCCACCTGGGACGGCGAGGGTGTGAACTTCGCGATCTTCTCCGAGCACGCCGAAGCCGTCGAGCTGTGCCTGTACGACTCGCCGGACACCGGGGAGGAATCGCATCGCTTCTCGCTCCGCGAACGCACCGACCTGATCTGGCATGCCTACCTCCCGGATGTGCGTCCGGGGCAACTCTACGGCTACCGGGTGCACGGGCCCTACGCGCCGCAGGAGGGCCACCGCTTCAATCCGAACAAGCTGCTGATCGATCCTTACGCCAAAGCCGTCAGCGGCAGTGTCGACTGGAACGACGCGATCTTCGGGTACCGCATGGGCGACGACGACCTGTCCTTCGGCGACACGGACAGCGCGGGATCGGTGCCCAAGTCGGTGGTCATCGACCCCGCGTTCACCTGGGGAGACGACCGTCGGCCGCGTACCCCCTGGAACCGGACGGTGATCTACGAGGCCCACGTGAAGGGGCTCACGATGCAGCACCCGGCCGTCCCCGAAGAGGTCAGGGGCACCTATCTCGGGCTGGCCTCCGATCCGATCATCGACCACCTGCTGGCTTTGGAGGTCACCGCCATCGAGTTGATGCCCGTGCACCAGTTCGTCGCCGAACGCTCGCTCGTCGACCGGGGGCTGACGAACTATTGGGGATACAACTCCATCGGCTTCTTCGCCCCCGACGTCCGTTACGCCACCGGCGGCCTCGGCCAGCAGGTGGACGAGTTCCGCTCGATGGTGAAGGCCTTCCATCGTGTGGGCATCGAGGTGATCCTCGACGTGGTCTACAACCACACCGCCGAAGGCAACCATCTCGGCCCGACCCTCTCCCTGCGGGGCGTCGACAACGCCGCCTACTACCGGCTCATGCCCGACGACCGCCGCTACTACATGGACTTCACCGGCTGCGGGAACAGCCTGAACATGCTCCATCCCCGCACGATGCAGCTCATCATGGACTCCCTGCGGTACTGGATCCTCGAGATGCACGTGGACGGGTTCCGCTTCGACCTCGCCCCGGCACTGGCCCGTGAGCTGTACGAGGTGAACCGGCTCGGCACGTTCTTCGACATCATCCAGCAGGACCCGGTGATCTCCCAGGCGAAGCTGATCGCCGAACCCTGGGACGTCGGGCCCGGCGGCTACCAGGTGGGGAACTTCCCCGTCGGATGGGGAGAGTGGAACGGGAAGTACCGGGACTGCGTCCGCCGCTTCTGGCGCGGCGACCCGGGCCAGGTTCCCGAGATGGCCTACCGGCTCTCGGGCTCCAGCGACCTCTACCAGGCCAGCGGCCGGCGCACCTACGCCAGCATCAACTTCGTCACCGCCCACGACGGCTACACCCTCAACGACCTCGTGAGCTACGAGCAGAAGCACAACGAGGCCAACGGCGAAGGAAACACCGACGGCCACGACGACAACCTGAGTCGCAACTGGGGCGCTGAGGGCCCCACGGAGTCCGCACGCGTCCGGCAGATGCGTGAGCGGATGAAGCGCAACTTCCTGGCCACCCTCGTCTTGTCCCAGGGCGTGCCGATGATCCTCCACGGCGACGAGATCGGCCGCACCCAGGGCGGGAACAACAACGCCTACTGCCAGGACAACGAGATCAGCTGGATGGACTGGGATCTCGGTTCCGAGGATCGCGAGCTGCTCGAGTTCACCAAGCGTCTCCTGGACATCTTCCACTCCAACCCGGTGCTGCGGCGGCGCAGCTTCTTCACCGGCCGGCCGATCCCCGGTGAGATGGTCAAGGACCTGACGTGGATCCGCCCCGACGGAACAGAGATGACGGACGAAGACTGGAACGATCCGGACAACCACATGCTCGGCATGCTGATCCACGGGGAGGCCACGGACGAGGTGGACGAGCGGGGACGGCCGATCTACGGCCACACGCTCCTGCTGCTCCTCAACGGAGGAACACGGTCGAAGTACCTCGTCCTCCCCAAGATGGAGGGCCCCGGGGTGTGGCAGGAGCTGCTGAACACCGCACGCCCCGGCACCCGCATCATCAGGAAAGACGCCATCAACCTCGTCGCCCACTCACTGGTGCTGCTCCGTTTCGGGGAAGACGTCTCGCGCGTCTCGTGAGAACGCCGACCTCCACCTACCGGCTCCAGCTCCACGGCCATTTCGACCTCCATCGCGCGGCGGAGGTCGTCGGCTATCTGCACGACCTGGGCGTCACCGACGTGTACACCTCGCCGATCCTCGCCTCGCGTGCGGGCAGCGCCCACGGCTACGACGTGGTGGATCCCACGAGGATCGACCCCGAGCTCGGGGGCCCCGAGGGCCTGGCGGCCCTGAGCTCCGAGCTGCGAGTCCACGGGATGGGGCTGCTGCTGGACATCGTCCCCAACCACATGGCCGCCGGCCACGAGAACCCGTGGTGGTGGGACGTCCTCGAACGAGGTCCGGCATCGCCCTACGGCCGGTACTTCGACATCGACTGGGACGCCGGCGGCGGGAAGATCGTCCTGCCCGTCCTCGGTGGGCCCTACGGCGAGGTGCTGGAGACCGGGGAGCTGCGGGTGGTCCCCGCCGCGCGGGGCATGGAGCTCCGCTACCACGATCACCGGTTCCCGCTCGCAGGCGTCTCCGGAGGGCCCAAGGCCAAGACCGGGCGCTTCGATCCCGGCCGCCCCGGCGGTCTCGACCGCCTCCGCGCCCTCCTGGAGGCACAGGCCTACCGGCTGGTGCACTGGCGGGCGTCGAGCCGTGAGATGAGCTACCGCCGTTTCTTCGACATCACCGACCTCGTGTCGGTGCGCACTGAGGATCCCGAGGTGTTCGCGGCCACCCACCGCCTCGTCCTGGACCTCGTCGCCCGGGGAGAGGTCACCGGACTGCGGGTGGACCACATCGACGGCCTCCACGACCCCGAGTCCTACCTCGAGCGCCTGTCGGAGGCGACCGGTGGGGCGTACGTGGTCGTCGAGAAGATCCTCGACCGCGGCGAGGCGCTCCCGGCTTCCTGGGCCACCGCGGGCACGACGGGCTACGAGTTCCTGAACGCCCTCGGGGCGGTCTCGGTGGATCCGGCGGGGGCCGCCGCCGTCCAGGCCGCCGGTGACGCCTTCACCGGGTCGCCCACCCGGTTCGGCGACGTGGTCCACGAGGCGAAACGGCTGGTGCTCGACCGGCTGTTCGGTGGGGAGGTGGCATCGCTCGGCCGCCGCCTGGCCGACCTCGCCGCCCGGGACCGCCACGCCCGCGACCTCGATCCCGCGGAGCTCACCGCGGCGTTGCGAACGGTGACGGTCACCCTCGACGTGTACCGCACCTACATCCGCGGACCCGAGGTGCGCACGGAGGACCGTGAACGGATCGCGGCGGCGGTGAAGCAGGCCCGCGAGCTGTTCGACGGCGACCCCCGGGCCCTGGCCTTCCTCGCCGATGTCCTGCTCCTACGCCGGGCGGGCCTCGACATCGCCGAGCAGTCGAGGTTCGTGATGCGCTGGCAGCAACTGTCCGGTCCGGCCATGGCCAAGGGCTTCGAGGACACCGCCTTGTACCGGTACGTACGGCTCGCCTCCCGCAACGACGTCGGGGGCGACCCCGGCGATCCGGCGGTCCCGCCGTCGGAGCTGCACGGCCTGATCCGCGACCGGCGCCGCCGCCATCCCCACGGCCTGAACACCACCTCCACCCACGACACCAAGCGCAGCGAGGACGTCCGCGCTCGGATCGACGTCCTGAGCGAGCTCCCGGAGGAGTGGAGCAGGCACCTGGACCGGTGGAGCCGCTGGAACGCGCCACACCGGCCCAACGTCGGCGACCGGCCGGTACCCGACCGCCGGGAGGAGCTCCTGATCTACCAGACCCTCCTGGGGATCTGGCCGCTGGACGAACGCGAGCTCCGAGGGCTCAGCAAACGCCTGCGCGCCTACGTCGTCAAGGCTGCCCGGGAGGCCAAGGTCAACACGAGCTGGCGCGACCCCGACCCCCGGTACGAACGCGCCCTGGAACGGTTCGTGGTGACCCTGCTGGCCCCCTCCAACGAACGGTTCCGGCGCGACTTCCTGCGCTTCCAGCGCGTCGTGGCCTACCACGGCGCGCTGAACTCGCTGGCGCAGCTCGTGGTGAAGCTGGCCGCGCCCGGCGTCCCCGACCTGTACCAGGGCTCGGAGCAGTGGCATCTGGCGCTGGTGGATCCCGACAACCGACGACCGATCGACTTCGACGTCCGGCGACGGGCCCTCGAGCGGATACGAAACCATGACGGCGATCCGGCCACCCTGGCCGCCGAGGCCTTCGACTCCTGGGCGGACGGAGGGGTCAAACTGCTCGTCACCCACCTCGGGCTCGCGCACCGGCGTGCCCATGCCGCCCTGTACCTTGACGGCAGCCACCTCCCCCTGGATGCGTCGGGGGCGCAGAGGAACCACGTCGTGGCTTTCGCGCGCCGTCGCCGGAATGCCTGGTCGATCGCCGTCGTGCCCCGCCTCACCGTCGGCCTGGCCGGGACGCTCAACGCTCCCGTCGCCGACGACGTCTGGAAGGATACGAGGGTCAGGCTCCCGGAGGCCGCACCGGCGACATGGCGGAACGTGTTCACGGGTCAGCGCATCCGGGCCGTAAGACGCGGGTTGCCGGTGGCCGAGATCCTGTCACGATTCCCGGTAGCGCTGCTGGAACCGAGGAGGGATGCACCATGATCGTGGCTTTCAGCGTGACCCCGCTCGGAGTGGGCACCTCGGTGGGGGCCGAGGTCGCCGAAGCCGTCCGGGTCGTCCGCGACTCCGGGCTGCCCAACCGGACGGACGCGATGTTCACGACCATCGAGGGCGAGTGGAACGAGGTGATGGAGGTCGTGAAGGACGCCGTCGATACCGTCCTCCAGGGATGCGAGCGCGTGAGCCTCGTCGTGAAGGCGGACATCCGCCCCGGTACGACCGGGGGCCTCGAGAGCAAGGTCCGGGCGATCGAGGAACATCTCGCCGACCCGCCGGCCTGAAAGCTGTCGACCCGCACCTCCCGCGCGATAGGCTGCGTCGCATGCTGCGGGTAGAGAACCTCGAGGTCGTGTACAGCGACGTGATCGTCGCCCTCCGGGGCGTATCCCTGGAGGTCCCCGACGGGGCGATCGTCGCGCTCCTCGGAGCGAACGGCGCCGGCAAGACCACCACCCTGCGCGCGATCACCGGCCTGCTGGACATCCACAACGGCGAGATCACCAAAGGCCGCATCACCTTCGAAGGCGATCGCATCGACCGCTCGAGTCCCAGTGCGATCGTCCGGCTGGGCATCGCACAGGTTCTCGAGGGCCGGCGCATCTTCGCCGAGCTCAGCGTCGACGAGAACCTGCGCACCGGAGCCTTCACCCGGCGGGACGGGGGCGCCGTCAGGGAGTCCTTCGATCGGGTGATGGAGTTGTTCCCCGTCCTCGCCGAGCGACGGCGAAGCACCGCCGGCTACCTATCCGGCGGGGAGCAGCAGATGCTGGCGATCGCCCGCGCGCTCATGTCCTCGCCCCGCCTGCTGCTGCTCGACGAGCCTTCCCTGGGCCTCGCGCCGCTCCTCGTCCGCCAGATCCGCGACATCATCGTGGACATCAACCGGCAGGGCACCTCCGTGCTGCTCGTGGAGCAGAACGCCGCCATGGCGCTCGAGGTCGCCTCCCACGGCTACATCGTCGAGAACGGACGCGTCGTGATGGACAAACCGGCCGACGTCCTCGCCCGCGACGAGGACGTGCGGGAGTTCTATCTCGGCCTCCAGGAGGGGAAGCGGCGCTCGTACCGGGACGTCAAGCATTACCGCCGCAAGAAGCGGTGGCTCTCCTGAGCCGCCCCGGATTCCGGGAGCGATATGGTTAGGGCACCGATGATGGACGCACATCAGAACGCGGGGGAGACGGGCGCTCAGGTCCGTCCGCCCACTGGCGCCGAGGGGCCTGTACTGCAAGCCCACGAGATCACGCTGACCTTCGCGGGCATCGTCGCGCTCGACGACGTGTCCTTCGACGTGCAGCCGGGAGAGCTCTTCGCGATCATCGGACCGAACGGCGCGGGGAAGACCTCGATCTTCAACTGCCTGTGCGCCGTCTACCGGCCACAGCGGGGACGCATCGTCTTCAAGGGGCGTGAGATCTCCGGCAGCAGGCCGCACCAGATCGCCGAGCTCGGCGTGGCCCGGACGTTCCAGAACATCGAACTGTTCCCGTTCATGACCGTCACGGACAATCTCCTGCTCGGTCGCCACCATCTCATGCAGACGGGGGTGGTGACCGGAGGGCTGTGGTGGGGACGCGCCAAGCGCGAGGAGGTGCGACACCGCGAGCAGGTGGAACGCGTGATCGACTTCCTGGAGATCGCAGCCGTTCGCGACCAGCGCGTCGCGACCCTCCCCTACGGCCTGCAGAAGCGGGTCGAACTCGGGCGAGCGCTGGCGATGGAGCCCGAGCTCCTGCTGCTCGACGAACCGGTCGCCGGGATGAACCTCGAGGAAACCGAGGACATGGCCCGCTTCGTGCTCGACATCAAGGAGGAGCTCGGGATCACCCAGATCCTGGTCGACCACGACATGGGCGTGGTGATGGACGTGGCCGACCGTGTCATGGCTCTGGATTTCGGACGCCGCATCGCGGAGGGCACGCCCGCGGAGATCCAGCAGCATCCGGAGGTGTTGAAGGCCTACCTGGGGGTCGACCACGTGCGGGGAGACGACCGGGGTCCCGAGTCCACAGCCGGGAGGTGAGCCACATGGCCGTCGAGACGATCCGTCAACCCACAGACCGCGACGAGGTGGCACTCGGGTCGCTCCCTGCCGTCTTCCGTGCCCGGTGCCGCGAGTCGGCCAACCAGATCGCGCTCCGCGAGAAGCGCCTCGGGGTCTGGAACCCGTTCACGTGGGAGGACTACTACGATCGGGCCCGCGCCTTCGGCCTCGGGCTCGTATCGCTCGGACTTGAAACCGGCGATCGCGTCGCGATCCACTCCGAGGACCGTCCCGAATGGGTGTTCGCCGAACTCGGCACGATCTGTGCCGGAGGGATCTCCGTCGGGATCTACCCGACCAACCCGGCCCCCGAGGTGGAGTACATCCTGTCGCACAGCCAGACGCGCTATCTGGTGGCCGAGGACCAGGAACAGGTGGACAAAGCCCTCGCGGTCGCGGACCGGCGCGAGGCCCTCGAGCGGATCGTCGTCATCGACTCCAAGGGGCTCCGTGGCTACGACGACCCCCGCCTGATCACCTACGAGGAGGTCGTGAGCAGAGGACGTGCCCTGCACGAGGAGGATCCAGAGCGTTTCGAGCGGTTGGTGGACGAGCGCCACGCCGACGAGACCGCCATGATCGTGTACACCTCCGGCACCACCGGGCCCCCGAAGGGCGCGATCCTGTCCGAGCGGAACCTCGTCCACGCGATCCGGGTCGCGCGCACCTACTGGCAGGGCTCGACGGAGGACCGCATCCTGTCCTACCTCCCGCTCTGCCACGTCGCGGAGAAGATCCTGACCCTGTTCGTGACGATCTCGTCGGGGGCGTCCGCGAACTTCGCCGAATCCATCGACACGGTGCCCGAGAACCTTCGGGAGATCGAGCCCACGATCTTCCTGGGGGTCCCGCGGATCTGGGAGAAGATGGCGGCCGGCATCCACATCCGGATGAACGATGCCAGCTGGCTGAAGCGCCTCAACTACCGGCTCTGGATGCGCGTGGGCGACCATCTCTCGCAGCGGTGGCTCGCGGCAGGCGGCCGCTACCGCTTCCCTCACAACCTCGTGTACGCGATCGGCTGGCTCTTCCTCTACCGCTCGCTGCAGCGCAAGGTCGGCCTCTCTCAGTGCCACACGCCGGCGTCGGGAGCCGCACCGATCGCCCCCGAGATCCTCCGGTTCTTCCACGCGATCGGCATCCACATCCGTGAGGGCTGGGGGATGACGGAGTCCACGGGAACCGGCACGCTGACCCCCGCCGACGACTACAGCCTGGGCTCCGTCGGCAAACCGGTGACCGACGTCGAGATCCGGATCGCCGACGACGGAGAGATCCTGCTCCGGTCGCCGTGCGTGTTCGCCGGCTACTTCCGGAATCCTGAGGCCACCAGGGAGACGATCGACGACGAGGGGTGGCTGCACACCGGGGACGTCGGCACGATCGACGAGCGGGGACATCTCCACATCACCGACCGCAAGAAGGACATCATCATCACCGCCGGCGGGAAGAACATCTCCCCGAGCGAGATCGAAAACAAGCTCAAGTACTCTCCCTACATCCGCGAGGCCGTGGTGATCGGCGACCAGCGCAAGTTCCTGAGCGCCCTGATCGGGATCGAACTGGACGCCGTGGCCGATTGGGCCGGACGCCGTGGTCTCGGCTTCACCACCTACCGCGACCTCACCGAGAAGCCGGAGATCCGCGACCTGATCTCCGACGAGGTGAGGAAGGTGAACGCGGAGCTGGCACAGGTCGAGCAGATCAAGGCCTTCCGCCTGATCCCCAAGGAACTGGACCACGAGGACGGCGAGCTTACGGCGACCCAGAAGGTCAAACGAAGCGCCCTCGCCGAGCGGTTCGCGGATCTGGTCGACTCGATCTACGGCCAGGGCAGCGCATGACGGATCTCTTCCAGCTCACCTTCCAGGGCCTTGCCCTCGGGGCGGTGTACGCCCTGGTGGCCCTCGGGTTCGTGATCATCTACAAGGCGACCGGGGTCATCAACTTCGCTCAGGGTGAGCTCATGCTGCTGGGGGCCTACCTGGTGTGGGCCCTCCAGGCCCAGGGGGGCATAGGGTTCTTCGTGGCCGTCCCCCTCGCGATGCTGGCGATGGGTGGGGTGGGTTGGGGAATCGAGCGCGCGATCCTGCGACGCATGGTCGGACGGCCGGTGTTCGCGATCGTCATGGTCACGATCGCTCTCTCGATCATCGTCCACCAGATCGTCACAGGGATCTGGGGGTTCGACGCCAAGATCATGGGAGACCCGTGGGGGGCCAGCCAGATCGTCGTCGGCGGTGTCCGGTTCGGTGTCGCGAAGCTCATGACGATCCTCGCCGCCGGCATCATGCTCTTGACGTTCTTCGCCTTTTTCAAGTACTCGCGCATGGGCATGGCGATGCGCGCCACGGCCTTCGACCCCGAAGCAGCTCTCGCCGTCGGGATCCCGGCCACCCGGGTCTACGCCTGGTCGTGGGCGATCGCCGCGGCCATCGGAACGGTTGGTGGCGTTTTCCTCGCGACGGCACCGCAGACGCTGCATCCGGAACTGAGCTTCACCGCCCTGCGAGCGTTCCCGGCCGTGATCCTCGGCGGGTTGGACTCCCCCGGAGGCGCCATCGTCGGAGGACTCACGATCGGTGTTGCGGAGCTGCTCGTCCAGGGCTACCAGCCCCAGTTCGCGCCGTGGCTGGGCACCAACGTGCACATCATCGCCGCTTACGGGCTCATGATCATCGTGCTCATGGTCCGTCCGTACGGCCTGTTCGGCACGCCCGAGGTGGAGCGCGTATGAAGGCTGACGCGCCGGGGTCGACGCAGCAGGCGCACGGCACGGTCCAACAGGTGGAGCCGCGCGGGCCGAGTCCGTTCTGGTCGTTGCGACCGCTGCGCCGCCCCTTCGGGCTGCGATCCCGCTACGAACACCATCTGCGTATCTTCCCCACGCCCTTCTCCCGCTTCTGGCTGCTCGTCGGCCTCGTGGTGATGCTGAGCGCTCCCCTGACGCTGTCGAACTTCTGGATCGGCATCCTCAATCTGTCGATGATGGCCTCGATCGGCGCCATCGGCCTCAACCTGCTCACGGGATACACCGGACAGATCTCGCTCGGCCACGCGTTTTTCCTCGGTCTCGGAGCCTACACCGCCGGTTATCTCGGAGGTGACCTCGGCTGGCCGTTCCCCGCATGGCTCGCGATGGCCGGTTTCCTCGGCCTGGCCGTCGGGGTCCTGATCGGACCGTTCGCCCTCCGCCTGAAGGGTCTGTACCTGGCCATCGTGACCCTCGGTCTGGTGTTCCTCGGCGTGCATCTGTTCCGCAGCATCAGATTCATCACCGGGGGCCCGCAGGGGAGGACCGTACCCTCACCGATGGTCGGCGAGACCAACCTCGTCGACTGGGACCGTTCCTTCGGCATCCCCTTGAACCGCGAGCAGTCCTTCTACTACCTGCTCGTCCCGATCCTGGCGGTGGCGGCGCTCTTCGCGAAGAACGTCGTTCGTTCGCGCCCCGGCCGTGCCTTCCAGGCCATCCGCGACCGGGAGATCGCCGCAGCGGTGATCGGGGTGAACGTCGCCCGGTACAAGGTAGCGGCCTTCGCCATCTCGTCCTTCTACACCGCGGCCGCGGGCGCGCTCCTCGGGTCCTACCTCCGGTTCGCATCGCCCGGGCAGTACAACCTCCTCGTGTCGATCGAGTACGTGGCGATGATCATCGTCGGGGGAATCGGATCGATCTTCGGATCGATCCTCGGAGCCTTCTTCATCGTGCTCATCCCTCACCTCGTGGAGGAGTTCAGCGTCCAGATCCCCTTCGTCTCCCCCGGGGGCGGGGCCGGGCTGAGCATCCACGTGCTGAACCAGATGATCTTCGGGGTGCTCATCGTGCTCTTTCTCCTGAAGGAGCCACTCGGCATGGCGGGGATCTGGCTACGGCTGAAGATCTACTTCAAGTCCTGGCCGTTCTCATATTGAGGACGGTCGTTGCGGGAAGGCGACGGAAGGAGGCAATGCGCATGGGGACCAGGATGTTCCGCATGGTTGCCGCACTGGCGACGGTGGTCCTGGTGGCCACCGGCTGCGGCGTGGATGACGGACCGCAGGCGGTCGGCGACATCGAGACCGATGTCGGTGTCGAAGATCAGGTGATCAGGCTCGGTCACCTCACCCCGCTGACGGGTGCGGTGGCTGTCATCGGAGAACCGTTGACGCGTGGACACCGCGTGTACTTCGAGTACGTGAACTCGGAACTCGGAGGCGTGGGGCGCGACCTGCCCGATGATGAGCGCTTCCAGGTCGAGTTGGTCGAACGGGACACGCAGTACACCGTGGAGAACCAGGTCACCCAGTACAACGCGATCCGCGACGAGGTGCTCATCATCGCCCAGTCGCTCGGGACCCCGACGACGAAGGCGATCCTGCCCCAGATCAACGAGGACCGGATCCTCACGGGGGCGGCCACGCTGTCGAGCGAATGGCTGCGTGAGCGCTACATCGTCCCCGCGGGCGCCCCGTATCCGATCCAGTTCATCAACGCCGCCGACTACATCGTCAACGAGCAAGGCGTCACACCCCGGGCCGGGATCATCTACCAGGACGACGACTACGGAGAGGAAGGGCTCGAGGGCCTGCGGTTCGCCGCGGAAGCGTTCGGCTTCGAGATCGTGGACGAGGCCACCTACGAACCGACGGATACGGAGTTCACGGCCCAGATCACCCAGATGCAGCGGGCCGGCGCCGACCACGTGTTCCTCACCGCAGTTCCGGGAGCGACCGGCACCATCCTCGGCACCGCCGCCGCAGCGGGCTACGCGCCGCGGTGGATCGGACAGTCGCCGACCTGGATCGGAGCATTCATGGAGCAGGAACAGCTCGTTCCCTACCTGGAGGAGAACCTGTGGGTGGTCACCGACGCATCCTGCGAGTGGGGCGACACCTCACCGGGCTGTGAGGGTATGGGCGAGATGATCCAGAACCTCGAGCGCTACGCCCCCGACCAGGCTCCCGACTATTACTTCATCTTCGGGTACACGCAGGCTCGCATCATCCACCAGATCCTCGAGAAGGCGATCGAGCTCGGCAGCCTCACCCGCGAGGGCGTCGTCGAGGCCTTCGAGAGCCTGGAGGACGTGGACATGGGGGGCCTGTTGAACCCCATCTCCTACGGGCCGAGCTGTGAGGACAAGATCCCGGCGACGGGCTCGACGATCTTCCGCGTCGATCCCGAGTCGCCGACCGGCCTGTCCGGTGAAGCCCAGGTCGACAGCGATGTGATCGCCCAGTTCCCATTCTGTTGACGGCCGAGCATCGGTGAGCGCGTGGGGCGGGGCACGGAGGTCCCGCCCCACGCGGTATCCGCCACCCTAGCTGGGCATGCCACCTGCTCTGGTGCACACTTGACGGGATGGGTCCGATCCGCCGTCGTATGACCGGCAACCGGAGGGTTCTCCGTGAGGCCGGCCCGAAGATCGCGCGAAGTCACGACACCAGTGTGATCGCGTCGGTCTCCGAGGACGTGCTGTCCGGGATCTGCCGGCATCGAGACACGTTCGTCATGAACCGTCTCGATCTCGAGTCCGGGAGATACACGGTCCTGGCAGGATCCACGGGCGGCCCGGCCGGATACGAGGAGGCGATCGCCGACCACGGCGTCCTCGGTGCGCTGGAGGATCTCGAGAAGCCGGTCATTCTCCGGCAGGGCGACCCGCGGGTCCGTCCGGAGCTCCGCCTCCGGATGGAGGCGGCGAAGGTCCGGCGGGTGATCCATCTGCCCGCCGTCGATGGCGCCGGTGTCGTCCGCGCGGCGGTCATCGTGCTGTCACGGTCGATCCGGCCCGCCTACCGGAGTCGCCGGGTCCGCATGTTCCTCCGCCTACTGGGTGATGCGCTGCAGCGCGCGGGCGCACGCGAGGCGCTCGAGATGGCACACGACCGTGAACGCCGTGCGGTCGAAGCATTCGACATCCTGGTGGAGTCGATGCGTACCATCGACGCCGCCGCGAGCTCCGAGGAGGTGCTGGGAGACGTCCTCCGGCGGATCCAGCAGCTCGACCAGCATCTGATCGGGGCCGTGGTCGGCCTCGTCTCCGAACGCGTCGTGGTCCGTGTGGCCGCCGTCGGCGCCACGCCACGCTCGGCCGTGGAGGCCACCAAGGGAACCCGTATCGACGGATTCCCCATCGGCCGGCAGCTTCTCGACGAACACCAGGCGATCTTCGCGACGCTCGACGAGGTCTCGCATGCCACCAGAACGCGGATCATGGATCCCCTGGACGCGCAGTCGCTGCTCGCGGCGGGTGGCCGCTCCAGGGATGAGCTCGCCCTGGTGCTCTCCGCTTACCGCGCCGACCCGGCTCGCCCCCCAGCGTGGACGATGGCCGCGATCCGCTCGGTGCTGGATCACGCCGCCACAAACCTCGAACGCTTGAAGCAGGACGCACGATTCGCCGCGGTCGCCGGTGTGGTCGACGAGGCCGTGGTGATGCTCGACCGTACTTCCCACGTTCTGTACGCGTCGCCCCGGCTGCAACCGCTCCTCGGCGACGGCTGTCCGACCGAAGGCGCTCGCTTCCCGGCCGGGGCCTATGAGCGGCTCGACGGGTCACCCGTGGAGCCACACGATCTCACCCCGGAGACGCAGACCCGCATGGTACTCCGTGAACGGACTACCGGCGCGATGCACGAGATCCGCAGCGCACCCATCGCATCCGGCGGCCACGTCCTCTCGATCTGCGCCGTCGACGAAGCGGCCGTCGGAGGAGAGATCCTGGACCTGGGGGAGCGGCGCGCCCGCAAGACGCCCTGAGTTCTCAGCTTGTCTGTTCGGCGCTGAGGACCGCAGCCCGCAACTCCACCAGCGTGTGCGAGAGCAACCGCGAGACGTGCATCTGAGAGATGTCGAGGTCCTCCGCGATCCGGCTCTGGGTCCATCCCTTGAAGAACCGCAGGTAGAGAATCCGCCGCTCACGCTCCGGCAGTGACCGCAGGTGCGGCTCCAGATCGGCCCAGCCCTCGACGAGATCCAGCGTGTCGTGATCGTCACTGACGAGTTCCGCGGGCGTGGCCTTGGCCGTCTCGTCCTCGTCGGGGGGGCTGTCCAGGGACGAACCCGTATACGCGTTCAGGGTCTCCATGGCCTCGACGACTTCCTCGTCGGAAAGTCCACAGCGCTCCGAGATCTCGCTCACCGTCGGCGAGCGACCGAGCTCCTGGGACAGATCGGAGACCAGGTCCCGCAGGAGCAGGGCGTTCTCCTGCAGCCGTCGCGGGACGCGCACCGACCATCCCTTGTCGCGGAAATAGCGCTTCAGCTCTCCGAGGATCGTCGGGGTCGCGTAGGTGGAGAACCGCACCCCCCGCTCGGGGTCGAAGCGGTCGATCGCCTTCAGGAGACCGATACTGGCCACCTGGACGAGATCACCGAACGGCTCCCCGTAACCCTGGTAGCGCCGGGCGAGATTGCTCGCCAACGGGTAGAAGAGCTCCACGAGCTCCTCACGGGCCCGTGGATCATCTCCGAGCCGCTCGAACAGCAACTGAGCACGCTCGTCCGGCGAAGTCTTGTCGAGATCCTCGGTATGCACTATCCGCCTTCCCGCGGTAGGTCGTTGGAGCACCTTCAGCCCTGCCCCGTTTGCATCCATCGCTTCGTGAACCTGATCGAAGATCCGTCCCCCGTCTGCTCGAACACCGCCTCATCCGCGAGAGCGTTGAGCACCTTCCACGCAAGCGTCTGTCGCGCTCCGGCGGGGGGCCAGACATCGGGCCCGTTGTCCCGGAGCGCGGTCACCTCGAGGCCGTCGGCGATCGGTGCGATCTGCAGCTGGATCCTGGTCGCCGGCGGTCGCGCCGACAGCAGATGCGCACAGGCCTCATCGACGGCCAGCCGCAGGTCATCGATCTGCTCGTACCCGAAGTTCAGCCGGGCCGCCACGCTGCTGACGACCCCGCGCAACACATGCACCACCGACGTATCGGCGGGCACGGATACGCAGATCCCCTTCAAATCGACCAACGGGCTCATCCTCCCCTTGTTTCCCCATTCCGGCGAGGGGGAAACCATCGTCAATGTTGTTTACCCTACCGGCGCGGCGGGTAGGGGAGCGGCGTGGGAGGTGGCGTAGATCTGACCGTGGATACCAGGACCGAAGGCGGCTGTGCCGTGGTCGAGCTCCGCGGAGAGGTCGACCTGCACACCTCTACGGATCTTCGGCGACGCATCACCCAGCTGCTCGCAGAGGGCTGGACGCGCATCGTTGTTGACCTGTCGGGCGTGGAGTTCATGGACTCGACGGGTCTGGGGGTCCTGGTCGGAGCGCTGCGCCGCCTCAGGGATCAGGAAGGCAGCTTGGCACTGGTGGGACCTCGGGAGCCCGTCCGTCGGGTCCTGATGGTGACCGGTCTGGACAGAGTGCTCCCCACCTATGCGAGCTTGGAAGAGGCCCTCGATGGGAACGGCTAGCCTGATGCAGACCGACAACCCGACCTCAGATCTCTACCAGATCGAGTTCGAGGCCGAGCCGCAGTACGTGGCCACGGCCCGACTCTTCGCTGCCGCTGTGGCCCGTCATCACTCGTGCGCGGAGGAATGCGTGCAGGATGTCAAGGTGGCGATCTCCGAAGCCTGCTCGAACGCGATGAAGGCGCATGCGGAGGCGGATGTCGAAGCTCCGATCCAGATCGTCGCGCGACGGGACGGCGAAACACTGATCTACGAGGTCATCGACCGGGGGCGCGGCTTCGAGTTCCGGCCCAACCCTCAGCCGGCGGTCCCGAACCCTACCGAGTTCTTCGAGGGCGGCGTGGGACTCATGCTGATCCAGTCCCTCTTCCCCGCCGTGGAGATCCAGTCGGCCGACGGAGGAACCACCGTGCGCTTCTCGGTCGAGCTGAGCAGCAACGGCGAAGGCTAACCGGATCAGGGCTCCGCCTTCCGGGACAGCAGCCGGTCGATCTTCGCCGCGAGGACGAAGTCGCTCCGGGTCAGCCCCTCGGCGGCATGGGTGGTCAGCGCGATCCCGAGCCTGCCCCAACCCACGGACAGGTCCGGATGGTGGCCCTGGGTTTCGGCGAGCAGACCGATCCTGACCGCGAGAGACAGCGCCTCGGCGAAGTCACTCGTCCGGACGGTCCGTCGCAGGCGTTCGTACCCCTCCACCTCCCAGACCCCGTCGAGCTCGGCTGCGAGCTCGAGGGCGTCATCCGCCGAGAGATGGGGCGTGCCGGGCCTGCAGACCTCGCAGCGTTCCTCGGCCAATGCCATCGGCACCCACGCTACCCCGACCCAGCCGTGCTCGGGAAGACCTGGAGGACACCCGTCCATCCGAGAACGGAGAGCATGCCCTGCCGTCGCGCCCCGCCGGCTACGTGGAGCCTCCCGCGCAGCACGCCTCCCGGCGACCCGTGGACGGCGACCACGGGCCTGGGCGCGTCCGCCCAACGGTCCTCGCCGGGAACCAGGCGGACGTGCCGGTCGAGCACCCCGCCCCCGATCACCGTCGGGTGCTCACCGCCCACCACGTGGATCGCATCGTCCACGATCCCACCGGCCATCGCGCTCATCGGCGAGGGGAGCGCCGGCCCGGGCGACCAGGCGTCGGCCTCCGGGTCGTAGATGTCGACCCGGTCGAGCACGTCCCGGAAGCCGCTGCGGCCCCCGATCGCCCAGATCCGTCCGTCCACGACGAGCGACACGAGGTGGTCCCGTGGGATCGGCATCGCAGCCCCGGTGGTCCACCGTCCGTCCTCGAAGATCAGCACCCGTGCGCTGGACCCCGCCCCGCCCACGACGAACAACCGCTCGCCGATGGCCACCAAGGCATGGCCGGTCCGTGGCTCCGGCAGATCGGCGAGCGTCTCCCAGCTCGCCGCATTCTCACGGAGCACCCAGTGATCCGTCTCGCCGCTGCTCGCCGTCGCCCGAGCGGACCCTCCCGTCACGTGGACGGCGCTCCCGATCGCCGCCGCCGCGGCATG
Organism: uncultured Actinomycetes bacterium; assembly: GCA_964560135.1. GTDB lineage: Bacteria > Actinomycetota > JAICYB01 > JAICYB01 > JAICYB01 > CAZLKN01. Next base: position 9,192 of record CAZLKN010000001.1, on the reverse strand, counting down.
GTCACGCGCAGCGGGGAGCGCCGGGCCGTCGTCCCAGCGGTCGGTGTCGGGGTGGTAGACGTCCACATCGTCCACCGTCCGGCCGAGGCCCGCGATGCCGCCGATGACCCACAGCCGCTCGATCGGGGCACGCTCCCCCGGCCGCAGCGCCCGGTGCTCGACGGTAACGGCCACCGCCACCTCACCGCGCGGCCGGGGTACGTCGGCGAGGCGATCCCACGCGGCCGTCTCCCGCGGACGTGGAGTGGTGGCAGCCAGCATCCCCACGACGGTACCCACGACCACGATGAGGACCAGCACCACCCGCAGCGACCAGACCAGTACACGGCGCACCCCGCGAGCGTACCGCCCCCCGAAGTGGATAGGCTCAGCAGTGATGGTCGAACGTGACCGCACGAGCCGCGTCGGGCTCACCGCCCTCGCCGTCATGGCCCTGGTCCTCGGTGGCTGCGGCCCGGATACAGGACGTACGGGCGAGCTCGACGAACCCGCCAACCCCGACATCGAGGTGGAACTCGCCGAGTGGCGGGTGAACCTCCGTCCCGTGACCACCCCGAGGGGAGGAACCCTGCTCCTCGCGGGCAACTCCGGCCGGACGGTCCACGACCTCATCGTGCTGCGCACCGAGCAACCCCCCGGTGCCCTCCGTACCCGGGGCGGACGCGCCGATACCTCTGCTCCGGAAGTGGAACGGGTGGGCGCGATCGAGCCTTTCCAACCCGGCGGGTCACGCGCCCTGACGGTCGACCTAGAGTCGGGACGCTACGTGCTCATCTGCAACGTCGGCGGACACTACCCGGCCGGGATGCACGCCGGCTTGGTGGTCCGTTGAGTGCCCGGGGTGGGAGTCGAACCCACACACCCTTCACGGGCAGGGGATTTTAAGTCCTCCGCGTCTGCCGGTTCCGCCACCCGGGCCCGAACTGTAGTCTACGATCCCCCGCGAGGGCCGACGGTTAACCAACTCCCCGCACGCGCCCGCCTCCGTCCACGACGATCGTCTCCCCGTTGACGTACCTCGAGGCATCGGAGGCCAGGAACATCACGACGTCCGCGATCTCGTCGGGCTCGCCGATCCGCCCCAGCGGGATCGACGCCTCCGCAGCGACCTTCGCCTCATCCGAGGGCACTAGGTACTCCGCCCCCTCGGTGAGGATCAGGCCGGGGGCCACGCAGTTTACCCGGACCTTCGGCCCCCATTCGTTGGCCAGCGACCGTGTGACGTTGATCACCCCCGCCTTCGCGGCACTGTAGGCGGCGAGACCCGGCGAGGCATTGAGACCCGCCACGCTCGAGATGTTGACGATGACCCCGCCACCGTCCTGCTGCTGCATCACCGCGTTGCCCTTCTGGGAGAACACCATCACCGACGTCAGGTTGGTGGCGATCACGGCCGCGAAGAACCGGGGACTCGCCGTCGCCGCTTCGGCCGCCGGGGACCCGCCCGCGTTGTTCACGAGGATGTCCAGGCCACCGAAGGCGTCCACGGCGCCGGTGACGACCGCCTCGACCTGTTCCGGTTCCCGCACGTCACAGGACATGTGGACGATACGGCCCTCCACACCGTCCAGCCCCTCGGCGGCGGGCGGAGCGTCGTAGTCCCGGCGGGAGCACGTGACGACCGAGCAGCCTTCGACGAGCAACCGGCGGGCGATCGACCTTCCGATGCCCACGTTGCCGCCGGTCACGACGGCGACCTTCCCCGCCACATCCGACCCTGCCATCGACGACCCCCTTCCAGCCAACGGTTGGGCCACAGGCTAGCCGACCCTACGGGGCGGGCGCAGCCCCGCTCAGCGGCGGGCAAGGTCAAGGATCAACCCGTGCAAGATGTCGTGCTCGCTGACCAGGATCTCGCCGAAACCGAGCCCGCAGACCTCGCGCAGGATCACCGCGCCGGCGCAGATAACATCGGCCCGCCCGGGGTCCATCGTCGCCAGCTGCCGGATCTGCTCGACACGCATCACACCCAGGCGATCGGTCCAGGCCTGGATGTGGTCCGCATGAAGGCGCATCCCGTGGACGGCGTCGGGCTCGTACCGCTCCAACCCGGCGGCGAGCGCCGCGATGGTGGTCACCGTTCCCGCCACCCCGACCAGGGTCTCCGAGCCCGTCAGCCCCACCGCTCCGGCCGCGCGAGCCAGCTCCCCACGAGCGAAGTCGGCAGCAGCCGCGAGTTGCTCGGGGCGGGGCGGATCGTCGGGCAGGAACCGCTCCCGCACCCGCACCGATCCCACGTCGATCGAACACACGGCTTCCATCCGCCGCCGTCCGCGGATCAGCTCGGTGCTCCCTCCCCCGATGTCGCACACACAGAACGGCCCGTCCCCCGGGAGCTCGGCGGTGGCCCCCAGATACGCCAGACGCCCCTCCTGGTCCCCGGACAGGACCTCCAGCGCACATCCCGTGGTCCGCTCGACGGCCTCGGCGAAGGCGTCACGATCTGCGGCGTCCCGTAGCGCGCTCGTACCGGCCACCCGGATCGACTCGGCCCCCGCATCCCGAGCCTCGCGGCAGAAACGCGCCGTCACGTCGACGGTCGCCTGCACGGCTTCGGCCTCGAAGCGCTTGTTCCGGTCGACGCCCCGGCCGAGGCGTGTGATCTCCAGTCCCCGGTGCACGGGGTGCAGGCGCGTACGGTCGGCATCGCCCACCAGCACCCGCACGGTGTTCGTGCCGATGTCCAGCGCTGCCAGCCTCATAGCTCCTGCAGGCATCCAGGCGTCCGGAGCACGTTGCCGACCTCCGCCGCAACGATCTCCCCGACCGGGTCGCCGCCCGAGGCGAGATGGTGCGCGTAGTGGGCGTGCAGACACTTCACGTGGTCGAGGGGGCCACCCCCGACGCCGCCGGCGGCTGCTCCGAGGTCGTGCAGGGCGTTGCGTTGCTCCACGTAGGCGCGCTGCGCGGCCACTACGGCGTCCCGGAACTCAGCATCCCGCGCGATCCGCTCATTGATCCCACCGATGCGTCCCGCCGCCTCCAGGCGCGACACGGCCCGGATCGCCCGGATGCATGTGAGCCAGTAGAGGGTCGGGAAGGGCTCGCCGTCGACCAGCGGATGGGTCTGGATGACCGCCGGAAGGCCGCAAGGACAGCGCACGGCCACACGCACATCTCCCCTGACGGGCCTGCCCAACTGTCGCTCGACCGCGACGCGGTCCGCAGGACCGAGCCCGGAGGCGTTGATCTCGCTCAGCCCTGCTTGCCCCGCAGGTTGCGCTTGATGTCCGCCTGACGTTCGTTCGAACGCTGCATGAACTTCTTCAGCATCCGCTCGAAATCGGGATCCTGGCCGCGCCGCGGGGGCCGGTGTTCCCGGGGGTCGGGCTCCTGGAGGGCCTTGATCGAGAGATCCAGCTTGCCGTCGGGCTTCATCCCGACGATCTTCACTGTCACCTTCTCGGTCTCCCGCAGATGCTCATGCACGTCCTTCACGTACGATCGGTCGATCTGGGAGATGTGGATCAGGCCCTTCTCTCCATTATCGAGGTCCACGAACGCACCGTAGGGCGCGATCTTCGCTACGACGCCTTCGACGACCTCGCCAACTTCCGCCATTGAACCTCCTGTGAGTTTGGACGACAACGCCTCATCGTAGGGACGACCTTCATGAGCCGTCAACCGGTCGCTAGGAAACGGTTACTCCTATAAGTGTAAGGTTCCCCCTCGTCGCCGGTCCTAGCAAGTGAGACGATGGAGAGGACACGACGTGCATCCGAGGAGGAGAACCGCCGATGAGCGGGCTTGTAGAGGACGCCCAGCTGGTCCGCCGTGCCCAGGAGGGCGACCGGGACGCGTTCCTGGATCTCTACGCCCGCTACGTGGATCGGATCCACGACTTCTGCTTCCAGATGGTCCGGAACCGCGACGACGCGGCGGACGTCACCTCGGATACCTTCCTGAAGGCGATGGAACGCCTCGGGGGCCTGCGGGACGCCGAGGCGTTCCGCGGCTGGCTCTACGCGATCGCCCGAAACGCCGCCCTGAATCTGATCGAGCGGCGCGGGAGGACCACCGCGATGCCTGACGACCTCGAGCCCATGGCGCCCGTGCGCACCGGACCGGGCACGACCGACCCGTCGGCCGCCGTCGAGCAGGGAGAGCTGGCCCAACTCGTGTGGGAGGCCGCCGCGACCCTGAACCCGCGTGACCACTCGATCTTCGACATGTCGGTGCGCCAGGGCCTCGAACCTGGCGAGATCGCAGTTGCGCTGGACATCAAACCGTCCCACGCCTACGTGCTGCTCTCCAGGCTCCGCGACACCGTCGAAGATGCGCTGGGGGCGGTCGTGATGGCCAAGGTGGGACGCAAGGACTGCTCCGAGCTCGACGCGGTCGTGGCTCGCTTCGGTGCCGACGACCGCACCCCGAGGATGCGGAAGGCGGTAAGCCGCCACATCCGCGGGTGCGACACCTGCCGGTCGGGCCGCAAGCGCTACGCCTCGGCTGCGGCGATCCTCGGTGGCATCGCCGCGGCGGCCCCGGCGGCCGGTGTGCGGGAGAGCATCGCCGCCGACCTCGTGCGCCATTGGGACACCCACGGCCCCCATCTGCGCCGGCGGCCCAACCACCGCCTCCGCAAGGGGGCGCAGCGGCTGACGACCACGGTCGTGCTGATCACGGCCTCGCTGCTGGTGCTGCAGCACCATTCCTTCCCGCAGACCGGTCCGGCGCCGCTCGCCGCCACACCCACGCCGACACCGCTTGTGGCCACACCCAGCCCGAGCCCCACGGCCGAGGCCGAACCCACTCCCGAGCCGACGCCCGAGCCCACTCCTCCCCCTGCGCGCACCCCCCGACCGCGCGTCACGCAGCGACCGGCCACCGTGGTGCAGCCGACGCCGGTTCCCACCCCTGCGCCGACCCCGACGCCGCGGGTGATCATCATCACGCCCCAACCGGATCCCACGCCGACCCCCCCACCACGGGAGCAGGTGGACTGCCGGGAGTACCCTCAACACCCCGACTGCCAGCAGCAGACGGGGCCGAACAATCAGTGAGGGCCGGCCCGTACGGGCCGGCCCTCCAACGACTGCTCGGGACGGTCTACTTGACCTCGACCGAACCTCCGGCGCCCTCGATGGCCTCCTTGATCTTGTCGGCCTCTTCCTTGGAGACGCCTTCCTTGATCGGCTTGGGGGCTCCGTCCACGAGGTCCTTGGCCTCCTTGAGGCCGAGGCTCGTGACGGCACGGACCTCCTTGATCACCTGGATCTTCTTCTCACCGGCTCCGGTGAGGATCACGTCGAACTCGTCCTTGGCCGCGGCCGCCTCCTCAGCGGGGGCCGCACCCGGCGCGGCTGCGGCAACGGGGGCCGCCGCCTGGATCCCGAACTCGTCCTGCATCTTCGTCGCGAGATCCGCAGCCTCGAGGACCGAGAACTCCTTGATCGCCTCGAACACGTCGTCAACGCTCAGCTTCGCCATCTTCTATTCACTCTCCTCGGTCGTGCTTTCCTCGGCCTCTGGGGTGACCCCCGTGGCCTCCTCCTCGGACCCTGACGCGTCGCCGGCCGGAGCCGAGCCCTGCTCCGCTGGAGCCTGCTCCGCTGGAGCCTGCGTCTCCTCGGCGGCATCTGCCGTCGGAGCCTCCGCCGCATCCGCCCCTGCGAAGATGCCGGTTGCCTGACCCTGCTCGAGCACGAACAGGATCTGGCGCAGCGGCGCCTCCAGCGTGCCCACGATCGCCGCGAGCGGCGCCGTGAGCGACCCGCAGATCTTGGCGAGGGACACGTCCAGCGGATCGACGGTCGCGAGTCCCTGCGCCTCGTCGGCGGACATCACGCGGCCCTCGAGCACCCCGCCTTTGATCACCAGGGTCGGATGATCCTTCGCGAATGTCGCGAGGGCCTTGGTTCCGACCACCGGATCCCCGTAGCAGTACGCGATCGCGGTGGGACCCTCACAGAGCGGGTCGAGTCCGTCGATCCCGAGCTGTTGCGCGGCGATGCGGGTCATGGTGTTCTTGGCCACGCGGTACTCGACGTCGGCCTTGGTCAACTCCACCCTGAGCGTTCCCAGTTCGGTGACGGTCAACCCGCGGTACTCGGTCAGGAGAGTGGCTTTGGCCTTATCCAGCCGCTCCTTGATCTCCTCGACCACCTTGACCTTCTCGGGCCTGACCCTGGTCTGGTAAGCCTCTGCCATGAAAAACCCCCGTCCGGTCCTACGGACGAGGGTTCCCTGCGACACGCACCACCGAAGCGAGGTTCCGCCTCGGCAGGCGCTCCACCTGGAGCCTTCGCCCGGTTACGGGACCTGCTGTCTACGGCATCGACGAGTATACGCGGACGGCTAGCCGCCTGCCGGAGCAGACGCGTCGAGCACGTCACGCGGGGTCAGATTGGGATCCAACCGGACCCCCGGACCCATCGTCGACGAGATCACGATCGACTGAACATACTTGCCCTTGGCCGCTGCGGGCTTGGCCCTGATCAACTCGTCCAGGACCGCAGCGAAGTTCCGGGTCAGATCCTCGTGCGAGAACGATGCTTTGCCCAGCACGAGATGGACGTTGCCGAACTTGTCCGTACGGTACTCGACCTTCCCGCCTTTGATCTCCTCGACGGCCTTGGCCACGTCGGGGGTCACCGTCCCGGCCTTCGGGTTCGGCATCAGCCCCCGGGGGCCGAGCAGCTTCCCGATGCGACCGACCTTCGGCATCATGTCCGGGGTCGCGACCGCAGAGTCGAACTCGAACCAGCCGCCGGCGACACGCTCGATGAGGTCGTCTTCGCCGACAACGTCGGCCCCGGCCTCCTCGGCCTCCCTGGCGGCATCCCCCGACGCGAAGACCGCCACGCGCACGGTCTTCCCGGTGCCGGCAGGCAGCGTGACGGTGCCGCGGACGATCTGGTCGGCCTTCCTCGGGTCGACCCCGAGCTTGAACGCGGCCTCGATGGTTTCGTCGAACCTGGCCGTCGCGTTCCGCTTGACGATCTCGATCGCCTCGGCGGGCGGGTAGAGCGAGTCGGGATCGAGACCCTCCGTCGCGGCCTTCAGGCGTTTTCCAACCTTCACCATGTCGCTCTCCTACTCCACCGTGACGCCCATGGACCGGGCGGTTCCGGCGATGATGCTCATCGCCTGATCGATGTCGTTCGCCGTGAGGTCGGGGAGCTTCACTTCTGCGATCTCCCGGACCTGCTGCTTCGAGAGGCGTCCGACCTTGTTCCGGTTCGGCTCTGCGGACCCCTTCTCGAGGCCCGCTGCCCGCTTGATCAGGACCGCCGCAGGCGGCGTCTTGGTCACGAAGTCGAACGACCTGTCCTGGTACACCGTGAGCTCGACCGGGATGATCATCCCGGTCTGGGCCTTCGTGGCGTCGTTGTACGCTTTGCAGAACTCCATGATGTTCACGCCGTGCTGACCCAGCGCCGGGCCCACCGGCGGTGCCGGCGTCGCCTGGCCCGCGGGAAGCTGGAGCTTCAGGACAGCCATCACACGCTTGCTGCTCTTCGCCATCGTCGTTCTCGTCCCCTCAGATCTTGGCCACCTGGTCGAACGGCAGCTCCACGGGCGTCTCGCGCCCGAAGATGTCGACCAGGACCTTGACCTTCTGCTGATCCATGTTGATCTCCGAGATCGGTCCGCTCATACCGCTGAACGCTCCCGCGATCACGCTGACGACCTCGCCCTGTTCGTACTCCAGGCGCGGACGCATCCGCTCCTCGGGCTTGGGGGCGAGGATCCTGCTCACCTCGCCGGGGTCGAGCGGTGTGGGTTTCGCGCCCGTCCCGACGAATCCGGTGACCCCCGGGGTGTTCCGGACGACGTACCAGGAGTCGTCGTCCAGATCCATCCGGACGAGGATGTACCCGGGGAAGACCTTCTTCTGGACCGATTGCATCCGGCCCGACTTGAGCTCCATGACCTCTTCGGTGGGCACGACCACCTCGTAGATCTTGTCCTCCATGTTCATGGACTGGATCCGCGAAGCGAGGTTGGCCTTCACCTTGTTCTCATAACCCGCGTAGGTGTGGACGACGTACCAGTCACCGGGCTGGAAGAGGAACGGATTGACCTCGTCCTCCTCCTCCTCCTCGGCATCCTCGTCGTCGGCGTCCTCAGCGGCGGCCGGCTCGGCGTCATCGACGGCGGCCTCGGAGGACTCAGCGACGGGAGCGGCGTCCCCGGCACCGGCTTCCGCCGGCTCGGCGGCGGCACGGGGAGCCTCCTCGGTGGCCTCGCCGGTCGCCTCTTCTACCCGCTCCTCCTCGGAGGCACGGGGCTCGTCGGTTTCGACGGTCTGCTGGTTGGTCTCATGGTCGGGCATACGGATGGGGTTCCCTCGCTCCTCGATTGACTACGGTGCGGGCAAGCCGCCGGCAGGCCGGAACAGTTCGACGACGGCCTTGGAAAAACCGAAATCCAGAAGGAATACGATCCCTGTGAGGAGCGCCACGATGAAGATCACCACGATCGAGTAGGTGATGACCTCCTGGGGGCTCGGCCAGATGACGCGGCGGAGTTCACCCTGGATCTCTCTGATGAACTGACGCGTCTTGACGCGTTCACGCCGCTGGCCACCCGCCGGAACGGGCGCGCGTGTGCGCGCCGCCTTCTCTTGGGCGCGCTGGTCACGCTTCATCTGACGCTTGACCTCGCGATTCACGCCAACCGCCTTCCTTCCACTCCTATCGTGTCGCCAGCAGGGCCGGAGGGACTCGAACCCCCAACCCCCGGTTTTGGAGACCGGTGCTCTGCCAAGTTGAGCTACGGCCCTAATAAGGTGGGATGCCGCGACCCGTCCAGTATAGACAGAACCGACAGCGTATCGCGGCGGGGCCGTGTCGTCAGGCGGCCAGACCGGGGCGAATGCGGCGTCTGGCCACGAGCAGTCCCACGGCCGCAGCCGTGGCGGCGGCCGCTCCGACCGCCGCGCCCCGCCAGAACCGCGGATGCTCCACGACGCCTCGGGCCCGCTCGGCCCTTGGACGTTGCAGGGCGGCGATCAGCGCCGGCTCGAGGTCGTCCGGAGCCGGTGCGAGCTCCTGCTGGAGCCCGACGAGCGCCACCTTTAGCTGCTGCGATCGGCGGAGCTCCGTCCGGCAGTCGGCACAACGCTCGGTGTGCGCTTCGACGGGATGGCCGCCGGTCTCACCCGACCAGATCAGACGCTGGATGTCTTGGCACTCGCTGATAGCTCTACCCTCCTGAGCGGGAGCCACAACGGACTCCGGGTTCGAT